>CABUID010000011.1 GCA_902491575.1 uncultured Bacillota bacterium
TCGACACTTGGTGCTTTATTGAAAGTTTCTTCCAATAATGGTGACTTATTGGAAGTACATACAAATTGGAAAGGTTGATATCCTGTTACGGTTGTTACCGTTTTAATCATCAAATATTTCATTTGTTGCATCGTTCCTTCACCAGATGGTAAATGAATGTAATTACTTAATAAATCAATTGGTATATTTTGACTTAAGCATTCACTATGATCATATTGCTCATACGTTACTTCGGAAAGATTTAATCCTCCACCATAATAAGCAATAGGAATGTTAAAGTAGGATGCTGAGCCCTCTTCATTTGTGTAATGATAAATACAATCATTACTTTGAGCCTGTTGAATCAACATATCTTTTATTGGGAAGATATCATCAATCGTTATTTTACGAATTTCTTGATCCAAAATGGAATTGGCAATCGCTGAAATATTTTCACTAATTAGTCCAGAAATATCTAAAGTATCCAACTTTTTATAATCATAAAATCTCGTGTTTCCAGAAATATTCACTTTTACTGGATAAGATATTCCAGAAACATTTTCAGGTTCAAGAGGAACTAACGGACGATCTTCATAACTAACCGATGAAAATAATGAACCAATTAAAGAAGGAGCTTTAGCAAATAAGTAAGGGCCATTAAAGTAAGACTCTAAAGCGATGGCTGAAATCCCACTTTGATAAAATAAACAATTATGAATTCGCATACTTCCTTTATAGATATCTTTTACTTTACTTTCATCATTTAAAGCTTTATCCATCGACAAAATCGATTCTTTCATCTTTTCTGAATCACTATAATCGCCAGAAATATAAGCCGTCACTATTTTATCACCTTCAGCATTTGGTTTTAAATAATCACTTGCCGTACTTGTTAATTTACTTCCATCGGATAAAGTAAATTCCACAGGTTGATTACCAATAATTTTTTCATATTCATTCGCACCCGTTGTAATTAAGAAATTTCGAGAACTACTCAACATACAATTATCAATGGTTACATTATACGAAGAAAAACTTCTTAAAACATTCTTTCCGTTTGCTAATCTTGAATTTTGAATGGTAATATTACTTCCATTTAAGTCCATTACGGTTCCCACATAGGTCAAATTGGATAATGTATTACCAAAATCACAGTTTTTTACATTAATATCATTTATCAAAATATTATTTCCTTCTACATACATTCCTGAATTATCTTGACCAAAGGCAGTAATGAGTGGTAAACCATTTGGATCACCTAATGTATAGAAAGATAAAGGTCCTCTAAACAAATTATCACTTGTCAATTGAGGTACATCATATACCTTACCATCATCTCCTGTAACTTTCAATACTTGATAAGGATATGTTAAATTATGGAAGTTTAAAGTATATCCATTTCCATAAAAATCCTTCTGTATATGTAATCCAGCGATAACTTGACTAGTAATTTCATTATATTCACTCTTTTTACTAGCAAAATCATTCCATTGCTCAATATATTCCTTATTATAAGTCGTTTCAAATCGATAAACTTCATTTGCAAAATTATATTTCTTAGTAGTTTCATTATAATTACCAAATAAAGTAACATTATTTTCATCCATTAAGGCGACATTGTCCAGTGATTCAAAAGACTTTCTTAAAACTACAATTTCACCATCTTTAGAAGCATTTGTACACATTAATAAGTCATCATAAGTATAGACATTGACTCCCTCATCCACAATTTCAAATTGTAACGTAGTCGCATCAATTCGATCATGACGATGAGCAAAAGTTATAAAGGCCTTTCCAGAATCTTTAACTTGAATTGTACCTGTTTCCAATGACATTTCAATGTTACTACTCATATCTTGAATATAAATATCCTCTTTAAAAGTTTCTGGTATTGTTTTAATTTCATATTCAATTTTGGCTTTAACTTTTTGTTGATTCTTTAAATCATATTCACCATAATAAATCGTTGAATCGATGTTATTTTGACTGCTTTTAATTTTTGGATTCACAATAATAGCGCCATCATTAAAGATAATGGCATTCATAGAGCGAAATACATTTCCTTTTTCATTCGAGCAAGTGATAATGACTTCCCCTACACTCAATGTTTTTAAATAAAAATCATTATTTTCTTTTATCACTTCCGCATGAAGTTCTTCATCCATACTATTTTTATTTTTCAATGACCATGTTAATTGATTTCCCATACTTACAGGATATTTGCTATCACTGACACCATAGGCTTCTAATTTATATTTATTATTCACTTTGAAACCTTCCATATCCGCATAATCCCATTTGATAGCTAAGATATCATTGTCAATTAAATTGAAAGTTACATTAATCGTAACAATACCTAATAAAGAAATGATAAATGGTATAAGTAATAATATAATCAGATTTTTCTTTTTCATATTAATTCACCATCTCCATTTCTAAAAATAAACTTGCCACTTTTTTCTTCATGTGTATGGTATAAGGTAAACTCGCTAAAAGCAATCCAAGTAAACCTAAAAGATAAACAAGATAAATGGATAAACCAAAATAAGATAAAACAATGGTTATCACAAAATAAATAACTGGTAATAAATAAGAATATAAAGAAGACATAAAGATATTTCTTGGTTTATTTCTTTTAATATGTAACTCTTCATACAAAGATACAATATCAAAAATCGCCAAAATGGCACTCGTCAAGATAAAAGCAAAGAATGCTGTATTCCAAGAAATAACTTTTCCAATACCTAAAGTTAAAATGGTAACCACTAAAGATACAATCGATAGCGTAAAAGGAAGTAAGACTTTTACACCAAGTTGCTTAAATAAACTAATGGGTATAATTTTCATTAAACGAATATTTTTATTTTCCATTGTAATATAATGATTCGCTCCTTGACTGATAATTAATGAAAATAACATAATTAATAAAATATCAATTAAAGGAATAAAATTAGGTAGCATGGTTAAATAATAAGAGAAAGTACCAGATCGAAAGATTGTATTTAGAGCATGAATGACTAAATAAGCTAAAAATGGTTGAACCACTAATAAACCGGTAAAGGAAAGAATATAGCCAGAATCTTTAAATAATAATATTAACTCTTTTTTAATTAATGCTTTCGTTGAATTCATTATTTTTATCGTATGTTCTTTCTTTAAAAGTTGGAGTGAATGGATTGAATTCTTATCATAATTAAAAGATAAAATACTCACGATGAGTCCTAAAGAAAAAACACCAAATCCAATCAAAAGATATAAAAATAAATATCTTTGATTTCCATTGATAAAAGCTTCCGCTAAAAAATTACTTGGAATAAAATATTTTTTAGCGATAAGAAGTTGTTGGATAAAATCTTCTGAAAAAATACTATTTAGTTGATTAGAAGCCACTAATTGAATAAATACACTTAATACTTTACTATATAAAAAAGTAAGAAGAAAGATGAAAATGATGGATATCCCAAATTGAATCACGATATGCTTTTTTAACCAATCAGAAATCTTTTTTAAAGGATAAACAAAAATTAAAGCAATACCCATTTCAAATAAGAAAGATAACAATGGATAAAATAAAGCAACATAATAAAACACTTTTGCTTTATAGAAAGTTAATCCATAGGAAATAAACAATGGATAGGTAAACAATAAGGAGGTAACATAGTGCATTAAAAACAAGAATATCAATTTGGAAGCAATAATTTGTCCATTACTAATCGGATGAGCATGAAGTTGTTCCATATCGAGTGGATTAAAAAATAATTTCTTTGCCTGAATCATCATAAATATCATCATTAAAACCGAAATGATAAATAAAAACAAAGTCAAGAAAGTAATCGGAGCTTGATAAAAGTTTTTAATTTTTTTCAAAATTACTTGGAATATAAATGTTTCTATTGCAATTAAGGCGATCATAATCATCGCAACAAAAAGAGAAGATAAGATTTGTTTCTTTAAATCATCTTTTCGCGCAAATATTAACTTAAAGTCTTTTGCTAATAGATTTAACATTGCTATCCTCCGTATGTTTCTAAGAAAATTCTTGGTAATTGTAAACGACGATTTGGATCTTTATTTAAATCCAATAATTGTACGACAACACCATTATTGATAATGGCAACACGATCACAAATTTTTGCCATCAATTCAATATTATGAGATGTTACAAAAACTGTTTTTTGATGATTGGCATATTCCTTCATCATCTTTTTTAGTTCTTCAACAGCCATAATATCTAGTCCAACAGTAGGTTCATCTAATATCCAAATGTCTGGATTATGAAGCAAACTAGCAATTAAGCATAATTTTTGTTTCATACCATGTGAATAATTTCCTACTGGAAGTTTTAAATCATTTTCACTTAATGAAAGACGAGAAATTAAATAT
Organism: uncultured Bacillota bacterium; assembly: GCA_902491575.1. Classification (GTDB taxonomy): domain Bacteria; phylum Bacillota_I; class Bacilli_A; order RFN20; family CAG-631; genus CAKPXW01. The sequence goes on from CABUID010000011.1 coordinate 4,363, forward strand.
TGATAATTTTGGTGAAAATTGATTTCACTTATTCCATAAACACTCGCGATAAATTCAAGATAATCATAACCACTCATCACTTCATAAACCGTAGGTTCACTGGCAACATATCCAAATGTTGTTTTAGCAAGTAAGGGTTCTTTACGAATGTCAAAACCATTTAAGATAATCGTTCCTTTTTCGAATTTTTTTGCTCCTATCATACAATCAATGGTTGTCGATTTTCCAATTCCATTTCTACCAATAAAGCCAAATAATTCACCTTTATATACTTCTAAGTTGATGCCTAGAAGAACTTCTTTTTTTCCATAAGATTTATGTAAATCTTGAATGGATATCATTACTTTATTTTTTTCTTCTTCCATGCTATCACCTCTTTAAATGGATAAACCAAATGGTATCTTCTTTTTGTTGACTACCCGTAAAAGTATAAATGGTATGACATTGTTCACATTGGTAAATCTCTTGACTTTCATTTTTCAAAATACTTTTACTTTTACAAACTGGACAATAAACAGAATATATTTTTTCACTACCTTTGATTTCTCTTAAATGATCTTGTAAATATTGTAAAGCCATTTCTTTTTCTGATAAGATATTTTGTTGAATACTCTTCCATTTATCTTCTTCCATAAAAGTTCGATTCCATAAAGAAAGAACCTCGATCGAAAAGAAAGAAGATTTTTCTACATTGGTTATTTTTTCGAATGCATTCATCCATGACGATTGAGAATCAATCAACAATAAATGATCTGTTTTTAAATTTTTAATATCTTTATGGATGATCGTAAATCTTAAAGCTTTTAATTGAAAATCGAAAGTCAATTGTAATTTAAATTTTAAATGATGGAAAGTTAAAGAAGGTATTGTTTTTAAATCGCTTAATGGAAGTTTATCTTTTTTCGTGACGAATAATTTAAAGTCTAATTCTTTAAGTGATTTTAAAAACAAAATAGAATAATATACTAAGAAATCATCTTGTAGATTTTCTTTATCCTCATAAGAAATCAATTCACGATAGAATTTAAAACAATAATTATACAAACGATCTTTTAATAAAATATTCGTTGGTGTAATTTGCCTTAAAGTTGTTTTCCCACCTTTGGCGATTTCTTTATAAAAATAAGTATCTTTTAACTTTCTTATTTTTTTCTGTAAAATTTCAATTCGGTCAAATGCTATTTGCACCTTATCTTGACTTAAAGATAAATGTTCTTCATTCTGGTAAGTCAATATCATTCTCGTATAAAACTCATTATATTTATTTAATTCACTGCTAAGGATATTAATGAGCATAACAATAAATATGTTTTCATAAATTCTTAATTCATCTACATTTTGATAATAATGAACATTTTCAGGAATCATTTCTTTGTCTTTATTATGTTTCCATAAACGAGCATCTTTGATGGTTTTCAAAAACATATCGTTTTGTAAAGAATGAACCTGATCGGATCTTAAGACAATATCTTCTCCTTTATTAGATATATGAGGATGAACGATAATCGAAATAATAACACTTATGATGAAATGAATCTTATCAAAGAACTTTAAATCATTGTCAAAAGACAAATCCTGTAATGATTTGAGATCTAAACTATCTAAATGATCATAAAAGGATTGAACTTCAGAATTTTCTTTTAAATATTTTTTTATTTCTAAAGTAATCTTTTTTAAATAAAGTTCTTCATTAATTTTCATACTATCCTTATAACTTTCTAATTAAACTATTAATTTCTTTTTCACTTCTTTTAAAAGTATTCATACCATATGTTTTTTCAATTAAAACCAATAAACGTTTTAAACTATTTTTAACATATTCTTCAAAACGACCTTCTAATTTTGCAATGACTTTTCGTGATAATAAAAAGTCAAGTGCATCTTCTTTTTTTCCACCACAAGCGATGAATGTTGGAACCAATACATCAATTTGTGTTAAGATACGGTTACCGAATGTAACATCAAATTCTTCATAAATATAATCCGTAATGGTTTGAAATTTTTGATAATCACTTTCATTCATTCTATTTTCTTTATTATTTAAAGCTTGTTGGAATAAATCATGGAATTTACTTTTGCTTAAATGAAGGGTAGAAGTTTCTTCTTTGACTTCAAAAGGAATATTTCGGTTATCAAAATCAATGGTAATTGCTCTATCATATACTTTGTCTGCAATAGAGAAAGTTGAATCATCTTTATTAGCCGTTCCAATAAAATAAGCATTATTCAATATCGAAATATTACCATTTTCTAATTTAGCTGGTGGAATGAAATTATAAGGTAACTGCATTACTCTAAGTTTCCATTCTTCCTCAGGAAATTCCAAAACGGATAAGAAATCTGCAAAATAATATTCTATACGTGAAATATTCATTTCATCTAATACGAATAAATGAATTTGATCTGGATTATAATTGGATTCATATAAATAAGTTAGAAAATCTGTTTCACTATAAATTTTAGAAAAATCATTAAAGTAACCTAATATATTACTTTTATCACGCCATGTAGCTTGTACGGGAACAAATAATACATTTGCATGAATAAACTTAGCAAAATATCGAGGTAAAGATGATTTACCCGTTCCACTTAAACCTTCTAAAATCATGAAATGAGAAGCAGCAAATCCACTTATAAAAATTCTTATTGTGTCTAAATCAAAATATAATTGTTCATCTTTCGCTAAATAATTTCGAAATCGAACACATAATTCTTCTAATGTAACATCATCGGTAGGCATTGTTTCCACAGCATAACCATCATATTTTGAATCGATCGTCGATAAAGTTGGAAAGACTTTTTCACGGTTATCTAATTGCTCTACTTTTTGAATTTCTTCTTCACTTGCAGGTAAAGTACTCATACTTGGAGCAACACTAGAAATCATGGAACCACTTGAATTTAAATTACCATTTAAATTGCCCGTTGCATCAAAACTATTTAAAAGGTTGGATTCACTATCGTTATCTTCTTCAAATTCAGGAATTTCATTTCCTTTTGTAAAGAATTTAAATGGTTTATCTACTAGTAAGAAATTCACTACAAGCATAACAATAGCACTTATAAAAATAAATAAAACCAAATAAATAAGGAAGGATAAAAGCATGGATTGACCAACAAATGTTAAAAGATTCACCAAATTTTCTTTGGTCAATGGAGATTGGATAACAAGTCCTAAACCAAGAGATAATAAAACACAAGATAACAAAGTAATGGCATAAGTTAAAATCATTTTACCACTATAAAGTTTCTTTTGATTGACCATGGCAAAACGCATTTCATAAATCATCGATGCTACAAATACAACGATATATAAAGCAACAAGGATTAAACATAAAAATCCTCCTACGCCTGCTTCAATTACCTTAAAATTTAATGCTTCCGCTATGGAATTGATAGGATTTTTCTTACTGACTAAGCTATGATTTCCGTCAATGCATAAACCAGTAAAAATCATTATAAATCCATAAAAGAATGCTAACGCAATCACAATGAGATTTTTTCTTGTAAAATAGGGTTTAGCTTTCATATTATTGCTCTCCTTTACTCTTTTCATCCATATTGATTTCATTTATCACTTGGGATGAATCTTTATTTTCTGTTACTTTAATAATTGTGTGATCTGTTCTTTTCAAGACATTTTCATCTTGAATTTCTGTTTTTTCGATAAATCCCTTATCATCGAAATGATAGGCAAAACCTTTATAATAAATCGTTTCTTTATAAACGGCTTTTAAATCATTAATATTATCTTCTTTAATCTGTTCTATAATTTGAGATAGATGTGAAACACGTTCTTCTTGAACTTTAGCAACCTTTGAATTAATCCTATCGATCATAATTAAACAATAAACCAACGATACAATCGTTATAATTCCTGGATAAGATTGAAAAAATACAATAAAAATACCTAGTGCTTTTATCCGTTTGTCAGAGTATTTACCAATAACGTCTTCAAATGTCGGATGATATTTATCGGAAGCATTATTCGCATCTCCACGAGTTGTAAATGTCAAAACACCATTTTCATATTGCATCGAAATAATACGGTGAATGACATTCATTCCTTGGTCGTTTTTAAAAGCAATGACATCATAAACTTTCAATTCATCAGCATTTTTTACTTTTTGTAAAGTAATGATATCGTAGGTTTGAAATTGATTATTAAGTTGATTTGTTACTAAATAGTCGTTTGCTTCATTTTTTTCACTCATTGAACCAGAGGCGACAACCATGATGGTTTGATTTCCAATCATGGTTGTATTTCCCTGTATCTTATTTATAAGTGAAAAAATAAATATAGGTATTATTATTATTAATACTACATAGAAAAGAATCGTTTTTATTAATTTAGATACTTTTCTTCTTTTTTTTACATTCTCCTGTTTTTCATAAATGATTTCATCTATTAATTCAATATCTCTTTTTCCTAAATGAATTTCATTCATTGTAGAAACCGAATAGGAATGATATAGTATAGTAAAAACAGCAGCAAAGCTTGCGACTCCGATAAAAGTAACAATTAAAGAAATAATTTCAACGGAAGTCATAATATTTTAAAATTAATTAGAAGTTGCTGTAACAATAACTTTATATTTAGGACTATTAGTATTTGTGTCTTGTTCGCCACCAACAACATCAGAAGTTCCATAAATAGTGTTTCTTAAATCTACTAGTGTTTGTAACATATTACTATCTGGTACATCGCTTCCTTCTTCATCATAATAAATACTAGGATTTACTAAGCCAAACTCGCTTCCCCATGTAAAAGTAATATCATATTCAAATGTTCCTTTACTTTCATCAGAAGAAGTATACGCATCCGTACCTTTTAATTCAACTTCTTCATAAAAACAATCTGGTAAACCAATATAGTTTTTGTCTGAAGCTGCTTTTAAATTAGATGAATCTAATGCTATTTCCTCATTCGTCTCTGGATTTAATTCTACAAGTTTAATTGTTAAAGAACCAAGGTAATTTGGATTTGTTACTGAGCCAGAAATTGTTACTGTTAATGATTCATAATTTTCACTACCATTACCTTCATATCTTACACGACCTGTAGTATCATTTTTATCAGGTTCAAATTTAAATGTACCTAAATCGTTCTTATTATTAATTGTAATTTCGATACTCTTATCTGAAATAGTACCTACTGTTACATTACCTGAACCATTGTCTTTTGATTGTGAAGAGATAACCCAAGCTGCAAAACCCGTTGAAATTAAGGCAATGGACATAAATAAAGCTAGTCCCATTACAACTCTTCTTCTTTTATAAGATTTTTTTGTTAATTTAGCCATAAATAATCACTACCTCCTAATTAATTTTTTCTCTTTGGAGTTACTGTTAATTTGAATTTTGCATTTGCTAAATTTTTAAATGTATCGGAACCTAATACTGTTTCTGCTTCTTCAGCGTATGTTGGACCAGATTCAGTTCTTTTTGCATCAGCAGCATAAGTATTATAAAAATCTATTGGATTTGTATTGTTAAAGTATGTTCCCCAACTGAAAGTTAAAGTAACAGTTGCTTGATTATCTTCATTCACATTAGAAAATATAACACTTACATTATCCAAGGAAGTAACATACCCTGCAGTTACTGCAGCAGCATATGGAGTGCTATTACCTTCGCCAGCTACCTCTTCTAATGTATAAGTAAATGGAGTGGTAGTATCTAAATATTCTTTACCCACTACAGTAAGAGTAACGTTAGCTGTCAAATTTTCATTCTTTGCAGTATCAGAATAAACCAACCAAGAATTTTGTATTGTATTTGTTTTTTCTCTTGCACCAAAAACAATTGAGTTAGATACATCACCAGCAGTTAAAACTATTGATCCATCTGAAACAGTATCTACTTCAATATTACCTGTTGCAGTAGTACCTTTATCAATAGTAATTACCCATGCTGCAAAGCCTGTTGAAACGATAGCAACACTTCCTAAAATAGAAGCTGCTAAAATAATACTTTTTCTTTTGTTTTTCATATTTTTTCTCCTTTTTTTTGACTAATTTGTCAATTTTAATAATAAACCTACTTCATTTTTCTTGTCAATTTAATGACAAATATTGCCAGTAATTGGTACTATCAATTCACTCATAACTTTTTATGTCAAAAAATCACTCTCCTATAATATTCAATTGTGTTTCATTTTGCACAATTTAAGGGCATAACAAAAACCCATAATAATATAAAATATTATAATCTTTTCTATTTTTGATAGCACCATCCTAAAGGTTAGTTTTTTAAAACATCCCCTACCCTTTAGGGTAGTATATTTTTATCAAGCTGTAAGTTATTTACTATTTTTTTCCTTTTTTAACACTAACAAAAGCTTATAAATACTAATTATTAAAGCAAGTATAAGAAAGATTAAGCCTATATAAAGAGCAATTTGCCCTTTAAATAAAGAATGAACTTCTCGTCTTTCATGATTCACTGTTATAGGTAAAAATCCATAAAGGAAACAAGAAATGAAAAGCAAGGTGGTTTCAATTATAAAAGTATACTTAATTTTAATCCAAGGAATTATCAGGCACAAGATTAAAAATAAGAAAAGTATAAAACCTAAAACATTAAAACCAAAAATAACATAACCTTGATCTTTTCTTCCAAAAATCATTTGAAAACCATTTGACAAATAATCCACATTTCCTTCATATTCATAAGCACCACAAGGTAAAAACAAGAAAATAAAACCAATTAAAACGAAACATACTAAAATCCACTTCGAGTATTTCTTTAAAATTTCCATATTTTTCTCCATTTCGTATTAGATTAACTTAAAATTATTATATAATATTTCGCCTGTTTTGAAAATAATTTCTTGAAATATCTAAATTATTTTATTTTTTAATGTTAGATATTGCCTATTTCAGCATTTTTATAGAAATGTTTTTTCTTGAATTTTATAATAAATATAAATAACATAATAAAAAAAGGAGCAAAAAAGTATGAATAAACCTAAAATGATAGCTCATCGTGGCTATTCTCAATTTGAAAAAGAAAATACACTAGTAGCCTTTAGTGCTGCTGGAGCCATTTCAGAGTTTTATGGTATTGAAACAGATGTTCATGTTACAAATGATGGTCATTATATTACGATTCATGATGAAACACCCTCACGTATTACAAATGGATTAGTAGATTTTAATGTTGAAAAAAATAGTTTCGATATTGTCCGTCAAGTTCTTTTACCCGATATTGATAATTATACTTTAAGAAATGATTTAAGAATTCCTGAAATGGTTGAATATTTTCGCGTTTGTAAAAAATACAATAAAGTTGCTGTTTGTGAATTAAAACAAGTTTTCACAAAAGAACAAATGAAAGAAATTTTAGATATAGTGGATTCCTTAGATATGCTAAAACAAACTGTTTTTATTTCTTTTATTTTAGAAGACTTAATTGTTTTGCGTGAGTTATCCTCGACACAAAGTGCTCAATGGTTACTATGTGAATTTAAAGAAGAACATATTGAAACATTAAAAAAATATCACTTAGATGTCGATGCTCATTATAATTCTATTACCAAGGAAAGAATTGATTTATGCCATGAAAATGGAATCAAAGTCAATATTTGGACTGTAAATGACCAAAATATTGCGAATCAATATGCTGCTTGGGGTGTGGATTTTATTACTTCTAACTGGGTGAAAGAAACTTTTTAAGAAATAGCCATAAAAAAAATGTCAATAAACTAAAAATCGTTTTGTTGGCATTTTTTTGTTTATAAAATCTTCATTACTTTCAAAGAAATAAGTTTTTTTATTTTAAATATTGGATGACTATTTATAATTGCTTATATTTAATAAAATTATAAATTAACTCCATAAAAATCTTCTTGTTTTTTGAACTAATTTTGTTTAAATATTTTAATAAACGAATGGAGTCTTTATGAACTTCTAATAAAGTCGTTTTATTCAATTCAATTACAAATTGATATACATTACTTGCTAAATCTTTTCGTTCATCTTCTGAAAGTCGTCCCAGCATTTTTGTAATCGCTTCATCGAGTTTTTGTGCATTGATGGATATTTGATCAACTAAGCGAAATGATGTGACTTGAATTTGCCATGAAAAACCATCATGTTGCTTAATTCCTCGAACACTCGATTCCACAATTTTTGTTTGTCCGCAAAACTCATCAAAAATCAAACCAACTACAGAATTTTGAGGTATGATTCGAACGATTTTATTTTGAATCAGTTCAAATTTTGTTTCATCCACTCGTTCTTTTACAAAACCAGGGCCATCATTACAATAAACTTTAAGTATTCTTTCTTTAATGGAATCATCACAATAGATTGCACCATATGTTGCTAAATTTCCACCTTTTGAATGCCCACCAATCATCAACTTACATTGAGGATACATTTCGGCTATCTTATGGATATAATTAGCAGCTTTTTTCTGTGCTGGAACAGGGTAACTACATACCATATCTAAATTTTCTTGCCAACCAATTAAGGTGTCATCTGTTCCTCGAAAAGCAATATAAATGAGATCACTCGACAAATGAAAACACATAGCCGAAAACTGACAAGATGTTTTACTACTTACTTGATTGATATAATTTGAAAGTAAAATTGTTCCAAAACGTTTACAATCTTTTGCTTTATCGCAAAGTTCAACAATCGAATTAGGAACAATCAAGCCTAAAACCATATCTTCTTTTTTGACATGTTCAAATAGAATATCTGTTGCATCTTTTAAACTTATTTGTTCTTCACTTGGAAATTTCTTTACACTTTTTGAAAAATCAATATAACAGATTTCAGATAAAATTAAGTTATCAATATCATTAAAATGGGATTTATTAAAAGATAAATCGCCACGCCAATAAACATAATCTAAAATATTTGCCATACACTCATCCTTTTTTTATTTGATTTGTTTGTAAGGGAGTTGTGCTAAATCAAGCGTCCCATCTTGTTTTACAAGAATCGTTGTTCCACCTCTTTGGGAAGATAAAAACTTAGTCGTTACATAAGCGATATAATCGATACTCATTCCATAAGTCAAACGAACTCCTTGATATTCTACTGAAAAATTATTTAAATGATCATGTCCACAGAAAACCGCTTTTGTGGATTTTAATTCAACTATTTTTTCAAACATACCATATTGTGGACCATTCCAAGTTTTTTCTTTTTTATTTCCAAATATTAAAGTGCCTTGTTCATAAGCATCGTTATATTCTACAAAAGGAATATGCATAAATAAAGAAGAGGGTACAATTTCATCATAGCCTTTATCTTTATTGAATTGATTCATTTTTTGAATATTTGCTTCATACCAAGCAATTTGATTTGGATGAATATGATCGTAATCATTATCTAAAGCAGAAACTTTATCACCACTAATCGTAAGATAATCATTTGAATCCATAAAATAAAGCGATTGTATAATCTTATTTTGAGAATTTTGTATATTAATAACATAATTTCCAACGCCATCAATATCTTCCGGTCCACATTCAAATAAACAATAAGAAAGACTTTCAAGGTATTCCCCTAATTGCTTTCTTGAATACATGGCCCCTTTTTGTGCATCATGATTTCCAAAAACAGGTGCCCAATAAACTTGTAAAGCTTCCATGGTATTCGCAAGCATTTTCAATGCTTTTAAGTTATCGGTGTTTCCAGATTGTATTTTTGATGGATAAACCAAATCTCCAGTAATCACTACTAAATCTGGTTGAGCAGAATGGATTAATTTTTCTACAGCTTTTAAGGCCATTCTATCATTGTCACCGGAAACAATTCCAGCGCCAATATGTATGTCACTCAATTGTAAAATTTTAAACTCTTCATCGGTAGTAAAAGTTTTTATACCCTCCACAGATTCGTAAGTTAAATTATTTTCTAAAGCTTCCACTTTCTTATAAAAATTTTTATTAGAAGCATAAAAAATACTGCCGCCACCCAGTTCATATATTATTACACAAAAGATAATCGTTAAAATAATGAATAAACATTTTCGAGTAATCTTCCAAACCTTTTTCATTCTTTTTATTCCTTTTATAAACGAAAGTTTTTATTCATCTTTATAATTTGAACTAGGTTTTGCACGATTTTCTGCTTTTTTGAATGATTTATTCGAAATCGAAAAAAGCAAACTAAATACAATAAAAATAAACATTAAAATAGAACAAACATAAATTAAAGCAATCGGTACTCTTGGATTTTCACCAGTCCAGCCAATTCTCATCAATGCAGGAATACCTTGTGCGAATACACCAACAAAAGTAATGGGAAATAATTTTCCAAAATTGGAAGATGGCAACCATAAAGTAATACATTCGATAACTAACCATGAAACTGCAATGATTTTAAAAATCCAATAAGCAACATTGCCATCTGTTCTATTTTTAGCTACAAAAAAGCCAAAAGATAATGATAATAAAGCGATAAATAAAAGAATAATTGTTGATAATACTTTATATTGAATTGATTTTTTCATTTTACACACTCCTTAATTTAATTTTAGTATAACATAAATTGATGAAATAAATCTATAAATTAATAAAAGGAAGCAGATAAATGTTGTTAAGAGACATTACATGTGAGATTTTCTAGATTATTAAAACAAAAAACAGAAAAAATTTTAAAGAAACCTAAAGAGTATCTAATGCATTGAAATGAAAAAAAATGATAATCCTATTCCATTTTAATTTAAATTATTCATTATTTAAATGTCAAATTTTAAGAATAGCATAATCGTTTTTTTTTTAATAGTTCAAAATTGAAAAAAAAGATAGTATTTCTTAAATCTTTATATTAAAATGGAAATAAGAATTCGAAAGGGAAAATAATATGAAGACAAAAAGAAGCTATGCATTATTGTCGTTATGTCTTTTAAGTAGTTGTCATCAAAACATTTCTTCTATAGTAGAAGAAGATTTAAGTAGTAGTGAATCACTTACGGGTGATGTATCAAGTACACTTGAAAGTAGTGAAACCATGCAAGATAATCAACAAAGAGTTGTCATTATTGGTATTGATGGTGCTGGTCATAATTTTAATAAATCCAATACTCCTCATATCATGGAAATTTTTAAAGATTATGCTTATACTGAAGAAGCATTAAGTGCAAATCCAACGATTAGTGCTCAAAGTTGGGGTTCTTTATTAACTGGCGTTATCCCAACTATCCATCAATTTACAAACACAAGTATTCGAGAAAAACAAAATCAAATTTATCAACAATATCCTTCTATTTTTATGAAAACAAGACAATACTATCCTGAAGCAGAGTTAGCTTCATTTTGTAATTGGGATCCTATTAATCATGGAATTGTTGAAAGTCATATCGATGTTTATAAAGAACATTCTAGTAATGATGATGACTTAGCTGAAAAAATCATATATTATCTTGAAGAAAAGGATCCAAAACTTCTTTTTGTACAATTTGATAGCGTAGATGAAGCGGGTCATGAATATGGTTATCAAAGTGAGGAATACTTTGCTGCTTTAAAAAATCTTGATTTTAATATCAATGCCATTTTCAATAAACTTGAAAAACTCCAACGACTAGAGAATACTTTATTTATCGTAACGACCGATCATGGTGGATTAAATCAAAGTCATGGTGGATACAGTGATTATGAAAAATATATTTTCTTTGGAGCTAGAAATAAAAATATATTAAAGACCGATAATCTTCAGAATTTATATATACGTGACATTCCATCTATTGTCGCTCATCATTTGGGTTTTGAAGCAGATAGTGCATGGGATTCCTATATACCCAAAAATCTATTCAAAGATCTTCCTGAAGGTCAACAACGTTTTATCTCTTTACCAGAAAAGGAAGTCGAAACTCCTAATGCTCATGAAGAAAAAGGACTCTATCAATATTTTGATAAAAAAAATATTGCATTATGGCTAAATTTTGATGAAAAATGTGAAGATCAAACAGGAAATTATGAAGTAATATCTCATGGTGTCAATCTTTATGAACAAGGAATTACTGGAAAAGCCATTCAAGTAAGTAATAAAAATTATTTAACCATAAAAGATTTTCAATTTCAGAATAATGATTTTACACTTTCAACTTTTGTTCGTTTTGATTCATCTTATGGGGATCCATGTTTATTTTCCAATAAAGATTGGGCAAATGGATATAATGATGGAATTTGTTTTTCATTAAGAGATAATGATATGAAATTAAATCTTGGAAAAGATAAAGAAAGTCGATGGGATGCCATGCTTCATTATCCTCATTCAAATTACAAAAATAGTTGGATGCATCTTTTAATCAGTTATAATGCGAAAGAAAATAGCATTTCGCTTTATGTAAACTTTTCTTTAGAATATACTTGTAAATTGGATAAATATCTTTCATTTGATAGCAACTTTCCTTTCAACATTGGTCAAGATGGAACTGGAATTTATGCCTTAGATATTTCTATGCTTTTAGATGATTTTATGATTTTTAACCAATCTTTAAATCAAAGTGATGTTTACACATTAAAATCTTATTATAAAAATTGTTTATAATTTCTTTAAATACCTATACTAAAGTTATAGGAGTAGAAATAATGAACAAAGAAGAAATATTAGAAGTTGTTTCAACGTTAACGGATTATCCTAAAAATGATTGTGAAAAAGTTTATGATGCTATTTTTATCGTATTTTCAAAATTTTTAGAAAAAGATGAAAACATTAATATTAAAAACTTTGGTACCTTTAAAGTAAGTAAAAGAAAAGCTAGAACAGGAAGAAATCCTGCTACTGGAGAAGAAATAAAAATAAAAGCACAAAAAACAATTCATTTTAAAGTAAGTCCAAAGTTAAAAGAAAAATTGAATTAAAAGCAATTCTCTTTTTAAATGTAGACATAAAAAGTGTCTACATTTTTTTATTTTGTAAACACTTTTAATCGATCATGATTTTAATAGGGATAAATCACCTTTATTATTTCTAATCCTTTACTTTTTTTTGTTTTCATTTATCATTCCACAATCTACAAATGAATAATTTCCTATTGTAAATTTCTTATCGGTAATTTTTTGGCATAATTGTCTACTTTCAATAAATTCATCTGTTATGATGACAAAAAATTGTTTGTCCATTTGATTGACAAGATAAAATTCTTTATCTGTATTTTTAATAGCATTTAAAAAATCTGGTATTTTAAATGGAGCATTTGTCATCCATCCAATCAGATTATCAGTTATTTTCTCTTTTTTGCTAAGAATTTGTTTTCCTACAAGACAATGTATTTCAGCATCAGGATATTTATTCGTTATAATCATATCTTTTTTACCTGCTTTTTTATTCCATCTTCCTTTGATTTTTAAAGGATAAGTAAAATCATCCAGATGAATTTCTTCTCTTGTTATCGATAAATCAATACTTTCACCACTTTCAAGAAGATAATCGATACTCCTATTTAAAATCTTAGAAAGTAATTGGATATTTTCAATATCCGGCATTCCTTTATCTGCTTCCCATTTTGTAACGGCTTGTCTTGAAACGAAGAGTTTTTCTGCCAATTGTTTTTGCGTAAGTCCACTATCTTTTCGAGCCGATTTTAACTTTTCGCCTAAAGTCATTCTTTTTTCTTCATTTTTTTCCATATACTTCTCCTTTTAATAATCAGTTATAAACTGTTAAATTAAAAATAGTATTTTTTATCATAAATGACAAGAAACGCTTTTTTTCATCAAGGCAACGCTATGTAGCATGAAAGTTTTATAGTGCAAAAATAGTATTAAAAAAAAATTATTCACTTTTCTATTTCCTTTAAAATAAATTTATATTCCAAATGCTTCATCATAGTGAACAATACCATTTAATTTTTTTGCATTTTCACAAAAACATATAGCCATAAAATGCTCATCTTTTACTTTAAAAGGAGCTTGAATTCCATAACAACTTGCAGGAATATAACCCGATTTAAAATAATATTTAGGATTTCCTAAAACGATTGAATATTGATAGCCTAATTGGATAGCCATTTGATGTCCTCTTTTGATCAATGATAAACCGATTCCTTGATGTTGATATTGGGGTAAAACGGAAAGAGGTGCCAGTGCCAACACTTCTATATGATTCACTCTTGCTTTCGTAAAAAGAATATGACCAACGATTTGATGATCTTCAATGGCCACTAAAGATAACTTTGGAATAAAAGATTTGCTTTTTCTCAAAGCAACAACTAAATCTTGTTCATTCCCATCACAATGTTCAGCCTTTTCAAAAGCTTTTTTCACAATTTGATATACGTCATCATAATCCGATGTTCTTTCTTGTCGAATATACATTGATTTCCCTCTATTTTATCTTTCCACTAAAAGGATTTAATTATGAAAAAATACTTTCTTCCTTCTTTAATTCGATGACGGCTTTAATTCCACCAAAAATTAATGAAGAAGCTAATTTTGAAACATCATTAGAAGTTAGATTACCTGGATCTTCAAACCAATCTTTTAATAGTTTAGAAAGACCAGAAGCAATATAATCCCCTACAATATTCATTACATATTCTGATAAATCCACCTTTTTTTTAATTTTTCGCATGAAAGAATCTTTCACAATATCTTTTACGTTTCTTGCAAAAAAACGATAAGAATTCGCAGAAACTAATTTTTTTGTCAGTTCATAATTAGTATTTAAAATTTCTTCCATCGATTCAATTAAAATATTAATGCTAAATGTATTTGGCTTAAAAAAACCTTTTTCATTCAAAGTTTCAAAAATTTGATCCGATATTTCTAAAGTTAAATCAAATAAGATTTCTTCCATCGATTCATAATGCAAATAAAAAGTCTTACGATTAATATTGGCTCTTTCAGCTAATTCTTTAATGGTAATTTCGTTGAAGTCTTTTTCAATAATCATGGTTTTAAAAGCCGTAATAATAGCGTTTCTTGTTTTTTCTACTCTTCGATCAATTTTATCTAAATTTCTCATATTTCCTCCTAAATTATTCACTTTTTTAATAAAAGTGTGGATTAAGATACATTTTAAAATCAAACAGGTAATTTTTACTATTTCAATCTAATTTCATTTTTATTATAATACACTTGTGTTGATTATGCAACATAGGTTTTTTTGTTCGGAGAAAGATTATGAAAAAAGAAGATAAAGTATTTGAAATGTATAAAAAAACAATGAAGCCACGCTTTTATTTAATGCCATTGGAGTGGCTTGTTGCCCTTTATTTTAAAATTTTAGGGCATACAAAATTGAAAAAAACAAATTTTAAATCTTATAAGGAACCTGCTTTAGTTTTATGTAATCATGCAAGTATGATTGATATGGCTAATGTCGTTTTATCCATGTTTCCAAGACGTGTATGTTGGATTGCATCGATTGAAGAATTTAATGGGCGGGAATGGTTATTTCGACATTTAGGTATTTTACCTAAACGAAAATTTACGACAGATTTATTGCTCGTTAAACATACTGCAGATTTAATTAAAAACAAAAAAATATCCGTATGTATTTATCCAGAAGCACGCTTTTCGCTTGCTGGAATCAATGAACGCATAGGTGATGGACTTGGCAAAATGGCCAAATTATGCAAATGTCGAGTTATTGTTTTAAAACAAAAAGGAAATTTCTTATTTTCCCCTCAATGGAATAAACATCCTTATCGAAAAAATCATGTAGAAGTAGAAGCAACAGAAGTGTTTAGTGCTAAAGAAGCTAATGAATGCTCAGCCGATGTTTTACAAGAAAAGATTGAGCAAGCTTTTATTTATGATGATTATAAATGGGCAAATGAAAATAAAATAAGAATTAAAAGTAAAAAACGTGCTGAAAATATTCATCGTATTTTATATAAATGCCCTACTTGTCATAAAGAAGGCGCTATGCAATCGAAAGGAATTTCATTATGGTGTGAAGAATGCCATAGTAAATGGGAAATGGATGAATATTCTGAATTACATTGTTTAACTGGTGAAACACAATTTAAATTGGCTTCGGATTGGTATCGTTGGGAAAAAGAAGAAGTCATCAAAGAAGTTGAAAATGGAACTTATCATTTTGAAGATGATGTTCGTATCGAAAAATTAATTAACTCAAAAGTTAAATTTAAGGAAATTGGGACAGTTCACATGATCCATGATGAAAATGGTTATACTTTAAATGGAATCCTGGATGATGGAACTACTTTCTCCTTGAATAAGCCACCTTTTTCTACCCGTTCTATGCATATCGAATTTGATTATAAAGGACGTGGTGATGCATTAGATTTTGCCACCCTTGAAAATACTTGGTGGGTTTATCCGATTCATCCGGTTTGTCTAACGAAATTCAATTTTGCAACGGAAGCTATTTTTGATAAAGTTTCCAAAGAAGTAAAAAACTAGAGGATTGAATTCTTTTCATTTCTCTAGTTTTTTTTGTTTATTTATTTTTTCCAATAATATCATTAATAATGGCTTGTTCTTTACTTAAATCATCTGTAATTTCTGTTCCGTAATAATAAGCAGCACAAAGTCCAGGTCCAATATTTGGTGCACAAGATAATCCTATCTCTGTCATTAAAACTTCTTTTGGCTGAATTTCTTTTTCAATCATTTCTTTATACATGAATGCTTTTTCTTTTCGGTTTGAATGAGCGATGACGATGATTTGTTCATGAGGATTTACAATCGTACGTTTCATATATTCAAGACAAGTTTGCAAAGCTTTTTTAGAACCTTTTACTTTACATAAAATTTGAGTCAAACCATTTCGAGCAATTTCTCCAATCGGATTAATTCCAATAACGGTTCCCATAAAAGCTTTCGCATTTGAAATTCTTCCCTTACTTGCTAAAAACTTTAAATCATCCATTGGACCAGACTGATGTAAACAATATTTCAATTTTTCAAGTTCATCATAAGTTTCCTGAATGCTTTTATTTTCTTCTTGCATTTTTGCAGCATACATAATCAATAATAATTCAGCAGTAGAATATCTTTGTGAATCGATACATAAAACTTTTCTTTCAGGATATTTTTCATTTAATTGATTCGCTGCCGATAAAGCAAATTGATAAGTTCCACTTAAAGCACTCGAAATAGAAATGGAAAGTACATCATAACCTTCTTTTAAATATTTCTCAAATACTTCCATAAATTGCTCAGGAGAAGGAGCACCCGTAGAGAAAACATTTTTCTTGTTTTTGATTAATTCATAAAATTCATCTTGAGGAATATTCTCCCAGTCACAAGATACAAATTCAGAATGACCATCTGGAAATACAATAGAACCTGCAACGATTTCAGGAACATTACAACGTTTTCTTAATTCACTCGTCATATCACTTGTGGAATCAGGTATAATAACAAATTTTGACATAAAAAGACCTCCATAATCTAAAAGCATTGTATTATTTTTTAAATATGAATGCTATATCTTTTTTTCTATTATACATTTTTGCCTTTTCATGTTGATTATCTTTATTTCCTTCAGAAAAAAAGTTTGATATAATGTAATAGGTGAGAAAAATGGAATGGTATTGGGTTGTTTTAATTGTGCTTATAGGAGTTATCGTTTTACTGACTTTACTTTATCCTTTTATTTTAGGATATCTTCTTTATTTAATTCATATGGTTCGAACAAAAAAAAGCAAATGGTCTCGACAATGTTCTGCCCCAAATAATAAAGAACAAATTAAAATGTGGAATGAAGGACTTGATTTTATTCAATCTTATAAGAATCAAATACAAGAAGTTCATATTCAATCTAACAAACTTAATTTGTATGGTGAATATGTCGATAATCATGCTGAACGTTGTGTCATTTTATTGGGTGGACGTTGCGAATGTCTATATTATGGATATTATTATGCAAAACCTTATTTAGAAAATGACTGTAATGTATTGGTTATTGACTCAAGGGCACATGGTAAATCGGATGGAAAGATTAATACTGTCGGTTTTTTTGAAAGTATTGATTTGATTCAATGGGCACAACTTTTACATGATAAGTTTCATAATAAAGAAATTTATATTCATGGAACTTGTATTGGTGCAGCAACAGGTATCCATGCATTAGCCCATGAAAATTGTCCCAAATATATCACCAAAATGATTACAGATGGTTTATACCCAACTTATTATGATACTTTTAAAAATCATATGATAGAGCAAAAGCGCCCTTTATGGCCAGCACTTGATTTATGTTTCTTTTTTTATAAATTATGTGCCAAAATTGATTCTAAAAAAATGGGGCCTATTACTTTGATGGATAAAATTCATGTGGATATTATGCTGATTTCAAGTTTAGAAGATAAATATGTGTTTCCAAAAACAACCAAGCAATTATACGATTTATGTCCAAGTAAACATAAGGAATTTCATCTACTTCCAAAAGGTGGACATTCTCATTTAAGGGTCAATCAACCACAAGAATATGATCAATTAGTGGTTCAATTTATCAATAAAAAATATGAATAAATATGCAATTTTTACAATGGATGTCGAATCGTTTCAAGATACATCTTGTTTATTAAATAAAAACATTGTTTCTAATCAATCTTCGATGAAAGATGGTTTAGAAATTTATTTAGCGTTATTGAATCGTTATCAAATAAAAGCCAATCTTTTTGTTTTATCTTCCTTTTTAAAAGACACAAAAAAGAGTTTATTAAAAGCTATCCAACAAGGACATCATATCTCGCTACATGGATTGACACATGTTGCACCTTTATTACAAAACGATCAGGAATTTCAAGAGCAAATTTTAAAAAGTAAAAATTTACTCGAAAAAGAGTTAAATGTTTCGATATCTGGTTATCGTGCTCCTTGCTTTTCTTTAGATAATTCTAAACTAGAAATCCTAAAAGACTTAGGATTGACATATGATTCCTCTTATCTTCCAAGTAAACATGATTTTTATAGTTCGAATTTTACTTTAAAACAATTTCAAAAAATGAATCCTTTATTATATAAAAAAGACGCTTTTTTTGAATTTTCATTACCCATTCAACATAAATTTCCAATTGGTGGTGGGGGTTATGTACGTATTGCTCCTTGGTTTTTTATAAAAAGTCAATTAAAGCAATATTTAAAAAATAATGATATTTATATTTTTTATTTACATCCTTTTGAAGTTTCAAAAGAACCGATTTTAACAATCAAGAATTTAAAATGGCATGAAAAGATTTATTTAAAATACAATCGAAAAACTTTTCTTCATAGAATCGAAAAAATCATTCAATTATTGAAAAAAGAAGGATTTGAATTTAAAACATTTGAAGAGATCTTATCTTCAAAAGAAAAAGAATTTTTAAAGACAACTTAACTTCATCTTTAAAAAATTCTTTTTTTTTATTATTCTTCTTTTTTCGTCTTTAAATATTGCTTCTTAAATATCTTTTTTCGGAATAAGAAAATGGTGTAGAGCAACCATAAAATAAAGAAAATGAAAAAGGCAATGATTGCATTTTTAAAAGACATGGAAGCAAAATTCAATAACAACAATAATGGAGCCACAAATACCATGGCCGGGAATTGAGATAAAATAAACAAATTGGAAGCAGGTGTGACAAAATCAGGGTCAATTTCTTTTAATAAAATCATTCCATTTGAAGCTGTACCTGTAACTGTCCCAAAATTTGTGACAAACATTTCGTGTTCATAACCTTCAAAACAATGCTTAGTGACAATTTTAAGATAAATAAAAGTAACAATGGCTCCTACTGCACATAAAATAATTAATGGCCAAATATAACGTTTTACATCTTCAATTTCAATGGCAGCAACCCCTGCAACAATCATTAAATCAAAAGCAAATCCTGAAATTCTATCCATTTGATAATTATTGATATAATTTCTTTTTACAATTTTTTTCTTTTTTAAAAATTTTAAAATCAATTTAATTAAAGTGGCCGCTAAAACACCCCAAATAAAATTAAATCCCCATGCAATATTACCAGTAAAATCTGATATCTTTGCAAAAAGACACATGATTCCAAAAGCAATTGCATAGGCTAATGAAACAAAACCGATTTGTAAAGAAAACTTATCAACAGACTCACTATCTTGAATTTCATTTTCACCTTCAAAATCTAAAACTTGTTTAGAAATCACCGGTTTACTATCACTGATTTTAATCTGTCCTTTTTTCTTATAATAATTAATATAAATAATTCCAAAAACAGAGGCAACGACAAATCCGATAGAAGCGATGGTTAAGCCAAAACTTCCTCCACCCGTAAAAACTTGATTTCCACTTTCATCCAATATATTTGAAAAAGTAATGTCCCATGTTAATGCATTACCTGGTCCTTGTCCAAACCCTAACGGTAAGATTAATCCACTGGTATAATAAATTGGATTATTTGTATTTTTTGTAAATAAATAAAAAATGATTGTAATCGCTAATCCGACAAATGCTTGTAACATATAAGCACCACCCGTCATCGCACCATTTTCAAACATTTTTTCTTTTCCCACTTTATTTTTAACTCTTACCGTTTTTAAAGTCATCGCTACAAAGCCAATTCCAAGTCCATGATAAGTGATTACCTGCATCATACTTTTATCCACTAATTCAACATCAAATATTTTTAAGAAAAGATTGATCAAAAATAATAACAAGCCACCAATTAAAGCAGATGGAACCAACCCTTTTTTCAAAAAAGGAACAATATTTCTTAAAATATTTCCTAAAAGTAATGCAATCATCAATAGTCCAAATTGAACCAATAGTTTCCAAACGGAATCATAATTTTCTAAAGAAAAATTCCAATTTGCTGCTTGAATAATACCTAAAAAATTCATTATCTATCCTACCTTTTTAATCTATGTGTGAATTAATAAAATTTAATGTATTCACAAAAACTTCTTGCTTATTTGTTTCGTTATAAATTTCATGACGTCCGCCTTCATAAATAATTAAAGAGACATCTTTTACATGTAAATCTTTATATTGTTGATAAAGTTTTTCTAAACCTATCTTGCAATTGGAAACTGGATCTTGAGAACCACCATGAATAAAAATAGGTAAATCTTTATCTACATTTTGAATGTTTTTCTTTTTTCCCATTTCTTTGATACCATGCGTTAAATTATAAAAGAAACCTTTTGTACCAATCCATCCACAATAAGGATCATCGATATATTTTTGAACTTCTTTTTCATCTCGATTTAACCAATCGGAATTCGTTTTAGGATTTTCATAAATACGGTTATAATTTCCAAAGGCCATTTTATCCATAAAAGGACTTGGTTTACGAATGTCTTTACTAAAAAAAGTAATTAAAGAAGCTAAAGTGCTTCCCGCTTTCATTTTGAAGGAGGCTTTCGTCGATCCTGCTAATATCAAAGCATCAATATTATGGTACCTTGTCACATAAAGTTGTGCTATAAATGACCCCATAGAATGCCCCAAAAGAATTACTTTTGTATGATTTTCAGTTTTAGTTAGTTCTACAAGTTCAGATAAGTTTGTTACACATTGATCAAAATCGCCTTTTTCCATATGCCCTAATGGATTAGCAAATTCGCCATGACCAATTTGATAAATTGCATAAACTAAAATTCCATTTTGATTTAAAAACAAAGCTAATTCATCATATCTTGCAGGATGTTCAGCCATGCCATGTGAAATCACTACACAAGCTTTAGGGTGTTCTATACTCCATTTTAAATAATGAACGATTTGACCTTTTTGATTGGTGAAAGATAATTTATCCATCGAATTAGTTTTCTCCTTTTTTTCTTAATTCTATAAAATATGAAATAATCGATTTTCTGGTAACAATCCCAATAAAATGATTCATATCATCAATTATAGGTACAAAATTTTGATCTAATACAATTTCAAGCAAATTTTCTATATCTTCATATACTTTTATACTTTTGACTTCTCTTTTAATTTCAATTTCGTGAACATTAATTTTTTCCGCATTTTTTAAAGAAAGGTTCTCATGTGATTTTACGTATCTTAAAATATCTCCTTCTGTAATCGTGCTAATATATTCACCATTTTTATTAATAATAGGGACTGAAGTAAATCCACTATTTTCCATTTTTTCAATAGCTTGCCTTAATGAAAAATTATCATATATGAAATGAGTTTTTTCTTTAGGTAAGATAAAAAACAATATGTTCATTAAATGACGTCCTCCCAAAGCCATTATAACAAAAAAATGTTTGAGAATAAACATTTTTTTAAATGAAATATAGACTTCCATTATTCTTTTATAATAAGATAAATTGTTAAATGTTCAATCACAAACTTTTAAAATTCACCTTCAAGTAAATTTAGTTATTTTTTAAGTTTGTCTTTCTTTTTGGAAATGTTCTTTTTTTAATAGAGGAAGATTCTTTGAATTTATTTACAATATTGGTCGAAGCAAAGAAAAAGACGATGTCCTCTGCTTGGAATACATAACTTGGATTAGGAATCGTAATTTTCCTATTATTACGAATGGCTATAATGTTTATATTATACTTGTTTCTAATATTTAATTCCTTTATCGATTTACTGATCCATTCATCTGTAACTTTCATTTCAAAAATACTATATTCTTCCGATATCTGAATAAAATCAACCATATTTGTCATATTGCATTTTAAAGCAACTTTTTCTGCCATGTCTTTTTCAGGATAAATGGTTTCATCCGCACCCGCTAATTTTAAAAATTTCGCTTGAATTTCGCTGGAAGCTTTCGAAAGAATATATTTTGCTCCATGGTCTTTTAATCGAGATGTAATTTCTAAAGAAGCCTGAAAGTTTTCACCAATGGCAACAATACAAATATCAAAATTTTCAACACCCAAATCCTCTAACGTCGCATCTTTCATACAATCGCCAATATAAGCATTTGTAAATTCATCCGATAATAAATTGATGACTTCTTTATCTTGGTCTACAATACAAACCTCGTTTTTCAATTTAAGTAATTTTTTAGCTAAATGCATTCCAAATTCGCCCATTCCAATAATTAAAATTGTTTTCATATTAACCTACCATAATTTTCCCTTCTGGTTTTTTTACAATTAATTTTTTTTCATTCATAATTAAAACATCAAACAAAGTTAATGCTCCTATTCGTCCAGCAAACATTAATATAATCAAGATTATTTTAGTTAGGATGCACGCCTGCTGACTCACTCCAATAGACAATCCTACAGTTCCCAAAGCCGAAATCACTTCAAACAAAATATCTTGAATAGAAAAATTTTCAACGGAACTAATTAATAAAGTAGCTATAATCGCTAAACTTAAATAAGCTAAAAACAAAGAACTTGCTTGTTTGATGATTCTACTGGATATTTTTCGTTTAAATAAAACACATTCTTCTTTCCCTTTCACAGAAGCAATTAAATTCGCCATGACGACTACAAAAGTCGTGACTTTAAGACCGCCAGCTGTAGAACCAGGATTTCCACCAATAAACATTAATACCATGGTCAATAAAAATCCTGAACTTGTCAGTTTATCCAAAGAAAGAGTATTAAATCCGGCTGTTCTTGGAGATATCGACAGGAAAAAAGAATGAAGCATTTTTTGAGGAAAAGATAAATCACAATAATTTCCATTTTGACCGATATTCGTAAATTCGAAAATATAAAATAAAAAAGCAGATACGAAAATTAAAATAGTATTCCAGACCAGAACAATTTTAGTATGCAATTGAAATTCTTTCCATCGAAAATGCGAGTCGAATAAATCTGACCAAACAATAAAACCCATTCCACCTATTATAATCAATACCATAATCGTTATTAATACAATAGGATTATCATAAAATTGTGTTAAAGATCCACCCGTTGATGCAAACAAATCAAATCCTGCATTACAAAATGCGGAAATAGAATGAAATAAACCATAATAAATCGCTATAGGCCCCATATCTTTATAAAAACAAAGAGTCAAAATGATGGCGCCTACTCCTTCAAAAAAAATAGTACCAATAAGAATTCTTTTCATTAATGTGGTCACACCCGAAATATTATAAGACCCAGCTGATTGCATTAAAACAGTACGGTTATATAATCCAATATTTTTTTTAAAGAGCATGAAAACAAGCGTAATAATGGTCATGAAACCTAGTCCACCAATTTGAATAAGAAGAAGAATGACAATCTGACCAAAAATCGACCAATTTTCATAAGTTGAAAATGGAACTAAGCCAGTCACACAAGTCGCTGATGTTGAAGTAAATAAAGAGTCAAGAAAATGAGTAGCTGTATGATTTTTCGATGAAATAGGCAACATTAATAAAATAGTACCCATTAAAATTGTAATCAAATAACCTAAAGATAAGAAATGAGCCACAGACATTTTCTTTCTAACTTTTTTTTGCATGGATTTCATCTCCAATCATTATTTTATTATAACACATAGAAATTATAATTAAAACTTTTGTAAATGCAATTCTTTTTCTATCAATAGTTTATTTTAGAATTTATTTTTGCTATAATCTTACTTATAGAAAGATGGGGAGTAAAAATTATGAAGATAGTGGTTATCGGATGTGGAAAAATAGGGGAGTCTATCATCGCAAATGTTTGTGAAGAAGGACACGATATAACCGTAATTGATAATGATCCGCAAGTCATTAATCAAATGGTCGAAACTTATGACGTAATGGGTATTTGTGGAAGTGGTGTGAACGTAGATATTCAACAAAATGCGAATGTGGGAAATGCTGATTTACTAGTAGCGGTTACTGTTAGTGATGAAATTAATGTTTTATCTTGCTTACTTGCACATAAATTAGGTGTGAAAGATACCATTGCTCGAGTGCGAAACCCCAATTATTTAACTTATACTCAAAAGTTAAAAGATGAATTAGGTCTTTCCATGACGATTAACCCAGAATTTGAAACAGCAAAAATGATTGCTGCTAATCTTACTTTACCCAATGCTTTAAAAATTGAAACCTTTGCTAATGGTAAAATTGAATTAATCGAATTAAAAATTGAGGAAAATAGTGCTTTGAATGGACTTACTTTAATTGAATTTTCTTCAAAATACCATTTGAAAGTTCTTGTGTGTGCAGTGCTTAGAAATGAAGATGTAATTATTCCAGATGGAAATTTTATTTTGCAAGCATCGGACAAAATTTTTGTTTCTGCATCTCATAACAACTTAATTAAGTTTTGCAATATTGCCTTTAATAAAATCGATAAATTACGCTCCATGATGATTATTGGAGGAGGTAAAATATCATATTATTTTTGCCAGTTAATTGCCAACCGAAAATATGATATCAAAATAGTTGATCGGGAACTTGAAACTTGTGAAAGGCTGAGTCTTCTTCTTCCGAATGTGGATATTATCCATGGGGATGGAAGCAATCAAGATATTTTAGAATCAGAAGGTATTTTAGATACAGATGCTTTTTTAGCTTTAACCGGTGTCGATGAAGAAAATATTATTATATCGATGTATGCGAAAAAGAAAAATGTGAAAAAAATCATTACTAAAGTGAACAATCATTCTTTTCATGGATTGCTTGAAAGTATTGGTATGGCTAGTATTGTTTCACCAAAAGAAATCATTGCTAATCAAGTCATTTCTTATATCCGTGCTAAAGCGAATAGTAGAGGAAGCAATGTCAAAACGCTTTATAAACTCGTTCATCAAAAAGTAGAAGCCTTAGAGTTTTATGTAAATGAAAATTGTAAAGTAGCGAATATCCCATTAAAAGAACTTTCCTTAAAGAAAAATATTCTCATTGCTGGAATTATTCGAAAAAATGAGGTCATTATTCCGGATGGTAATACGATGATTTATTATAATGATCATGTCATTATCATAACGGCAGATTCTTATTTAGAAGATCTGGAGGAAATTTTAAATTAATTATGAACTATAAATATATTTTAAATATTATTGGAAAAGTATTGCGTGTAGAAGCTGTTTTAATGCTTTTCCCTTTGATAGTAGGACTGATTTATAAAGAACCATTTTCGACTACTATTCTTAGTTTTATGATTACGATTGCTATTTTATTGGTTATAGGTTTTTTATTAAATTTAATAAAACCAAAAAATCATAAAATACTACCTCGTTCCTCTTTTATCATTGTTTCTTTGTCTTGGCTATTGATGTCTTTATTTGGTTCTTTTCCATTAATAATCAGTGGTGAAGTTCCAAATTTTTTCGATGCTTTTTTTGAAATGTGTTCAGGTTTTACAACTACAGGAGCATCCATTATTAAAGATGTAGAAGTTTTATCTCATAGTATTTTATTTTGGCGTTCTTTTTCACATTGGATAGGTGGAATGGGAGTCATCGTTTTTATTCTTGCTATTCTTCCAGATGCTAAAGAAGGAACAAGTATGCATATTTTACGTGCTGAAAGTCCTGGTCCACAAGTCGGAAAATTAGTTTCTAAAATGGGCGCCACTGCAAGAATTTTATATTTTATTTATCTTGGAATGACTCTTATCGAATTTTTATTTTTAAGTCTAGGTCCCGATAAAAAGATGGATTTATTTTCCTCCATCACATTAACTTTTTCTACTGCAGGAACTGGTGGATTTTCTATTTTAAATTCAGGAATTGCAGAATATAGTGCTTATTCACAATATGTTATAGCTATCTTCATGATTTTATTTGGAATTAATTTTAGTTTATTTTACCTTTTATTGATAAAAAAATATAAAACTGTAGTCAAAAATGATGAAGTGAAAGTATATCTTTTTATTGTAATTTTTGCGACAGCTTTTATTACGGCAAATGTTTATCTTCAATGTAAAGATTTATATTCAACATTTGAAGAATCGTTTAGGCATTCTTTCTTTCAAGTTGCCTCTTTGGTATCTACAACAGGTTTTGTAACAACCAATTATGAATTATGGCCAACAAGTTGTATAATGATTTTACTTTTTCTCACTTTTATGGGCGCATGTGCTGGTTCTACAGCTGGTGGATTTAAAGTATCTCGTCTGATTATTTTACTTAAATCGGCCGGAAATAAAATGAAAACCGCAATTCATCCCCGAAAGATAGATGTCGTTTCTAATGGTGATGGCAAAATCGAAAAAAGTGTCATTGAAGGAACGCAAACTTTCTTTACAATTTATATGCTATTACTTTTTGTTACAACTTTCTTGATTTCTTTTGACGGATTTGACGTAATGACAAACTTTACTGCCTCTTTAAGTTGTATTAGTAATGTAGGACCTGGACTTGGAAAAGTGGGGCCAGTTGGCAATTTCTCAGAGTTTTCTTCTTTTTCAAAATTTATTTTATCTTTTTTAATGATTGCGGGTCGTTTAGAACTCTTCCCTATCATAGCTTTATTTAACTTTAAAACTTGGAAAAAAAGATAATTCGTAAAAAGTACTTCATCAAAAATTAATGATGAAGTACTTCTTTTTTATTTTGATATAAAATAATAGTTTTGATAAAGCCACTTATTAAAAACAGAATTGAAGAAATCACCACTATAATAAACACATCCGGCACAAAAGCTTTTGCTACCCATAATGGTGTTTTAAAAAAGACTGGAACAAGTAGCAAAATAAAAATAGCGAAAATAAAATTGATTAAGATGGGAAATAAGGCCACTAAAGGTCGATAATGATGTTTTAGTTTATATCTATATTTTGATAATAAACATATGGACAAAATAGCTGTTATGAATACAATAAGCATGATTAAATCATTAAAAAGATGATGAAAAAAATACTCATTACTTGAAATTTCATTCGGTGTGTCGCCTAAAATTTTTAAAACAACACCCCATCCTAAACTATCCATCATATTATTGGTTACAAAATAATCATTAACATTACTTGTTATAGCTATACCTATCTCTTTTTTAGGAAGAATAAATACACAAGATGTTCCTGTTTCTACTAGACCACTATGACGTAATACAGGCTCAGAAAGTGGCTCTTTTACTGTTGCCCAACCATATCCATACCAAAATGGAATATCTTCATCTACATAAACTGTATCCTTATAAAACATTGTATCCATGCTTTCCTTTGTAATCAGACCATTGCCACCATTTAAATACATTTGTAAGTACTTACCTAAATCATTTGTAGAAGACGAAATATATCCAGCGGGTATAGATATCCAAGAATTTTTAGAAGAAGGATAGGAATGATTCTTTTGTACATGGATTCCCCAATAATTTATATAACCATCTATTACTCCGTTTTCTTGACTTTCTTGAAATGAAGCTGCTGTGTGAGTGAATTGAAGAGGCAAAAATACATTTTGTGTAATATAATTATTATAAGATAAACCACTGACTTTTTCGATAATTTCACCAAGAAGCGAATAATTCACATTAGCATAATGGTGAATGCCCTGTTCATAAATAATCTTATAATCTTTTAATGTATGATATTCACCTAATCCACTCGTATGGTTTAATAATTGTCTAACAAGAATCTTTGTTCCATCCGTTGCGTTTGGCAAATAGGTGGATAAAGTAGCATTTAAATCTATTTTCTTTTGTTCAACGAGTTGCATGACGCAAATCGCTGTAAATGATTTACTGACTGATCCAAGAAAAAAAGGTGTATCGTTACTTTTACAATAACCATAATTTTGCGAAAATAATACATCGTCTTTATTGACAATCGTAATGGACATAGAAGGAATATGAGCATTTTTTACACATGTTTGTAAATACTTATCCATATCCTTATAAAAATTTGTTTCTTCTTGTATTTCATTTTTTGCATAGATTAAATTTTTGTTCGATGGAATCGAAAATAAACATGCAATCCATATCATTATCGTACATATACTCATTATTTTTTTTATCATAACTTTTTTCCTTTTTACTTGTTTGTAGGTATTTATTATACAATAATTATACTTTTGAATCAATAAAATCATCCTATGCTTTAACATTTTAAAAGAGATAGATTAAAATGATTATCTATCTCTTTTACTTTTTATAAACTAAATTTTTTTCATCATTTGCTCATCACTTTTTTGGCCCAAGTTCTTTTATGACATTGAGGACATTTTAAATGTCGTATCGATCCTAAATGTGTGACAAGCATGACTTCTTTATAGGATGGTACAAATCGATAATGACAATTCTTACACTCATAATATCCTGCTTCTACTTCAAATTTTAATGCAATAAAGATAGAGAGTACAAATATTATCGTAGCGGTAGCAATGACGATTCCTAATGTCGTTCCTTCTTTTAATATACTAAAAGCCAAAAATAAAATTCCCATATAGAATATTATACTAACGATTACGATTGTTCCCATCGCCATCATTAATTTTTTGTTTTTCAATTCATCTTGTTTTGCTAACTCCAATAAAAGTTCATCCGATTTTCTATCTAATTCATTCATATTAATTTTCTCCCCACTTAATAATTCATTGACACTTATTTTTAATATGTTACATAAATCAAGCATAATGGATGCATCCGGCAATGATTTTCCATTTTCCCATTTGGATACAGCTCTATCTGTAATATTTAATTTTTCTGCTAATTGCATTTGCGTTAAATGATTGTCTTTTCTGCATTCAGCAATAAACCTACCTATTTTTACTTGATTCATATTTTCCCTCCTTTCTATCTTTAGTATAATGGATATCCTTTAAAAAGTTTACATACCAATGGTTGAGTGGGAGTTTTTTGTAATTACCAAAGTGGAGAATACTTTTTAATTAATCGATAATATGTGCTGTTATGATTGTATAACTATATGAATTAATCGTTATAAGAATATTATCTATCTTGCAATACCAATTCTTACCTTGTTTATTTATTATACAATTTTTATCTAAAATCTTATTTTTACAATACTCAACAACGTCTTCATGAGTTAACTTGAGATTTTTCTTAATTCTTTCAATTCCCATTGTTGTGGTATGAACGAATTGAATGTGGCTCAAGAGTAATGATGAATCGTGCATACGAATTTTACCTCCTTTTTTTAAAATCAAAAACAAATGGTAAAGTTTAACAATTACAATCTGTTTTCATAATGACTATTAATCTATTTTTAAATGTGCCTATAGAACCTTTTCTTTTATTCATTGATTATTTAAAAATTTTCGTTTTTTATTTTATTGCGCTATTATATCTATTTCTATTCTTTTTAGCAAATTCAGTATTTACGCTTAATTAACCTTCAATTGATTGTTCACTTTGAGATGAAGATAAATATCTAGCATAGATAATATTTCTTACTTACTCTTGCCATAACTACTCACCTAATTCTTTCTTATTGTATAGTTCTTTAGTTTTAGAATTTTTTACTTTGTAAAATTCATTACCTATCAAATACATTATATTATAAACATTTTTTTTGCTCAATTCCAAAGTATAAAAAAGTATAGACTTTCTATACTTAATTTTATTAAAAAATCTCTAGTTTTCTAATTTTTAGTCCAACCATTGAGATCAAGCTCGGATTTAAGGAAATCAATGGATTCTTTTAATTTCTCAAAATTCCTATTATTTTTATCGATTGGATTTGAAATAATTTTTCCATTTACATTTGAAAGCAAATGGCTAATAGAAACGCCAAATTCTTCATTATACATTCCAGCAACTATAGTATTGGTATTGTATAAAAAATCATATAGTTTTATAGCACATAATGCTACTCCAAAACAAGAATGATAATTTCCTTTTGAAATAGTTTGCCCCATGTCAAGTGCTTTAGATAAGTTGTTTTCATCTATAGCAATGAAGCTATCATAAACAATAGCTTTAGGTCCATGGAGACCATATAAAACAATATCTTTATCTTTAATGTTTAATAAAGATTTTAACCTCATAACATCTAACATTGTTCCTGTAGAAACAATATTTTTAAAACTATTCCTATATTTTTTTGAAATATATGTTGTCAGAACATCAATTGGATTTGAAATCACAATTATGTTCCCATTGAAATGATTAGCGATTAGTTTTTGAGTAACTGCTTCACAAATACTTAAACTCTCTTTAATATAATCTTTTCTTGAAGAATTTGTATTTGCTGAAAAGCAATAAAAAGCGACATCATAAACTGATAAATCTGCATTATTTGCATCCATTAGTTCATGAACATATTTTGCTTCAGATAGTTGCGATGATAAATCAAGAATCGTTGATTTAACTTTTGATATATCCTTTTCCAATATGGCAATTTTATCAACTTCTAAGTCCTTATTAATGATTAAATTCGCTATACAACTTCCAACAAATCCTAAACCTACAATAATTATTTTTTTCATTTTCTTTTATCCTTGAAATACTTCAAAATTTTTTCATCTCTTAACACGATGAAATGTTCTTGATAAAGTTTTTCTTCCTTACAATTTGTAAGTTTATCTTTGCACTCTTCAATTAGTTTGTAAGCTTCATCATAAGTTTTAAAGATAGTTTTAGAATCATTTTCCTTTTCTTCTAATGTTAAATGATTGGTTCCTGTGTTTTCTTTCATAGTACTTGTAAAAATAAAAGATATTTGTCTAAAATTCGTTTTAGCTTTATTTTCTTCAATATATCCAATTAGTTTAACATTTTCAATCAAACAACCTGTTTCTTCTAAAATTTCTCTTTCAAAAGCCTTTGTTGGCGTTTCACCATTCCAAATTCCTCCGCCTGGCAATTTAAATTCATTAATACGTTCTTTATAAAAAACAGCTATTTTCCCATCACTTTCTAAAAAGCCACGTGCAGCATACCTTGTTGATGGCTTTATTAATTTTTCTTTACTATCCGTTATTTCCCCTAAAAAAGGAATATTGAAGTCAATACCTTTAATATAAAGTAAAAAATCATTTAGATATAAATGGTTGTTAATAAAAAATTCTAGTAAAGTTAATATAAATTTCAATTGTTCTAATTTAACTATAATATAATTTTTGACCTTTATATTTTGGTTTAATATGCAAAGTTTTAAATATGCATTATCCAACATTGAAATATCATTATAATCATTTCCAATGGCAATGGTATTTGTTATAGGAACATTTAAATATTTAGATAATTTTACTAATCCTGTTCCTTTGTTTATTCCTTTTTTATTTATAGAAAACCATGTCAATTCACTATCTGAATTGTATGCTTCAAAATTGGAAGAATAATTACCTATAGATATGCAGTCTTTTAAATCTTTTGCTATCTTTTTATAAAATTCTTTAATTAGTAAATACTTTACGTATTCTAAAGTTTCATTATCATTGTTTTTATTTAGCAATTCTTCATATTGCTTTAAATCTTCTATGGTCAAATACTTATAATTAGAAATATTATTTTTAAAATGAGATAATAGATTTATATCGCTATCTTGTCTAATTTTAATTCTTACTTGGCAGAAATCTGTTGCTTGATTTAAAATATCATCAAAACTAACATAATCAATATTCTCTTCAACAAAGTATTTAGATGTAGTTAATTCGTTATCTCTAATTGTTAAATTAATATCATAATTATATTCATCATGATACTTGTATAGATACTGTAAAACTTTATTATCCATTGGATAATATCCAACAACTTTATTGTTAGATTTATCTAAAATATACGCGCCATTAGAAAGAATTAAATAACGAATATAATTTTTATTTTTAAAAAATTTTTTTATAATGTGATTGGGCAATCCTGTAGCTATGGCAATATTAAAATGATTTGAATCCAGCGATTGCAACCTTTCTTCAATTGAGTGATTAATTACTTCGTTTTTTCTTAATGTACCTTCACTATCAATAGCTAACAAATATGTATTAAATTCAAACTTTTCAAATTTTTGAGTTTTTGTTGTTGTATGAGTTGAATCATATAACTTTTTAACAAGTTCCATAGTTTTATAATGTGATAAAAAATCACTTTTCCCTTTTCTATTATTGATAAAATCTTTAAAACATTCTTCCTTAGAATAATCATTAAAGTCCACAAAATCCACTTCTTTTTTTATCAAATTATCTAATTTTATTATCTCAATTGGTTCTCCACCAATAAGTTGACTATTACGATAAATTTGAATTTCAAAATTATTATTTTCTCCATACTCTATTCCAGTGTTATTTTCTTTATCATTTTTTGCTTGAAAAGCTAACACTTTGATATTCATTAATGGACCAATATTAATGTTTATAAACTCATGTTTTATTCTTCCATTTCCTTTATATGTATCAACGGGTAATGGAGTCCATGCTCTTCTTGAAAATCCTGATTGTAATAGTTGTAATTCAGCAATACACTTATTATAATTATCCTTTTTAAATTCGATTAATGAATGAAAATCCAATTCTCCATAGCCATCAACATTTTGATTTAAATATTGTTCAAAATTACAATTTTTCTTAAATAAATGATCATATTTATTGCCATCTATATATTTAAAAAAATCATTTGGCGTAAAAACTGAAGATTGTATCTTAATTTTATTATAATCTACATCATCGAGTAAATATAACAATAAATCGATTTGATGATACCCACTATGCATCAATTTGCCATAACCATATTTATATGGGTGATTTTCTCGATAAAAGAATTCATCAGGCATATTCCACATTCCATCACAAGATGTAATATAAATAGAATTAATTCCTAAATTATACTCTTTTTTTATGCTTGAAATAAGATTTTTAATATAAATATATCCATTATTATATCTTCTTTGACATAATACAGAAAAATTAATTTCATCATATATTTTTAAATACGCTTTGCTTAAATCCTTAATCTTATTTAACATAAAAGATGTTGATTTTGAAGATGATATTACCCCTTTTTCAACTACCAATGGTTTATCCATAATAATATTAATTTTATTTTTTAAAAATAATTTTGCATAGCAATAATGAGACTTAGGTTCTGTTGAAATTATAGCATGTGTGATATGTAGTCTTTTTAATAAGTCTTCAATATTCATTTTATCTTTTTTAAGAAATGAATCTTCATCTTTTAACTCATCATCTAAATAATAGAAATTTGAACAACTTATTCCTTTTTCTTTCAAAGTGCGTTCTATATCATCTTTCTTACTTTTCAAATCTATGATTAATTGCAAATCACATTTATACTTTTTTAGATATTTTATATATATTCTTTTAGCATGAGGTCCTAATCCAACTAAAACAAATCTATTGTTCATATAGTATTTTTAACTCCATTATTTTATCTTTTCTTTTTAACTTTTTATAGATATTAATACATTCACCCAAAGTTTCGTTAAAATTTTTCTCCTCACCATTTAACTTGTATGCTTTAGCTAAAAGTTCTAAGGCTTCAGCATACTCAATATGAACTTTTAATTTTTCTCGAGCAATTAAAGATTTTATTAATAGTTCAATTGCTTTGCTATATTGATTAATCTGTAAATAAAGGATAGCTGTATGATACAATGTATACGATGTATTTATATGATCATATCCATATAAAGAAAAGTTAATGTCTAATGCGTTTTCATATGATTTAATTGCGTTATCATATTCTTTCAAAAGTGTATAAGAAAAGCCTATATTATTATACGTTTTAGCAATATTAGGGTGAAATTTAGGCAAAATATTTTTACGTATTTCCAATGCATCTAATTCATATTTCAATGCTTCTTTTGGTTTATTTAAACGATTATATGAATTCCCAACATTATTTAAAGATTTAGCTATATCTTGATGATTTTTATCAAGTATTTTTCTTCTAATTTCTAATCCTTTTAATTTTTCTACTAAAGCTTCTTCTTGGCGATTTAATCTTTCTAATGTTGAGCCAATATCATTGTGGCATATTGCAACATTTCTTTTAGCTTCAATAGAACAACTATTCTGCTTTTCTATTTTAAGCCACAAAGTTAAAGCTTTTTCATGAACTTCTAAAGATTTTTGATACAAACCTTTTTTCCTATATAATGAACCCATTTGATTATAAATTTTTGCAGTCATTTCGGTATCATTTCTTTTTTTAGCTAAAGGTAAAATCTTTTTTAAAGCCTCTAGTCCTTCATCAAATTCACCAAGACCTTCATAAATATATGATATTTGATAGTTACATAAAATTAACTTTTCTTCTGATTTTAATTTTTTTTGAAAACTTAATGCCCTTTTACATAACTCTAATGCCCATTGTAAATTTGCACATGTTCCATAATAATAAGAAAGATTGATTAACAAATCAATAGTATTCAATGTAGGATGCATTTCTCTTTCTTTTAAATATTCCCCATATTTACAAAATTCTTGTTTTTTACTTACTGGAATAAATTTTGTTTTATCAAATTTTATTAAATCATTAATCAAAAAAATTGCTTTATCATAGGTTTGTAAATCAGGCTTAAAATTATGATAAATAATTTGTGACATTAATCTGTTTAAAGAAACAAATACGGGTCTTTCTTTAGTTAAATTTACATAACCTTTTTTAGATAATTCTTCAATTACTTGTGGTTTTGTATTGGTACATTTGGTTAGTTCCATTCTACCAATTCCGCTTGGGGCAATTAAAGTAAGCAAAGATAAAATTTCAATTTCTGATGGACTCAAATAAGTAGATGAAAGATTAAATAAATTTATCAAATGGTTATTAATACTATCTTTTGAGTGATTTTTTTCTAAAAAAACCGAATCATCAATATTAAACATGTTTTTCTCGATTTCTTTTAAAGACATGTCCGTTGTTTCAATCAAACTTGCTACTAACGTAATTGTCATTGTATGACTATCTATAGCTTTAAAAAAGTTAATTAAAGTATTATCATCATAATTAACAGACTTACAATAATGCCTAAATAATTCTAACAAATCGTCATCAGACATTTTCTCTAATTTTACACATGGATAAATATCCGATGATCTTGTTGATGTAATTAAAACTTTACATTTACATGTGCCAATAACATTAGCAAAATTTTGATCTAATGCATAGTCTTCATCAAAATCAGCAATTATTATGAAAGTACTACTATCTAATTTGGAAAATAGTTTTGATTTCAATTCAAACTGCATTTTAAAAGATAAGCTATCATAATTTTCATATCCTTTAAAACTCAATCCACAAATAAATTCTTCAACACTTTTACAATTTGAAACAAAATGCTCATATTTATATCTATTTTCATATCTTTTAGCATAATTTTTTGATAAAATACCTTTACCAATGCCACTAATATCACTTGATAAAATAACAAAATTATGTTTTGTTAGTTTTTCATTTATTTCTTTCAATTCTTTCTCTCTAGTGATATATTCACTATAGTAAGGAATAGGATTACAATTTAAGATAACTTCATTATTGGCATTTTTATTTTTAACTTCATTAGATGTTAATTTTATTGCTACTGATTTTGCCATAATTTCCTCCTATATATTGCTTATTTTGCTTTCTTTAAAAAATTTTTTTCATATAATTCGATAAATTCTATAATATTTTCTTTAATTGTTTGACTAATGTTTTCTAAGTTATATTGTACATCTTCGTTAACTATTTCTTTTTGCAAACATGAAAATAACAAATCTGACTTTTTATTTGCCTGAGCATTAATAACTTCTAAATGCTCATAAAAAAAACGATATTTTTTTCGAAATTTCAAATTTAAATGTATAAAGTTACTTTCATCATTTTTATAAATATTCCAACTGGATATTGTCAAGGGATCATAAGATAAAATATTTCTTAAGTAAAACGCATTTGATGAAGTTAATTGTGCTTTTAGTTTATTATAAGCATTATTTAATTCTTCATTCAAATGCAATTTTGCATTTCTATTATAAAAATAACTTTTAATATAAAATGCACAAAGTGCTAATAAAGTGGTTATAACCGCACTTGTTACGTTAATAAATATAGTTTTTAAATCTTCCCAAAAAAATTCCATTTATATAACCGTATAATAAATTTGGTTTTGAAGATAACCATTAATTCATTAATCCTTTCTTAGCCTTTTTTATAGCCATGCTAATGGCTAGCTTTTAGGAGTGTAGCAATTTTGTATTCATCCTTTTAGTTATATCATCTTTAAGATATTATAATATATTAAACACTGTGAATCCTTTCTATTTTTAAGGCACAATATATTTTCTTTTTTCAATTATATTATATCATTTTGTAGATTTTAAATCAATAATATAGCTTAAATAAGTCAAGATTAAACTGGAATGATTATTAAGAATTTTTATTCTGCAATAATACCTATCTTTCCGTAGTTAATTGGGATAATAAAATAAGAAAGTTATTCTATTATTAAAGACTTTGAAACAATTAAAAATGTCTTATTTATACCTATTAATTTAAATAAGTTATTGAACATATTAAGCGAAATGTGAAACATTCAATGCAACAGCTGGTCCATCAATACTATATGCATATGCTAAAATTTTTACTCCATTCCATACTGTTTCAAATGAGGCACCAGCACTAGCAGCATGTTTATATGTGACAAAACCAAGCATTTGCTGGTAGGATAAGGAGATTGCCACAATGTGCAATCTCGCCTACCTTATAAGTGAAAAAATACTTTATATTAACCCAAGGACTAACTTCTTCCGCTCTTATTTTTAACTCTCTTAAAATTTCATAACACTCTTTATTAGAGTATTTGTTAGTGCATTCATCAGCTTTTAAACAGTAATATTCAATTAGAACAACAATTTTTATTCTCACACTATATGGCAATTTATCATTATTTTTTACATTTTCAAAACTGTTTTTGCATAAAATGAACTTTTTTTC
This sequence comes from uncultured Bacillota bacterium, assembly GCA_902491575.1. Classification (GTDB taxonomy): domain Bacteria; phylum Bacillota_I; class Bacilli_A; order RFN20; family CAG-631; genus CAKPXW01. The sequence continues at coordinate 41,938 of CABUID010000011.1, forward strand.
TTTATATATTATTATTTTTCTTCTTTCTTCATTTTAGAATTCATTACAATTTCCTTATCATTTGAATAATTAATATATGATTTGATTTTGATATACTCATTATCAGCATTAAATACATATTCTTTAAATGAATTATTTTTCCTAATAACATCACCAGATTCAACAAACTTTATTAAATCGTTATTATAGTATAGAATTTCCCCTACTACATTAATTTTTTTTCTTTCCATACAATACCAAACAATTTCGATTTTGTCTTGATAGTAATAAAATAATATTGCGTTTAAAAGATTTCCATTTGTATAGCGTTCAGTTAAAACTAATCTGTGATTCTTATCAAAGTAATAAGAAAAATCTTTTTTATTTTCATTATTTGTTAACGTGCCATTATATTCAAAATATTTTTCTAACTGCTTATTCGGATAATACATTCCATAAATACCATCACCAATACTCATTTTCTTGTAGGAATAATTTTGTAAAATTGCATTATAATCAGCCTCAAAGTTTTGATGATTGTCAATTATTTTTTGTAATTCATCTAATATATCAGCATTTTCTTTTAGCATAAACTATAGCCCTCCTAATATAATTTGGTAGAATCTTAAAACATCTTCTACACCTTCTGATCCATTAATTAAATATTCAATACCAATGCTAACATTTAAAATTCCGTAATTTAAATTTGTAGGTAATACCCTATGATAACCTTTTTTACATAAACCAAATTTCTTGGATTATTGATACCTATTGACACAAATCGCAATGCTCTACGATAATAATAATCAAATTTCATAATGAATTTCTTCTTTTGACTCTTTATAATATTTACCAATTAAAACCTCCTAAATAGAAATAATAGTCTCCTCCATCATCTATTAAAACAATCACACTCCCGCAAGTTTGTGCTAAATTATTTTTTCTTTTTTCATTAGTACTTTAAGTAATATTAATCCCAATAATACTACAAGTAATGCATATTCTATTATAAGAAGGTCTATTCTTATATCTATAGTAGGAGATATAATTCCAAACGAAAATACCATATCTAAAAATAAAAATCCAATGCCAATGATTATCATTAGAATTATACAAATTAATAAAATAATATCAACTTTTTTCATTTTTACCTCCCATATTTAAGTTATTTAGTATAATTTATACTCTCTTTGATTTGCTCTTCCTGAATAATCATCTTCAAATATTGAATAAACTAAATGTTCAACTACCAATGAAATTATTGCTGTAAATAATAATACGTTACGATTATAATCATAATCAAATTTCAAATTTATTATTTATAATATTCATCATTTTCTTCATATACTAATTTTGTCTGTTTTGATAGGTATTTTAATATTGGAGAAATAATTTTTTTATTTTTGAAAAATAAGTAACCTCCCCAATCATAATCATAAACGATAAATATTAATTTTATATTTCTCATAACTTGTTTCCTTTTATTTATATCAAAAATATTTAAAAAGCGCAATCAAGTAGTTGCGATAATGTTTAAAAAGCGCAATCAATATACTTGTTAGTATTGATTTATATTCTCTTTCCATAATTAAATTGCTCTAAATTGAATCTTATTTTTTATAAGATTTCAAGTTTTAAGGCATTAAAAAAGTCCTAATTTACTTACGTTTTTTTTAGGACTTATAAGGCTAAATAGCCTTTTCGTATGCTTTACATGGTGGACTAACAGTGACACTAGACGAACTAGTATCACCAGCATCATGAACATTTAAATTTTATTAGATTCATTAAAAACTCCTAATTTATTTAATAGATAAATAAAATTTTAATTTCTTCATCTGATAATATCACTTTTCTAACAAATGTGTTAATTAGCTTCTTTCTATTTGCAATTAGATTTAAATCTAATTTTAATAATGAATATAAAAAAGGATAACATTTGTCAACATCCATTGGTGAGTTATTAGCATTCTTAAGTGTAGCAAGTTTTATTCCTAAATCTTGCTTTTCTTTTTGTAATTTTTCTAATTCATTCTTTGTTAAATCATTATATAAGCCGTCTTTTATAGCGTTTTATAGATTATTGATTTGATTAGCATTTCTTCTTAGTTTCTTTTCTTTCAATGCGATTTCAGGGTTATTTGAAACTAATCTATTATATTCTTCAACCATTACAATAGAAACATTCTTTAAAAATCTTTCTTGTAATATAAATCTATGAATTTCTTGTATTACCAAATCTTCTAAATAATTTTGTCTAACTATATGTTTCTTGCAATCATTAAGTTTTCTTTTTCTACCAGTTCATTTATAGTAATGGTATTGAACTTTTTGTTTTGAAGTTTCAGACTCACCAATCATTGGTAATCCACATTCCATACTATATAGTTTACCACTTAAAATATAATTATTAATAAAGTGTCTTGGTCTTCTATTATTTTTTTGGTTTTTTGTTCTACAGGTCTTAAATATACTTTTATCTATAATTTTAGGATAGATATTATCATAAGTTCCATCTTCATAATGAGCAATACCTGTATAATGTTCGTTATTTAATATTCTTGATATTGTCATTAGCTTAAATGGTTTTCCATTTTACCTTTTCACTAATTTTATTCAAATGTATATTTAGAGAAAATATATGAATAATTCATTACTTCATCTTTATTATCCTTCATGTTAAATTTACCTTCTTCTTTAAAATTTTAAACTAGGTTTTTCAGTTAAAAACATATGGTGAAAACACCTTGTGATGCAAAGTGCTTCACGCCTTATCCTGTTTCCAAAAAGCTATAGTTATGTGTCACAAATTTGAAATTTTTTTTAATTTGTGACACGTATATGTCAAAATTATTATTTGTAATATATTTTGTTAAACTATACTAATCTACAAAATTCAATAAAAAGTCAACACATGTTTTAGTTTTTTAATATAAACACATTTGTAAGGATTGTACAGTTCTATCAACAGATTTTGAAGCATTATTTATTGACTCAAAAATCTCTCCCGTTGTTAAATTTTTAACTTATCCCACCAGAAGATTCATATTCATTTTTACGAGTTTTCCACCTTTGTATTATAGCACATTTAAGACACATTGACTTTATGTGCAAAGTTGTTGGTACTGCTTCCCATTCATATTTACATACTTTACATTTACACTTTATAAGTTTTTTACTATTTACATATGTCCCCAAAACTTTAACATTTGGTCTAATTTTCTCCATACGAACTAAAAATTGTTCATGATTTATCATTCTACCTAAATTACATACAGGACACCCTTTTCCACTTAATAAAACTGTTGGTTTATCAAACCACTCTGTATTGCAAATTAAACCTTGACATTTAATAATATTCTTATATTCTCCTATAACTTTAATATTTTTATTAATAGCAAATAATTCTTTATTAAATTTTTCATTGCCTTTGAATAAATTATTTGCACAAGGAGGACATCCTGTATCGTTTTATAATGATGCACCTGTTGTTTTCCATTTACCTTTGTTTCTATAGTCACAAATTTTGCACTCACATTCTAAAGGATCTGTGTTTCTATAATACATATCTTTTACAATTATATTTGATGCATTTTTATTCTTTTTTTGTTTCTCCTCTAAAAATACAATTTCCTAGTTAACAAAAAAAGCAGATAACTCTATCTACTTTCTTCATACTTTATTAAATTTATAACTAAAGACAAACTGCCACCGATAAATTCAAGTCTAGCATATTCGTCTACTATATCTATTGGTGGATCTGGCGGGAATTGAACCCGTGTCCAAACTAGATTCCATACAACTTTCTACATGTTTATCTAATTACTATGATTTAATGAAAAACCTATCCATTAGCAAGCAAATTCTTCACGAGATTGTTTCAATTGTCAGCTTATCGTTTACAATCATTATTTAAGCTTATTCTATTTGGGTTGACCCCAGTAACTAAGCAAATAGACAAATCCTAGGCTGAGGGATCATTGTCCGATTATGGGACTAAGCAGCGAATGCAAATGATCTGTTATTATTATAATTGTTATTTATTTTTAATTTTGGTTATAAGGTAACCACTCCACATGCTTATCATACCAAACCTTAGCCTGTCGAAACCAAATCAGACCCATTAAGGCATTTATATTTTACCATATCTTAAAAAAAGATGCAAATTTAACCTTGATCACATGGGAAAATGAATATAGATTCATCACCAAATTGACTTTCAAAAGCGTCATTACCTAATCCCTTTCTAATTCTTTCTTTATTATTGAATGATTCAAAAATAGTTTCATATCCCTTTTTAAAATTTAAATATTTGGCAACTTTCTCCCAGTTTAATACTTTATACATTTCATTATGTTCTACACGGAACCAATCAATTTTATGAAGAAGATCTTCATTATATTCCTTCATCGAAGTTTGAATATATATTTCTTTTTTATCTAAAAGACAAGCATCTAGCACACAATCTTTATATTTCTTTTTATAAAGCATTTCATAAACATGATGATTATCTTTTAAACTAAAATAACCTACAATTTTTTCATTTACTTTAACAATATAAGGAACACAATTCCAAGAAATTACATGTTTATAAAAATTTTCTTGGTTTCTTAATACATGTTGAGGTTGTCGATTATACATTTTTAAACATTCTAAAATGGCTAAATGATCATTTTCATTTAATCTCTCTACTTGATATGGACATGGTCTTAACTCTTTTTTCGTTCTGGCAGATAAACACACCACTAATTTTCTACCAGCATTTTCAAACCCATAATGACCATAACGATAACGATTTCCGCCTAAAAACAAAAGATCATACTTCTCTTTTTTAGCAACTTGAAGTATCTTCTTCATAAGCATCTTAAAATAACCCTTCAAACGAAAATCTGGATGTGTTGATACTGCTCCAACACAAGCAACATTTAATGTTCCATATTTGGATTTTAAAGTCATAGGATATAATCCAATGCTTGCTACCAACCGATTTTCTTCATAAACACCATAATGAATCATTTCTTCATTTTCTTTATAATAAAATTTAGGTAAAATATGCTCAAATTGATCATCATCTTTCATTTGAAAAGAAACATTCATTAATTCCATTAATGTTTCAAATTCATTTTGTGTAACTTTTTTAATTTTCATTTTTTCTCCCTCTCTTTTTTTCAAAAAATAATGCATACACCAAAATAATAGATGTTCCCGCTAACGATATTGAAAACCAAATAATAGAAATTTTTCGAATCGTCGTTTGGACATATTGAGTGGTTACTTCATAGTAACCTTTAGGTAAGCTAAAGGATACAAGACCATCTACATTTTCTCCTTTAACTTTTATTTTTAATCCTGTCTCTTTATCTATTGCAGTAATTTCATAACCTGGATAATAGATGAGTGGCATTTGAATAAGAGCATTTTCGGTTGAAATTGAAATATTCATTTCATATTGAGGCGAAAAGGCTTCCTTAACAGTAATAATTCCTTTACCATCTAAAATAACAGGATCATAATAATAATCCTCATATCTATCAAAATTATAAGGTAATTTTGGTGCTATTTTATAATATAAAGAATTGCTATACTCTGATCGATAACTACTATCAAAAAATACTTGAGGACAATATTCTTTATTAAAACCTAACGCGACGCCAGAATCAAGTAATGATTCATCTACTTCATCCACCCAATAATAATGATTTGTCTCATAATCCATTCTCTTTTCAATTAAAGGCATATTGGTGACCATTAAAAGTCCTACGAGTATGGATAAAGCAAAAGAGGCAATATTTTTTGCTTTAACATAATGACTAATAATTCCCACAAGGATGGCTACATATAATTGAACTAAAGCCCATAACCGCCAAGGAAATTGAATATTGAGCATGAAAGATGGAAGGATTTCCCATACCCATTCGGCTTCCATCATAACGAATAAAACAATAATCATGGCCAGACTATACCAAAATAAAGAATTATAGTAAAATTTATCTTTTTCTTCTGACACTATTGTTTCAACTTTCGTTTGATAAAAAACATAAAGATAAAGTAAGAAGAATATAATTGTACCTAAATAGATTTCAATTCTTCTTGATATGAGTGAAACTAATCCAAATAAAACGATACAGGAAATGAACGTATGAAAATACTTAAGTTTTTTTACTTCTGCTAAAGCAGTATCTAAAATAATAAAAATCACACACGAGATAAGATACATAAATATACCAATTATTAAAGAAGATGTCGTCAATAAATTTCCATATCGACTCGTTAAATAAGGAATATTTAAAAAACCTGAATAATCAAATTCTTCACTCGTACGAGTAATGACAGTTTCCACATTCGTCCACATTCTTACGCGATCAGATAGATTATATAGTCCTGTTCCCATTAATTCAAATTGACTCATAAACGCTATGGAACCGATACCTGCAAGTAAAAATATCGCTACACCACAATATAAAATATATTTTTTATTCTTCAGTAGTTGAATAATGGAACGAACATTACAAATTAAATAAAGAATTCCTGCAAGATAAGCATAAAGTGCAGTGATATTATGTGATAAAAAGAGTAACGCTCCTCCTAATATGATTTCAAGAAAAGGTAAAGTAGTTATTTTATCCTTAAAATGAACGATATCATATAATCCCATAAAAAATAAAGGCAAAAACATAATCGAATAAGCTTCAGCAAAAGCAAGACGACAAAATGCATCAAATAAACGATAAGGATATAAAACAAAACATGCCGCTGCTAGTAAAGAAGCTATTTTGTTTTCTTTTGTAAAATGCATAGCAAAACGATACATAAAAACACCAGAAAGAAAAACCGTCGTTACAATCACTATTTTATAGGCACCAAAAATAGAAACATTGTATAATCGCATAAATAAAGATAACAAAGTAACTGTCAAATGAGGTAAAGGCGAATAAAATAATCTGGTTCCTGTTCCTAGTCCCATGGCTACCATACCACTAATTGGAGATAATTCCTTTTTTTCTAACAAAGTTTCATATTGCTCAATTATATTTGCAAAATGAAATCGATAATCATCTCCAGTATTGATTCCTTTATAAAAAACAAGATATGTTCCTAATAAAGAAAAAAGCAAAAGAAGAATATAAGGGATTATTTTTTTCCCGATAGATATAATTTTTCCTTTTTCCATAAAAGACCTCCTAAAATATGGCTAATGCTAAAAAATCAAAACCTTCTACTAGTTTTGATTTACAAACCTATTAATTTTATTTTATCTCCTTCAGGAGTAAAAATTCTTAAATATGCTGACGGATCTTGGTAATCTGGAGTCCAAAATGTGTTCAGTAAAATGTCATAACACCCACTATTATACGCATCAAAATAACTGAACTGATTTTTGCAGACAAGTAGGTTGATTTCTACCTGATGATCTAGTGAGTTTTCGATTGATTCCTTTAAAGCATTAGCTTGGTTTTGATAATTCGCTTGACTCAAACACAAAACATCTAAGGTTATGGTATCTTGAAAATGTTCATTTAACTCTTCTTTTGCCAAAGATAAATAACGCTTAGCCAATTGAGGGTTATAAAAAGAATCGATATGTTCTTTTAGACTGAGCTCATTTCCAAGTTGGTTATAATAATATTCTAAAATCTCTCCGTAAAACGTATTTTTTAAAAAGGTTTTACCTTCAAAAGTAATCTCTTGTGGTAATCTTACAGTTAAAGAATTTCTTAGGTTGTATGTTGATAAGTTACTTCCTTGTATGAATGAATTATAATGACTTCTATCAATCGAATGACAAATCGCCTTTCGAAAGTTCTTGTTTTGCATTGCATACCATGTGTTTTCAATTTCTTTTTCACTTTTTCCAGTCTTAATACTATTTGTTTCAAAACAATTTCGATTCACATTTAACAAAGCGAAATTGGTTGTATCACTCATTGGTGTTATTCTTAGTATTTCGTCAAATTCTGAACTTTGTTGAATAATTTGATGGATGATCGAGCCTTCTTCGAATTGAATTTCACTATATACATTATCTAAAGTATTTTGTAATGTAAGTTTGTCTTGTAAATGATCCACAGAAAAAATGATAGATTTTAAAGCTATCTTTTCTTGACTTGAGTAATTTAGATTTTTATTTAAAATAATTTGTTTTTCAGAAGTACTTACAGGATAAAATGCTCCTGTATAAAGCATGGTTGAAGGATCAAGGATGTCCCCAAAATTATCTTTATGCTCTTGATAAAATTGATTATTAAAAGGATAAAAATAAGAAGAAGTAAAATAAGCAAGAAACTCGGGTATTGCTTCAGTTAAAGTAAATTCAAAGGTGGTTTCGTCTTTGACTTTTATGCCTACTAATTCAAAAGGAATATTTCCTTTAACATATTGTTCCGCATTATACAAAAACGGAATATTTTCACCATTATCGAGATAATATTTTATTCCATCTACGAAGTCAACAGCTTTGATTTTACTATAAATCTCGCCATTATGAGTATAGTAATAAAGATTATCTTTAATTGTAATGGTATAAGTTAAACCATCCTCTGAAAGATGATATTGATCAGCAATACAAGGAATCAAATTTCCTTGATTATCATATTCAAATAAAGTATCAAAACATTGTTTTAAGGCTATTTGATTACCTTTACTCGAATAGATGTAAGGATTTAATGTTGTAAAATTGGTATCATAAACCAATGACAATTGATTGACTAATTCATGATTTTGTTGCTTTAAAAAATTAGATGAATCAAAAATGGTTTCCTTTTTAATACTTTCTAACCATAAATCATGAAGTATTTCTTCTTCTTCAATGGTTAAAAAATCTTTTGTCACGAGTAAATTTTTAAAATTGTATTGGTTATTATATAAAGTTATATTCGGAGTCGTATAGGGAACTAAACGTGATAAAGTATAACTTACATTTTCACTTGAAAAAGGCAAAAGAATGCCACTATCTAACAAACTTGCCTCGGCTTTAGCAAATTTTATATATCTTAACGAAGTGTCTTTTTCTTGGTGAGCGGTTTGATACAGTGAATAAAAATCGCCAAGTAAAGCTTCATAAATTAAATCTGTATTCTCCTTACCGTAATCGATTGGATTGGAAGAATGATTTTCTAAAGAATCTTCCGTTTGACTTTCATGAAAGTCTTGGGAGAAAGAAGGGGTTATCAATTCATTACTACAACAAGAACACATGGCCACAAGAAAAACAATTAAGGTCACATATCTAATTTTCATGATTTTCCCTCCTATCTTTTTTAGTAATTTTTAATTTTGTTAATTTCCTTTACATTTTCTGAATAATTTGATGTTACTAGTTGCTCAAAACTATTAGATACATCTATATTATATTCATTTAGATTGATTTGTCCAGTTTCGTTATAAACCGGTCTTGCTAGAACAAAAGAAATGTCACAGAAAAACTCTTTTTCAACAATATCAATTAATTCTAATATTTCTTCTAGCGTTTGATAATTAAACATGGCCGTCGATAAAGCATCTAAAACGGCGAGTGAAGTATTCTTTGAAATTAAAGATACACTTCTTAAATAATTGTTGGAAACACCTGTAGTTGCATCGAGTATATGATGCATTAATTTAGTATTGCCATGCTCATCAAAATAAATGAAATTTTGTTGATAATCACCAGAAGTTGAGATAAAATAATCTCCTTTTAATTGAACGGTACACAAAAAATCATTGGAATTCTCTAAAGAGGGACCACGAAATGTTATTCGCCAGTCTCCTTCTTTATTTGTAGGATTATTTCCTATCGTTGCCATTGTCGATGAACCCGCATCCAATAAAGAGGGGTAACGAAAAGCATCTAAATAATCATACGCTTTTTGTAATATAAATCCTTTTGCAATTGCACCAAAAGATAAAATAATTTTCTCATTATGATACATTTTTAAAGTAACCGTTTTATTTTCTTCATTTAAAAAAACATAATTATCTATTTCCTCATAAGTAGGTATTGCCTGCAAAGCCTGTTGAATAAGTAAATCAGAAACTGGAAAATCTTTATAAACGTTCGTATTCCCTTCTTCTAAATAAGGAGCATATAAATCAATGATTGAACCCATCGCTATGTTAAATTTTCCTTTTGTAATTTTTGTTAATTGTACACCTAATTTTATAAGTTCAAATAAATGATCGGAAATGGAAATAGCTTCATCTGTTCCACATGAATCATTGATTGTTTTTAAATTGTTGATTGAAGAATAATCATGGTAACGATCCACTTCTTTACTCAAACGAATAATGATTTCATCAAAACCATCTACTACTTCATCATATTGACTTTTATAATACATTTTTAATTGCGTCAAAGTATTCATTGGAAAAACGTATTCATCGTTTACAAATTCTCCAGGGACAACGTGAGTCAACCTTTCAACATTTTCACAACTCGTAAGAGTCATTATAAATAAAGTTAGCCAAATTCGTCTTTTTTTCATTTACAAGCACCTCGAATGTATTTTATCATAAATACAAAAAAGAGAAAATTAATTTTCTCTTTTTTATATTATTCTTTGTATTAAAGATTAAGCTTGAGGACCAACGTGTTCCATATCAGCATATGTAGCTGATTTAGCTAAACCACTAACATAAGATGAAACAGTAATAGTAGCACCAGCTAAATCGCCTTCATTTTTAACTAATGCTGCGATTTCAGTTGGAGTTTTTCCAACAACACCTTTTTCGATGATGTCAGCTTGTTCATACCATTCTAATGTACAAGTAGGGTTACCACCATTTTTTCCAGCCATTTTATAAGCATCGCCTAAAGTCTTTTTGGATTTTGTTGTTTTTGCTTCATCATAGTATTTAGAAGTTGTATCTAAAGTTAAAGCACCAGATTCAGCATCAATTGCAAAATCAACACAAATTGCATCGATAGAAGAAGCAACAACTTTTCCTCCAGAAACTAATGTTCCACAAACATCAACCGTTACTTCTTTACCAGATAATTTAGCATTCATACCAATACCTGTTGTGAAAGTAGATGGAACTTCTACTGCTGTAGTATTTTTTAATGACCATGCACTTTCGATGGCATCAATAAATGCGCCAACAACGATTGTACAATTTGCAAGTGTACCTTCTTTTAAATAAGTTGATAAAGAACCTTCGTGGTCTTTTTCTTCAGTAAATGTTTTCATTTCTGCAATTGTTTTACCAACTGTCCAGTCAGCAAATGCTTCGATTTGAACATCCACTTCAGCAACTGCTCCACCAAAAGTTACCATGTTATAATCTTTACCTAATTCTAATTTTGTAGTTACATAACCATCTTTAACATTTGTATTTGTTAAAGTTAAAGCATCTTTTGCATCGTTTGCTGCAAATTTAACTTGAACAACATCGATACGAGTGTCAACAACTTTTCCTGCATTGTCAAATGCAACCATAGCTGCTGTTAAATCTAATTGACTTGATCCATTAAATGAAGCTTGATAGCCAACACCAACATTAACATTTTTTGTTGCAGAACCATTATTAGAATTGTCAACACTATCAGAGTTTTTGTTATTACCACATGAAGCTAAAGTTAGTCCACATGCTACGCAAGCACTCATAACGAATAATTTTCTAAATTTCATTAAAATTTCCTCCTTAAAATCTAGACTGCAATTATTATACGCATTTTTTATTAAACTTTCAAGTCTTTATCATCGTAAATTGTGCAAAAAAATATAAATATTTATATTTTCCTCATACAATTTTTCACAAAAACAGTTTTTATTTTTTTACGTACCTTTCTTAGTATAACCTATTCTTTATTTTTAATTACACTTTGATTCGATAAATTCGATTCAGTAAAGATAATATTTGAGAAGTAATCAGTGCAACCAAAAAACCACTGATTGCTCCTGTTATTAATAATATAGGTAGATAATTAATCATAGAAGGTAATTGATATAATAAAATGACCATTATAATTTGTCCAACTTGATGAAATAAAGCACTGATAATCGATAAACCATAAATGGAAGCCTTATGAAACAAATAAACGATAAGCGTTATGAATGTTGATAAAGCCCACCCCGTTAACGATAAAATAAAAGAAGGACTACCAAGGCCGGTTCGTAATAAACCTACAATAAATACTCTTAAAATACCTAAAGAAATGTATTCTTTAGGAGAATAAAAATATAAGACAATCAGTCCCATTGTGTTCGCAAGTCCTAACCGTATTCCTGGCACGGCTATCGGTAAAGGTATCATCGATTCAACAATATTTAATACAATTCCTAAAGCCAGGAAAATAGCTAACCGAACAATCTTTTGCGTTAAACTTTCTTTTTTCATAATATTAACCTAAAATTGTATCTTGATCAATAGAAGAAGAATCTATCACGACATAGATTCCATTGGGAATACAAACAATTGGATAACCAACATTTTTTATCCATCCTTGTTTTTCACAATAATGATTTGGACAAGTCACTTCATGAATACAAATTCCTTTATCTTTATTGACAAGAATAATGACATCCCCTAATAAATCAGGATAATCTTCTTTTTTTAAAATGATTTGTAATTCACCCTCTACATTATCAAAATTAATTTCCTTTTCTTTTAAAAAACGACCTTGATAATTAATTTGAATCGTCGTTTTTCGGTTTAAATCTTGAGCATAAATTACATTGGTAACAATCATAGAACCCACAATAGAAAGAAGAGCAAACACTAAAATAAAAATATCAAAAACTTTAAATTTAATGGAAAAATTATTCTTCATAAATACACTCAACTCCTGTATGCGTTTGCAAAGTATTTTCCATTGAAGAAGTAGCATGTAAAATCATTTTTCCGTTATCATTTACTAAATAAAATATTTCTAAATCATCATCCGGAAAATGTTGAAGAATTTTATTTCTTAAAAGCAGTCCATCTTGAATATTTAAATTCATAAATGCCGTCGTAAAAACATCTAACATTGCATTGGAAAATGTATGAGAAGCTATTGAAACAGAAGAAAAATAATTCGATGGTTCTCCCGTATATGGATTCATAATATGATGTCTATAAATTGGATTTCCTTCATCGTCAGCAAAAGAATAACTTTTACCAATCGTATAATTACCAGAAGTTGAAAAACTAAATTCTTCAGCAAATTTCATGGAAAAAGCAATTTCTTTTTCAATTTGATAGATACTTAATGGATTGATAACACTGATTTTATGACCTTTTTCTTTTTGACTATAAATAGGTTTTGCCAAAGTCGTAATCGATGAACCACCACTCGAAAGATAACCATTTTCATAACCCAAATCTTTTAACTTTTCTTTTACTATATCCGTGGCTAAACCTTTAGCAATCCCACCAACACTAATTATCGGTCTCAATTCAATTCTTTTAACAACCACTTGGTTTCCATTTAAAATTTCGATATAATCATTTTCTTTTTCGTCTAAACTATCCACCTTGTTAAATGTCACTTCTTTTGTTAAATCATTAAAACTTAATAATTGCTGAACTTCATCTTGTGTATGCGGAACCACTTGAACGAGTTGACGTAAGTTTTCCTTTTGATGTTCATTTTTATAAGGGTCAAGATCTTCAAAAACTAAAGTTCCAAAATTCGAAACATCTGTTAAAATATACTCCCAAAAATCTGAAAGTCCTCCAGTGAAGATATTGAACATTCCATTCGTAAGTTCAAACGCTTGACAACCTATTTTTAATAATTCATATAATTCATCTGAACATTTTATAGGTTGATTTGTCCCATAAGAATCATTAATTGTTTTAATATTCGTGATAATATTTTCTTTTTTATCATCGTCTTGATAATAAGAATAATGTCGGTCAAATTGCTTATGTAATTGAATCACTTCATCACGAAAGCATTGACTAATTAATTGAAAACTTTCCTCTACATTTTTTTCATCATCGAAAAAAAAGTAATACATATTCATATACGTATTAAAAGGAGATACTGAATTATTTGAAGTCGTAAGAATACTTCTTTCAGCAACTTGCATATTTTTCCATTGCCCAGAAATGTCATTACACGATCCAAGTACAAAAGCTAAAATCATCAAGAATAGCCCTTTCTTCCTTTTCATTTCTTACTCCTCCTCTTTTGTAAATTATAGCATATCTTTATTTTTATACAAAACACATTTTAAGGATATAATAAAAAGAAATGAGAATCTACATAGGAATTTTAACTTTAAAACTTCATGTTTATAAAAAGAAAAGTAGACTTGTATTTTTATACAAAATCTACTTTTATGTGATATTAATGTAAATCTTGAATGGTTGAACCATCCGGTCCTGGTGTGTTTGCTAAATAATCTTTAATTTTTTCTCTTGCCTCTGGTTTAGATGGTCGACAAGCAGACAAGTTTTTATTAGCACCACTAACAATTGATTCTGCCATTCCCGAACAACCAGCATATCCACAACCACCACAATTAGCGCCTGGTAACATTTTGGTTACTTCTGCTATACGTGGATCTTCTTTTACCGATAAATATTTTGAAGCAAGAGCTAATAATAATCCCAAAATAGCACTTATCGCCAAAACAATTCCAATGGCTTTTAAAATTGAAATAAAAGTATCCATTATTCTTCTTCATCCTTTCTTTTTTCTTCTTTTTTTCGATAATGAGAGCATGATGTCATTTGACATCCTTCGCATTCATCACCGATATTTTCACAGCCTTCTGGTTTAGGCGTTCTTTTATTTAAAATATAGGAAAAGATAAACAATCCTACACAAACCAATATAATGATAATCGCTAAGATAATTCGAACAGTATCAGACATTTTCTATACTAATCCTACAAAGGCAGAAAAAGCAAGAACCATTAATGCGGTTGTAATTAAAGCTATCGCATTTCCTTTAAATGGTTTTGGTGTTTCCTGAGAATCAATTCGTACACGAATAAATGAAAATAACGTAATGACAAGCATATACCCTACTGCTGTAGATAATGCATAAACAATCATTGTAAGAAAATTATAATCATAAACAGCTACACCTTTAACCATCGTATAAGAAGCAACTTGCTGTGCTACAAATAATACCACACAATTGGTAGTAATCAAGGGCAAATAAATTCCTAATGCTTTGTATAATCCTTTCATATACTTTTTCATAAAGAATTCAACAAATTGAACAAATGAAGCAATAACAAGAATAAATACGAGCAAGGATAAATAATCAATTCCAAGAGGAACTAATATGAATCTTTCAATACAATAACAAATAATTGCAGAAAAAGTTACAACAAAGATTAAGGCTAATCCCATCCCTACGGCATTACTAGGTTTTTTAGAAATACCTAAAAATGGACAAATGCCTAAGAAAGAGGACAAAATAATATTTGATACAAATAAACAACTAATTACAATTGCAATAATTTCACCCATAATTTTCTCCTCCTATGCTTTTTGTGTTGCATTTTTCATTTTTGCCGCTTTTTTATTGGCAACAGCATCTTTAATTGCAACAAAACATGCAACACATATACCTAATACTAAGAAAGCACCTGTTGGTTGATTTAATAATGGAATATTATAGCTATCTGGAATGATTCGAATAGAGAACAAATCATTTCCTGATAAATCCTTCATTGATAAACAACCTGTGCCAAATAATTCACGAATGAAGGCTACAATAAACATAGACATCAAAAATCCAATAGAAATACCAATGGCATCCATGATTGAATCTACAACAGAGTTTTTAGAAGCAAAAGCTTCTGCTCTTCCTAATATAATACAATTTACAACAATTAATTGCAAATAAGCTCCTAATGTAGAATGAATACCAGGTGCAAAAGCTTCCACTAACATATTAATGACAGAAACAATCGTTGCAATAATAATAATGTAAACAGGTATTCTAATTTCATTTGGAGTAATACGACTTACTAATGAAATGATAATATTGGATAGTAATAAAACTAAAAATACACATACCGACATGCCAATAGCGGAATAAATAGACGAGGAAGTAGCTAATACAGGACACATTCCTAAAAATAAAACAAATGTAGGATTTTCATTGATAATACCATTTAAAATAATTTTACCTTTTTTCATTTTATTTCCTCCTTATTGTGCACTATACCAAGCCATATAATCCACTCGACATACTTCGATTGAATTAGCTAAGGCTTTACCTGTTATTGATTTTCCACTAATAGCGGAAGTATAATCACTATTTGACATTAAATTTTGAGAACCATCTAAATCTTTAATCAAACCATTCATTTGTTCAATGACGGACTTTCCATATCCATTTGTTTCACTATTACCTAAATCGGTATATCCTAAATATTTTCCGTTGGCAAAAGCAACTTGAAATTCAATTTTCCCACCATAACCGGTAACAGAACAAGTGTAAGTCACTCCTTTTACATAATCATTAATGATAATGGCTTTCACACTACATCCTGCTTTTAATAAATCATCATTATCTACATCTTCTGTTACGACATCCGTACCAGTGACATTAAAGTCCTTATATAATTCAATATAAGCTGCATTCGCTTTTTCAGCTTTAGCTTTTTCAATAATTGGGGCAGTGACTGCGTTTACTCCTGCTAAGATACCTGCACAAGCAGCACCACAAACACCTAAAAATATTGGTAATTTTATTAATTTATTCATTGTGTGCTCTCCTTTATGCCGCATTAAATTCTTCATAAGCAGCAGTAATTAAATTTTTAATAATTGTTGATGAATAAGTTGCTGAAGAAAGATTTTCAACATCATTATAATTAGACTCATTTTTACCTGTATATTCATTATGAATGTATTCATTAATCGAATTTTCCAAACCATATCCTTTTGAATTGACAGGTGTTAACATACCAAAGCCATATAATGAACCATCTGTTTTTATACCAATTAATACATAAGGAGTTATAGATGTATAATATCCTTCAATACTAATGGATCCTTCTTTGCTTACAGAATATAATGTGGCAACTTTCTCACCATTTTGATTAATAATATCATAAACAACATCTAAAGAGGATTCCCCAATCTTATAACCCTTTATGTTATTCGTTTTTGGAGTATAATTTTCAACTTTTTTAAAAGAATCGCCATCATTTAATGCAAAAGTTTCTTCAAGTAATGAATAAGCTGGTTGATCAATTCCATTGATAGCATAAACTTCTTTACCACCATTTACAGAATAGGCTAATCCACTACATAATCCAATAGCAACAAGACATGTTCCTACTAAAATGCATGATTTTCTAACAAGATGCGAAGAACTTTTTCCTACTGTTAAGTAATCGACAGCAGGTGAAATGAAATTGCATAAAGCAATAGAGTACATAACTCCTTCTGGATAACCACCCTTTACACGAATCAATACCGTCATTAGTCCTGCAAAAACGGCAACCAAACTTTTTCCATAAGGTGAAGTTGGTCCTGTTACTGGATCTGTTAACATAAAGACAGCACCAAACATTAAACCACCTAATGATAAATGATATAAAACATAAGAGAATGGATTTTCAAATCCACAAACTAAAGCAATACATAAAGAGGTTAAAGCAACCGTTCCAAGATAAAATACAGGAGTTCTCCAGTTGATCACTTTTAAAATGGATAAAACAATTCCTAAAACAAAAATAACGACTGTAAAGGTTTCTCCTAATGAACCAACATATTGACCAAATAGCATATCCGTCAATGTGTAATCAGAAAAAATAGAATTATGAATAATGGAGACGCCACTTGTTGACGTTGTAGCCAACCATGAAGTGGCATTATTAAATGCAGTAGTTAATGTAGCACCACTAACTGCATCGACTCCTGCAGCAGAAATCTTTAATACTTCTGGAACAGCGAGTTGACTTGCAAAACATAAGCCTACAAAAATACGGGCCATGATAGCAGGGTTAAATATATTTTTTCCAAAGCCTCCAAAGAAATTTTTAACAACAATTGTGGCAAAAATAGAGCCAATAATAATCACATAATAGGAAGTATAAACCGGTAATGTTAAAGCAAAAATGATAGCTGTTACATAAGAATAATTATGAATTAAATCATGAACAATTTCTTTTCCTAATGAATCTTTACTATCTTTTTTATGTTTTATTAAAGTTGTTAAAACATCACATACAGCTGTTACAACTAGTGCAACGAGAACCATTAATATCGATTTAAGGCCATAACTTGTGGCAACCATTGCCTCCATTGTTCCTCTTTCGATAGCTGCTGCGTTTTTAGTATTAAAAGCATCGACATAATTTTTTACTAATCCATCTAATTTAAAAGAATAGATAATGCCAAATACCCAAACTACAATTAAGGCAGCACATAATATTAACATTATTTTTAAAGTTGAATTTTTTGCTCTTTGATAAGGAGCAGGATTTGTACGAAACGCCATTATTCTTTCCTCCTTATTTCTTCTTTAATCGGTAAATCATTTTTGCTTTTTTGATAGTTTCTGTAAGCTCAATTTTACTTGGACAAATATAGGAACACATTCCACATTCCACACAAGACATTATATTGAGTTTTTCCATTCTATCCGTATCTTTTCTATCAAAGGCAATTTTTAATTCAACAGGTTGAAGTCCTGCTGGACAATTCATCGTACAAGCGCCACAACGAAGACAAGGCTCAGAATGAATAGCTACAAACTTTAAAACTGTTAAAGAACCCATTTGAATCAAAATAGGAAAATCATCTTGTTTTACAGCTTTTGCACACATAGGGCCACCTGGAATTAAATTAATATCGCCTTCTTCATAGCCTCCACAAGCTTGAATTAATTCTGAAGCTAAAGTTCCGATAGGGCAAAGAACATTTGTAGGATTTTTTACACCATTACCGGATACTGTAACTAAACGTGTCGCTACAGTTTTTCCTGTTGATAAAGTTTTACCAAGTTCGATTACTGTTTGAGCATTGTTGACGACAGCATTTGCTTCTGAAGGTAATTTATCATATTCTTTATGCAAAACTTGTTTTACTAAAGTTCTTTCCCAACCCATTGGATATTGGTCTGGAACTTCCACCATTGAAATTTTTGGATGTTCGTTTAACTTTGCTGAAATAGCCTCTTTTACTTCTTCTTTATGAACTTTAAAAGCAATGATAGCTTGATTAGCTCCAGAAGCTTTCATTAAATATTCACATCCTAGTAATAATGCATCCACCTCTTTTTGCATAGCCACAAAATCCGTTGTCAAATAAGGCTCACATTCTACACCATTGACTAACAATGTTTCAATATTTGATGGGTTGTTATATTTAATATAAGTTGGGAATCCAGCTCCTCCCATCCCCACTAAACCTGCTTCTTTAATCGCTTCAAAAATTTCTTCTTTTGAACTATCAAGTGTAACAACTTTTAGTGGTTCTTCTTCAACATACTGACCATCATTTTCAATAACAACATGTTGAATAGCTCGTCCAATTTGTGGACTAAAGATCATTTTCTGTTCTTTAACAACACCACTAACAGAAGAATAAATCGGAACATAGAAATCTGTTCTTGTTCCTATTTTTGTACCAACTTTTACTGTGTCACCAACATTGACTGTAAAAGTAATAGGTTTTCCGTTAGGAGACATTGTTGGAAAATAAACCTCTTTAGGTGCATTTTCCCCTTCCAATAATGAAATGATCTCTTGATGCTTTGTCAAATCTTTATGACCATCTAAATGACGATGGCCTTTTGAACAAAATAAACTCATTATAATCACCTCTCACTTTGCTATTATAACACAAAGAACTTTTTTTAAATATATTTTTAATAAAAATATTTAAAATAATTTTTTTCATAAAAAAAGTGGCCAAAAGCCACATCATTTTATTTTTGTTTTTTCTTTTGAATGAATAACCAAATAATAAAAACAATGATAAGTAGAAGCAAAACTGAACCAGCAATTATCCATCCTAGATAATTATTGTCATTCCCGCATCCACCGATTGCGCAACCTGCAAGTTCAATCATAAATTTCCTCCTGCTTATAATATAACATAAATCTTATTTTTTTCAAGTTTAATCAAATTTTATCTAGACACTTTAAATAAAGTGTGACAAAATCATATATAAGAGGTGACTTACATGCAAAAAAAATATCAAAAACTTTTATTTTGGATTTTATTTATCGTTATTTTTTCACTTTTAGTTTTAATTGCTACTTTTTATGATTATTCAATTTCTGAAATTTTAGCTCAAAAAGGATTTGCTAATGGTAATTATTTTTCAAGTAATCTCTTTGGAAGAATTTTTGAAGTCATTGGCGAAATGCCTTTATATTTATTTTTGATGAGTGCTTTTGCTATTTTATTGGTCAATTGTAAGAACATTCAAAAGAAAAATTTAAGAGTTATTTTACAAATTGTTTTTTATATTGGAGGATGCGTTTCCTGTTTTTATGGCATCTATAAAATTGGAAAATATTTAAGTCAATTATATCCGGATAAATTGGCATATTTACATGATCATTTTCTTACCTATAGTATCATGTTCATTCTTGCTTTATTTATTCAATTTGTTTTTTGTTTTCTTTTATTCAAAAAATTACCTTCTACGTGTCAAAAACTATTACCTCTTGCCTGCATCATTTTATTTACAGCAGCTTGTTCACAACTTATTGTTCAAGGTATAAAACCTATTTTTGGAAGAGAAAGATATCGAGCAATTTATTATTTAAACTATTATGGATTTGAGCATCAAGGTTTTACGAGATGGTATATCATCAATGGCAGTTCAATGAAAATAGCAGCTTCTTATCAAGGCGATTCTTATATAACGAGCACATTCTTTAGTTCATTCCCTTCTGGTCATACTTGTGGAGCTGGAATCACTTATACTTTAATGTTTTTGCCTTTATATTTTGAAAAATTCAATCAAAAAAAGTATAAATGGCTTTTTATCCTCCTCCCTATTTTCATAACTGGAATAGTTGGATTTTCTAGAATTGTAATGGGAGCACATTATATGTCTGATGTTTTATTTGGAGGAACAGTTGCTTTCCTTTCTGCTATATTCGGTTATAAATTATATTCTCTTTTATTAAAAAAAATAAAAACAGCTAAGAATTAAATTTCTTAGCTGTTTTTTAATCTTCATAGTTTATTAGCTTTTTAACCTATAAGAACAAATCCATATCCATCGCCATTATCCTTTACATATGCAATGTATTTTTGTCCAGAAATTAAATTATCTAATGATAAAGAGGAAGAAATTTGATTTTGATTATAAATATTTTCATTTACTTGATAAACTTTTAAACTTTTAGAAGTTAATTCACGTTGTGCATCCATTAAATCAACTTGTATTTCAAAATCATCTTTATTGTTCAATGGAAATGTTGCATGAATGACAGGAGAGAATGTATGGCATTTAACAACATTGTTTTCAAATGTTAATTCCTTAATAAAAGCTTCACCATTACATTTATACCCATTAATAATGTGAGAAACAGCATAAGATTTTGTTTCAACAAATTGATAACAATTTAATATTTCATATACAAATCGATTATCATTAATTTGCTTTTTAACACACGCATTTCCATCTGTATGACCACAAAATACAAATGAAACATTATCATTAGGAACAACGATTTCATCATAAATTTGTTGTGCTTGAACATTTTTATCGAGTTCACCTTCTGCAGTAAGGTAAGCATGAGTAGCAATAATTGCATTACGATGACGATAAGTTTTTAAAACTTGATTAGCCCATTGAATGGTTTGTGGTTTAGCCTCTACTCCAAACCCTAAATATAAAACAATAAAATCGTATTGTCCAATAGTGATTAAATCATAATGACATTCATTATCATTGAGTGCTCCACCATAAACTAAATGATTATTATATCTTTTTACTCCAAAATATTGGCTGAAATAAGAATAATCCACAGCCGATATTGCTGTACCAACATCATGATTACCGGCACTTACACCATAAGGAACATTCGCATTATCTAGAATTTCAAAAGCTACTGTTGCTTTTTTCCATTCAGCGATAGCAGATTCTTTATAACTTGGCGGATTATCTACAATATCTCCCGTATGAACCAAATAACTCATCTGATCATTTTGATATTCATCCACGATATATTCCATCAATTCTGAATACATATAATTGATATCTGTAAATTCTACTTTTGGTAAATATTGCGTATCAGAAGACCAAAGTATACGATTAGAACCATTATTGACATATAAAGGAGTGACTCTTAATTTTAAAGAATGATTACTTACATAATTTTGTGGATGAATGACAAAATTAATCAATCGATTTGAATTTGTCATAGTAATCGTTTCATAAGCATTCTTTGTAGGGTTGAAAGCTTCAATTAATAACCTTTCCCCATTCATCGTTTCGCCTTGGTAACTTAAATATAAATCTTTATTTGCGTCTTTAACTTCAACTGTAAATTCATCATAAGGAATAGAGGTTGAACTTGTTTGTTTTTGATTAATTGGGTGAAGTGAAGTATAATTTACTTCATCTGCACTAAATACTTTTAAAGATAAATCACTATCATATGGAGTATGAATACTTAAATCATTTTGCTCAGCTTTTATTTCAATGGTATCTGCATTCGCCAGTATAATAAAATTTCGGTCATAAAAAGTTTCATTTCCAGCATAATCAGAAGCATAGATTGCTAAATGATGCTGACCTGGGTTAAAAGTAGATAAATTAATTTTTTTATTATCTATTACTTGACCATCGATTCGAATGCTTTGGCTAGAAACGCCACTTGCTTTATCCAATATATCGCTTTCAATAACAAAATGATTATTGGTTAACTGATAGTCAGTCATATTCGTCATCACTTCAGGCCCGTTATTATCAAAATAAACATTATTTTGCAATACAACTTGCGTATCATCATATAAAGAAACAGTATATTTACCTTCTTTATATTGTGTAGTATCTATTTGATAAGTGGATAAAGAACCAGGGGTATAGCATTCAAAATAATAATCAATTTGGAAAGGAATATCTAAACGTGGATTACTACTTTTATCGACAGATAAACTACCACCCCATCCATCTCCTATCCAATAGAATTGATCATCTACTTGTTGAATTTCATAAGTCACATATTCTTTTGAATCGATGGCTTTTGGCTTATAAATAACCAATTTAGATGGCTTTATAATTTCTCCAGTAGGATATTGCATGGCTACATTGGCAATTTGGAAATCATCCCCACCACCATTCAATCCGCCATGTACACTATTTTTATCATAAGATTTATTATTAGCATAAACTTGTCCAATGGTTAAAGAGAAAACATTCATTCCATCATCTATATTTGCATTAGGAATATCTACTCCTTTTGTGTCATCGGATGGTAAAGCACCCATAGATACATCATTAAATGTAATGGCATTGTAAGCATGTTCAATCGTATCACTATGACATGGATAAACCGTGCTTAAATCATAAATAATTTTTGCATCATAATTTACTTTCTTTTCTTTTTCAATTAAGTTATTTTCAATTTTTAAACTTAAATTTCTATCTTCAAGTTGACTTCCTACCGTAAAAGACATGGTACCTTTGAAAGCATTGTCTTCTTGAAAAGGCCACATGTATTGTTCATTTTCAATGATATCTCGATTCATCGTATCTTCGCTTGAATTGGAAGGAATTTGACTCTCATTATTTGTAGAACTTAAACTATCTGTATTTTTGTTTCCATTACAAGAAGACAAAATAGCTATTAAAAATATAAACGTAAAATTTTTTAAATTTTTCTTTTTCATATGCATCACCTAAGATTATTTTAACACAAAGCTTTTTTTACAGCAAGAAATTCTAAAAAAAGAACTAAATGAATGTTCTTTTTTATAATTTATAATGAATTTCTTGTACTTGCCCGTCATTTAGCCTTGACTTTTCAGCAGCAAAAGCCATTTCATGTGACATAACCGATTCGTGAATACTTGTTAGACGTATCGATTTTTGATTCGTTAAAAGATAATCAATCAATTCAGCGAACATAATTCTATCTCCTCCGCCATGTCCTACAAAGTCATCTGTATAATCGCGAATATCTACTTGTCTTTCAGAATTATCTAAAAAATGGTAAACTTTAAACATTTTTTCTTCAAAATTACCTTCAATACAACCTTTACTTCCCATGACTTTAATATCCCGATAACACCAACGTGTAAATGCATTCATGGTATGACTTGCCGTCGTTTTATCTTCAAATTCGATATTAACAACTTGATGATCAACTACATCATTATCACATTTGAAAACACAACGAGAATATTGTGATTTATTTAAAAAATGAATAATTTTTTCATCGGATAAATCATCCCCAACCATTGGTCTTAACCATTCTTTATTATTTAAATAAAAACGATAGGCATTAAATGCACATTCCTCTTTACAAGAACAATCTGTACAATAATCACTGGAATTCAAAGGGTTATTTTCTTTTTTTAAATAAGATCGATCTCCAAATGAAGAAATTTTCGTGATATTTTTACCCATTAACCAATAAATTAAATCCATATCATGAGAACATTTTGTCAAAATCATAGGGCCTGTTTCCTTAGAATTTCGCCAATTTCCTCTAACATAACTATGGGCTTGATGCCAGTAAGAAACATTTTCAGTTGTATTGATATTGATGATTTCACCAATTTCGCCAGAATCAATAATTTCTTTAATCATACGATAAAAAAGAGTATATCTTAAAACATAAGTAACAATAACTTTTAAGTTTTTTTCTTTAGCTAATTGATTGAGTTCTTGAACTTCCTTTAAATTATTTGAAATCGGTTTTTCAAGCAAAATATTGTAACCCAATTCTAATGCTTTTTTTGCATGTTGAAAATGATATTGATCCATCGAACAAATCAAAACTAAATCCAAAGGAAGATGTGCATTATAAAAATCTTCAACATTATCATAAACATAAGAAACATGGTTCGCAGCAATCGAATCTTTAAGTTCTTTTGCACGAATATCACATATTGCTACATATTCAATTTTATCGAGCATATCCTTAATAAAAGAAGAATATAATCTCCCTCTATTTCCATATCCAATCAGTCCAATTTTCACTTTTTCCATATTCATCACCGAAAGTAATTATATACTTGATTTTACTAATTGACAAGATGATTAAAAGTAGTTTTTATCCGAATCCATCCTCTTCAAGTTAAGAAAGGCATTGAAGGATTCAAAATACACATTCAATCATCATCTTGCAGAATAATTTTAATTGAATTCAATCATGATTATCTTAAATCATTTCAAAAATAAAAAGGGGATTGAATTGGAATATAAAAAAAGAATGTTAAGAAACTAAAATTCTTAGCAATCTTTTTAAACCTTTTATTGATTAAAAAGTCATTTTATAAATAATGTCTTTGTTGTACGAAATAGCTGCACAACATTTTTATAAGTTTCAGTAGGTTTGTGAGCAAAAGACGATGTTTTTCACTCAAAGATGATAAAAGTCCGACAACTCTGCCGGACTTGTGTTTTTCATTTCTATATATTTAATTGTTTGTTTCTATGGGTTCACGGATTTGAATTC
>CABUID010000012.1 GCA_902491575.1 uncultured Bacillota bacterium
TTAAACCTAGAACACCTCGACATAATGGTAAGGTAGAACGTAGCCATCGAAATGACCAAGAACGTTTCTATTCTTATTTAAAATTCTTTTCTTTAAAGGATTTAAATCTTCAAATGAAAGCTTATTTAAAACGTTCGAACAATATTCCTTCCAGTTCTTTGAATTGGCACTCTCCTTTAGAGAAAAGGGATACTCTTATCAACGTTAAGCATTACAACAAATCGATTATTCCTTTCTTTTCTAAAAATCTTTTCAATCATATCCTATCAAATTAATTTGTTTTTTTCTCTTTTTTTGTCTCACATCATTTACAACTTAACAAAAATCAAATTTTATTTCTAATCTTTATAATTTTCACTTTGTTTAGAAAACATTTCTTTATAAATACCATTTCTTTTCATTAGTTCTTTGTGAGAACCTATTTCAACAATATTTCCATTAACAAACACAACTATCTTATCAACAATTGTCGATACTGCTAATCTATGAGAAATAAATATAGCTGTTTTGTTTTTACACATCTCAAAGAAATCCTTGTATATTTCACTTTCAGCTATAGGATCTAAATTTGCAGTTGGCTCATCTAAAATTAGAATTGGACTATTCTTATAAACACAACGTGCAATAGCTAATTTTTGTTCTTGTCCACCAGAAAGTTCTATGCCAGTAGTACTAAAACTTTTACTTAAATAAGTATTATCTTTGTTTGATAATGAATTGACTTTATCATATAAATCCACTTTTTTTAATATTTGATAAATAAACATGTCATCCTTTTCTTCAGACATAGTTATATTCTCTTTTATTGAAAAAGCAAAATTTGAAAAATCTTGAAACACTGCTGAAATTAAATCATAATACTCACCATCAGGTATTTTCCAAATATCTATACCATTTAAAGTAATAACGCCCTCACTTGGTTTATAAAACTTACACAATAACTTTATGAATGTTGTCTTCCCTGCTCCATTTAATCCGACTATTACAATTTTTTCTTTATTTTTTATTTTTATATTTATATTATTTAAAACCTTTTTTGTAGAATTTGGATAAATAAAGGAAACATTCTTAAATTCAATTTCAATACTATTTCTATCAATTGGAATATGAATCTGTTCTTCATTATTTTTATCATTATTTAATAATCTATTTAAACTATGATAATCATTTACATTAAGCATTTGTTGATTATAATTGCTTAATTGCTTTGTAATAGAGGATATATTAATAGTAAGTGAAGTAATTGCACTAAAATACAATGTAAAATCGCCTAGTGAAATGTTATTACTACTATAACTCTTAGCCAAAAAAGATAAAACTATAAAAGATTGAACTGCCAAAACCATCTCATTTAATATATTATGAAAGGCATTTAATTTAAAAGATTTATATTGAAGTGTAACCATCTCATCTCTATATTTTTTATTTTTATCCATATACCATTTACCTAGATTATTAACTCTTATCTCTTTTGCAGATCCTTTATTATGAAATGCTGCTCCAAATAAGTATTCTATATATCTAGAATTCTCAGATAATAATTTTCTCATTTTTTTATTATGTAAATATTCTATATAGACTGTTATAATTTTAACGATTAAAGTTATAAATATTAAAATTATAAATATAAAATCAAACCTTAAAGTTAAGTAAATAAATCCTGTAACAGTCATTATACTAGCTACAATATTTTGAATATAAATCAATGAGTTAGTTATTTCTTCTACTTTATTGGCTAATTTTATTAAATTTTGTGTTTCAGGATTTTCAATATCTTGATATTTCAATTGCATTGAAAGATTACCAATTCTATTTTTGACTTTTTTAGCAAAAATATCTGCATGAAAATCAATTTTATTTTTTAAAAATAAATTAAAAATATTTAAAAATACTAATATCAATGCATAAACAAAAATGGTCTTAGCAATTTTTATGTATTCAATATTTTGACTAGTTAATAATTCAATAAAAATTTTTGGGAAATAAACATATAATAATGGAAGACTTGCTTTTATAATTATTTGAAAAATAGAAAGTATTACAAATAAAGGTTCAAATTTGTAAATTAATTTGATTATTTCTATAGGAGATTTTACTTTTGATATGAATCTATTCATTGTTTTTATTCTCCTTAGTTGTATAATATTTTGCTTGTAAATTAAATAAGTTATAATAAATTCCTTGTTGATTCATTAATTCATGATGATTACCTTTTTCCACAATTTCACCATTAGAAAACACAAAAATAATGTCACAATTTTTAGTGCTTGATAATCTATGTGAAATAAAAATAGCTGTTTTTTCTTTTGATATATTGGATATTTTAGAAAAGAACTCATACTCAGCTAAAGGATCCATGGCACTTGTTGGTTCATCTAATACTAAAATGGATCCATCTTTATATATTGCTCTAGCCAAAGCTAATTTTTGTTCTTCACCACCAGAAAATTCTATTCCTTCTTTATCTAATATTTTAAAAATTGAAGTATCTATTCCTTTTTTTAAAGATTTTATTTTTTCTTCTAAACCGCTTTTTATAATAGCTTCATCTAATTTACTCGCATCATATTCACTATCAAAAATTATATTTTCTTTTACTGAATAAGCAAAAATAGAAAAATCTTGTAAAACAATTCCTATATTTTTAATATATTGTTGGTACGGAATCGTTTTAATATCAATGCCATTTATCGATATAATTCCCTCTGTTGGGTCATACAATCTTATAAGCAATTTAATAAATGTTGTTTTACCAGAACCGTTTAAACCTACAATTCCAATTCGATCATTTTTTTTAATTTCTAAATTTATATTTTTTAAAGAAAAACTATCATCACCAGGATAGGAAAATGATACTTTCTCAAATTTAATAGTATAATTTGATAAATCTAGTCTAACCTCAGGTAATTTATTGCTATCATTAATTACACTATTTAATTGAACTAAAGACTTGTATTCTTTATAAAAATCAAAAGATTTTGCCGTATCATTTAAGGTAGCAAAAGTATCAAAAATACCTAATAATAAAGAAATCAACAAAGTTGTCGATGCTAACAAAACGGTATATTCAGAAATAGATATTTTATTAGTAAATACACTATATGAAAAATAAAAATACATAATAATTGTTTGTGTTATTGTTATTAGAGTTGATAATAAATTAATTTTTAAATTTTTAGAAAATAAATTTTTTATTTTTTTTGTTTGGATATTAAAAATTTTATTATACTTTGTTCCAATATAGTCCTTTGCATTGTTAATTCTTATTTCTTTAGCATATCGATAATCAGTCATCACAGAATATAAATAATCTAGTTTTCTATCCTCTTCTATCTTCTCATTTATAAAATCATAATTATTTTTTTTATCAATGAAAATTAGTATTATTGAAAGTAAAGATGTTAAAAGTATTATAATGATAAATAAAGGACTTAGAATAGAAAAAATAGAAAAAATACCTATTAATTGGAAAATGTAATAGAAAAAATTTCCAATATGGTCTATAAAAGCCGCAGCAGGATGCCCTCTCATAGATTTTCTTCTAAGATTTAATAATGTGTTATCTTGGACAAAATGATAATTAATAGAAATAGCATCCTCTGAATATTCAAATTGCATTTTGTTAGATACTTTTCTATTAAGATTATTTTCCATTAATTGTATAAACTCTCTAATTATAACAACCGATAAACTTACTACTATATATAATCCTATTATCTTAAAAGTATATTTTTCAGGTTGCTTTGTTTCTAAAGAATCAATAATTACACCAATACCAATAATGTTAATAAAAGAAATACTAGCCTTAAAAAAATTTTTTATAATAGTTATAAAAATAGTTTTTTTATTTATTTTAAAAGAACCTTTCAATAAAAAGTATATATTTTTTAATTTTGATTTCATAAGAGATCCTTTACAATAATTTTTTGCCTAATTTAAATTGTTGCATAGCAGGGGCATTACTATGCTAAAAATTATCTAATTAACAAAATAAATCTAAAAAACTACATAATACATTCTTTAATATTATATTAATATATATTTTTAATAAAATCAATAAAATATTTAAAAATCATATCATCTTTATTTATTTTGTATTTATCACATAATTTATATGAAAGCGGAGAAAATAAAATTGGGTGATTCTTATGGATGAAAACAAATCAATCGGTGAAATATATGCTGTTCTTGGGCTTGTTTTTGCTATTATTTCTTTATTTTTAACTGGAACGTTTGTATTTTCAATACTGGGACTTGTTTTTTCTTCAATTGCTAGAAAAAAAGACGAAGGAAATGGAAAGGCACAAGCTGGTTTTGTGATTTCCATTATTTCACTAATCTTGTCATTTTTATTGGTAATCGTAACCATTTTGATAGTAATTGGTTCTTTTTTAATGACAAATAATTAAAAAAAAGATAAGATGTATTCAATTTTTTATAAATTTAAAGTATAATGTATTTTGGTGATACATGATGAATGCTTTTAATCGTTTTTTTATCCGTTTATATCAACGAATACTCTATTTATTTAGTTTCTTTTTGCAATTTAAAGAACCTGTCATTATTAAAGGAACTGAATCCTTTCAATACATTATTACTTTACTGAAACATTATCAAAAGAAAAAGGCTTTTTTAATCACTGATATAGGTTTACATCAAATACATCTAGACGATTTATTAATCGAATCTTTAGAAAAAGAAAATTTTCAATATCATTTATACTATGATATAACCTCCAATCCTTCTATTAACCAAGTAGAAGAAGGCGTAAAACAATATCATGAACAAAATTGTGATTGTATCATTGTTATGGGTGGTGGTTCTGCAATGGATGCTGCTAAAATTATTGGTGCAAGAGTTGCAAATAAAAAAACAAGTGTTGAAAAAATGAGAGGTTTATTTAAAATTCGTCGAAAATTACCTTTATTAATAGCCATACCCACAACTGCAGGAACAGGGTCTGAAACGACCATAGCAGCAGTCATTACAAACAAAAAAACAAAAGAAAAATTTGCGATTGAAAGTTTAAAAATACTACCTAGTTTTGCCATTTTAAATCCCGCTTTATTAGTTAATCTTCCAAAAGAAGTCACAGCAACAACAGGTATGGATACACTAACACATGCGATTGAAGCTTTTATTGGTTCTTCCAATACTATAAAAACAAAAGAAAGTGCTATCTTAACAGTACAATTCGTTTTTAAATATTTATACTCCTCTTATGAAAATCCTAGTGATTTACTTGCTAGAGAAAAAATGCAAATCGCTTCCTATTATGGTGGAATTGCTTTTTCAAGAGCTTATGTTGGATATGCTCATGCCATAGCACACACATTAGGTGGTTATTATGATGTTTCTCACGGATTGGCAAATGCAATTATTTTACCAATTGTATTAAAAGAATATGGCGCTTCTTGTCATTATAAATTAGCAAAGCTCTATGACGCATTGTATTTAAACTCAACCTTATCCAATGAAGAAAAAGCAAATCAACTCATCGTTATGATTGAAGATTTAAATCGCAAAATGAATATTACAAATGTCTTAAAGGATATTGTTTTAGAAAAAGATATACCTATTTTAGTAGAAAGAGCAATGAAAGAAGCTATACCTTTATATCCCACTCCACAGATTTGGGGAAAACAGCAATTTGAAAAAATTTATCGGATTTTACTAGAAATAGAATAAAAAATATCAACAAGAAGTTGATATTTTTTTATATTAACATAAAACTTTTCTCCATTAAAAAGAAAATAATGGACAGTCCTATACCCATAATACTATAAAATATACATTTATCAATTTTAATAGCATCATGTCCGATATAATTTTTTTTAATATTAAAAGCAAATACTAAACTAGGTATGGCTAAAATAAATCCTATTCCTAATAATGGAGATAAAAATACACTCAAAAAACTTGTAATGTAAACTTGATTTGTAAAATCGATATTCTTTGTTTTTTCCATTTTCACACTCTCTTTTTATTAGTTTGCGTAAAATGAAATAATTTATGACAAATTTTCTAATAAAGAAACATCTTTATTTAATTGTGCTTTTAACTCTTCTAATGAGGCAAATTTAATTTCTTCACGATGGTAAACTTGGAAAATAAGTGTAATAGGACAATCATAAATTTGTTTTTCAAAATTCAAAATATGCGCCTCTATTTTCAAAACTTTATCTTCTTTAATGGTTGGATTATATCCTACATTAATCATTGCTTTATAAAAAGCATGTTCAATCTCTACTCTACCAAAATAAACTCCATGTTTTAAAAGCAGACAAGATTCATTGATTTGTATATTCGCAGTTTTAAACCCAATTGTTCTTCCAATTTTTCTACCATCAATCACTTTGGAATAGATTTTAAAAGGAGTAAATAATAATTCGTTTGCTTTTTGAACTTGACCATTTAAAATCAACTGACGGATATATGTAGAAGACACTTTATTTTGTTGAATATATACATCTTTTACTTCTACAATGTCATAATTTGTATTTTTCTTTAAATAAGCTATATTTCCTTCTTTATTTTTTGCAAAATGAAAATCGCTACCACCTACTAAGCATTGACAATTTAAACGATTTAAAAAAGAATGAATAAATTCATCCGCAGATAAATTCATAAAATTGTCTGTCACACTTAAAAGTAAAATATAATCGATTTCAAACTGGTTGAAGGTCTTTATTTTTTCCTCCATGTCCATAATACACCGACTCATTTTAAATCTTTTCAATACTGAATCATCAAAAGTAATAACTACACTTTTTAAATTTTTTAATTTTGCAGTTTTGATTAATGTATTTAAAATACATTGATGTCCCTTATGGATACCATCAAAAAAACCAATCGTTATACATGTTGACTCATTAAAGTCTTGCAAGTTTTTCAAATCTATCTTTTTCATCGAATAATCCTCTAACACAATGATATAAAGCATCTTCTATTTTTCTATAAATAGCAATGGCTTTTTCTTCATCCATAATTAATATCTTATCAGCAGTTTCTTGTTTTAAAATGATATCTTGACCATTATAAACTCTCTTTAAAATACTTTTATCTTTTAGCATTATATTTTTCATATTTAAACTTTCCATAATCGAATGCACTTTTACATGATTAGCTAATAAATCCGAATAGGAATTTGCATCCTTCACTGATATTTTCCCTATTGAAATGCGTCTTAAATAAGTTAAATGTCCCTCATTCTTTAACGCAAAAGCAATATCTACTCCTAATGTACGAATATAAGTACCTTTTGAGCATTTTACATAAATTTGAAAAGAGGTATCATTAAAATCTAATAATTTTAAATCATAAATGGTTACTTCTCTTTCAGGAATTTTTACTTCTTCATGATTGCGAGCGTATTCATATAAATGTTTACCATCAACATGAATAGAGGAATAGATAGGAGGCGTTTGCGTTATCCTACCTTTAAAAGATTTTAGGACGTTTTCTACTTGTGATTTAGTAAAAGGAATGATTTTTGAAGTAGAAACTACTTTTCCTGTTAAATCATAAGTATCCGTCTTACTTCCAAGTTGAATGGTTGCAATGTATTCTTTATCGTCATTTTCTAAAAAAGACATTACTTTCGTAGCCTGATTAACTCCTATAATGAGTAGTCCACTTGCAAATGGATCTAATGTTCCACAATGTCCGACTTTATTGGTATTATATAATTTTTTTACAAGACGAACAACATCATAACTTGTCCATCCTTCTTTTTTATCGACTAAAATTAATCCATCCATATCTTTTATCCCCCATTATTTTACTTGATTATCGGATAAATAACAATAAAATAGTTATAATTTTATATTTAAATGATTTATATCTTTTCAAAAAAAATTAAAAAGGATATAGATTTTCCTTTCCATATCCTAATGATGAAACGTATAATCTTCAATTAATGATAATAGGTAAGTGGAATATCATATTCCTTTTCATAAATATCTTTCCATAGTCGATAGTTTTCATCTAGCATAAATTCTACATTTTCTGCATGTGTTTTATTTTGACTAGGATAAATTGGTTTTTCAATATGAATTGTGTATTCTTGGATATAAAATCCATCTTCACCTAGAATATCTGAATCTTTCATGGTAATAAAACAAGGTAAAACAGGGACATTATTTTTGCTAGCTATATTATAAGCCCCTTTTTTTAGTGGCTTAGGTTTACGGTAATTCCACCATAAACTTTGTTCAGGATAAACCAAAACAAAATTTCCTTCTTTTAATAATTCATTGGTAGCTTTAATAAATTTTTTCATTGTTTCTGGATTAGAAGATAATGGTAAAGTATTACAATGACGCATCAAAAAGCCATAAAATCCAGGATAGGAAGTATAATTACCTTCTCGTATTACACGATAAAATTTTCGATCTTTATGTTCTGCAGCTTCATAGGCCATTTGAATAGCAAAACTATCAAAAGCATTAAAATGATTACAGGTTATGATGGCACCACTTTGCAAATTTTTAAAATTTTCGATTCCTTTAATTTCTTTGACAATCATTAATTTTTCATCTAAAATATGGTTTAAAAATCTTCTTGCCATCATATAAGCGACTTTTGTTTTCAATTTACATGAAAATTTATTTCGTAAATAATCAATATCCTCTGGTTTTAATTCTTTTCCTGGAGGATCTTGTTCTAAATCTTCATCAAAACGTCCTTCTTTTTCATATTCTTCTATTTTCTTTAAAATCTCCACACGATCTTTAGAACGTTTTGATTGATTCATTCGATTTAAAAAATTATCTTCACGATTAGTTTCATCGATTGCCATCTGTAAAAGACGATCGCACGATTTTTGATCATTTTCTTTTTCTTCGTCACTATAATTTGCTAAAACGAGTTTCAAATCATCATAAACATTTGTTTGCGAAGCATATTTCCAAAAAATATCACCAAAAAGACAATTCTCATAATGCCATGGTTTATTTACCATAATGTAATGTAAAATTTTTGCTTCCTCAATGGGATAAGAAATTTCACCAAAAATTTCTGTATTCCACCTTTGATCAAGCCAATAAACGTGATCTTTGCATATAAGATTTAAATAATCTTCATCTTGTGTAACAATAAAATTATAGATATGAAGATATTGAACAAATTTATCTAAAACAAAATGATCTCGAAATTGTTCACAATTAATCAATATCATACCAGCATTAAAAAAATTATGTCTGGAGATACCTATTACTTTTTCGACATAGGTTCCATAAACATCAACTTGTACCATGGCTTGTTCGTGACACGCACCAAGATAGGCATCTTTAATATCTACATGGTATAATTCACTAATATCTCCTTGAACAATCGTATCACTATCGATATAGATTGCTTTAGAATATTCTGGAAACATTTCAGCAATAAAAAGACGGAAGTAAGTCGTTTTTGAATAATAATCTCTTATCGGTAACTTATCGGATATCGAATGAAGATAATCGGTTACATCTTCAAAGGATATTTCAAAATTTTCATTCGCTAATGAATAAACTTTTTCTTTCATTTCGTCTGTAATATTCGTATTTAAAACATAAATATGATAGTGATAGTCTTTAGAAGCATTTTGGATCATCGAATATAAAGAAACGATCGTATACTTAACAAAATTATCATCACATGCATAAAAAATTGGAATAATTTCATGATTCATTTTTAAGACTCTCCTTTAAAAATTTTTCTTTTAAATAAATATATTCATATAAAATATCATCAAATTGATAATATTTAAATACTTTATGAACTTTGCTAACTTGCCATTGTTTTATATTATCCGTATGAGGATAAGGTAAATAAAACAATCTTTTTGAAAAATGACGAATAATAGTGGATGAATGTAAAAATTTCTGATCATTATATTTTTGTGGCAGTAGTTTCCTTTTACTTGTTGAACGAATCAAAGCACTTTGATCTGCAAAAAGTAATTTTTTTGTTTGAATGAGCTTCCTTGCTTTTTGTAATATTTGTGTTTGTTTCATATACTTTAAGTTAAAAAGTAATACGCCTGCATTAATGTAGTGAGGATGAATTAAATACTTACCATAATGATCGCAAGCAGCAGCATATTCATACCCCTCTATATCTAAATCATATAATAAATGAATATCGCGATTAAATAAAACATCTACATCTAAATACAAAATCTTATCTGGCAGAAAAGAAATTTTATCAGCAAATAAACGAATAAGCGTATAGGGAGAACAATAAGCCTGTTCATTTGGGCAACCTTCAAATTCTTCTTTATATAAAGTAGTCACATCCACTTTAATCACTTCATTTTTTGAATTATATTGTTGAATCATATCTTTAAAAAACTGTATTTGTTGATTGCTAATCGGTTTATAATCTTTTCGAAGATGAGAAACATCCATTGTAAAAATATAAAAAGTATAAGGTTCTGAGGAAGTAGACCTTTTAAACATGGATAAAGCACAAGTAATCATACCATCAAAAACTTTATCATTACCACAAAACAAAATATTAACCATTTTTATTTTTCTCCTCCTTTCTATATTCAATCCAGACAACATTTGAAAGTTTACTTCTTTCACACATACAATTATAAATTTGGTTTCTTAAAGCTAACTTTCTTTCATTTAAAGGTAAATTCAAATTTGGATAAAAAGGTCCGTCAATATAAGTTATTATTTTCGGTTTATTTGAATGTTTTCTTTTTTGGTAAGTATTTGTAAAGCAAAATGAGGGAACATTATATTGACAAGGATAATGAAATGATTTATCTGAAAAAGGTCTTATTTTAGTATAAAAAGGCCAGATATGCGCTTCAGGATAAATGACTATCGCCTTATTTTGATGAATTCTTTTTTCAATTATCTTAATAAAATTTTTATATGCCATTGCGTCATCAGGTAAAGGAATTGCTCCCATAGAGGGTGTTATTTTACCAAGCAAAGGCATGGAAACATTATTAGGATGCACAATGATATAATTTGTTTTAGGAAAATTAATCATATTGGGAATAAAGGCGTCACCAATATCTTGTGTATGATTCCCATATAGAAAATAACCCGTTTTCTTAAAATCTTTAAAAATATTTCGATGAACAATTCGGAGATGAAAAACGATTTTGGTATAGAAAAAGGCAATGGGTGTTGCGATGATACGATACCAAAAAAAATGTGTAAACTTCTTAAAAAGTGATTGGTGCTCATATGGATAATGCCCATCAATTTTTTTAGGTGTTATTTTAGCTAAAGAAAATTCATCATTTAATTCATCTTTGTAATATATAAGTTTCCTTTTATCCATTTCTTACTTTCCTTATTCACATACATATTATTAACCATAATTCTTGAGTTTTTCAAACTCGTCAAATATAATAACAAATAATCATCAAAATTACTATCTATTTATGAATTAGATAGTCTACATTGAAATAGTTACGTGTAGAATTTATTTTACTGCCACTCTACTATCCGTAGAGTCCACTCTATTAAACAATTTTTTTGAAATTTGGGCGAATAAAATGAACGTATAGATAGAAAAAGCATATTGTTTAATGTAGTGAAAGAAAAGGAAGGTGAGAATTTGTTTAACAATTCTAATTGCAATGTAGATAATGCAAATTCATGTCCAAATGTTAATATTACTTTAGCTGCAAATGAATGTAGACTTGCACCTTGTGATTTAATTACGTACACTGCTACAATCACAAATAATGATCCAAACGTTACTTATGGTTTATTTAAGGAAAATATGCCATCCCCTATTGTTTTCCTTCCAGGAACAGTAACCATTAATGGTCAAAACTATCCAACACTAAATCCTACAACTGGCTTTAATGTAAACTTCCTAACAATGGGTAACACAATCACAATTACCTATATGGGTAAAGCATATGGTGATAGTTGTTGTTGTGTAAAAGTTACAACTTGTGATTGTTGTCGTAACTTTAGAGGTGTAAACAATCGTGCTACTTTATGTTACAAACAATGCTGCAGTAATAAAGTTGCTACATCCAACGATGTATGTGTAGAGGTTGAATATTAACAATACTACAAAAGAGGAACTTTGTTCCTTTTTTTGTTTAAATTTTAATAACTTTATAAAACAAAAAAAAAGTTGAAGATGCAGTTTGTAAACTTGCTTCAACACTTTTTTTTTTATTTTACTTTGTAACCAGCATTTAAAATATTTTGAATGACTAAATCCTGCTGAATATCTTCTTCATAATACAAAGTGACATTTTTATCTTCCAAAGATACTTTGGCATCGATAACCCCTTTTACTTTTAAGCAAGCCTCTTCTACATGAGCCTTGCAATGATTACACATCATCCCTTCAACATTTAAAACTAAAGTTTTCATTTGCTTTTCCTCCTTTTCTTGAACTTGATGATTTTTTGGTTTAAAAAAATTTATGGTTAACGCATTGATCACAACAGAAACACTTGAAATGCTCATAGCAAGTGAACCAATCATCGGATTAATTTTTATTTTAGGATTAATATAATAAAAGACACCAGTAGCAATGATTACACAAATTAAATTATAGAAAAAAGCCCAAAATAAATTTAATTTTATTGTATTTAAAACTCTTTTACTCAAAGAAATGACATTTAAAACATCCATAATATCTTTTCTTAGTAAAACAATATCACTAGAATCTACTGCTACATCGCTTCCTCCGCCAATAGCAATTCCTAAATCAGCACTCGTTAAAGCTAAGGCATCATTCACACCATCTCCGACCATCGCTATTAAATGTTTATCATCTTTTTTTAATGATTGGATAACTTTTTGCTTTTCTGTTGGTTTTACATCTGCAATAACATTTAAAATTCCTACTTCTTTGGCAATGGCATTAGCTGTTTTTAGATTATCACCTGTTAGCATAATCACTCGAATACCTTTTTTTTGAAGACTTTCAATCGCTAATTTAGCGGATTTTTTTACTTCATCTTTAATCGTCAATAGTCCAATAATTTTCTGGTTTTTGATAATCATTAAAGGCGTTTTACCTTCCAATGAAAAATCATCCATTTGCTTTTTTATTTTCTCATCTTCGATTTGTAAGTTAATAGCAAACTGGTAATTACCAATATAGTACATATCTTCAGCAATTTTTCCTTTTATGCCTTGTCCATCAATGGATTGATAATCATTCACTTCCATCAGTGAAGCATGATTCATTTTAGCATATTCTACAATAGATAATGCTAGTGGATGTTCCGATTTGCTTTCTAAAGAATATAAGACAGAAAAGAGATGTTCTTCCTTTTCATAAAGCAGAAGATCAACAACCTTTGGCTTACCTTCAGTGATTGTCCCCGTCTTATCCATAACAACCGTTTGAATAAGATGTGCTTTTTCTAAAATTTCTGCATTTTTAATTAATAAACCATTTTGAGCTCCTTTACCTGTTCCAACCATAATCGCTACAGGCGTTGCAAGTCCCAAAGCACATGGACAAGCAATAACAATAACGGTTATGGAAAAATTAAGTGCTAACTCAAAATCTTTGCTGACCATATAATTTATGATGAATGTTAAAAGTGCAATGATAAATACGATAGGAACAAAAATGCCGGATATCTTATCGGCAAGTTTGGAAATAGGAGCTTTTGAATTGCTTGCCTCTTCCACAAGACGAATAATATTGGCAATGGATGTATCCTCTTTTACCTTCGTTGCTTTCATTTTAAAATAACCTGCTGTCAAAATCGTAGAAGAATAAATTTCATCATTTTCTTGTTTAAAAACGGGCATGGATTCTCCTGTAATATTGGATTGGTCAATGGATGCACTTCCCTCTATTATGATACCATCAACAGGTATGCTTTCTCCTTTTTTTACAATTAAAACATCATTTACATTCACTTCTTCTACAGCAACTTCCATTTCACAATCATCTTTCCATAAAACTGCTTTTTTAGGAGCTAAGTCCATCAATTTTGTGATTGCTGTTGTCGTTTTCTTTTTAGATAGACCTTCTAAATATTTTCCTAAAGAAACCAAAGTTAAAATCATTCCAGCAGATTCAAAATATAAACTATCATGATAAGTATTGATTAAATTTTCATAATAAGTTATATCTCCTTCACTACCCAATGCAATATGGGCAAGATTTGCTTGAGCATAACTCATCATAAAAAGAGCAAATATACCATAAAGAATGGAAAAAGATGAACCAATAGCGATCAATGAATCCATATTCGGACTTCTTTTCCAAAGTTTTTTAAAGCCAGAAATAAAATACCCACGATAAATAAAAACAATAGGGGTTACTAATAATAATTGTATCAAAGCAAAACCGATAGGGTTTTGGTGATGATCAAAAATGGCGAAAGTTGGAAAATTCCACATCATATTTCCCATTGAAAAATACATGAGCACAAGGAGTAAAACAATCGAAATAATTAGTTTTTTTAAATCGGTTTGATCAGAATGTTTTTCATCCTTATTTTGTTTTTCACCTTTAAGATAAGCTTTATATCCCGCATTTGAAACAGCATCTTCAATGGTTTGAACATCACATAGTTTTTCATCAAAATCAACTTGCATTGTATTTTGGAGTAAATTTACATTAACCTCTTTTATTCCCTTTAAATGACTTACTGCTTTATTAACATGTGCTTGGCAAGCGGAACAAGTCATTCCTTCTACGTTAAATTTCTTTTTCATTATTGAAACCTCTTAAATAAATCTACTATTTCATCCACTACTTCATAATGACCATTTTCAATATTGTTTATCAAGCAAGAGTGCATATGGTCATCTAGCAAAGTGTTTGCTAAACTTTTAATAGCTTTATCAATTGCAGATAATTGAATTAATATATCATCGCAATAACGATTATTTTCAATCATGTTTTTTACACCATTCATTTGTCCTGTTATGCGCTGAATACGATTCAATAATCGTTTTTTATCTTTATCTTCTCTTATTTTAACTTTACTTTCACAAGAGCATTGTTCTTCCATTTTTATTCCTCCTTATTTGAGAATATTATATACCCCATACGGGTATATGTCAATTTTTTTCTATTCTTGATTACATTTAGTTTTAACATCCTTTATAAAATTAAAATTTTATTCAAAAAAAAAGTAAACACACTCTTGTGTTTACCTTTAACTTAAGATGAATTTTATATTTCTTTCATCCATTAAAGCAAAAAAATTTTACTTTAAATACAAACTATAAAATACTACCCAATCGGAGGAATCTTTAATATATTCTTGACATTCCTTCATAAAGTCTTGAAAATCCATTTTACCATCTAAAAACTGACCAGCACATTGAGACAACATTTCTGACTTTTTAACTAATTGATTAAAAAAATCAGCATGTTCTACCCATTCATCAAAGTGAATTCCTCCCAAAGTATTGAGTTCTTGATAACTATTTTTAAGATTAAGCACACAATAACGAAATGCCATATTATCTAAAGACTTATTTTCTATCATCAATAAATTGATAATGGAATCATAGTTATCTTTCACACAATTTACAAAAGCTTGTTTTTCTTTTTCATAAGTATTTTTCATTTTACTCTCATCCTTTTTCATTTCATGCATGTTTATTATACATTAAATTTTAAATAGTTTAAATAATTAAATTAAATTTCATTTATAAAAAGATATTTTTCCATCATCTTATTGTCATCGTAGTTAAACAAATAGGTCGAATAACCTTTTTCTTGTAATTTTTTTATTGTTTTATTCTGAATTTCTTTTAAAAAAGGATTATCAATGATAATAATCCAATTGGGTTGAAAGTTTTGAATTTTTTCATCGATTAGATTATAATCATTAATCATTAATATTTCTTTTATATTGTTATGAAAGTATTGTTGAAAAATTTCATTTTCAAGTTGATTGATTCCGACAAGTAGTATTTTCATATTTTTGCCTCCTTAATCATTAAACAAGCTCATTAATTCACTAATATCCGTTACTCCTTTAAAAACTAATTTTTTACAATTATCCCAAAGAGTGACCATTCCTTCCTCTTGAGAAATTCTTCTTAAATCTTCAATGCTACAACCCGTTGTTATTGCTTTTCGAACTTCTTCGCTAACATACATTATTTCATGTACAGCAATACGTCCTTTATAACCAGTATGGGAACAAAATTGACATCCTTGTGGCCGAAATAATGAAATAGGTTCATCAATATTTAAAATTTTCATTTCTTCTAAAGTTGTTTTACTTTTTTTCTTACATGCTGGACATAATTTTTTGATAAGTCTTTGAGCAATAACGCCAATTAATGCATCACTCACCAGATAATCTGAAACTTTCATGTCTTCTAAACGAGTAACAGCACCTGGAGCATCATTCGTATGCAATGTAGAAAAAACTAAGTGACCCGTTATTGCTGCTCTTACGGCAATCTCTGCTGTATCTTCATCACGTATTTCACCAATCATAATCACATCAGGGTCTTGTCTTAATATGGAACGAAGAGCACTTGAAAAAGTAAGATTTGCTTTATTATTTACTTGAACCTGATTTACGCCATTTAATGTATATTCAACTGGATCTTCAACCGTAATAATATTGACAGTTGGTCGATTAATCTCTTTTAAAAATGAATACAAAGTTGTCGATTTTCCACATCCTGTTGGACCCGTTAATAAGACAATACCATAAGAATGAGCTAAAATTCGATCAATCATTAAATTTTCTTCACTTGTAAAGCCAAGTTCTGTTCTTGTGAAATTAAAAGATGTTTTATCTAAAATACGAATAACAAATTTTTCTCCATAGACAGTAGGGAGAGTGGAAACACGAAAATCATACTCTGTTCCATTAATATTCATACTAATACGTCCATCTTGTGGAATACGTCTTTCAGCAATATTGATACCTGAAATAATTTTTAAACGAGCACAAATAGCGGAATAAGATTCAATAGGAAATTCTACTCTTAATTGTAAATCACCATCGATACGATACCTTACCTTGACATTTCTTTCAAAAGGTTCAATATGAATATCCGATGCTTTAAATGGAATAGCCTCACGTATGATTGAATCCACTAAACGCACCGATGGATTATTAATAACATCTTCTACGTTATGAATAACGTTTACACTATTTGCCATTACTTTTTTAATCGCATTTTGTTCTCCAGAATCATTTAAATCATCTAAAGCCTCGGTTGTAGAAATAACTGCTAAGATAGAATCAATATAAATATTTATTTGCGTTGGTGGAACTAAAACAAAATCTTTTTCACATGGAAATTCATTATTTATTGCTGACATTGCATGCGTATCTAATGGTTTTCCT
Source organism: uncultured Bacillota bacterium (assembly GCA_902491575.1). Taxonomy (GTDB): domain Bacteria; phylum Bacillota_I; class Bacilli_A; order RFN20; family CAG-631; genus CAKPXW01. The sequence continues at coordinate 17,276 of CABUID010000012.1, forward strand.
ATAGCGACGAGCAATACATTATTTTTATTGATGAAGATAGGCATAAATTTATGCTTTTTCATGAATGAATATTCAAAATGATTCAATAATGTTTTATCAATATCTAACATGTTTAATTCAATATAAGGCAAACAATAAAACTCCCCTAAAACAGGTAAAGCTTCAACTTCTGTACAATAAGCTTTCGCTTGCATATAATTTTCAATCGATACATCCAAACGTAAACAATCCTCATAGATCGTTTTCATTTGCTTTCTTTTAATGATTTTTTTATAAACATAATACTTTAGTAATTCATAATTGATATCCATAATTAACCTCCAAAGGTTTGCATAATTTCAATGAGTGGAGAGTAAATTGCATAAAATAATAACCCCACACTTCCTCCAATAATGAACAAAATAACAGGTTGTATGACCGTCGTTATGGAAGATAGTGCTGTTTCAGCCTGATTGTCAAAAAAACCACAAGAACGATTTAAAACTTCTCCTAATTGACCTGTTCCTTCGCCAACAGAAATCATTTGAATAATAAGTGGCGGAAACAAATTAGCAGAATCTAAAGCAAGCGTTAAACTCATGCCATTTCGAACATTTTCAATGACCATTTTAAATTTTTTTTCAATATACGTGTTTCCTAAAACAATTTGAACTGTTTCCAATGAATCGACAACATCTAATCCTCCATCGACTAAAATACCCAATGATCGAGCAAATCGTGCAGTAATTAAAGAAGAAGTAATTTTGTTCACAACTGGTAACTTTACTTTCATCATGTCTAAAAAATATTTTCCTTTTTTCGTTTTTGAAAATAAAATAATCACTGCAAGAATACAAACTAAATAAATAAATATTTTCTTCCAATTATTTTTCAAATAAATACTGATATTATTTAAAGTAATCGTGATAGGGGGCATATTCACATCTAAAGTTGAAAAAGCATCCATAAAAGTAGGAATAATAAAAGCCACCATTAAAACAATAATACCAATCGCCATGATGATTAAAATAATAGGATAGGTTAAAGCACTTTTGGTTTTCTTTTTAATATCGGCATCCGATTCAAAGTAATCTGCTAAAGTAATAAAAATTTTATCTAATGCTCCAGATACTTCTCCGACATAGACCATGGACAATAAGAAATTAGGAAAAATTCTTTTATGTTTTTTTAAAGCATCGGATAATAATAAGCCACCTTTAACATCCTCATGAATAAATTCTAATGTTTTTTTCAATAAAGAAGTATAGGATTGGTTTTTTAAAATATTTAAGGCTTCAATAATAGGAATGCCTGTATTTAGCATAATAGCAAATTGTCGACACATGGTCGCTAATTCACGAATTTTTACTTTTCCTGTTGTCGAAAAAAAAGTGCTGGCAGTCGATTTCTTTTCGACAACTGCTTTCACGAGATATAGACTTTGTTCAGACAACTTTCTAGCTAAATCTTTTTCATTTTCTGCCAAAAAAGTTCCAACAAACTTTTTCTTTTCAATGTTTATAGCAACATATTTATATTTTTTCAAATTTCTCACCACCTTTTAAAAAAAGAAATTGAAATACCAATCCATCAGAAATTGACCAAAAAACACAGCCATTATCACACCAAAAACTAAAAACGGTGCAAAAGGTATTTCATTTTTTTCTGATTTTTTTTTCAATATTTTCTTTATGAAGACGTAGATAAGCGCACATAGAGTTGATAAGACAATACTAACTATTGTATTTTTAAATCCTAAAATTAGCCCACAACAAAACATCAGTTTAACATCGCCAAAACCAAGTCCTTCTTTTTTAAAAACAAGATAAGATAATAAATAAAAGAAAAGGAAAAAACATCCACCAAGCAAAAAGCCAAAGCAATGATCTTTATAGGTTAATGAAGGATGAATAAAACATAAAATAACACCTAAAAAGAATAAAATGAATTGTAAACGATCAGGAATAAACATATTTTCATAATCAATCAAAGCAATGCATAGAAGCGTCGAAAAAATACATGCATAAATAAAAGGAAAATAAAAACCTAATGGATAAAATACAAAAGCAGAAAAAGTCCATAATAGACCATTTCCAAATTCAACTAAAAAATAACGGATGGATATTTTATGATGACAATAACGACATTTACCCTTTAAAAAAATATAGGAAAGAAGAGGAATATTATCATACCATGCAAGAAGATGATTACAAAAAGTACAATGGGATGGTGGTTTTGATAAACTCATTTTATTTGGCAAGCGATAAATGACTACATTTAAAAAACTTCCTATGCATATACCTAGTAATGTCATTAAGATTACAAAAGAAATAAAATAAAATTTTTCCATTATATTAACCCATATCGATAAGTAAGCAACACCATTTTGTTATCTACTTTTCCCATTTCAACATAAAGTAAGACATCCCTATCTTTAAAAATTAATAAAGTGTAGTTATCGATTTGCCAATAAAGTTCAAAATCATTTTCTTGATACTTTTCATTTAAAATCTCATGAATGTTTAAATATTGATTGGATGTTTGATAAGAAATATAAGTCATAGCAATATCATCGATTAAATTTTTTTGTTTAAGATAATTTTTATATTGATTTGTTTTCGTTGTAGAAGCTACAGAACCTGTAAGTATCAAAACAATTAAAACGGAAATGATTGCCATTAAGATCATAACATATTCAATCGCTAATCCTTTTTTCTTTTTCATTTAATACACCTCCTCATAGGTATAAGAGGGTAATTTCTTATGGTTTTGATAGCCTTCTATTTTTAAGTAATATTGATAAGTACGTATATTCATACTACAATGAATAGAATATTTTGAACAGGTATATAAATAATCATAAGAGTACGTTTTATAATTTGAATTTTCATATTCATAAATACTTAATTTCGATTCGTTTTCTTCATTTTTTTCATCAACAAATAAATAATGCTTCAAATACTCATTGAACTGGCTAATGAACTCATCTTTTTGTTGCTCATCATTGGATTTTGATACCTGATAAAATGTCATTTTAAAAGCATTTTGAAAAGCTTCTATCGAAGTAGATAGTGATAAATCGGTCATGGCCTGTGCTTGTATATTTGTAGCAACTATCGTTGCTGTATAAGCTACAATTGTTATAAATACTATTAAAGAAATCGCGACGATGCATTCCATTAAGGAAAATCCTTTACTTAATTTTTTCATTAAAAATTCTGCCTTTTATTGTATAATCCTGAAAATAATGCACCTATTAAAGATAAATGCATATTTACATTTTCACCCAGATTATCTAAAATCTCAAAACGAATAGGATTTTGTTCTTCGTCACTATTTGCACGGTCAATTAAAAAGTGATACTTTTCTTCCATATTCACTAAAATAAAATCAAAATCCGTTATATACTCATATTTTTGCATTTGCGAATAATAAAGTAATGCCCATTTCATAAACATTCTAAAATTTTCATAAAGATAGCCTTCTTGAGTAGTCGGTTCATCTCTTAACATAAATTTTGGTAATCTTTTAGGCATTTTTCTTGTAAAAATTTTTTTCTTTCTTGCATCTTGAATTTCTTGGATCTCTTGTGTTTTTAAATCTTCTTCATTTCCTTCTATATTCTTCTCATCTTTTTCATCTTCAATATAAGTAGATAAAATTTCCTCAGCCGTTTCTTTTAAAGATTTTTCATTGAATGTTTGTGTTTCGTTAACCACTTTTGAAACGCTTTCATTAAACTCATTTTTATTTATTCCATCATTTAATTGCTCTTCTACACTATTGGCAATCCATTCTAAATCTGTAGGATCATCCTCTATAGTAAGTTGTTTCATTCTGGCTTTTTCTTTCGCATTGATAATGGCTAAATCGGCAACACCGTGGTTATATTGCATGTTTTCTTGCAATACTTTATCCTCTAATAAATGCCGATATCCTAAACGAAATTGGCTAAAACCTGCAGTTTTCCCCTTTACGATGATTCCTACTTGTGTATAATCTTCTTTAATGTCTAAAAAAATAAAAGATTTTTTCCGATAATTTGGTTTAAAATACAATATAGCATTTACCATACAATTGGTTGAATACGAAGAAATTTTAGGATACATTTTATTGATAGATAAACTTTTATAGAGTTTTGTCAAATAGTTTTTTCTTAAAATGGTTACATAATAGACAACATATTGTCTATTTTTACCTGCAATATAATGGTTAAAAGTCAATTCTTTGTAATTTTTAAATTCTTTTTGTATAGTCGTTGTTAAAGCATCGAATAATTTATTGGCTTTCATTATGGGTAAAGCTATGTCATCCATTGTAATCATATCATCTGGTAAAACCACATAAGTCGCTAATGAATGAATAGAAGGTAAAGTTGTAAAATATTGATTTAATATCACCTCAAATTCTTCATAAAAATTTTCAGATAAAAATGAATTGGTGTAGTTAAAAGATTGATAATCACAATTTTTAAAATCCAGTCCAAACATTCTTAAAAGTAAAATTTGTTGGCTAACACAATCAAAACCAACAATCAGATTTAAAGATTTTTTGGAGGGATATATTTTTTTTATATCTTCAAATTTAAAATCCATTAATTTTTCAGAAAGTGAAAATGAATGGTTTCTTTTTTTCTTTTTTTCCATCGTCAAGCACCTCATTCAACATAATACACACTACATAGATAAAGTTGGTTTTTTACTTTCATAGGAATCATAAAATACCATTGTAAATCAGCAAATTTATTCGTATCTATCCTATCAAAATGATCAAAACAAACATTGGCTATTCCAAATAAAGGAATTGTTACGATTGGCTCGTAATAACTACTTTGTGGATATTGAAATTCAATCATTAAAGTAGATGAATTATTCATTTCATAATATGTTTTTATTTTATAGACTTCTTGTTCTTTTTTGGCAATTACTAGATCATCATTATCTTGTTCGTTAAAAGAAATCTCATAATCATATTGGTCAAATACAGAAAACCAAAAGTCTACTTCTGCCCTTAAATTTGCTTGTGAAGAAACCAGTTTATTGACGGCATCATTTTTTTTAGAAAATTTTGAAACAGAAGCAATGAATGTAAATATCATTCCAGATATCAAAACAAGTAAACCCATAGATATTAACAATTCATATAATGTAAAAGCTTTTTTTCTTTTAAACATCTTGGATTCCTTTCTTATGATAAAGCCGAGCCACATAAGCTCGGCTTTTTATTATTATGCTAAGAAACAATAATATTAACTTCGTAACTAGAAACACATGCAGACCTTGAATAAGTTGCTCCTTCAACATATCTTAAAGAATTTTCACCAGCTTCTTCCATTGTAAAAGCACCTAAATAATCTGTATTATTAATATTTATTTTGTAAATATATAGGTTTTCAGCTGTTTTTTCTGTATTTGCCTCTAAAGCTTCATATTCTAATTCCATTAGTGTGCCTTCGCTAGTAGCAAATTTTATTGAAGTTGTACCATTAAAGTCTAAATTTTCGGCCAAGCCTGCTTTTCCCTTTGTATAAGTACCATCTGAGCCAATTCTATCTAAATCTTTTGTTTTTCCAATATAATTTAATGCGCCATTGAAATAAACATAAGCATATCCATCACTTACAAATACTGTACCCGATGCATCTTCCCCATTGGTTGTGGCTTGAACATTGACTTCAACCAAGGCATTATGACAAGTTTGTAAAGAAGCCGATTTTTTAGAAGATTCAATTACATTTGAAAATGTTGGAATCAATACAGCAGCTAATATAGCAATAACTGCAATAACAATTACTAATTCGGTAAGTGTAAAAGCTTTTTTTAATTTATTTTTCATTTTGAACTCTCTCTTTCTTTTAGTTTGTAATCTTTGTTAATACATTATCTGTTAAGGCATAATTAAATCCATCAACACTTAATCCATTAATGGTAATTGATTTTTTAGATGTATCTCTAAAGAATACTAAATTGTTCTTTCCATTTCCTATATTTTCATTACCTGGACCTACATATAATGTATTATTATAATCAATATATTGGTATTCACCATTTACTTTGGCATAGATAGTTGTTGTTACATTTTCTACTATAGCATTTTCAACACTTGTAGTTACATTTGAACCAATATGTGCAAAAACAGTTCCACCATGAACATAATTAATGCCTTTACCATCTTCACGTTGACAATAAATATTCACATTGTGAATTGAAGAATCCTTTATATTCATGGCTATATTATTTCCAACATACGCAACAAATCCACTTGCTCTTCGTTCACCATAAATATCCATATTAGAAAGTTTACAATTATTGAAAGTTAAGGTAGAATCAACATTTTTTCCATCTTTTTTAGCACCATAACTTCTTCCAACTATTCCAGCAACACCATCATATCCTGAAAAATAGCCTTGAGAAGATGTTTCTGTTGCTTTTCCATCAATCACTATATTTTCAAACACAACATTTCCTTGTGTATAACCAGCAACAATTCCTGCCATATCCGATACGGTATTGACATTTTTTACGCCACCAACAGTTTCTGTTGCACCCGTTAAATCCATATTGACACCTTTAATGTTTAAATTTGAAATCGTTACGGTTTCACCAGGCTTAGCTACAATAGTACCTAATAAGCCATAAGTAAATGCATATCCACCACCTGGATATTGATTATCACTTTCAGGTTGATATTCAGCTCCAGAAGAAATAAATGTATTTTTAGCAATAGAAAGATTCGTAAAAGTTACACCACTGAAATCTAAGGATACCGTTGTAGAAGCACTTCCTGTTGAAACATCACTGGATTTACGATAAGAATTACCAATAGCAGCAATCGTTGTATCTTTCATATCTACTACTGTGTCTTTTGGAACATCTAATGTAATCTTTTTCGATGAAAGTTGATCTTTTTTAGTATCATTATTCGCTATTGTAGCAATTGTTGCTAAAGTACTTCGTACGGATTGTGTAATGATATTTTGTGTTTCTACATCAATCGTTGAAAATTGCGTATCTTTTGTAATACTCGTTTGACTGGAAGGAATACAAGAAATATTCACACTACTTGAGGTTTTAAATGCATCATTTAAAGTTTCTTCAATAGAACTTGAGTAAGTATAACCTACTTTATGGTTTGAAATAGAGGAATTGATACTATTTGCCCAAGATGTATTTCCCATTGAATTGATAACATCTGTTGATGTATATCCACCACTCATAAACTTACTAATGTCTCCACCACAAGTGATATAAAAATCTTTATATAATCTTGCTACATATTCACCATCTTTCGATCCAGTAGAACATAAAATGTAACCATCTGCACCAGATTGACCAGTTTGATTAAATACGTTTACACCATTCCCTAAGCCTAATGTACTAACATAGGAAACAACCAAACCTTCATCAGCAGTATCCACAAGTGTTACATAATTATTATTTGGATACCAAACTAAAATAACATTTTCTTGTTTTAGTTTCGTCGCTAATAAAAATGGGTTTGAACCATCTGTTAAACCTGCATCCGCTAATGCAAGCATTAATTCTTCATAATCATTTGGTGCTACACCATTATTTTCAACAGTGTAATTATTTAATGCAATATTTAATTCTTTCACATATTGAGTATCATGTGATTTTTTAGATGATTCGACAACATTTGAAAATGTTGGAATCAAAACTGCTGCTAAAACGGCAATCACAGCGATGACAATGACTAATTCAGTTATTGTAAAAGCTCTTTTTAATTTTTCTCTCATAAATTAAATTTTTCTCCTTTTTGTAACTTTATTGATTAATAAATTCATAAAAGATATAATTTTAAAAATATCTTCCTATCTTCCCCCCCTTACCTTTCGTTGACAAAGAAATCAATCATTCTATAAAACCATTAAAAATAAATTTATTTTTAGGATGATTTCATATTCATTTTTTTATTTCCATTGTTATTTAGGAATTAACAATTTCAACCTATCTTTCTAATGCTTCAAACAAATTTACTTTTTCTTTATTTAATTTTAAAACCATTCTATCTGCATTATTTTCATCTTTATGCATAAGAACTACTTTTTTGTTTATAGAAAGTAATTGGTGGTATTTGTGATCCAAGCACGATTCAATTATCCATAAAACAAGTGCCATTAAAAATAAAACTAGAAAACTAATCAAAAGAAGCATAAATGCTACATTAAATGTCATGATTATCACCTTTACTTTCCTTATCATCAATTAAAAGTATAAAATGATCGTTATCACAATTTTTATAGTCATCTAAAAGTTTTAATTTCTTCACCTTTTTGGATAAAACCTTGCATTGTTTTACAAAAACGAAAAACAAAATAAGCGCTATAATAGCAAAAACAATGATCGCCATTCCTTTCATGATTTTCCTCCCAAACAAATCGATTTGACCTCTTCCACTAAGTGTCTGGCGTACACAAGAGGTCATCGTAGAGATTTGTATATGAAACACAATTTTAATGATAAAGTGGTTATCATTTATACTAAAATCAAGCCTTTTAGGTTTGATAAAGTACACTTAAACAAATATATGCAAAAAACAAGCAAAAAGAATCAATTATACTTTCTTCTCGAGCATAATTCTATGATAAAAAACAATTCTTGTCAATAAAATTTAGGTTTAAATAAGTGTACAATTTGAAATCATTTTTGTTTTTGGCGCATTTTTGGCAATAAATGTCAAAATTTGTTTAAAAATATCTGTTCATAATTGGATTAAGGAGGAAAAATAAAATGATTTATGGATATGCAAGAGTGTCATCAAAAGATCAAAACTTAGACAGACAAATTGAAGATTTCTTAAAATTTGGAATTGATTATAAAAATATATTTAGTGACAAAAAGAGCGGTAAAGATTTTGAAAGGAAAGAATATTGCAAACTGATACGAAAAGTAAAGAAAGGTGATCTTATCGTTATCAAAAGTATTGACCGTCTAGGTAGGAGTTATGATGCTATCATTGAAGAGTGGAGTCGAATTACCAATAGTATAAATGCAAATATTTTAGTTTTGGACATGCCTATTTTAGATACCAGAAGCAATGAAAATGGTCTTATTGGAAGATTTATTTCAGATATTGTTTTACAAATTTTATCTTTTGTATCGGAAAATGAAAGAAACAATATCCGAATAAGACAATCAGAAGGAATTGCTATCGCCAAAGCCAAAGGAATCAAATTTGGTAGACCCAAAAAAGAATTATCGGAAAAATATTGTCATATTGCCTTTTTATATATCAAAAGAGAAATCACCCTTAAACAGGCTTTGAACACATTAAATATTACAAAGAATAAATTTTTTTATTATTTAAGGATCTATAAAAAAGAATATATAAAGATATAAAAATTTGATTGAATATAAATCGTACTCATTTTATAAGTTTTAAAAATGCTTTTATAAAGATAATTTATTGTTATTCCTGCAAGAATAAGTTATAATTTAATTATAAAAGTGAGGATAAATCAATGGAATACAAATTAACGCCTTATCCGATTTTTGAAAACTATGTAATTAAAAACAGCAATGTTAGTGAAATAAATAAACATAAACTGATTAAAGGAAAAAAGGAGGTTTATTTTAAAGCCGATTCGAAAGTTCTTCCTTATTATGACCATATCGAAATGAGTGGACTGCATTCTTCATTAATCTTATCTTATGGAGCAGATGAAAAGAAAAATTTTATTCACTCTTACCATATTGTTTTTCCATCCTTCCGTAGAAAGAATAATGATACGCGTGGTTCTTTTTCTTGTAGAATAAAAAATCCTATCGACTTAATTATTAATGATTGCCAAGAAAATGAAAAATTACAATCTGTATCTTTAAATGGAATCATTAAAATAGATAGCAAAATAAGAAATATTAAAATTAGTCGGAAGATTATTGTTCCTCGTTTTCCTGGAGTGGTAACTTTGTTTACCATACAAAACACGAGTCATAAAGTCCAAAGAATTGAAATAAATTGTCCTTTATCACGAATTGATTGTGATAAAGAGGATTACTATGAAAGACCTTATCATATTGAATTTGATTTATATAATAGTAAAACGACTACGCGTCTTACCTCTTTAGTAAAAGTATTAAAACCAGGAGATACTTTCATTTTTTATTTATCAATCAGTTGTCAATATGACGATGAAATCATTAAAAATAAAAAACATTTATCTGCAAATGCTTTATTAGATCGAAATTTATTTTTAATGAATATGGATACGCTTTGTCAATTATCCACAGGAAATGAAATCATCGATACTTTATTTTATTTTGCTAAAATTAGAGCCAGTGAATCTATCTTTTTAACTAAAAACGGCTTAATGCATTCTCCAGGTGGAGGTAATTATTATGCAGCAACTTGGAATAATGACCAATGTGAATACGCTAGCCCATTTTTTGGATATTTAAATTATAATATTGCCAATCAAGCAATGATCAATTGTTTTCAACAATATGAAAAATATATGTATCGTAATCAGCCATTAGTTTGTTCAATTATCGCTGAGGGTGAAGATTATTGGAATGGAGCAAAAGATCGTGGAGATGCTGCCATGTACGTTTATGGTTTAACTCGTTTTTTACTAACTTATGGTGATAAAAAATTAGCAAAACACTTTATAAAACCGATTCAATGGTGTATCCAATATTCATTAAGTAAAAAAAATAGTGATGGTCTAATTGAATCCGATAGTGATGAACTCGAAAATCGTTTTGAATCTGGAAATTGTAATTTGGCTACAAATTCTATTTTTTATCAAGCGTTGTTGATGGCTAGTAAACTTTTTAGTGAACTGGGTATTGAAAACGATTATGAAACGATCGCATCTCAATTAAAGAAAAATATCAATTCCTATTTTTATGATGATCATTTTTGTTATTACTGCAAAGAGGAAACCCATCAACGAAGTCATATTGTTTATCCTTTAATCATGGGAATATACGAACATAGTGAACAGATTATTCAAACTATTATGAGTGATGACTTATATACTGAAAATGGCTTTAAAACGATTGATAATTGTGATACTTATTGGGATAGAATTACTTTAATGGCTATTCGAGGAATTTTTAATGCTCATCAACCCGATTTAGCTTATGACATTTTGCTAAAATATAGTGAAAATCGTCTATTAAAAGATCATGTTCCTTACGCTATTGAAGCTTATCCAGAAGGAAATCAAGCTCATCTTGCAGCTGAAAATGCTTTGTATGCTCGAATTTATATAGAAGGAATTCTTGGTTTTGAACCTGTTTCTTTTCAATCATTTAGTTTACATTTATCCATGCCAAGTGCATTAAAATATATTAAAGTGTCTTCTTTTTATTATTCTAAACGTACTTTTTCGATTTTTGTTCAGAAAGAAGATAATCATTATTTAATGATAATTCCTCATCTTCATTTCCGAAAAAAAGTGAAAAATTTTGAAGAAGTTATGATTTCTTTTGCTAATTAAGTAAAAAAAGGTTTTTGAAAACCTTTTTTTTGTTAAGTTTATTTTGATTATTCATTAATTCTTTTTCTTTTTATAAAGAACATATTTTACACTTTCATCCTCTAAAGGTAATAGATGAACTTTACACTTTCTATAACTTTCGATTTGATTGGTTAAAACAATTATTCTTTTTCTTCTCATCAATGAAAAATCTTTATCTTTTGTTTTACTTTCTATAGAAAAATCTAAATAAACATTTTCTTTTTTAAGGATTTGATAGAATAATAAAGTTACTGCTAAAATGAAAATAAGTAAAACGAAAATAAGTAATATTATTTTTAATGATAAACTCCATTCTAAAATAAAATTTATTATAAATATTTTATCCATATGAGCACCACCTTATATTTCATTCAAATTCCATAAGACAATTTCTGAACCTGGAACTTGAGGATTGTTTACTTCAAGTAAGCTAATAGAATACCCTTTTTGAAGAATATCAAAAACATCTAAAGTTTGACCACTTGTTGCTAAATAATAAAGGGCATCACTTGTCTTACATACAAAATTTGAAAAAGTATTATCCAATAATTCTAAATCACTTTCTTGCAATGAGCTACATTCAATTCTCCATAGATAATTTCGATACTTATGTCGAATATCCTCTATTTGTGTTTCAATTGGTTCAAGTAATTGGAATGTTAATAAATGATTCTCCATTGTGACAGTCAATTGATAGCCTTTATAAATTGAATAATCTACCATTGCATTTTGGTATAAGTCTATAGGTCTATTGTTAGATTGAATAAATTTTTCAGATTCTTTTCCATAAAATAGAGTGTTTACATCATCATTATATTGGGCATTAACCCTTACTTTTGTATGGAAAGTATCCATTTCTAAGGACGTGTAAAATAAAGGTGGTGTAATGACTAAATAATACGTTTCTGAAAAGATAATAGAATCCAGCGTAAATCCATTGAACATACTTTCATCATCTTTACAGGTATACATTGCAGATGAAGTGTAGATGTTTTTAAAATCAGAAATTTGAATTGTTTTTAATGCCGTGTTCAATACATATTCGCCAACATCGATAGGCTTTTGATTTACCTGTCGATATAAACGTATAGAAGTATTTTCTGGAAGTTCGTTTTCAAAAGTAAAAGTAATATTGTTGACGAAAGCAGCTTCGGATAATTTCACACCATTTTCTGCATAATTAATTGAATATTGTAAAGTATATACACCATCTTCATATACATCATTATTCATAATATTAGTATCCGAGACTTCCCCATTATTAAAGATTAAATTATCAGAAAATACTTTAATGAATATCATCCCATCGAGCACGTTAGGATCGATGTCATACCCCATTGTAATTGGATTATATTGACAATAAGAAGTTATTTCTTTAAAAGTCATATCTTCGTGAAGAATGAAAACTTGAAAATCTGGTTTACCTGCAAAACGATTTTCTTTCGTAATCGTAAAAGAAAAACTATTATTCGTATGAATCGGTATTAACTGCGTTTGTCCGTTCACATTTTCTTCTAAAAGTCCCAAAGGAAAACTTGATTTTACTTTAATTCCTGCAGGTGCTTCCACAGCCACATCATATGTCCATCTAGCATAAAAATGCATTGGACCATTAATCTTACGATAGATTCCATCGAAAGGATGACAGATATCATAAAATTCTTCTCCATAAGTATCCAATGAAATGGCTTTATCTGTCAAATAGTATCCTTTTAGTTCATAACCAAATTTAGAAATATATATATTTTTTTGAATATTAACATACAAATCTTCATCTAAAATAGTTCCTGTTTTTAAAGTATAAATAAAATATCGATCATTGGACTGAACATAGGCTCCACCTTTATCAAATACTAAGTTATAAATATTTGGGAAAACCACTTTAATATGAATGTTTTTTATCGATGTATCCACCAGAGCTTCTTTAGGAATAATAATGGTATAAGTACCTGTCTTATAGAAGTAGGAATAATCAAAATTTTGTCCATCTACACTTATCGTACCAAGGGCAATATCTTGATTTTTGTCATACCCAAGTAAATTGGCTAAAGAAAATGTTTTCGTTCCTATCGTAATTTCAAGTAAATCTGGATTAAATCCATAGCCTGCACTTGGAGTTATTGCAAATTCAAACTCTGTTTCATGTACTGCTTTACGCAATGATGTAAAAGAGGATCCTAAAAGTTCTGTTGTAATCTCTATGGAATTTCTAACTTCAATCGTTGCTTTTGCAGCACTGATGGAAGATTCTTTACGTGTACCAATATAATTACAAATTACGTCGATGGTTTGACCTGCCGCATCATCATGGATAATAACTCGACCATTAGAATAAATATTCGCATAGGAAGAAGTACCACTGAATTGTACCTTTTTATCTAAAGAAGATGATGGATATTTATAGTTTAATTTAGCTTCAAAATTAACCGTATCCCCTTCTGCATAAATGTAATAATTATTGGCTAATTTTGCAAGATATGGAGTGTTTACTGAAGGAGAAATTTCAATGGAAGTTACATAATTTGGAATATAATCTAAAATCAGATTTTTATTTCCTATTACTAATAATAAAATCACATGGTCCTCTAAATCCATATTAGGACGTAAAATAATTGAATCAGAAAAATAATCTATATCAATTAGACCTAAAAATTGTGTTATATTTGTTTTATTTCCTTTAGAATTTTTTATATTATTTATTCGAGTAGCTAAATCTTCATTATCAAAAACAAGCGGATTATAGAATTCAATATTTGAAAAATTCAAATCCTCTTTAAATTGAACGATGACATTTTGAACTAATAATGGATGGCCCACTTCTACTTTTATATACTCATCCGTACCATCTAAAGAAAGATAGTATCCATTTTGAATAATGTCTGTTTCAGTGTTGTCCTTCGATACTTTCACTCCATCTTTTTCATTTATAGTTGAAAATTCACTACTTATTACATCATTAACATAAATTGGATAAGAACAAATCGTATAATTTTTATTTAAATGGGGTATATATATTTCTAAATTAGCAAATGTCGTTCCACTATCGATACTATTCATTCTATTTACTTCATTGAAAGAATGAATGGAAGCTATCGATTCATCTGTTAAAGATATCGATAATGAATAAGAAGATATGGATGATGGAACATAGGAATATATACTATATCGGTCATCATCATTAACACTTAAAGACGAATAGAAATTATCATTTGGATTATAAATAGATAATGGATAAACTCCTGTACTATCAACCACTTTTGTGGTTAAAAGAATGGCTCTTAAGTCGCTTAAATTTGAACCTTCTTCAACATTTGGTAAATGAAATGGATCAAAATAACAATTTGAAACTGTAAAAGAATTATCATTATCACTTTTAATCATTATTCCTGCAACAAAAGCATTGGATTTGGCAAATAATGTCGCATTAGAAATACAGTTCGTTATTTTTAAAGTCGTAGATGAATTCATAACATTTCTTACTCGTGAAGAAATTCCTGCCACATATGCATTTCTTCTATTCACCGTAGAAGCTTCTGCAAAAATGAATGTATCCAAAACAAAACAAGAATCAATCGTTGTATTATCTTGAATCAAAGATACGATTCCACTTGCATAGGCATCATGAAAGATGGAATGAGAATAAATTTCACTGTTGATAACACCACAATTATAGACTTTTCCTGTACCACTCCACCAAACACCACCTGCAATACCTCCAGCATACGTAATCATATTATTATCTCCAAAAGATTCAATCGTAGAATGCAAAACGAAAACATCTTTTAAGATGGCATTAGAACCATAAAGGCCTAAAACCCCTATAGCACCCCCAACAAATAAATCATAATCATCAGAAGTTCCATCATAATATGCATTACCATATACACGAATATTTTCTACCATTCCGCCATCTAATGAAAAATTTTCTTTTAAATAAGTGTTTCCAACGAGTCCACCAATGGCGGCTGTATTTGGATTATTTGTTAAATTTAAGGTAATTAAAGCTTTTTTTGAATTAGTCGATGCTATATTCACATTCTTTAAATAAGAATTTCGACAATAGCCAATAATTCCTCCCACATATCCTTCTGTATGATTATCTCCATCCCCTGAAATGGCATTTTGAATTCCTTGTATAATGGCATCTTCTTCATTTCGCTGGTTTAAAGTTATATTTACTTGAATATTTTCAATACCTGGATAAATTGGGGCTATATTTGAGGTGACATTCATACCTTGACTGTTACCATAATTTTTCAAATACCCTATAAAGCCTCCTGCTCCAAGGTTATTTTCACATAATGTATCATAATTATTGGTTAATTTTAAAGCATTATAAGACAATTCAAGCGCATGTATAGAGGAATCAACTAAATTAATAGTTATATTTTTAAGTTGCTCATTTGCCTTGTTGTTACCCGTAGCTATACCCGCTAAACTTCCTGCATATACGGGTCCAATCGTTTTAGATGAAACCTCACGTTTAGCACTAACTGAACTATTAAAGATGGTTAATTCCAGATTTTGAATAGAACTATTTGGTGTTAAAACTGCAGTATAATAACCAGCACTTACAGGTTGAATCGATCCACTTGAAACAGAAGAACTTAAAGAACTTTGAACCGCATTGATATTTATTTTTGTCTCTTGATGATTTAAATTTAACATTACTTTATCGCTTGTCGATAGAAATTGAAAAGCATTATAACCAAAAATTCCACCTGCATATGCCTGATTATATCCATTTTGAATTGCATTGATTTCTACATTCATTTCAAAAATTGTGATTTCTTCTAAATTCAAATCATTATCAAAATATACATTATTGGCAGTCGTATCATCGATATAACCAACAATGCCTCCTGCATATACATTCCCATAAGAATAAGCAGAAGAAGTAGAAGCCGTTACTAGTACATCCGTTTGTTTAGTTGTGTGTTCATTTTTCTTAAATACTATTGGACTAAATCGAATATTTCCGCTACTACATTGTATACTTCCAATTCCACTAGATGCACTAGCATAATTTGCTTCTGAACCAGAAGTATTATTGATAATGGAAGAAATAATCATGGAGTTTTCTGGATGGAGCAAAAAATTTTCAAATAAATACTCTAATGTTATAGAGTGATTGATTTTTCCAATGATTCCTCCGACACTACTATTACCAGAAGAGGCATTTAAAGAATTTCCAATATAAGTAGCCGAAAAACTTTGATCTTCATAAGATTTACAATAAGCATTTTCAATTAAACCTGCTAAACCACCAACATTCACAAAAGCTTTTTCTCCATTTGTAATGGCATTAATCGTACTATGTATACCTGCATAAGATAGATTTGACCATGAATCAATAGAGGTGTTTAAACATCCAAATAATCCTCCTGCATTAATATTACAATTATCAAAAATAGAAATGGAAACGCTAGAAATAATATTTTCAAATAAAACATTATTCGATACTTTTCCTGCAACACCCCCAATATTCATCGTATTATTCGATGTGCTTTCATCATCTGGTAAATAACTAATTGATCCTTTTACATTTAAATTCCGAATAATACACGGATGTAAATAGCTGTCATCACCCATTATTGTTCCAAAAAAACCCGAATTAAAAACTTCATTCGTATTATTAAAAGAAGTTGCATAATTCGAATTATATATGTTTAATGAAATATTGTGGTCATTAAAATCTATACATCCTTGAAAAGGAATAAGATGACTACCTAAACCATAATATTCATTTCTATCAATCAGTAAATCATTAGTTATTTTAAAATAGGCATAACGCAATGTCTCTTGTGCTTCTTTAAGACTAGCAAAAGAAAAAAGATCCGAGTTAAATTCACTATTTGTAGCCGTACCATTTAAAATATTTTCTAAAGCAATAAAGTCATTATCCGTACTTAAGATATAAGGATCTGAAAAAGATAAGCCTTTATCTTGGCTAGTAGCTGCAACAGAATCTACTTCAACATGAACTTTAGAATCAGCATTTAGATTTAAGGTTACTACTGGCATATCATAAGTCGTACTTACTCCGTCTATCGTTACCTGAAATGATTTAAATATTTTATATTCATTGATAGCTGATAATGTAACATCGGATTTTTTTGAAATAAAATAAGTTCCACTATCCAACTTTTCAACATATTGACCACTGACGTAAATACTTATTCCTGATGAATTATCGACAGTAATAGAAGGCTCTGCTTTTGTATTTGAAATGTTACAAATTCCAAAAAAGACAACAAAAAGACTTATGAAAGATAAAATAAGAACACCTATTTTTTTGAAATTTTTCTTTCTCATACTTTTACCCTTTAATGAATCATGATAACCATTAATTCATTTATCCTTTCTTCGCTTTTTTAGCTATGCACTAGCTAGACACCAATAAATTTTCCTTATTGATATTGATAAACCATTCCATTACTTACACCTGCTAAAAAAGATGTATAATCTACAATAATATCGAATTGAAAATGAACATTTGTCTGTATTTTTGCTTCTTGAAATACATAAAAATGACAATCTAATGTACTTCCTGGTGGTATAAATAAAATAATACTTTTAATTTGTCCGTTTTCTTTGACTAAATAATACCCTTTTACATATTCATTTGCAGAATTTAATTCCATTAAATTGTTTTCAACAGAAAGTCGAAAACGCTCATAATCGAAATAAACCACACCTTCTAAATCAAATTGTACTTTCACTGGATAAGATGTTTCTTGTTGATGATAGATATAATTTTTTGCTGTTTTTACATTCACCGAAATATCTTCAAATCCAAAATAATCTTGAATCGTTGGATTCATAATGACTAAACTACTTGTCACTTTTATCTCGAAAACTTGTATATCAATATATGGAATACTGGTCGTTAAAATAATAGAAATCGTTTCAATTTTATCTTTAAAAGGTTCTACATCCTTACCGCTTTTTGACTTTTTTAGACGTTTAATTTTCAAATTTACTTTTACTTCCTTAATGACATTTTCTTCAAAAGTTGTTCTATCATTTTTATAATTTTGATCTTCTATGGAGGAGGACAAAGAATCTCCATTATCTTTTACCATTTCAACATCATAATAGTCGCTCGTTGTCGTTAAAGGATATTCAATACCCCAAGAATCATAAATACAACTTTTTGAATGATCAATAGAACACTTCGTATTCATTTCAGTGACAGTCGGTGTTCTTAAATCATATTGAATTGCTCTTTTTGAAGTTTTACCATCCTTTACATTAATGACTGAAAGCGTTATAAAACTTTCATAATTGTAATGATCGCTTTCGGTTTCTTGCAAAATAGCCGTTTGCCCATCTCCGTCATGGGATAAACAAAAATCAACATATTTTCCAATTAAAATATCTTTTATACTTATTTGATATTTAGCAAATGAATTCATTCCAAAAAAAACAACAAAACATGCTGTTAAGAATAAACATATTAAGGTCAATATTTTTTTGGACTTTTTTTTCATTTTATTACCCTTTCAATCATTCAAAATCCTTTACGACTGAACTTGTTGTGCATCAATCGATATATCAATGAATAAACGTCCATTAACATAGTTTTCTGATGACTCGTTTTGTTCAGGCAAAGTAATTTTTAATAAATAAGATTTTTGTATATTTTGTTCCTTAGGATTAAAATAAAATCCTGTTTTATGCCAAACTCCATTTTCATTATTGGTTTGAAAGACAGCTAAGCGATTCCCTTCTTTATATTGCTCATCCGTTAAAGATTGATTATCCATAGCGTAATCACGTGGCATGGAATAATAATCGGATTTATCAAAAGTCACATAATTACTTTTAGAATAAAAAAAAGTTAAATTAGCATTTTTCATGTCTGTTTGATCATTGAAATCATCGCCAACCATATAGGTGTTACCGACTACAAAATAAGATTTTGAATTCTCATTATTAACCTCTTCTTTTAATCTTTTTAAATAAACACTTACATTCATCGTTATTTTAAGCATTACTTCATTTTTATAAAGATCATTGAACGAATCTAAATAAAAGTAATAATCAATGATGTCTTTTGGTTGAATATCATCAAACATAAAGGTTGTATTCGCATCATCTTGATCCGTTAGTGCATATTCATAAACTTCATTGTTAACAGATGTACGAACTAATCGTCCGCGATGATATTGAACAATCGCTAAAGAAACTTTAGATTGATTATTTGTTTGAAAACTATCTTTGTAACTTGAAAAGGATATAAAAGCACTAAATAAAAAGCCACAAGTAATAACAAACACGAGAAAAAGAGTCAATATTTTTACAGATTGTTTGTGATTATTTATAAATGTAATGAATATTTGATTTTTTTTCATGCTTACTTATTTCCTTTAAACTTTTTTAATAATATAACCCATGATACCAATAATGATGAAAAACAATATTATATATACAAATCCTGCACCATTTTTTAACCAATCGACAAAAATACCAACGTTTGGTACAACTTTCACGACTTCTCCTATAATGTCATTTTGAGAAACAGTAAAACTATCTTTGCTATTATTAGCATCACCTTTCGTGATAAATTCATCTCCACTATATCCAACAATGCGATGTGTAATTGGCGTCGTATTTATCCGACCTTCTTCAAAAAAAGTAATAATATCTCCAATTTGATAATCATCGGTATCTTTAACAATGATCAAATCACCCGCATCAATGGTTCCTTGCATACTTTCCGTTACAACCACATAAGATGAATATCCAAACAAAGTAGCTACTGGCTTTTTCATTATATATTTTTGAATAGCGATAGAACCAACAAGTACTATTAAAACAGTAAAAATTCCAAGAAGAATTCCATCCAATACTTTTTTTACGATATTCAAGGTATGTTTTTTCTTATTTTTATCTACTTCTTTTTCCATCACTTCTGAATGGATATGATTCTCTTCTACTGTATTATCAAGCAATTCTTCTTGATTTTCCTTATTTTCTTCCATCGATTCATCTCCTAATGATATTGAGCAGTCATTTTTAAAATAAGTGCGTATTCACCATTTTCAATTCCAAAAAAAGTATCTGTTGTATCATTAACTGCATAGGGCCATTTCCATTCCAGTGTAAAAATATCCTTTGAACGAGATGAAATTATCAATTGATCAAATTTTAATTTTGAACCATCTAGCCATTCTTTAGAATCACCAACATATAAATTATTTATTTTTAAACGATATTTCATCGGAAAATTTGTAATGATTTGCTGATTGTAAACTTCACTGATGGAAAAATAATACTCCACTTCTACATTTTCAGTATTCTTGATACTAAAAGAATAATTCCCCTCACTACCTGGCTGAATCGTAGATGGAAATATACCAATTTTCTTTTCATCTTCCCATTCTGTTTGATTATCATAAAACTTAATTGTAAACTGATTACTTCTATCTGGTACTTCAATCATCATAATGATGGCAAAAGTTAATAAAAGTAATAAGATACTCATTAAAAGAATACCAATACCTTTTTTATCTTGTTTCTTTTTAATTGCTCCAATATTTTGACTATCTAAGTATAATAAACCATTATAAAACCTAAATTCACCATATTTTGATGTGTATACACGAACTTTAACATTTTTATTTTGACTATTTTTTTGCTTTTCAAAATGTGAAAAAAGAGCAATCTTCAAATTATTAAGATCACAAATTGATTTTTTATTAATCCCAACTAAAATTTTATTTTCATTATCAAAAACTGGATAATACCTTTTACTAATTTTAGATGTTTTAGAACGATTATCAATTGTAAACTGTTTATTATACATATTCTTTGCCTTTCTACACACTTAAAATGAGCGATGTATCTAAAAATTGGATACATCGCATTTTATACTTTTTTAATTTTCAATAATTACTCTTTCGTTTGTACCTGTTCAAGTTGAACTTTTAAAGCCAATTGAACTTCGTTTGAAACTTTTGTGTAGCCATCAACAGTTTCACCTGCAGCTAATAGACCCAAAGCTGTATCATGCTTATCATTTTCTTCTAAAGTAAAAAATGGCCATGAATAAGATAAAATATATGTATCACTCATAGATGTCCCAGCATCAATATATGTAGATTGTTCTACTAATTTATCAAGCGCACTCTTTAAGGTAGCATCGGTTACCAACTTAGTTTCACCTTTTGCTAATGACCATTGAATGGGTGAATAAGTCATTGTTTGTCCATCCTTTACATAATCAACAGAAATATCTTTAACATTATCGTAAGTAAAAGATAGTTTAGATAAAACTTCTGCAGAACCATTAATCGTAATGCTCATACTACCTGTTGCACCTGGTGCAATTACATTTGTATCTGCAGTAGAGGAAACAATAATCGTTCCATCCTTATTGACAACAGCATTTGTTGTCTCACCATCTTTAGCATAGTTTGTTCCAAATAAATTATCTGTATTTACAGTAACTACATAGCCCCATTTTGCAACCGTTGCTTGTTGTGAAGGAACTTCTTGCGAAGTCACATATTTAGCATATGTTGATGCACCCGTAACGCCAATTAGAGTTAACAACAAAGCCATACCAGCTAAGATTAAAGGCTTTTTTAAATCTTTTTTATTTTCGTTTTCATTGTGTTTCATATTTTTCTCTCCTTTTACTAAAAATATATTGCATGTAATTTTAAATGTGAAGAGTTTTTTGAAAAACTAGCAAACTTTATTTTCTTGCCTTTTGAATATAGCTTTGTTATAATACTTATAACGTTTCTTCTTATTAAAGGATATTTAAATAGTATATTTAGTATGTTTTTATCGGGCGTTTTTTATATAATAAAAAATGTTTGTGATTATTGGATATCACAAACATAAAGTTTCTCTGATATGATTTTAATCTTTTAAGTCTATCTTGGCTAAAAAGATAGTAGCTTTTGTTTCTTGACAGATTGCTTTAGCAAAATAAGTTTTATTTTCCTTATAATAATAAACCATTAAAGTATCATCCAGACGGGATTCATGAACATAATCGATTTGAAATGTGTCGATTACTTCGTCCTCCTTTAAACGTAAAGCATTTAATAAAATACATGCATATTTAGCATTATTGGTATGTCCATTATGATCAACATCGCAAAACTCAATACGTTGATGGTAATGTTGAAGTCCCTCAATATTAAAGTCTTTAATTCGGTCAAAACGGTCATTAAATAAACTATCATTGGGAATCAAAGCATTATATTCAATATATTTTGCAGGAACAATTTTTCGTGTATTTGAATCCAGAATTACCCATTTTGAAATACCATTAATCATTACATTCCCTTGTAAATCAGTAATTTGTGTTTCACGATCAAAATCTACAAGTCCTTTCTTTTTCGGCCATGTAGTGACACGTACTTTTGAATATAGTTTGATATTTTCAAAAACCTTATATTTCACTCTTAATAATACCCAAATTTTATTTTGTGATAAAAGTTCTTCAAAAGTCATTCCATACGTATTACAATGCTTTCCAGAAATATCCTGCATAATATCTAAAACTCCATGTGGAGCTAATAAATCATAACGATTATAGTCTAATACTTTTAACTGGTATAAATCTTGATATTTTTCTTCCATCTTATCCAACCTTTTTATATTTACCTAAAATATTTTTTTTGTATATTTGAGCCATTTCTTTTGCTTTGTCTAAACCATTTTGACAGGCTTTATTATACCAATATCCTGCTTTATTTTCATCTTTTTCAACTCCAAAACCTCTTTCATAACAAGAGGCTAGTGAATACATTGCTTCATTATATCCTTGTAAAGCAGATCTTTGATACCAAAAAAAAGCCATTTCATCAAAAGTAGGAATTCCTAACCCAAATTCATAACAACGTCCTAAACTATACTGCCCCATTGGATATTTTCTTTTGCAAGTTTCTTGATACCAATAAAAAGCTTGTTGATAATTTTGTTTGACACCTGTCCCATCTGCATAACATATAGCCGTGTTGTATTGTGCTTCAATCAAGCCTTGTTCAGCCGCTTTTAAAAACCATGTAAAAGCCTTTTCATAATTTACTTTTCCGATTTCTCCAAGATAATAAATAGCACCAAGTGTATACTGAGCTAAAACAACATTACCATTGGCTGCTTCTTGCAAATAATACAATGCTTTTTCAGGATTTTTTTTCACGCCAAAACCATTTTTATAACAAATTCCTAGGTAATACATGGATTCATAATGATTAGAGTTTGCTGCTTTGATAAACCAATAAGATGCTCTAGCATAATCTTGCCGTACATCTTCCCCTTTAAAAAAGCACTGACCTAATTCATATTGGGCATCTGCAACACCTAATGTTGCATCTTTTATTAAATTTTTAAATTTATTATTTCCCATTCATACCACCCATATTATTATAATATAAAAAAGACAAAAAAACAATGAACGAAATAAAACTATCCATTGCTTTTTCTTTTACATATTTGTTCTTTTTAATTTATTTATGATTTGATAGCGATATCTAGGTTTATAAGTTGTAATAGACATCGGAGTGATAGAAATATAACCATTATATACCGCGCTAACATCATATTCATTATCATGAGTAATATCGCCATGATGATGTTCAATTTTATAAAATTTATTTTCTGGATCATAAGAAATAATCTTATATGAACTATGACGAATAAATGGTTTTGTGATTAAAATACCTTTTGCAGTTTCATAAGATGGGTTTTGAAAATTAACATTTAAATAGTATCTTTTTGATAATAAATGATTTTTTAAAATATAATCGAGGACCTTAGGTCCTTCTTTGATTAATTGTAAGGGTTCCACATATTTATCTGCAGAAAAAGCAATCGCTTTTTTCTTAAAAATTAATGCTTGGAAACATGCTCCACAAGTTCCAGAATACATAATATCATTGGACAAATTATAACCATTATTACATCCTGAAACAATTAAATCAAAAGAAATATCTTTAAATACAAGTGAAGCAAATTGTACACAATCTACTGGTGTTCCCTCTACAATATACGTCTTATCATCTACCTTTTCTGCTGATATGCCAATAAATGTTGTCAAAGCACAACCCTTTCCACTTTGAACAGTTTTCGGGGCAACCATATAGACATCGCCATATTTTTGAAGTATTTTTTTTAATTCAAGTAAGCCTTTTGATGTATATCCATCATCATTTGTCAATAAAATATTCATTTTATTTAGACCTTTCTTATTTCATTTTTTGAATTGATTTCAATACTTCAAAAGAATCACTTCTACTTTTCGTTGTAAGATAAGTATTTGATAAATAATCCTGAGGACCCGAATTTGTTTTTGTAAAACCAATCATAAAAATACTGATTAATAGTGGTAAAAACATAAACGAACCAAAATAAACATAAAGAATCATCGTTAATAAATAATCAAAACCTAAAATGATTAAGTAACGCACGAGAATTTGCCAACGTTTAACAGTTGAATTATCTCTTCTATCCACAAGACAAATCTTAAAAATGATTTGGGATAAGGATTCCCCATCTTTTCTCAAAAGAGGTATAAATAAATAAAAAATAGAAGTGACAATAAATAATGTCAATAAAAGCATTAAATAAACTACCATAAAGGACTTATTCGTATTGGATATATACATACTATTGGTCTTTAAGAATGAAATGGCGTTATTATATTGCTGTGTTAAGAATTCTTTGACCTTATTATTATCTACATTATCGACTAAAACCAATTCATTATTTTTGTTATATTGATAGAGTTTTGATTCAATTTTTGCGTTATTATACTCTTCAAGTTTTTCCTTGGATAAGGCATATGAATCGTTTTGATAATAATCTTTTATTCTTTGATCATAGATTTCTGCATCATATTCGATAGTGACTAATTCATCATATTGAGTTTGCTGATAAAGATTAGATTCTATTAAAACATTTCGTGCTTCTTGTACATAATCATAATACCCTAAGGGTTTAAATAAAGTTTTATAAAATAAAGTCATCATTAACAAAGACACTATAAAAATGAAAACTCCATCAAGTGCTGCAGAAAAATATCTTTTTATTAAAGAAGGTTTTGCTATTTTATCAAGTTCTTCTCTTTTTTTCCTTTTATTTAACTTTTCCATTCTTAAATAATCGTCAATGTATTCTTGTTTTTGTTTATTTTTTATTTTCATTCTACCACCTCTTCATTTATAAAAGGATTGTAAGATACACTTACAATCCTTAAAAAGATTATTGAATAACTTCAACTGAACCTAAAGAAATATTTTTCTTTGTTTTTGGATCAAATAGAATAATACCTTTTCCATGAATATCAAAGTGAATAACTTCATCTAATTTATAATCAATAGAACCAAATACTACGGCAGATAGTATTTCTCCACCAACACTAATTTTTACGGTTGTTTCCATTCCAGATGGTAAAGTAGAATAAGCAGTACCCTGAATCTTTCCCTTTTCATGAATTGGTAAGAATTCAGGACGAATACCGATGATGACATCTTCATCTGCTAAGTCAAAATCACTTTCCCCTTTATATAAAGCTTTGATTCCTAAAAAATCTAATTCTACTTGATCAGATGCAACTTTTTTCGCTTTAGCATTGATAAAATTCATTGTAGGATTGCCAACGAAATCTGCAACAAATAAATTCGTAGGACGATTGTAAACAGTTAGTGGTGGGTCATATTGTTGTAAGTCACCTGTCTCAATCAAGCAAATACGTGTAGCAAGGGTCATTGCTTCTAGTTGATCATGCGTAACATAAACAAATGTAGAATTCGTATCGGAATGTAAACGTTTTAATTCTGTTCTCATTTCTCCACGTAGTTTTGCATCAAGATTACTTAAAGGTTCATCCATAAATAAAATTGTAGGACGTGGCGCTAATGTTCGAGCAATGGCAACACGTTGTTGTTGCCCACCAGATAATTCAGCTGGATAACGTCCACTGAATTTTCTAATTTTTAACATATCCATAACTTCATTGGCACGTTGCTCAATTTGATCTTTTGGCCATTTTAAATTTTCAAGTCCAAAAGTAATATTTTTATAAACGGTCATATGTGGCCATAATGCATAGTTTTGAAATAAAAATCCAATATCTCTTTTAGCTGGTGATAAATTAATTCCATTTTCTGAATCAAAAACCACTTTATCACCAATGATAATTTTTCCTTCAGTTGGTGTTTCAAGTCCTGCTATCATTCGTAAAGTTGTTGTTTTACCGCAACCAGAAGGTCCAAGTAAAGTAATAAACTCACGATCTTCAATAACCATATTTAAATGATTAACAGCTACGAAATTTCCCCAACGTTTTGTCACATTTATTAATTCAATTCTTGGCATAACTGATTATCCTCCTATTCCTTTATCAATTGATGCACCTGTCAGTCCATTTACAAGGAAGTTTGCTACAATTACAAACACAACAATTAACAAATTAATTGCATTACTTAATTGTCCTAGACCATTGGTTGTAAAATATTGTAATGTATTCGTGATTAAAGTTACTTGTGATGTAATTAAAATGAATAATGTATATTCTCTCATACAAGAAATAAATGGAAGTAAATAACCACTAATAAAACTAGATTTCTGTATTGGGAATAGTATTTTTGTCATTCTCTTCCACCATGGACAACCTGTAATAATGGCTGCTTCTTCGATTTCACCAGAAAGTTGAAGCATTGCATTCGTACCACTTCTACTTGCAAATGGCAAGAATTTTACACAACCAACAATGACACAAATCGCTACTGCAGAAGTTTGTTTTTGTGTTACAGAAACGTCTAAGAAGGATAAAGAAGGTATTTTAATTAAAGCATAGAATACAGCACTAAAACTTAAAGCAGGAATTAAATAAGGTAAAAAGGCAACGCTAGATACATAATTAGAAAGTCTTCCTCTTCTATTTTTACTTACAGCATAACCAATTAAAATACCAAATGTTCCAGCAAGAAGAGCAACAATGGTTGCTAAAATAACACTTCTTCCAAAAGACTGCCAAATCGTCTTGTTAAAAAAGACACCTTTAGTAGAAAAATCTTTCGTCGATACAAAAGCATCAAAATCTTCTTTAGAGAACCAATACTTTAAAGTAATTGAAGACAAATCGCCTGAATTTTCTTCTAAACTCTCTAAAATAAAGGAAATGAGTGGAACAATAGCAAAGAAAGTGACTAAAATAATTACCAAGATTGCAATTGGCCATCTACCTTTTCGAAGATTTGTTTTTGAAACTTGACCAGATTTACCTGAAACAGTAGTAAAATTTCTTCTACTTTTTGTAAACCAGTTATTTAAAGACAAAATCAACACACTAAAGATTAATAAAACTACCGCCATAACATAACCAAAACCATGGAAACCAACCGTCGATAAGGCACTTCTTAATGAAATGGAAATCGCTTTAAATTTCAATTTTTCTGGCACTGTGAATGTCGATAATGAACTAGAAAATACTAATAAAATGGTAGAGATCATTGCTGGTGCAACGATTGGCAAAGTAATTCTAGTTAAAATTCTCCATCTTGATGTTTTTAAGATTGTGGCTGCTTCCTCTAAGTTCGCATCCATATTTCTTAAAATACCACCTATTAAAATATAAGCAAATGGTGCATAGTGAATTCCTAAAGTTAAAGCCGTAGGAATCATCCCATATACTAACCATTCAGGTACACAAATACCTGTTAAACTTTGTAGCATACCAATTCCTGGTGAAGCAACAACACTTGAGTTTTTAAAAAAGTTTTCCCAAAACATTGCAATGGACCATGAAGGCATAATATAAGGGAAAATAAAGACTGTCGAAATGAATTTTTTACATGGCATATTTGAACGAGTGATTAACCATGCTAACGAGCCACCAAACAAAACTGCAATTGTACAGGCAATTAATGACATTAAAATTGAATTTCCTAATGGTTTCCAAAAACTAGAAACTGAATAGGATTTTAATTCCATTGATCGAGGAAATAATAAGGACGGCCATTCTAATAATGTAAATTGTCCTTTGACAATATTTTTATCCCATTCCTCACTCAACATATCCGCTTCAAAAGGTCCTTGAACGATGAAGGTATTAATAACCAATTGAATCAAAGGATAAATTACCATTATTGTTAGAAAAATTGCAAAGAAAAATAAGATAATATTTGATGGTTTCGAAAAGAAATTCTTAATGGAATTCAAAAACTTCCTCATTTTTTTAAGAAAGCCATTTGTTTTGGCATTTTCAACACTGCAATTATACATAAAATGTTCCTTTCATCAAATTATATGATAATTGAGAGGACGTTATATCCTCTCAATTAAATGAATCAAATATTAACTAATTATTTAATTAATGAATTAATATAAGCAACTTTCGTACTTCTTACGTCTTTTAAATAACTATAAGATTCTACTAAAGAAACTTCTTTCCATTTATCTTTTGTCCAGTCATTATCATTTACAGAAACTTTTGAGGAAGTACCTGGATAATAATAACCATATTGATTACCTTTAGAACCATCTTTATTTGGAGTTGTGCTACTATAAATAGTTTGAGTGTAGAAATCAGGATCTAAAATATAACGTGCAAACAAACAAGCTGTGTATGGATGTTTAGCATTATTTACTACTTGGCTATCCATTGTATAGAAATAACCATTAAATCCTTCAATTTCCCAATCCCATTTAACTGTTTTCATAGCTTGAACTTTTCCTGCGTTATCTCCAGTAGTTTCTTTCAAAGATTCATCAATACCATCTACTGCATAATATTTTCCAGCTGCATCTTTCATCTTTGAATAAGCACCAAAGTAAACATAACCTTCATTCCAGTCATCTTTTAATTGTGTTTCTTTCATAGCAGTACCGTCTGAAGAATGCCAACGGCTAACGTTTGCAATAAATTCTTCAACCCATTGTTGTCCACAAGAAGGGTATTTATCTGTAGCTGCCCAATCTTTTCCATAATAACTCTTATAAGCTTTTTCCATTCTACTTTGACTTTCAGGTGCCATAACACTTAATAAGAAAGACATATTTACTTGTTCTGTTACAGGGGATTGGAAAGATACTTTACTTAAGTGATCAGGATCACTTGCGCTTCCTGCTACTTGCCAAACATTATACAATGTTTTTCCAGTTACATTCGTAAAATTAGTATTTGTCCAAAATACTTTATTGAAATGAATACCATTAAGTGGTTCTTTGCCATCTTCAGCAAGACCAAATGATTCAGCATCAGATGGAACAAAGTTGTGTAAAATGCCTGCTTTTGTATAATCACCAATCGAACGTGCATCTTGAACGAGTGCATAGTCAGCAACATAAGTATTTGCAGCTGGATCTAATGCATTTAATAAAGTGTAATCCTTATAACTGTTGTTGCAATATGTATTGTCTTCTGTTAGCCAATCATATTTAGCAATTAATTGTGAAACAGCTTTTGATAATGCAGATGTTAAACCTAAAACCTTGAAAGTATCATTTGATGCTTCCATTTCAGCTTTTGATGCAGCTTCTAATTCTTCAATTGTCATTTGACTTGCTTCAGCAACAATTTTTGCTGTACCAGTCAATTCACCATCATCATTAGATGGCTTGTTAGAACAAGATGTAAAAGATAAAACTGAAGCTCCTACTAATAATACATTTAATAATTTCTTACTCATAATATTTTCCTCCTTTTAATATGAAATAAAATTAAGTAATAAATGTAAAAAACAAAAAGCAGATATAATCATATCTATTTAAGTTCTTCAATCTGATGATATTATAATATGTAATCGCTTACATTGTCAATAATTTTTTTTAATCTTTCAATTAATATGATTATATGCTAAAATAATAAGTTATTTAAAAAAGATATTTGTATTCTTTTGGAAAAAAATGTAAAATAGATTTAGTATTGAAAGAAACATTTTCATTACAAATAGTATTTATGGCTAGTAAAGGAGGAATAAAAATGCCATTAGTTACAACAAAAGAAATGTTTAAAAAAGCATATGAAGGTGGATATGCTATCGGTGCATTTAATGTCGATAATGTTGATATTATGAAAGCCGTAATAAGAGCTGCAGAAAATAAAAAATCACCTGTTATTATTGCCATTTCAAGCGGTGCCTTAAAATTTATTGGTGAAAATTACATTAAAGAAGTCATCGACTGTGCAATGAAGGAATGTAGTGTTCCTGTAGCTCTTCATTTAGATCATGGAAAAGATGTTGAATTATGTAAAAAGTGTGTTGATCTTGGTTTTACTTCTGTTATGATTGATGCAAGTGCTTACGATTTTGAAGAAAATATTCGTCAAACCAAAGAAGTGGTAGAATATGCTCACGCACATGGAGCTGTAGTAGAATCTGAACTGGGCGCGATTGCTGGCATTGAAGATGATGTACAAGTTGAGGATAAGTATGGTCATTTTACTCATCCAAATGATGTCATTGAATTTGTTAGTCGTACAAACATTGATAGTTTAGCCATTGCAATTGGAACTGCTCATGGTGCTTATAAGTTCAAACCAGGGCAAAAGCCACAATTACGTTTTGACATTTTAGATGAAATTGAAAAGAAACTTCCAGGTTTCCCACTTGTTTTACATGGTGCTTCTTCTGTACCACAAGAATCATTAAAAATCTTAAATACATATGGTGGAAAAATGCCTGAAGCCATTGGTATTCCTGAAGCAATGTTAAAAGAAGCTGCATCAAAAGCAGTTTGTAAAATTAATGTTGGAACCGATATTCGTGTAGCTTATGTGGGTGCTTTAAGAAAAGCTTTATCAGAAAAAGCAGAACAATTTGATGCACGGGCATTCATTACTCCTGCAATGGAAGCTGTACAAGCCTTAGTTGAAGATAAGATGGAAAATGTTTTTGGTAGTGCAAATCATGCTGCCGATTAATTAAAACAAAAATTAATTTTTTTAATGTTTAATATTGCTTTTTTCAAATAATAGAAATATAATTATTTCGTTAATCGAAATTTGGAGGTCATAAAATGGCATTAGTTACAACAAAGGAAATGTTTAAAAGAGCATATGAAGGTGGATATGCAATTGGTGCATTTAATGTCGATAATCTTGAAGGTTTTCAAGCCGTTATCGCTGCAGCCCAAAATACAAAATCACCTGTTATTATTGCGATAACAGAAAATGTTATCAAATATATTGGAATTACCTACTTAAATTATATGGTTAAAGCAGCTGTTGAAGATACTGGCGTAGAAGTGGCTTTGCATTTAGATCATGGTAAAAGTGTTGAAATTTGCAAGTATTGTATTGATCATGGTTTTACTTCTGTTATGATTGATGCAAGTGCTTACGATTTTGAGGAAAATATTCGTCAAACTAAAGAAGTAGTAGAATATGCTCACGCACATGGCGTAGTAGTAGAATCTGAGCTGGGTGCGATTGCTGGTATGGAAGAGGATTTAAATATCAATGATAAATATGGCCGTTTCACTCACCCTAGCGATGTTATTGAATTTGTTAGTCGTACAAACATTGATAGTTTAGCCATTGCAATTGGAACTGCTCATGGTGCTTATAAGTTTAAACCAGGTCAAAAGCCACAATTACGTTTTGACATTTTAGATGAAATTGAAGAAAAGCTTCCAGGTTTCCCACTTGTTTTACATGGTGCATCTTCTGTTCCACAAGAAAGATTAGCTTTAGTCAATCAGTATGGTGGAAAAATGCCTGAAGCCATTGGTATTCCTGAAGAATTATTAAGAAAAGCATCTCAAAAAGCAGTTTGTAAAATTAATGTTGGTTCAGATTTACGTGTTGCTTTTACAGGTGAAATTCGAAAAGTATTTGCAACTCAACCAGCCGAATTTGAAATTCGTAAATATACAACTCCTGCAAGAACTGCTCAACAAGAAATGGTTGAAGATAAAATGAAAAATGTATTTTGTTGTGCAGGTCATGCTGTAATGGATAAATAAAAGGCAATCAATTTTGCCTTTTTATTTAAAAGCTAATTCGAAAATAAATATGGAAACATGTAAACTAAAAGGAGCTTGTAAGAATTATATTTGGGGTGGGAACAAATTAAAAAAAATAGGTAAGGATTCAAATGATGAGTCGATTGCGGAAAGTTGGGAATTATCCTTTTTAAAAGATGGATTATGTAAAATTGATTCGGGTATCAATAAAGGAAAATATTTAGCCGACATCGTAAGTAGCAAGGATTTAGGAACTTATGTCACCACTTATCCATTTTTTCCAGTTCTTGTTAAACTCATTGATTCAAAAGAAAATTTATCTGTCCAAGTTCACCCAAATGATGAATACGCATTAAAACATGAAAATTCTTTTGGGAAAACAGAAATGTGGTACATTCTTGAAGCAGAAGAAAATGCTAAACTATATCTTGGATTTAAAAACAAATCCAGCAAAGAGCAAGTCCTAGATTCTTTAAAAAACAATCAATTGCTTGAATTATTAAATGCTTATAATGTTAAACAAAATGATTGTTTTATCATCGAAAGTGGTACTATTCATGCTATTGGTGCAGGTATTACTTTGCTTGAAATTCAACAAAACTCAAATTTAACTTATCGACTTTATGATTATCAAAGAGTAGATAAAAACGGAAAATTAAGAGAATTACATATTGATAAAGCGTTAGAAGTTATCGATTATTCACCTTATAGACCTTTGAAAGAAAAAAAAGAATGCTTAATTTCTTGCAAATACTTTTCAGTATATAAGAAAGATAGTACAATAAAAGATATTCAGGCGGATGAAAGCTCTTTTATCACTTTAACAATTACCAATGGGGAAGGTTTCATCAATGATTTACCTTGTAAAAAATGGGATACATTTTTTATTCCCGCAACAAAACATTGTACTTTAAAAGGTCAATTTGAATTCGTCTTAACAACCATCGAAAGACCTTATTCATCATTTAAAAATGCCTTTTAAGTCAACGCACATTCAATAATAAACCTTTAAATTGGATTTAAAGGTTTTTTTATCAATGGAGTAATTAAAAATAAAAAGGCATAATTTTTAATTTAATGAAAAATCATGCCTATCCTCATTTATTAAAATAACAATCTTATTTTTAAATGTAATATTTATTTAATTCAATTTTACTTACTGCAATTTCTTCATCATCTTCAATTCCATTTACTCTTACTTCCTCTAAATCCATCAAGAAAGAAACATCTTTCACATCTTCTAATAAAGCCGTAACTTCTTTTATGATTTTATAAACATCATAAGATACCGTCAATTCATCAAACAAAATATCATCACTTAAAGATACATATAAAATATTGTCTGTCAAAACAGATGAAGTCATCATTTCCGTTTCAGAAATGCAACGACATACTTGTAAAGAAGAAGTAATACCTGGCTCTTTGAAAAGTGTGGCAATGGTTAAATCATAAATAGATAAATTATTTTTATTACTAACATAATGTGTAACTGGAACATAATAGAATTGGTTATTAATTTTCTTTTCATAATAACTCAATACTCTTTCTCCTGTTCCCATAATTGTTGAAGTCAATAATAAATTATTGATTCCTACATCTTTGGTTAATGGATTATTTAATGGAGTTTTATTTACAGGCATATTCTTTAATAATGTATCTTCCATCGATAATGTAACCTTTGATACATAAGGCAAATCTGTAAATGTCCAAGTGAGTGATTCTATTAAGCGAAGTTCATCTTTGGCATCATAAGTAGCAAAGCTATTATCAAAATTAATATTTAATACTTCATTTTCCAAAGTCATTCCATTTACTTTGGTATCTGTTGGTAATAAACCATTAAATTCTTTAGAAGATACTGCGCTATCTTTTTTTAACATTGAAAGAATATACATTAATTCTTCTGCTTGACTATCTGGCTGTTTATATTTTATCGTCAATGGAAGTAAAACATTATCACTATCTGCCAAATAAATTTGTGCATAAGAATAAAGTGTATTATCTGTTTTTGGTTGATTTACAGATGTATTTCTTTCCTTAATCTTATATTGAATACCAAAAATAAAACCGACAACCATCAATGCCACTAAAACGGGAGTAAAGACTAAAATAATTATTTTTTTACTATTTAAATGTTTTTTCATGCTATCATACCTCAAGACAATATATGAAGCCATAACATTAAAAAGAACATTGAAAATCGATTTCCATTAAAAAAGTTTTAAGTACTTCATACCTAAAACTTTTCTTTCTATTTAATCTTTTTTATTAGAATAATGGGTGTGCAATAAATAATGAGCCAATGGTGAATTAGGTTCATTCAAAAATTCAGCATACAATTTTTGAATACTTTCATTTTCACAGGATATGCGAACCTTTTTATTTTTATCAATAGCATAGATACCAGCTTGACGTGCTTTGATAACATCGATTTGATCTTGATCCAAATGAATCGGTTGACCCCCACCATTTACACAACCACCAGGACAAGCCATTATTTCTATTGCATCATAATGAACCGATCCTTTTTTTATCTCTTCTAAGACCATACGAGCATTTGCCAAACCCGAAACAATACATAAATGAATGGATAAATCTCCTAAATCAACCGTAGCTTCTCTTATTCCGGATAATCCTCTTACAGCATTAAATTCAACATTTGGTAATTTTCCAGTCAACCAAATGGATGCTGTACGTGCAACCGATTCAATGACGCCTCCTGTATTTGCAAATATATCTGCAGCACCGGTTGATTGACCTAAAGGAGAATCAAATGTACCCTCTTCTAATTGAGTAAAATCAATACCATAACGTTTTAGCATATTTGCACATTCTTTTACAGAAATAGAATAATCCGTTTCTTTCAGTCCATCGATTTGCATTTCTTCACGATTGCATTCATCTTTTTTAGCGATACAAGGCATCAATGAAACAACTACTAAATTTTTAGGATCAATTCCTTCTTTTTGAGCAAAATAAGTTTTTGCAATAGCGCCAAACATTTCTTGAGGGGATTTACAAGATGAAGGCAAGTTCAACATTTCAGGATATTGTGTTTCAATAAACTTAATCCAACCTGGACAACAAGAAGTAATTAATGGTAAATTTTCTTTATTCTTTAAACGATTTACAAATTCAGTGGTTTCTTCCATGATGGTCAAATCAGCACCAAAATTCGTATCAAATACTTTTTTAAATCCTAACATTCGTAAAGCGGTTATCATCTTTCCAGTTACATCACTTCCTGGAGCCATTCCAAATTCTTCTCCTAGTGAAACACGAGTGGCTGGTGCTGTATGAATAATCACATATTTTTCATTGTCCATTAAAGCTTTTTCGACATCGGAAGTATGATCAATTTGCAAAAGCGCACCTGTAGGACAAACTTGAACGCATTGACCACAATTGATGCATTGATTAGGTGCACTAATAACCGTTTCAAAACCACGTTTTGAAGCAGACAAAGCACCTACGGATTGTATTTTTTCACAAACAGCAACACAACGTCCACATAAAACACATTTACTTGGATTTCGTTGAATTACACGATTATAAATGGTTTCATTTTTTTGTGACATAGGTCCTTCAAAAGGAATGGATTTAATACCTAATTCAATCGCTAAATTTTGTAAAGCACATTTACCAGATTTTTCACAAGTTAAGCAATCTTTTGGATGGTTTGAAAGTAATAATTCTACGACAGTACGTCTTTCTTTTAAAACACGCATATTATTGGTGCTAACTTCCATCCCGTCAAAAATATAAGTTGCACAAGCAGGAACAAGATTATTTCTTCCTTTTACTTCTACAATACAAACTCGGCAAGATGCTGGTTTATGTTCAAAATTGCTTTCTTCTTTTTTTAAATAACATAAAGTAGGGATATGAATGCCGTGTTTTTTAGCTACTTGTAAAATGGTTAAGGAGTTATCTTCTTCAAAAACTTGATTATTAATTGTAACTTTTACTAACATTGATCATCCCTCCTATTTTGAAATAGCTAAAGGCTTAGCTGGACATTTACTAAAACATACTCCACATTTAATACATTTTTTAGGATCAATTTCATAAGCCATTAAACGTGGATTTTTACAAGGTTCATTCGATTTACTAATAGCAGTCACTGGACAATTACGTGCACATAAGCCACAGCCCAAACACTTACTCTTATCGATGGTATAAGTTACTAATTTCTTGCATACTCCTGCTGGACATTTTTTATCTACAACATGAGCTAAATACTCGTCTTTAAATCCTTTTAATGTAGATAAAACTGGATTAGGTGCAGATTGACCCAAAGCACATAAAGAACAATCCTTAATCGTTTGAGATAAAGTAAATAACTTATCTAAGTCTTCCTCTTCGCCTCTACCTTCTGTAATTTTCTTTAATATTTCAAGTAATCGTTTATTTCCAATACGGCAAGGACTACATTTTCCACAGGATTCTTCCACCGTAAATTCTAAATAAAATTTAGCAATATCTACCATGCAATCATCTTCATCCAAAACAATCATGCCACCAGAACCCATCATGGATCCTTTAGCGACTAAATTATCATAATCAATAGGAGTATCCAAATCTTTTTCGGTTAAACAACCACCAGAAGGTCCACCCGTTTGAACTGCTTTGAATTTTTTATTATCCTTGATTCCACCGCCAATATCATAAATAATCTCACGCAAGGTAGTTCCCATCGGAATTTCTACAAGTCCTACATTATTAATTTTTCCTGCTAAAGCAAAAACTTTTGTACCTTTTGACTTTTCGATTCCAATTTTTGCAAATTCATCTGCTCCATCTAAAATGATAACGGGAATCGATGCCCATGTTTCCACATTATTAACATTGGTAGGTTTTCCATTCAAACCACGTACTGCAGGAAATGGTGGTTTTAATGTTGGTTCTCCACGTTGCCCTTCAATCGAATGAATTAAAGCTGTCTCTTCACCACACACAAAAGCTCCAGCTCCATATTTAATGTAAATATGAAAAGAAAAATCAGAACCCATGATATGATCGCCTAACAATCCGGCTTGTGTTGCTTGAGCGATGGCGATTTTTAATCTTTGAACAGCTAAAGGATATTCTGCACGAATATAAATTTCTCCTTCATTTGCACCAATTGCATATCCTGCTATTGCCATGGATTCAAGTATAGAATGAGGATCTCCTTCCATAATGGAACGGTCCATAAATGCACCAGGATCCCCTTCATCGGCATTACAAATAATATATTTTTTATCCGAAACGGATTGCTTTGCAAATTTCCATTTTAATCCTGTTGGGAATCCTGCTCCACCACGTCCTCTTAAACCTGATCGAGTCACTTCTTCAATGACTTCATCTTGTGTCATATCAAAAATAACTTTGGCTAAAGCTTGATAACCTCTTGTTGCAATGGTTTCAGCCAAAATTTCAGGATTAATATAGCCTGCTTTTCTTAACGCAATTCGATGTTGTTTTTTATAAAAAGGAATATCGTTTTGGCTTGCAATTAAAGTCCCGTTTGGAGATTTATAAAGTAAATCCTCTACAACATGTTTTTCAATAAAATGCTCTTTTATAATTCTTTGAGCATCATTAACTTTCACATGTACATAAAAAGTATTATCAGGGAAAATTTTTACAATAGGACCCTTTGCACAAAAACCAAAACACCCTGTTATGGAAACTTCGATTTTATCTTCAAGGTTATATTCTTTTACATAATATTGTAATTGTTCAACAATTTTATGTGAATCTAATGCGCTACATCCCGTACCAGCACATACAGAA
This sequence comes from uncultured Bacillota bacterium, assembly GCA_902491575.1. Taxonomy (GTDB): domain Bacteria; phylum Bacillota_I; class Bacilli_A; order RFN20; family CAG-631; genus CAKPXW01. Next base: position 55,452 of record CABUID010000012.1, read on the forward strand.
ATATGGTATTTTTCCGCATCACCACAACGATTATCTCGAATGTCCAGGAGACCTTTTACATTTTCGTATAAATCCAATAAATCTTGTTTTGAATTAATTTTAATATTACACATAAAAAACCTCCTATTGATATTCTGCTAGTATTTTAGCCACATCATCAACTTGAACATGACCATATGTTTTACCATTTATTTGAACAACCGGTGCTAAAGCACAAGCACCAACACATCTTAAAGAAGTAATCGTGAACTTCCCATCTTCGGTTGTTTGACCATTTGTAATTTTTAATAATTCCTCAAATTTTTCTAAAACAGGTTGAGCACCTCGAACAAAGCAAGCAGTTCCAAGACAAACATTAATGACATTTTCGCCTTTTGGAACCATTGTAAAAAATGAATAAAAAGTTACTACACCATAAACTTTTGAAACATTAACATTAATTTTTTTGGCAATATGAGTTTGAACCAACATTGGTAAATAACCAAATATTTCCTGTGCTTTATGTAAGATAGCAATTAATTCTTTTTCATCACATTGCAAAGAATCGATGAATTCATCCAATTCAGCAAACATTTCTGCGTTTGTTTTCAATTTAATTTCCCCCATTCCAAATTTACTTTATAAATAAATTTATAAAGAATTCTTTAAGAGTTTACCATAATTTGAAAAATAAGTCTATGAAAATACTTTGACAGTTATTTCTTGGATGTTTATTTTTTCACAAAGAATCAAAATGATCAGTCATTTAAGTAAATGAAAATATTTGTTAAAGTTATTCATTTTAAAATAAAAAGGATGATATTTCATCCCTTTAATTTCAATTCGTTCATAACTAAAAGTTTCACAAGAGCCTGTGTCCTTCCTTTTACATCCAATTTTATAATGACATTAGAAATATGATTTCTAACTGTTTTTTCAGATATCCGTAATAAAGAAGCGATTTCTTTTGTGGAATAGTTTTGCATTAAATATTCAAATATTTGTCTTTCCCTTTTTGTTAAAACAGAATACATAAAATCACCCATTTTATAATATGATAATTCTTCATTCAGGGAAATCATTCTTTATTTTTGACTCTGCTTTTGCTTTTCTAGTACTTGTTCTTCAAATTCATCAAAATCTTCATCGATAGGTATCCAACTTTTACCAAATTCGACATCTTGAAATAAAGCAGATAAACCCGTAATTTGTTTTAATCTTAATATTTCATCTTTATCCATTCCTAAATGTTTACAAATCCAAGAATCAGAGCGACCAAGTTCATGAAGATCTTTCACAATATTACTCATTAAATCGACATCATGTGAACCTCGAGCACGATTATGTCGAATCGTCGATGCCATTCGATGATCTAATGGCTTATTGATAACCGATACAGGTACTTTCCCACCTTCTCTTTCATAAATATCCGGATAATCAAGCATTACACGGTAACGATGAAAACCATCAACAATAATATATTTATCATTTTCCTTATCATAATAGCAAACGATGGGCATTGTATAGCCATCCTCTTTAATACTATCATAAAGAAGTCTCATCTCCGGTGGAGCAACATTATTGGGATTATAATCATTCGGCGCTATCTTTTCTATTTCTACAGCAATGACTTTATATACAGGACTTTTGCTTGACATCTTAAATACCCTCCAAATTATTATATTTTTTCTTAATTAAATTTACACATCTTTGTTGTTCTCTTGTTAAACCAAATCCCATAAAACGACACATATGATCATTTTTTAAAATGCAATAACACATTCTTTTCCAACTAGGAATATCTTTACTACTTTTTATATCATCGGTGTTATCCGGAATTTTCTGTAAAAAAATAATTTTGCTATTTCTAAAAATTGTATAATTCGAAACCCCATTTTTTCGAATCTCATAGCCATGTTCTAATAATTCATTGATTGTTACTTCTTCTAAACCTCCTCCAACAATATGCCAAAATTCAATGGAAGTCTTGAATTTTTTGATATAATTATTGCATATTCTTGGTGGTAAAGTCGCTAAAAGAAATTTTGTATATTCTTTCCAAGTATAGTTTTCAGGTAAAGTAACATTCCGGTACCCCATTGCTTTGCTTTTACCATAAATATTAGCGAAATTCACTCCTCGGACACGACTTAATAAACGTACCCATGTTTCATAATCAATTATACGATAAAGGTTTAAACTTTCCTTAGCATAATCATTAAAAGGTGATGCTACACGCATTTGATAAGGTGATAATCCAGCCATAAAATACATGTCATATAACTTATTATAATCATAGTTAAAAAGAAAGTTTGCATGCCATACATCTTTGATTGTCCAATCATAAAGTGGTGATGCACACCATACATTTTTAAATTGCTTGGTTATCCAACATTTTTTCTTATAACCACTTTTTTTATTAACAAAACCATTATATCTTTGTAAAGATTCATCCGCACGAATACCTAATAGACAAATAGTAGAACGATCATCATGAGATAATTTATACCACCGTCCAAATTGTTTCGATAAATCTTCTTGATGCATTTTATATTTATAAGTAGTAATCGGATTATTTTCAAGAGAAATTACATATTCGTGTTGAGGCATTGGACGTACCCATTGGTCTTGTTTTTTATCATCCCAAGGATACCAAAACATTTCATAATTACTAATGGCAGTTCTTGTAGCCATCGGTAAACAAACCCAGTATCTTTCCACTTTATTGCCTATTCTTTCAAAAGTTCTTTCAACATAATCCGTTGTAAAACTATATTGAGCTTCAAAATCTTGATGAAAAACGCCTATCTTTCGCTCAGGATAATATTTTTCTTTATAATCTAATAATAAATTTAATAATAAGCCACTATCCTTTCCTCCTGAAAAAGAGACATAAATATTTTCAAATTCCTCAAAAATAAAATGAAATCGGTTTAAAAGATTTTCATAAACATTACTTTCTAGATACTTCTTTTTCATTATACTCACTCCTTTGAAAATATTTTTTATTGATTTTCATTCAATACTTTTAATAGGTTCTCCGCCACTTTTTTAGGCATAATTTGAACTAATTGTTCGATAGGTGCCTTTTTGATTTCGTCCATGGACTGATAAATGGTTAATAGTCTTTTTTTCCTTGTAGGACCAAGTCCTTCAACTTGATCTAAAATGGAGGATATCATCGATTTTGCTTTTTTATTTTTAAAAAAAGTAATAGCAAAACGATGTACTTCATCTTGCATTCGCATTAAATATAAAAATAATTTAGAATCTTTTTTTAATTCAATTTCTTTAAAATCAGGTGTAATCAATGCTCTTGTACGATGATGATCATCTTTTGCTAATCCACAAACTAACATATCATGAATATTGAGTTCACTTAAAGCTTGTTTAGCCGCATTCATCTGGTTTGCACCACCATCCACAATCAATAAATCTGAAAAGGGCAAATGATCTTTTATCAAATTATAAAAACGTCGGTAAATCACTTCATGAGTAGAGGCTAAATCATCTTTGGTGTTTTCACCTTTGATTATAAATTTTCGATATTTGTTTTTTACTGGATAACCATTTTGATAGACGATGACTACTCCAACAGCACTATCCCCAGATATATGTGACATATCACACATCTCAATGGTTGAAATACGACTTTTATTCACGTAAGAGCCCAATTCAATAAAAATATCTTCATCCTTACTGGCTAGTTCAATAAATTTTGCTTCCAATGATTTTTTGGCATTTTCAATTGCCATTAAAAGTAATTCTTGGCCACTCGCGATTTTAGGATGAACCACATTCATGTTTAACGTTTCACTTAAAATAGCTACATCTAGATTTTCAGATATATAGATTTCTTTGGGTATATCATGTGTCTCATAAAATTGCATCAAATAAGTTTCGACCAATTCATCGATTTCCCCAATAAAATCAATAACCTCATTAATCTTTGCATTTAAATAACCATTACGATACATTAAAACAGAAATTGATAAAAAACCTTCTTTAATATAAAAACCAATGACATCACGACTTACTTTATCTGTAAATTCAACGATTTGTTTTGCCGTTACTGCTTTTATTCCTTCAATTAAATTTTTATATTCTTGAGCTTTTTCAAAATTTAAATTTTCGGAAGCTTCATACATTTTGTTGGTCAAATCCTTAATTAATTCATTGCTATATCCTTTAAAAAATTTATCAATATTACGTACATATTCATCATAGCAATGTTCTTCAAGAGGAACAATACAAGGTGCTAAACATTGATTCATATGGTAATATAAACAACTTGTTGATGGAATATGCTTACACTTTCGAAAAGGATAAATCCGATTGAGTAAATTTAATACTTGATAAGCTGCTTTAGAGTCTGGAAAAGGACCATAATGTTTATATTTTTTGGATTTAGCATCTCTTCGAATCGTTAGACGAGGATATTTTTCCTTTGATAAGGAAATATAAGGATAATGCTTATCATCCATAAAAATAACATTAAAAGGAGGCATATATTGTTTAATCAAATTAATTTCCAAAACTAAAGCTTCTTTTTCAGATAATGTCAAAACAAATTCAACATCATCAATTTGTTTGACTAAATTGGCTGTTTTATTAAAATATACGCGATCAAAGTATTGTTTAACACGTGATTTTAGTCTTTTAGCTTTTCCAACATATAATATGTTTTTATCCTTATCTTTATAGATATAACATCCTGGTGTATCCGGCATCATATCTAATTTTTCTTTTAATTTCTCATTCATTATTTCTTTACCTTTAATTTAACAATTGTGGCTCCTGCTCCCCCTTCATTATAGCCACCTAATGCATATTCTTCTACATATTTATTATTTTTTAAATAATCATGTACCGCTTTCCTTAATGCTCCCGTACCAAAGCCATGTATAACACTCACTTGATGATAGTGAACAAGCATTGCTGCATCAAGATAATTTCTTAAAGCAATGAGGGCCTCATCTACATGCATACCGATAAGATTGACACTCATTGGTATGTTTTTTTCCATTGCTTTAAAAGACGCTATTTTGACTCTCTTTTTATCTTCTTTTATTTTTGGTTTTACTACTTTTTCTAGTTCTTTTAATGAAACAATTAAAGTCGTATTCTTTGAGGATATAACGCATTTATTTCCTTTTATTTCTTTAACCGTTGCATAGGTATCCGTCGTAGATAATTTTACTTCGTCACCCACATGTATCTCATCCTTTTCTTTTATATGTTCTTGAGAATCCGATTCTATTAATTGATCTAATTTTTCGAAAGCTTGATTTTTTAAGTGATGCTTTAAACCTTCTTTTTGACTATTACTTTTAAATTCATCGATAATTTGCTGAATTTCTAAGTAGGCTTCTTCAATCATTTCATTTTTCTTTTTACTACTATCCTGATAAGTTTTTTCTAACTCACTTTGAATTTTTCTTTTCTCCATTTCTACTTCATTGATTTGAATATTTAATTGATTTTCTTTATCTTGTAATTGTTGAAGAATTTCGTTTTCTTGTTTTAATTTATTGGATAATTCATCAATGATAGCATCAAGATGTTGAACTTGTTCATTTTTATATTGTCGTGCTTTAACAATGATTTCCTCTTTTAAACCTAAGCGTGAAGAAATTTCAAGTGCATAACTTCTGCCTACTACATTTAATAAAAGTTTATAAGTAGGAAGTAATGTCGTATCATCAAATCCCATTGAAGCTAAAGTAATTTGCGAATTTTCCTTTGCATAATCTTTAATTC
>CABUID010000013.1 GCA_902491575.1 uncultured Bacillota bacterium
AATCACTAGTAGGTCCATTTGATGTAGAATTGTTTTTATTTCCACATCCTGTAATGGTCATCGCTAGCAATGAAATTAAAGCAAGCTTTAACGTATTCTTTTTCATAAACAATTATCCTCCTTGTTTAATTTGCTTTTCCAATTCTATTATAATCAAAATTCTCATTAATGTTAAGCCTTTTTATTTTTTAAATTAAAATCAAAACAATAAATTTTCCAAGAATGGAAAAAGTTCAAAGACAGATAAGATTAGGATGAAAATGATAATGTTAAAAATAGATTAAAATAAAAAAATTTAAAAAAAGCCAATAAAATAAAGTTTTTATTTGTATATAGGTTGAAAACAAAAAAGAAAGGAAACAAACTTATGAAAAAAAATTTATTAACTTTTACGGCATTTACTTTATCTTTATTTATGACAGGATGTAATCCAACTTCAAATCATTCAAATGATGAATATGAAACTTTATCATTTGAAACGATGTATGATTTTTCTGCAATTAGTGGGATTAATATATTGAATATGAATCATACATCAACATTAAGAATGAAAAAGAGTTTAACAGATTCTGATAAAGAAATCATACTAGAAAATTTACAGGTAGTTGAAAACATGATAGCAGGAGATATTCTAAAAAGTGAAGAAAAAAGTTCAACTAAAGAAGGTTATGAGAAAATGTATACTTTAACAACCTCTAATTTTGATGGGCAGCATGATATCTATACTTTCTATTATAATGAGACAAGATTGGAACGTGACCATGATGAAGAAGAAATAAAAATAGAAGGTTTAGTAGTTATGGACGATATGGAATACCAAATGTATGGCAAAAAAGAAATAGAAGATAACGAATTAGAAATGAAATTTAAAATTATGATAGATGAAAATAATTTTGTAATGATTGAACAAGAAATAGAAAACAATGAAATCGAATTTGAGTATATACAATATCAAAACAATAAAAAAGTCTATGAAACTTCTTTAGAATACGAGAAAAAAAGAAATGAAAATATCGAATTTGAATTTACTGAAAAAACAGGAGATTTAAAAAGAAAATACCGATATAAATTTGTAAACGTTGATTCCAAACAATATATTGAAGTCAAAATAGATGAAAATAACGAAAATACTCAAGCTAAAATTGAAGTCATCGTAAATGAATATAATGAAATACAGTATATTTTTTTAGATAGTAAATCATAAAATTTTTAATGGATTAAACTCTAAAGTTGACAACTTTGGAGTTTTTTCTTCAATCTTTTTTTATTTATAAGATGAACTACTTTATTCATAAAGCAAAATATTTTATAATAAAAAAAAATAGGAGAATTATTATATGCTAGAAAAACATTTTATTGTTGAAACTGACGCTAAACCTAATCCAAAAAATATAATTTTTTATAAAAATTATCGAATTTCTATACTTCAAAAGAAAATAATAAGAGTAGAAGAAAATCAAAACCATGAATTTATTGACTATCCAACACAAGCTATTTGGTATCGTAATTTTGGTGAAGTGAAGTATGAAGTGAAAGAGGAAAAAGATGGAATATTCATAAAAATTGAAAACATTTCTTTTTTTATTCAGGATGATTTTAATCAATCTTATGTTTTATTTGATCACCAGAAAAAAGTTTTGATGAATAATCAAGAAAATTTACTTTCAACTTTTGAAGGACTAGACGGATGTGATGGTGATGTGAATGATCATTATGCGAATCCACCAAAACCTATTCGTCTTGAAAATGGTGTTTGTTCACGTAATGGTGTAGCAGTGCTTGATGATTCAACAACAAATTATTTGGATGAAGATGGAATTTTTAAACCTTTAAATAAACAAAGATTAGATTGTTATATTTTTGCTTTTGGTCAAGATTATCAAGAGGCAGTTAAAGCATTTTATCAACTTTCTGGATGCGTTCCGATTATTCCACGTTTTGCTTTAGGAAATTGGTGGAGTCGTTATCATGAATATAAGGAAGATGAATACTTAGATTTGATGGATAGATTTGCTGAAAAAGACATTCCATTTACTATAGCAACAATTGATACGGATTGGCATCCGTCCAATAATATTTTAGAATATTATAAGATTAAAGAACTTGATAGAATGAAAGAAGAATATGGTTTCGATATTCATCAAGCAGAATGGAAATGGGGCTGGACGGGTTATTCTTGGGACTTAAGTTGTTTTCCAAATCCTACTCGCTTTTTAAAGAAAATACATCAAAAAAATCTAAAAGTCGCTTTAAATCTTCATCCGGATACGATTTGTTGGTATGAAAAAGAATATCCTCAAATGGCTAAGGATTTAAATATAAACCCCGATACATTAAAACCTATTCCATTGGATTTTGAAAACGCTAATTTTATTAATGCTTATTATCATGATTTACATAAAAACTTGGAACATGAAGGTGTGGATTTTTGGTGGATAGATGATAATCGTTCTTTATTTGCATTATCGCATTATTATTTTTTAGATAATGGTAAAGAAAAAACTCCTTTAATTTTATGCCGCTATGCGGGAGTGGGAAGTCATCGTTATCCGTTAGGATTTTCTGGAGATAGTGTTATTTCATGGAAATCTTTAGATTATTTACCTTATTTTACCGCTACTGCAAGTAATATTGGTTATTCATGGTGGAGTCACGATATTGGTGCTTTTATGGCAGGAGTAAAAGACGATGAACTTTATTTGCGTTATTTACAATTGGGTGTGTTTTCACCTATTTTAAGACTACATTGTCAAAATAATGAAACCTTAACAAAAGAGCCATGGGCTTATAAAAATGGTATTGGTGAATTAGCATGTAATTATTTACGCCTAAGACATCAAATGATTCCTTATTTATATTCAGCAGTTTACCGCAATCATGTAGAGGGCTTAGCACTTATTGAGCCATTATATTATTATTATCCACAAGAGGAAAAGGCTTATGAATATAAAAACGAATATTTCTTTAATGGGCAGTTATTAGTTGCTCCAATAACCAAACATTCGTCTGCTCATAAGATGACGAGTATGAAAGTTTATTTGCCAAAAGGAAAATGGACAGATATTTTCACAGGTGATGTTTATCAAGGAAATAAAGTAGTTACAATGGTTCGTTCTTTGGATTCTATTCCAGTATTGGCAAAAGAAGGAGCAATATTTATTCTTTCAAAAGATCAAAAGGGTAATTGCATTGATAATCCAATAAAACTTCAAGTAGATTTATTTAATGGTAATGCTTCTTTTACGTTCTACGAAGATCAAGATTTAAAAAATGTTAGTAGAACTATTTTTGAAACTTATCAGGATAAAGATACACAATATTTATCGATTATGTTGGATAATCATGGAGCAATACCTAAGAATCGTTCAATGGTCATACGTTTCCGAAATATTTGTGAGGGGGAAGTGTATTGTAATTTAAAAGCAAAATGTAGAGTAAAAGATTGCTTGGAAGTTGAAATTTCGAATGTTTCTATTTCATCTCTTATTGAACTTCAAGTCAAATATAAAAAACAAAAGACATTAGATATATTGAAAAAACAAGCAAAAGATACCATCACTTTTATGGAAGGGAAAAATTCAGATCGTGTTCAAATCTATGATCAGTTAATGAATGCAATAACGGTAAAAGAATTTATCCAGAGAGTTAACCATAGTAAATTATCCAAAATTTACAAACAAAGATTAAAAGAGTGCAAATAAATCGATAAAAAGGTTGACGCAACCAATAAGTTCCTGAATTCAAACTAAAGTTTATTTTTATTTTCTAACTTTTGTTTTAAGATAAACTTATAAATTATGGAGGAAATGATATGAATATTGAAATTGCAAACCGATTATTAGAATATCGTAAAAAAAGTGGCTTGTCTCAAGAAGAATTGGCGGAAAGATTAAACATTTCAAGGCAATCTGTAAGTAAATGGGAAAGGGCAGAAACCTCTCCAGATACAGATAATTTGATTGAGTTAGCAAAAATTTATGGCGTTACAATGGATGATTTATTAAATGTAGATAAACCCATCGTAGAAAACTTAAATATAAAAAAAGAGGAAAAAAAACATTATTCTATTCGAGTAAATAATAACCATTTTTTCAAAGATGAAGAAAATAATGTTATATTTCTAAAAACAGATGGTATAAAAGTAACTAAAAAAAATAGCCATGATACTCATCATGTATCTTGGGATGATATTTATGTGCAGGAAAAAAATGAAAAAAAGAGAATTCTTGACATCGATTCATTTGGTAAAAAAACAATTCCCTCATTAAAAGCAAAAAGAATAAAAAATGCTGTCGATGGAGTTTTAATTTTAGTAATTACTTTCCTTTATATTTTACTTTGTACTCTTCATCTTCAAGAATGGCATCAATTTTGGATTGTCTTTGTCGCTTATCCTATGATCATTACCCTTATGGAAGCAATTATATACAAAGATATATCTCGATTTGTTTTCCCATTGTTAATTGCCTTTATCTATTTGATGATTGGACTTTATTTTGGTAAATGGAATCCATATTGGTTCTTGTTTTTCTTGATTCCAATTTATTATTTAATATTGGATCTTTTCAAGAAAAAACAAATTTTATATTATCAAGATGAAAATGGTATAGAACATAGTTTCGAAATAAATAAGGGCGATGTTCAAGTTTTAAAAGGTTTTCAAGAATAGAACGATTTTTATCGTTCTTTTTTTCACAAATATTTAGTGAAAAGAGAATTTATTATTTTAAAACAATAATTATATGTGATATAATTATAACGTACGTGATTGTGCATGGTTTTAGGAGGAAAATGTAAAATGGAATATACAAATCAAGTAAAAAGTATGTGCAAAGTTACATGTGGTGCTCACCATGGATGTGCTCCAATTCCTGAAGAAGGAAAATGGGTTTATTCAAGAGAAATTAAAGACATCAGTGGTTTCACTCATGGTATCGGTTGGTGTGCTCCTCAGCAAGGTGCATGTAAAATAACTTTGAATGTCAAAGAAGGAATCATTCAAGAAGCTTTAATTGAAACTATTGGTTGTTCAGGAATGACTCATTCTGCTGCAATGGCTGGTGAAGCTATTGTTGGCAAAACAGTATTAGAAGCAATTAATACTGACTTAGTTTGTGATGCTATTAACACTGCAATGAGAGAATTATTTTTGCAAATATGTTATGGTAGAACACAATCTGCTTTTTCAGAAGGTGGTTTATCCATTGGTGCTGGTTTAGAAGATTTAGGTAAAGGTTTAAGAAGCCAAACTGGAACCATTTATTCTACACTTGAAAAGGGTCCACGTTATTTGGAATTAACAGAAGGTTATATTGAAAAAATCGCTTTAGATGATAATGATGAAATTATTGGCTATCAATATTTAAGTTTAGGAAAATTTATGGATTTCATTAAATCGGGTATGCCAGCAGAAGAAGCATTGACAAAAGCAAGAGGTCAATATGGTAGATTTGCAGAAGCTGCAAAAGTTATTGATCCTCGTAAAGAATAATAGGAGGACATCGATATGGCACTATTTGAAAGTTACGAAAGACGTATTAACCAAATCAATAAATGTTTAAATGAAAATGGTATTTCATCAATCGAAGAAGCAGAAGCTTTATGCAAAAGTTATGGATTAGATGTTTATAATTTAGTTAAAGGAATTCAAACAATTTGTTTTGAAAATGCTTGCTGGGCTTATACAGTAGGCGCAGCTTTAGCTCTTAAAAACCAGGCTAAAAATGCTGCAGAAGCTGCAAAATGGATTGGTGTAGGTCTTCAATCATTTTGTATTCCAGGTTCTGTTGCTGATGATCGTAAAGTAGGTTTAGGACATGGCAATTTAGGCGCAATGCTTTTATCGGATGAAACGAAGTGTTTTTGCTTCTTAGCTGGACATGAATCATTTGCTGCCGCTGAAGGTGCAATTGGTATTGCTTTAAAGGCAAATCGCGTTCGTAAAGAACCTTTAAAAGTTATTTTGAATGGTTTAGGCAAAGATGCTGCTAAAATCATTTCTAGAATTAATGGATTTACTCATGTAGAAACAGAATTTGATTACTTTACTGGTGAACTAAAAGTATTGAGTGAAACAGCTTATTCTACAGGAGATAGAGCAAAAGTAAGATGCTATGGCGCTGATGATGTTCGTGAAGGTGTTGCTATAATGTGGAAAGAAAATGTGGATGTTTCCATTACAGGTAATTCTACAAATCCTACAAGATTCCAACATCCAGTTGCTGGTACTTATAAGAAAGAATGTGTAGAAAAAGGTAAAAAATATTTCTCTGTAGCTTCTGGTGGAGGAACTGGAAGAACATTACACCCTGATAATATGGCAGCAGGCCCTGCATCTTATGGTATGACAGATACTATGGGTAGAATGCATTCTGATGCTCAATTTGCAGGTTCTTCATCTGTACCTGCTCACGTAGAAATGATGGGATTAATTGGAATGGGTAATAATCCAATGGTTGGTGCAACGGTTGCTACAGCTGTTGCTGTTGCTGAAGCATTAAATAAATAAAAATTTTAACTTATTTCTTGTAATTATCATAAGACTATGATATATTAATAAACGGACTTAACTTACTTAAGGTTCAAAAAGAAACTTTAGGCGGAAGGAGAGAAAAACTTATGAAACCAAATATACATCCAAAGTATAATCGTGTGGTTGTTCGTTGCACTACTTGTGGAACTGAATTTGAGACAGGTTCAGTAAAAGATAATATTACTGTTGATTCTTGTTCAAATTGTCATCCATTTTATACAGGGAAACAAAGATTTGCACAAGCTGCAGGTGCTATTGATAAGTTCAATAAGAAATACGGACTTAAGAAATAATTTTTAATCATTAAAATCATAGGAACTCCTATGATTTTTTTTTGCATAAAAAAAAGAAGTGAATTTCACTTCTTTAAAATTGCTTGGAGTTCAGCCATTCTTGTTTCTAAACGATGATATTCAGATGTTGAACCTTGAAAATCATTTAAAATATTTTGATATTTTGCAAGTTCATTGCTCCATTTTTTAATGAATAAATCAGATTTCCTTGTTAAATTAATTGGACCATATTCAATTTCTAATGGATTTAAAGTTTGTTTTCCTTTCAAAACTTTTATAATTTCATAATATTTCTTATGACAATAGGATATTTTTTCATCTATTATTTTATAATTGTTAAGCGTCAAATAATTTCTTAAAGCAGGAACGTTATTATTTGCTTGAAGAATTAAAGAATGAAAATGAATTTTACATTCTTTTAAGATATTGATCATTAAGTGACCACCCATTCCAGCAATGATAATCGTATCTACATTGGGTAAATCTTGCAAGCCATTGCATAAAATTGTTGTTATTTTATCGGTTAATTGAAAATAACGAATATTTTCAAATGCTTTTTTTAAAGGCATTTGTGCAATATCTGTTGCGTAAGCTCTATCCGCTTTCTTTGTTTGTATAAGAAAAATAGGTAAATATCCATGATCCGTTCCTACATCTGCAATACTATGACAATTATCGACTAAGGAAGCAATATCTTTTAAGCGTTCATCGATCGAAATAGTTTTCATATTAGTGATCTCGATAATCACCTAATTTTTTAGAACGAGATGGATGTCTTAGTTTACGTAATGCTTTTGCTTCAATTTGTCGTATTCTTTCACGTGTAACATTGAATTCTTTTCCAACTTCTTCTAGAGTATGTGGACGATTATCTTCTAGTCCATAACGAAGTTGTAAAACTTTGGCTTCACGTGGAGTAAGTTCTTTTAATATTTCTTGTAATTCATTCTTTAAAAGTTCATTGCTAGCATATTCATTCGGAGTAATAACTTCTTTATCTTCAATAAAATCACCTAAATGAGAATCATCTTCTTCACCTATTGGCGTCTCTAAAGAAACCGGTTCAAGATTAATTCTTTGAATTTGACGGACTCTTTCTGGAGTGATATCGCCTTCCATTTTATCAGCAATTTCTTCTGCTGTTGGTTCTCTTCCTAATTCTTGAGTTAATTGTCTTTGTATACGTGTCATTTTGTTGATCGTTTCCACCATATGTACAGGAATACGTATAGTTCTTGCTTGATCGGCAATTGCGCGTGTGATTGCTTGTTTTATCCACCATGTCGCATAAGTTGAAAATTTAAAGCCTTTTGTATAGTCAAATTTTTCAACAGCTTTGATTAAACCGATATTTCCTTCTTGTATTAAATCTAAAAAGGACAATCCTCTACCTAAGAAATGTTTAGCAATCGAAACAACTAAACGTAAATTGGCTGAAATCAATTCATTTTTGGCGTCGATATCGCCTTCTTTTGTACGTCTTGCCAATTCAAGTTCACGCTCTCCAAGTAATTGAACTTTTCCAATTTCTTTCAAATACATTTTTACTGGGTCATTGATTTTGCTTCCAGATTCATAATCCATTTTTGAAAAGTCATCCAATTCTTCTTCAGTTGTAGAAATCAATTCTACTTCATCCGGTGTAACAAAGACATCATCACTTAATAATAAATCATCTTCACTATTCATTTCTTCGTTAGTAAAGTCGACATCTTGTTCCACTTCTACGGATAAAATTTCATCAATTAAATCAGCCATTTCTTCATCCGACATATCAATCGTTTGACAAATTTTTAAGATTTCATCATCTTTAATTTTTTTGCCACTTTTTATGAGTCCTACGAAATATTCTTTAATTTGTTCTGGTGTTTCAAAAGTCATTTTATTTTCCATAAATAATTACCCCCTTGTTTTATTTTGCTTTTTTTCTCCAATTAGATTCTTTATTGCCATGGCTCTTTGAATATAACTGGTTTTTTGTTCGATTGTATTGGCATATTTTATTTCTTCATTGATTTTATCAAGTTGTTCTTCTAAAGGAATAATCTCTTTTAATTCATAAATTAAATCATCAAAAGAGGCTTTATTATAATTTGGGTATTTTTCTTTACTATTATCAATGAAAGATAAAGTTTTTAATAAATTTTCATCATCTGAAAATTCAGTTGAAACTTTCGTAAATAAATCAGCGATTAAATGTTCCATCGAAAAATTTTCTTTATTGTCTTTATAATATTCAGCAATCATCAAGGATATTTTTCGATAGGCTTCATCTTCCAAATAAATAAGATTTTCAATAAAAATTTCGATTGCTTCTTTTGAATCGAGCATTTGAGATAAAACGCGTATTTGTAATTCTTGATATTTAGTTAATTTTTGATAATTCTTTATTTCTTTAATTGTTGAATGATCATTATCATCTTGATAGGTTTTTATTAAAGAACGAATAGTAGACATTGAAAAACCTAATTCTTGATGTAGTTTTGTGGAATAAATATCGATATCTTCTGGTGTCATTTTTGCAATTTTTTGACACATCTTTTTTAAAAAATTTTTTTTGTTTTCATTGTTTTCTAGTTCATCTAAACGACTAGCAACATAAAAGTTAAAATCAAAGACACTCATTTCATTTTGACTTAAATGTTGTAATAAAGACTCAACACCATAATGTTGATAATATTCATCTAAATCTTTAACCTCTTTATAATGAGGAATTACTTTTACGTTTACTTCTAAATCTAAAAGTTCATTCGCTAAACGATTTGCATTAGTAATACCAGGATTATCTGCATCTAAAGTAAGTATAATTTCGACTCCTAAATATTTAAAAATTTTTAAATGCTCTTTCGTAAAAGCCGTTCCCATCAAAGCTATTGCATTTGTCACTCCTGCGCGATATAAAGCTATACAATCCATGAATCCTTCACAAATGTACATTTTTCTTTCTTTTTTTATACTCGAAAGTGCATTAGAATAATTGTAAAGGGTATTTCCTTTGATAAAAATAGATGTTTCTGGAGAATTAACATATTTTGCCATATCCGATTTTTCAATAATTCTTCCTGAAAAGGCAACTACATTTCCATTTAAATCGGTAATAGGAAAAATCAATCGATAAGCAAATCTATCTTTTAATTCACCTTCATTTTCTATCGCAATTCCTGATTGGTAAATATCTTCTTTTTTATAGCCTTTTGCAAGAAGATATTGAATGAGTTTTGAAAAATCAGGCGAATAACCAATATGAAATGCATCCAATATACTTTGGTTTAAAAAACGTTGTTTGCAATATTGCATGGCTAACTCAGATGAAGCTAAGGAATTTTTATAAAATAAAACAGCATCGTTTAATAAATTGTAAAGTGTTTTCTTTCGAATGTCGATAACTTCTGTCTGCTTTGGCTCAGTTAATTGGAAAGGAATGCCAAGTGAGTCTGCGACTTCCTTTACCGCTCGCATATAAGGTATTTTTTTGTATTTTTGTAAAAAAGTAAATACATTTCCTGCTTCATTACAAACAAAACATTTAAAAATTTGTTTATCTTTACTAATAGAAAGGGATGGATTTGTATCATTATGAAAAGGGCATATCGCAAAATAGTTTCTTCCTCTTTTAATCACATTAATATGCCTAGAAATAATATCAACAATATCAGCTTGTTGTCTAATTTCATTAATTTGATTTGTTAATTTATTATCCATCTATAACCTCAATTATAAATTTATTTTATTTTTTAAGAATAAAACAACATCTTCAATTTTCATTCTTTGTTGTGTCATACTATCTCGATCACGAACTGTTACAGATTCATCATTTAGTGTATCAAAATCAATGGTAATACAAAATGGAGTTCCAATAGCATCTTGACGACGATAACGTTTTCCAATAGAGCCTGCTTCATCGAAATCACAATGGACTTCTTTGCTTAACCTTTCGTAAACTTCGTTTGCTTTTTCGGATAAAACTTTCGATAAAGGTAAAACAGCGACTACGAATGGTGCTATACTTGGATGCAAATGCATGACAACACGTGTGTCTTTTTCATTAATCATTTCTTCATCATATGCATCACATAGTAAAGCAAGCATTAATCGATCCACACCAACAGAAGGCTCAATAACATAAGGGATGTATCTTTCATTCGTCTCAGGATCCAAATAAGTTAAATTTTCACCTGAAAACTCTTGATGTCTAGTTAAATCATAATCGGTACGATTAGCTATTCCCCACAATTCTTCAAATGTATCGGAAAAAGGAAAATTATATAAGATATCGGATGTTGCTTTAGCATAGTGTGCCAATTCAGTAGGCTCGTATTCAATGACTTGAATATTTTCTTTTTTTAATCCTAAATCGTATAAGAAATTCATGCAATAGTTTTTCCAAAAATCATACCAATGACCATCTGTTCCTGGTTTACAGAAAAATTCCATTTCCATTTGTTCAAACTCACGTGTTCTAAAAATGAAATTTCCAGGAGTAATTTCATTGCGGAAAGCTTTTCCAATTTGTCCAATACCAAATGGGATTTTCTTTCTAGAAGTTCTTTGAACATTTTTAAAATTCACAAAAATACCTTGTGCGGTTTCTGGCCTTAAATAAGCCTGTGATTTTTGATCTTCGACTACGCCTATAGATGTTTTAAACATTAATTGAAAATTACGAATATTTGTAAAATCATTATGCCCACATTTAGGACAAGAAATATTTTGAAAAATAAAAGTTTCTAGTTCTTGATTATTCATTGTAGAGGCTTTAACGTTAGAATTGAATTCCTCAATCAACTTATCTGCACGATATCTGGTTTTACAATATTTGCAATCAATTAATGGATCAGAAAAAGTATCAACATGTCCAGAAGCTTTCCAAATTTTTGGATTTAAAATAATAGCTGTATCTAATCCTACATTATATTTACATTCACTTACAAATCTCTTCCACCATGCTTTTTTTATATTGTTTTTCATTTCAACGCCTAAAGGTCCATAATCCCAACTATTGGCAAGGCCACCATAAATCTCACTTCCTGGATATACAAAACCTTGAACTTTAACATGATTGACGATTTTATCAAATTGCTCTTTTGACATATTAACACCTCTTTGCCTTAACTATTATATTATAAAATATTTTTTATAATATTTCTACTATATTTTCACAAATTTTCCTGTTTTTCCGCTTTTAAAGAAAAGAAAATAGAATTTTAAGTGTTATATGTGGTTTTTTTTATAAAATAAATGTATAATAAGAATGATGGAAAAGGAAGGATGAAATATGAATATTTTAGTTGCAGGTGGAGCTGGTTATATTGGTACTCATACTTGCGTTGAGTTGATACAAGCAGGACACACAGTTATTTGTGCGGATAATTTATTAAATTCAAAATTAGAAGCCGTAAAAAGAGTAGAGCAAATTACAAAACAGTCTATTAAATTTTATAAAGTTGATTTAACAGATTACGAGGCTTCAAAGATTATTTTTGACGAAAATCATATTGATGGTATTATACATTTTGCAGGTTTGAAATGTGTTCCAGAATCCATCAGTGTACCTTTAAAATATTATCAAAACAATATTGATTCCGTTATTACTATGATTCGTTTAATGAAAGAATATAATGTTAAAAACTTTGTTTTTTCTTCCAGTGCAACGGTTTATGGTGAACCTAAAAAATTACCATTGACTGAAGAATCTGAAATTGGGAATACAACGAATCCATATGGAACTACAAAATATTTTATCGAAAGAATTTTAATGGATGTTTGTAAAGCAGATAATACGTTAAATGTTGCTATTTTACGTTATTTCAATCCAGTAGGAGCACATCCTTCTGGTTTAATTGGGGAAGACCCAAATGGTGTTCCAAATAATTTAGTACCCTATGTAACACAAGTTGCTATCGGAAAAAGACCCTATTTAAATGTTAATGGTAATGATTATAATACTCCAGATGGAACGGGCGTAAGAGATTATATTCATATTTGCGATTTGGCATATGGTCATGTTCTTGCTTTGAATAAACTTATCACCAATTGTGGTCTTGTCATTTATAATTTAGGGACAGGAAAAGGAAATTCAGTATTAGAAGTAATCCAAGCATTTGATAAAGTCGTTGGAAAACCGATTCCTTATAGAATTACTTCACGTCGTCCAGGTGATATTGCTACATGTTATGCTGATCCAAGTAAGGCACAAAAAGAATTGGGCTTCAAAGCAAAATATTCTATAGATGATATGGCTAAAGATGCTTGGAATTGGCAACAAAAAAATCCAAATGGTTATGTAGAAAGTAATGATTAGTTTTTCATAAAATATTTATTAATAAAAAAAGTGTTTGTTGACATTTAGGATGTTTACAAACATTTTTTAATTATTGCAATGAATAATTCTAAAAAAAATTCAGTTATTTAACTAACTGAATTTCTTTACTTTGAAATCTTTTTTGGCTTAAAAATTTTTCTTAATAAACGATTAGCTTTTTTTATTAACCATCTTAATGGAAAAATAAAATCCCAAAACCAACAATAAAAAGAATACTTTTTATCCTCAATTGAATATTCTTTTTGATTTTTTATCAAGCAGGTAACAATCGCGATAATTTGTTCTTGTTTAACTTTTTTTTCACTTACAATTTGATTGTCACCTCTTGTGTTAAACTCACCATTTTTGTAGACTTTTAAAACACGATGTAAAACGACTTGACCGTCATTTCTTTGATATAAGGGTAAATCATTTTTTTTAAGTTTTCGGTTTAATTTTGTTAAGATGACGGTGTCTTTGCCATCTTTAAGTAAAGGGAGCATAGAGTGACCAAAAGGTGTGAATATCACTTGACCGTTATTCTTTATTTTTTCTTGGATAAGAGGAAGCAATTCGACCATTTTAACATATTTTTCTTCCATTTTTGTTTAACTCCAAATGAAATCTATTTTTCGACTACTAAAACGGTATTGGCTAATTTTCTTGAATTGGCACCTGCTTTTAAAGACAAAGTATTATTCGTAGATACTAGAAGACCAGTTGAGCCACCACCATCCAAGTTAAAGGCATATTTACATCCTTGATAACGCATAAAATCAGCCACTTGAATTAAGCTTAAACCTTTTGTACCATCTTCACATACGAATAAAACTACATTTCCATTTCCCAATATACCAACAGCTGTTCGTGCACGTTTGCTTGTCGCATTATTAGTGGTTTCTTGAGAAAGAGTAGAAAGGATTTTATAATTATTAATTAAATTGTGGCGACCAGTAATAACTGTTTTTACACCACTAAATGCAGCATTATCAGATTGAGTTGTACCAACGCGCACTCTATAATTAAGTTTAGCTCTTGATAAGAAACTTTCAGTAACTAATAAGGCTACTTGGTTTGAATTTAAAGTAATCGTACCTGAATAATTCTTACTAATAGAATGGATTTTTCCATCAAAAGGGAAATTAATTGTACTTGCATTATTGCCATATTCATCTGTTTTAGTCACATAAACAACATTCTTGTTCGTTACGGTTTGTCCACTCGTTGTAATCACTTCATAATCTTTAGAACGACTGCCAATATACATATCTAATACATCTTTATTATCGATGGCTGAAATCATATAATCGCCTAATTTGGCTGCCTTGCTATTATATAATTCAATGTAATTATCGATTCGGTAAAAAGTAGAAGAATCAGGAGCGCTTGATGCTATGGTTGCTACATCGTTATAAGATATGGATAAAGCCATCATTCCATTTACTAAGCTTTCATAGAATGCAGATTTTGTACTGATGACTACGCCGTCTTTAACACAAAACCCATTTGAATTGTAAGATGTATAAGCACCAAAATAATCACCATTTACGGCTGCTAAAACTTTTCTTTTTGATGCATTTTCATAGGCTAATGCTTGATCTTTTAAAAGAGCATTAGAAGTAGGAAAATAAGAATTAGATGCAGTTCCAATTTCTATAGAAGCGAGATTTAAGTCGACTGTTACCATATAAACACTACGAGATATACTTCCATCGACCGGTACATAAGTGTATTCTGTCAATTCTACGCCATTTCCTAAAGATGTGTTTTTAGGATTAAGATTA
This sequence comes from uncultured Bacillota bacterium, assembly GCA_902491575.1. Classification (GTDB taxonomy): domain Bacteria; phylum Bacillota_I; class Bacilli_A; order RFN20; family CAG-631; genus CAKPXW01. Next base: position 14,911 of record CABUID010000013.1, read on the forward strand.
TCTGAATAAAAATATTCATTTCCATAATAAGGCGCTGTAGAACTCGTAAAGGTTTTTGTAGGTAATTGTGGAAGTGGAACGGAAGATACGATTACATCAACGGATTTAACAATATTGTTTTCTGTCGTCACTGTTACTTTTGCATTTCCTTCATTAATAGCCGTTATTTTGCCATTATTTGTGACGCTTACAATATTTGTGTCGGAAGATACATAAGTTAAGTCCTTATGAGTTGCATTTTCAGGAATAAAATCAACTTGAAGAGTATGAGTTTGTCCAGCTTGTAATGGCAATTCATAAGTGGATAAAAGGATATCTTCTAACTCAATGTCTTCGCTAATTTCTCCTGAAGAAGGACGAGAGATATCTTCACTAGAAACTTCACTTGAAACCTCACTATTTGTGCTACTTTCGATGAATGATTGTGAATCATCATTTGAATTTTCTACAGAAGAGTTTTCAACATTAGAATTTGAAGAAGGAGTAAGATGGTTACAACTTCCTAATAATAAAATAGATATTAATAATATTTTCTTTTTCATATAATAACCTCACATTGCATTTATATTTTAAAATAAATATAAAAAAAAGTAAACAATGGTTTTTGATTCCCATAATTCTGGTTATAAAATAGAAATAGAAATACTGCGAATAAATATTTTATTTTCTAAACAATTGTGATACAATTAACAACGTAATTTTAAAGGGGCGATGTTAATGGAATATCAAAAAATTTTAAATATTGCTGTTATTGCACATGTTGATGCTGGAAAATCAACATTAGTAGATGCTTTTTTGCGCCAAAGTCATGTTTTTCGCGATAATGAAGAAGTCGTTGATTGTGTAATGGATAGCAACGAACTAGAACGTGAAAGAGGAATTACCATTTATTCTAAAAATTGTTCTATAATGTATAAAGATATTAAAATTAATATTGTAGATACTCCAGGTCACGCAGATTTTTCTTCTGAAATAGAAAGAATCATTCGAACAGTGGATAATGTTATTTTATTAGTGGATGCTTCAGAAGGTCCTATGCCACAAACAAGATTTGTTTTATCAAAAGCATTAGAAATTGGATTAAGACCGATTTTACTAATTAATAAAATCGATAAAAGAGATGCTCGCCCTCAAGAGGTTATTGATGAAGTATTTGAATTGTTTTGCAATTTGAATGCGAATGATGAACAATTGGATTTTCCGGTATTATATGGTATAGCCAAAAAAGGGATTATAAAAGAAAGTTTGGAGGATCCTAGCGAAACCATTGAACCTTTATTTAAAACTATTTTGAAACAAAATAAGGTATATGATGTTTCGAAAAATGAACTACCATTACAAATTCAAGTTTCAACATTAGCTTATGATGATTACATTGGAAGACTTGGAATTGGTCGTATCTTTCAGGGAAGATTAAAAGCAAATCAAGAAGTAAGTTATTGTCGTGCTGATGGTAAAATTGTCCATGCAAAAATTGGAAAGATTTTTCAATATGTTGGAATAAAAAGAGTAGAAGTTTCTGAAATTGGTGCTGGTGATATTGCAGTAATTTCAGGAATCTCAACCATATCTATTGGTGAAACGATTTGTGACAAAGAAAATCCACATCCTTTGGAAATGATTCAGATAGAAGAACCAACTTTATCGATGGATTTTTGTGTAAATACATCCCCTTTTGCCGGAAGAAGTGGAAAGTTTTTGACAACTTTGCAAATCAAAGCACGATTATTAAAAGAATTAGAAGTAAATGTTGGAATGAAGGTTGAAGATAATCCTACAACAGAAAGTTTTAAAGTCTCTGGTCGTGGGGAACTTCATTTATCCATATTGATTGAAAAAATGAGAAGAGAAGGTTATGAATTTGCGGTAAGTCGTCCTAAAGTAATTATGCATGAAGAAAATGGTCAATTACTTGAGCCAATGCAAAGAGTAACCGTCAATGTTGTAGACCATTATTCTGGAAGAGTTATTCAAGCTTTTAATATTCGTAAAGGTATTATGGAAGATATGGATTCAACGAATGGTTATACAAAATTAGTTTATGTTCTTCCTGCTCGTTCTTTAATTGGTTATCGACAAGAATTTACAAATGAAACCCACGGAGAAGGAACTTTATTGACACAATTTATTGGCTATGCACCTTATGTAGGAGAACTTCCTCGACGTAGTAATGGAGTTATGGTATCCGTAGCAACTGGAACAACAATGGCCTATTCCTTGCAGTTTTTAGAAGATAGAGGTGTTTTACTGGTTCCCCCATCTGTCGAAGTATATGAAGGACAAATCATTGGAATTCATAATATGTCTAATGATTTATCTGTCAATCCTATAAAAAATAAAAATTTGACTTCTGTTCGAAGTGCGAATACAGATGTTGCAGTGAGTGTTTCTGCTCCAAAAATAATGACATTAGAAGAAGCATTAGAATTTATTGAAGATGACGAACTCGTTGAAGTTACACCAGATGCAATTCGTTTAAGAAAGAAAAATTTAACAAAATTAGATAGAAGATTGGCTTATCGTGAAGAACAACTTCAAGGAAAATCATAAATTTTTTTGTTTAGGAAATAATAAAAATGAGGTAATTTATGATTAAAAAAGCATGGAATAATTATTTAAAAGGATTGCAATATTTTTTTACACCTCTTGGAACTTTGTTTTTAGGATTTGTTTTAGGTGTTTCTATTTTTCTTCCTGGAGTGAATCATTCATTAAAAGAATTAACAGCACAGATTAATCACTTGTCGGATGAAATTATTTTAGACTGGAATTCTTTAAAAAATAGTTTGTTAGATGCTTTTATTGCTTTAGATTATAGTCATCCGATTGAAATACTCAATACGATCACAAATAAACAATGGTTTAATGAAACTTTAAACCATTGTCTTTCCTCTTTAATAACGGATTATTCAAGTTATAGTATAGATATTAAAATTTATGTAAATGATGCTTTACGCCAGATGATGAAATACTTTATAATTCTAATTTTATGTGTATCTTTAGGGTTGTTTTCAGGTTATTTTTTATGTCGCGTATTGCTTAGAAGTAAAATTGCCAAAAGAGCTTTATGGAAATTCTTTATGATTTTTTTGATTGATTCGATTTTATCTATAACCATCATTTCTCTTTGCTTGTATTTTATTAAATTATGGATTCCTAATGTGCTTTTGGCCACTTTTATCTCCACCTTGTTATATAGTTATCTTTCTTTATTTGAAGCTTATATTGTGCACGCTTGGAAGAAAACGAATATTTTAAAAATTTTAAATTTTAAAAATGCTTTTCAATTATTGCTTTCTAATTTAATCATTTATTTCTTTACCACTTGTATCATAGGTATAATCGTTTTAATTACAAATTTTTTATTTGGACTAGTGATAGGCATCGCTTTGATGGAAATAGGGTTTATTATCATAAGTTTGAATGCTGAATCTTATGTAAAAGAGTTTGTTTTACAAGAAAAGATGATATAAAACTTTATAATTTTTTGGCAAAATAGATGATTATCATTGCTTAAAAGTATTAAAAAGTATTAATAAGATAAAATAACGCGCACACGCGCATAAAAAAATGCAAAAAAGTATTGCTTTTTTTTTTGGCTTTTGGTATCATATAAAAGGCAGTTTGGCGATGATGTGCGAAGTTGCCGGAACACCGAAGTTCGTTGTCATTGATGGTGTTGCCGAGGTTCTCGCACGGAGCAAGTCTAAGCCAAGAATTAGGCGAAAGGAGAAATAAAATAATGGCAAAAACAAAAAAAATTAGAATTAGATTAAAGGCTTTTGATCATAAGACACTTGATGCTAGTGTTGCAAAGATTATTGAAGCTGCAAAGAGTACTGGAGCAAATGTTGTTGGACCAGTACCACTACCAACTGAAAAACAAGTTTACACACTTCTTCGTGCTGTACATAAGTACAAAGATTCACGTGAACAATTCGAAATCAGAACTCATAAGAGACTTCTTGATATCGTAAATCCAACAGCAAAAACAATGGATGTATTAACAAACTTAGCATTGCCTAGCGGCGTTGATATTGAAATTAAATTATAGTTGTAAGGAGGCCAAACGAAATGAAAGCTATTTTAGGTAGAAAAGTAGGAATGACTCAAGTCTTTGCAACTGATGGAACAATTCTTCCCGTAACAGTCGTTGAAGTATTACCTAACGTTGTTATGCAAAAAAAGACCATGGAAAAAGATGGTTATGAAGCTGTTCAACTTGGTTATGAAGATAAAAGAGAAAAAAGTGCTAACAAAGCAGAAAAAGGACATGCTGCTAAAGCAAATTCAACTCCTAAGAAATTCTTAAAAGAAGTTAAGGGAGATGAAATGGTTAAATATAATGTTGGCGATGTTGTAAAAGTAGACATTTTCCAAGCAGGAGAACTTGTAGATGTTACTGCTAAAACCAAAGGTCATGGTTTTACTGGTGCAATTAAAAGATGGAACAATACAATTGGCCCTCGTTCTCATGGTTCAGGATACCATAGAGGAGTTGGTTCATTAGCTACTTCTGGTAGATATAACAACACTGTCCATGGTGGTATGCATATGCCAGGTCATTATGGTTATGAACAAGTTACGACATTAAATCTTACCGTTGTAGCTGTTGATGTTGAAAAAAATGCTATTTTAATTAAGGGATCTGTTCCTGGAGCAAATAGAAGTTTAGTAACCATTCGTTCTGCAGTAAAATTTACTAAGAACGTTCCTGCAGCAAAGACACTTGTAGATTATAGTGCAAAGGCTGAATAAGGGAGGGCAAAATAATGAATTATAATGTAGTCAATAAATTAGGCGAAGTAGTTAAAGAAATTGAATTAAACGATGCAGTTTTTAATGTCGAATATAATCAACAATGTGTTTTCGATGCTATTATGGTTGCAAGAAGTAATTCAAGACAAGCTACTGCAAAAACAAAAAAGAGAGATGAAGTTAGAGGTGGCGGCAAAAAGCCATTTAGACAAAAAGGTACTGGAAGAGCTCGACAAGGTAGTTCAAGAGAACCTCAAATGGTCGGCGGTGGAGTTGTATTTGGCCCTACTGGTATTCAAAATTTTAAAATCAAACAAAATAGAAAAGCTGCTCGTTTAGCATTGAAATCTGTTTTGAGTGAAAAAGTAAATGACAAAGGTTTAGTAGTAGTGGATGAATTTAATTTTCAAGAACCTAAGACTAAAGAATTTGTCAAAGTATTAGATGCTGTAAAAGCAGGTGAAAAAATCTTATTCGTTGTTACTGAAGAAGATGAAGCAACTATCTTATCTGCAAGAAATCTTCCTTATGTTAAAATTGTTTATCCACAAGGTGTTAACGTATACGATATTGTTAATGTAGATACATTATTAGTTAGCGAAGCCGCTTTAAAAACGATTGAGGAGGTATTTGCATAATGGCTAGAAAGAAAAAAGAAGTCACAACTCCAGCAGTTGAAAAGACAAAGAAAATTGTAGATCGTTATTTTGATGTCATCGTTAAACCAGTTTTAACTGAAAAGACAATGAATTTAACTCAAAAACAAAATAAAATTACAGTTAGAGTAAATGCAAAATCTTCTAAAGAAGAAATTAAAGATGCATTTGAAGCTATCTTTGGAGTCAAAGTAGCTGCAGTAAATGTAATCAACGTAAGACCAAAAGCAAAAAGACTTGGTCGTTATGAAGGACAAGTTAGTGGTTATAAGAAAGCTATTATTAAATTAGCTGAAGGCCAAAGCTTAGATTTATATTCTGAAGCATCTGAAACAAAATAGAAAAGATGCATTCACATTGATATAGGAGGAAAGAATTATTATGGGTATTAAAACTTATAGACCCGTTACACCAAGTTTGCGTGCAACAACATCATTAACTAATGATGAAATTACAAAGAGTTCTCCTGAGAAAAGTTTATTAAGTTCAGCTAAGAAACATGGTGGACGTAATAACCAAGGACAAATTACATGTCGTCATAAAGGCGGAGGACATAAACAAAAATACAGAATGATTGATTTCGTTAGAGGAAAAGATAATATTCCAGCTAAAGTTGCTGCCATCGAGTATGATCCAAATCGTACTGCTAATATTGCATTACTTTATTATGTAGATGGAACGAAGACCTATATTATTTCACCTAAAGGTTTGAAAGTAGGCGATACCATTGTCTCTGGCGAAAAAACAGATATTAAAGTTGGAAATGCTTTATGTATTAAAAATATTCCTGATGGAGAATTAGTTCATAATATTGAATTGCATCCTGGAAGAGGCGGACAATTAGTTCGATCAGCAGGTTCAAGTGCTCAAATTCTTGGTAAAGAAGGAAGATATGTTACTGTAAGATTAGCTTCTGGCGAAGTTCGTAAAATCTTAGGAAATTGTAAAGCTACAGTAGGAACTGTTGGCAATGAAGACCATAGTTTGGTTAACTTAGGAAAAGCTGGAAGAAATAGATGGTTAGGCGTACGTCCTACTGTCCGTGGTTCAGTTATGAACCCTAATGATCACCCTCATGGTGGTGGTGAAGGTAAATGTCCAGTGGGCCGACCTTCTCCAATGACTCCTTGGGGCAAAAAAGCTCAAGGTGTTAAAACTCGTAAGACTAAGAAAGCTTCTAGTAAATTAATTGTTAGAAGAAGAAATGATAAATAGGAGGAAATAGTACATGGCACGTAGTATAAAAAAAGGACCATTTTGCGATGAACATTTAATGAAAAAAGTTGAAGCATTAAATGCATCTGGCAAAAAAGAAGTTATTAAGACTTGGTCAAGAAGATCAACCATCTTCCCATCATTTGTAGAACATACATTTGCAGTATATAACGGTCGTGAACATCTACCTGTTTACGTTACTGAAGAAATGGTTGGACATAAACTTGGTGAGTTTGCTCCAACAAGAACTTTCCATGGTCATATTGGAAATAATGCAGAAGATAGAGCAGCCGCTCTAGCTAAGAAGTAGTAGGGGGACATATTCATGGAAGCAAAAGCAAAATTAATGGGCGTAAGAATGAGTCCTCAAAAAGCTAAATTAGTTGTTGATTTAGTTCGTGGAAAATCGGTTAATGAAGCACTTGATATTCTTGCATTTACAGATAAATTTGCAGCACCAATTGTTGCTAAATTAATTAAATCAGCCGCTGCAAATGCTGTTAATAATCGTAAGATGGATGAAGCTTCTTTATATATCAAAGAAATCTGGGTAGGTCCTGGAAGAACTTTGAAAAGATTCATGCCAAAAGCAAAGGGAAGTGCGTCAAGAATTTTAAAGAGAACTAGCCATATTAATGTTGTGGTTAGCGATGAAAGATAAGGGAGGAGCAAGCAAATATGGGTCAAAAAGTTAGTCCAGTTAGCATGCGTCTTGGAATTAATAAAGATTTTCAAGCTAATTGGTATGCAAAGAAAGACTTTGCTAAATATTTAAATGAAGACATAAGAATTAGAAAATACTTGGAAGCTCAACTTAAAGAAGCTGCTCTTTCAAAGGTTGAAATTCTTAGAGGAAAAAATGAAGTAAAATTAAATTTATATGTTGCAAGAGCTGGTGTTGTTCTTGGTCAAGAAGGCGCTAACTTAGAAATTATAAAAAAAGGTTTAAAGAAAATCTGTGAAAAAGGCGAAGATATCAAGTTAAATGTTATCACTGTTGAAAATCCAGATTTAGATGCAACGATTGTTGCTTTATCCATTGCGGATGCTTTGGAAAAACGTCAATCATTCCGTACAGCTCAAAAGAAAGCTATCATGAGAGTTATGAAAGCTGGAGCAAAAGGAATTAAAACATGTGTTTCTGGACGTCTTGGTGGTACAGATATCGCTCGTTCTGAAGGATATTCTGAAGGTGTTGTTCCACTACATACAATTCGTAGTGATATCGATTTTGCTACAGCAGAAGCAGCTACTACTTATGGACGTTTAGGCGTAAAAGTATGGATTTGTCGTGGTGAAATTATTCCTACAAAACAAAAATCTGATACGAAAGGAGAATAAGCCTTATGATGATGCCAAAAAGAACAAAATATAGAAGACCTCACATTATTAAATATGAAGGTCATTCTAAAGGTGGCACTGAAGTAAATTTCGGTGAATTTGGACTTCAAGCCACTGAAGGTGGTTGGATTTCTGATAAACAAATTGAAGCAGCCCGTATTTGTATGTCAAGATATACAAGACGTGGTGGCCAAGTATGGATTAGAATCTTCCCACAACTATGCAAAACCAAAAGAGCAATCGGTCTTCGTATGGGATCAGGTAAAGGTGCTCCAGATAGTTGGGTAGCAGTTGTTAAAGAAGGAAGAGTTATGTTTGAAATCGGTGGAATTAGCGAAGCTGATGCACGAAAAGCTTTACATTTAGCTTCTTATAAACTTCCAGTTGGTTGCAAAATTGTAGAAAAAAAGAAAGCAGGTGCTGAATAATGACAATTGAGGAAATTAGAGATATTCAAACTCCTGATCTTGTAAAAAAGGTTAGCGAATTAAAGCAAGAATTATTTGCACTTCGTTTCCAACAAGGTTCTGGTCAAATGAAACAATCAGATACAGGTAAAATGAGAGATGTCAAAAAGACAATTGCTCGTATTCTAACTGTAATAAAAGAAAGAGAACAAGTTAAATAAGGAGGTAGCAAAATGGAAAGAAATACTAGAAAAGTTTTAAATGGTGTTGTTGTATCGAATACAAATGATAAAACCATTACAGTTGCAGTTTCAACCTCAAAAAAGCATCCTCTTTATAATAAGGATTTCACTGTAACAAAAAAATATAGAGCTCATGATGAAAATAATGAAGCTCAAGTTGGAGATTCTGTCATGATTATGGAAACTCGTCCATTATCGGCAACAAAACGTTTTCGCTTAGTAAAAATTACTAAGAAAGCTGTAAGCAATAATTAATCGGAGGTATCAGTTATGGTTCAAAATTTATCAAGATTAGTCGTCGCTGATAATTCTGGTGCAAAAGTAGTTATGGCTTTCAGATTATTAGGCGGTTCAACAAGAAAATCTGCAAATATTGGGGATATCATTATTTGCTCAGTAAAATCTGCAGCTCCAAATGCTGATATTAAAAAAGGTCAGATTGTTAAAGCTGTAATCGTAAGAACTAAAAAGGGCATTACACGTTCAAATGGTTCACACATCGCTTTTGATGACAATGCTGTTGTGATTATCAATGAAGATGGTTCACCTAAAGGAACACGTGTTTTCGGTCCTGTAGCTAGAGAACTTCGTGAAAAAGGAGAAGGATTTATGAAAATCGTTTCTCTTGCTCCAGAAGTATTATAGGAGGATATACACATGAAAATTAAAAAAGGTGATAAAGTCGTTGTTATTACAGGTCATGAAAAAGGAAAAGAAGGCGTTGTAATTCAATCAATGCCTACTAAAAATATGGTAGTTGTTGAAGGATTAAACAAAGTTACAAAACATAACAAACCAAATCAACAAAATACAGAGGGCTCCATTACTACTAAAGAAGCTCCAATACATGTATCTAATGTTGCTATTGTTGATCCTAAAACAAAGAAACCTGTTAGAGTCGGTTATGTTTTTGAAGAAGTTGACGGAAAGAAAGTTAAAGTACGTGTAACTAAAGGCAAAAATGCTTCTGGTTCTAAATTAGATAAATAATAGGAGGAATAGATATGGCAACTAATAAAACAAATACGAGTGCTGCTACTGAAAAAGTAGTTATTCCTACAAAATATAAAGCACAAGAAGCTTATAAACCTGTATTATTAAAGAAATATAATGATGAAATTGCTCCTGCATTGCAGACAAAATTTAATTATAAATCTTCAATGGAAATTCCTCATCTTGTTAAAATCGTTATTAACATGGGGGTAGGAGATGCAACTCAAAATGCTAAATTAATTGAAGCTGCAGTAGATGATTTAACGGTAATTTCTGGTCAAAAACCTGTTGTTACAAAAGCAAAAAAATCAATTGCTGTTTTCAAAGTTAGAGAAGGTCAAGAAATTGGCTGTAAAGTTACCTTACGTGGTGCAAGAATGTACGAATTTTTAAATAAATTAGTAAATATCGCTTTGCCACGTGTTCGTGATTTCCGTGGCGTTAGTTCAAAAGCATTTGACGGTCGTGGAAATTATACATTAGGTATAAAAGAACAATTAATTTTCCCTGAAATTAACTATGATAAAGTGGTTAAAGTTAGAGGAATGGATATTGTAATTGTCACAACAGCAAAAACAGATGAAGAAGGCAGAGAATTATTAAAATTATTCGGAATGCCTTTTGAAAAATAGGAGGAAAACACAATGGCTAAAAAATCAATGGTTGCTAAGCAACAAAGAACTCCAAAGTTCTCTACAAGAGCATATACTCGCTGTGAACGTTGTGGACGTCCTCATGCTGTGTTGAGAAAATTCAATTTATGTAGAATTTGTGTTCGTGAACTTGCATACAAGGGACAAATCCCTGGTATGAAAAAAGCAAGTTGGTAATTTTAAAGGAGGATTAAAACTATTATGGCTATGATCGATCCAATTGCTGATATGTTAACTCGTATTCGCAATGCAAACCAATTAAAATATAAAACAGTCTCAATGCCTGCTTCAAAAATTAAACAAACAATTGCTACTGTTATGTTAAATGAAGGATACATTTCAGACTTAAAAGTTGAAGGCGACGTAAAGAAAGTTTTAACTGTTACTTTAAAATACGGTGCTGATGGCGAAAGAGTAATTTCTGGATTAAAAAGAATTTCGAAACCATCTTTGAGAGTGCAAGTAAAAGCAGAAGATTTACCAAGAGTATTAAATGGCTTAGGTATCGCTATCATTTCAACTTCTCAAGGAATCATGACTGATAAGGAAGCACGTGCAAAAAATATTGGTGGCGAAGTGCTTGCTTACATTTGGTAGGAGGTAATTTTATATGTCACGTATTGGAAATAAACATATTGTTATCCCTGCTGGTGTTAATGTTACAATCAATGGTTCCACGATTACAGTAAAAGGACCAAAAGGGGAATTAACAAAGACTTTTGAGAATTGTATTGAAATGAAATTAGATGGTGAAAATTTAACTTTTGTACCTTTAAATGGACTAAAGCATACACATCAAATGCATGGAACAACTCGAGCTATTGTTGCTAACATGGTTAAGGGTGTTACAGATGGATTTGAAAAAGTTTTATTAATTACAGGAACTGGTTATAAGGCAGAACTTAAAAATGGTAGTGTTGTGATGTCTTTAGGTTATTCACATACGATTACCATGGTTCCACCTACAGGTATTACATATAGTGTACCTAAAGTTGACGAAGTTCATGTTCAAGGTATAGATAAAGAAGTAGTAGGACAATGTGCTGCTGAAATTCGCGCATTAAGAAAACCTGAACCATATCATGGTAAAGGTGTTCGCTACTCTGATGAAAAGATTAGACGTAAGGAAATCAAAAAAGCTGCTAAATAGTAGTTTTTAGAAAGGAAAATGTGAAATTATGATTAACAAAACTTGTAAAAACGTAAAAAGAGTTAAACGTCATCAAAGAATTCGTAAGCAAATTTCAGGTACTCCAGAATGCCCTCGTCTATCTGTGTTCCGTTCGAATAAGAATATTGCGGTTCAAGTTATTGATGATGTTAATCAAAAAACTTTATTATCTTCCTCTACAGAACAACTTCATGTTGTAAATGGTGGAAATATTGAAGGTTCAAAATTAGTTGGCGCTGATATCGCTAAAAAATGTTTAGCTGCCGGTATTGAAAAAGTTGTTTTTGATAGAGGTGGTTATATTTATATGGGACGTATTGCAGCTTTAGCTGATGCTGCAAGAGAAAATGGTCTTAAATTCTAAGGAGGATAAATAAATGGCTGAAGAAGAAAAAGTTGTTGAACAAAAACAAGAAGTTAAACAAGAAGTAAAATCTGAAACTAAAAATGATGCTCCTCGTGGAAAAAGACCATTCAATAAAAATGGAAGACGTCCATTAAGAGAGAAAAAGCAAGATGATATGGAAGATAGAACGGTCGCTGTTAACAAAGTTTGTAAGACAGTTAAAGGTGGTCGTAAATTAAGATTTGCTTCTTTGATTGTTGCTGGTGATAAAAAAGGCCATGTTGGAATGGGTACTGGAAAGGCAAAAGAAGTACCTGATGGAATTAAAAAAGCAGCAGAAAGAGCTCGTAAAACACAAATTACTGTTCCAATGGTAAAAGGAAATACGATTCCTCATGCTGTTATTGGAAAACATGGTGCTTGTAGGGTATTCTTAAGACCTGCTCCTGAAGGTACTGGTATCGTAGCTGGTGGACCAGTTCGTGCTGTCCTTGAACTTGCAGGTGTAAGAAATATTTATTCTAAAGTTTATGGATCTAGAACGGCTATTAATATGGTTAGAGCTACAGTAAACGCAATTGAAAATTTGAAAACAGTAGAAAAAGTTGCTGCACTTCGTGGCAAATCTGTTAATGAAATCAAACACTAGTCATTAAGGAGGGTTATAATATGAAACTTAATGAATTAAATTATACTAAAGGTTCTCGTAGAAAAGAGATGCGTGTTGGTAGAGGTGTTGGTTCTAAAGGAAAACAATGTGGAAGAGGAATGAATGGTCAAACAAAGCATAATGGTGCAGGACCACACCCTGGCTTCGAAGGTGGTCAACTTCCATTATATAGAGCAATCCCTAAATTTGGTTTTACAAACTTTACTCGTAAAGAGTATGCTATTGTTAATGTAGCAGACTTGGATGCTAAGTTTGAAAAAGGTGCTGTTATAGGACCAGTTGAAATGATTGAAGCTGGATTAATTAAAAAGACATTATGTGGCATTAAAGTTCTTGGTGGAACAAAAGTAACAAAAGATTTTACAGTTCGTGCTACAAAATTCTCAGCATCTGCAAAACAAGTAATTGAAGAAGCTGGAGGCACTATCGAGGTGATTGACTAATGTTAAACCGTTTCGTTGATGCTTTTAAAAGCAAGGACGTTCGTGGAAGAATATTCTTTACATTGTCAATTTTACTCATTTATGTTTTAGGTTTATTAATTGCTGTTCCTGGTGTAGATGCGCATGTTGGCGAAGCTCTTGCTGAAAATGATATATTAGGAATTATGAATCTTCTTTCAGGAGGTGCATTGGATTCTTTCTCTATTTTCGCTTTAGGTGTTTCTCCCTATATTACTGCATCTATCATTGTACAATTATTACAAATGGGTGTTTTACCAAAACTTCAAGAATTATCTGAACAAGGCGAAGCAGGAAGAAGAAAAATTAATGATATCACGAGATATTTAGGTCTATTACTTGGAGCAGTTCAAGCTTATGGTATGATTGTCACTTTAGATAATAGAGGTACATTTGATTTTTCTAATATTTTTCCTGATTTAAATGCAAAATGGGTAGCTTATGTTTATGTCATTGCCATTATGCTTGCTGGTACAATGTTTGTAATGTGGTTGTCTGACCAAATTACTCAAAAAGGTATTGGTAATGGTGTTTCAATGATTATATTTGCTGGTATCGTCAAAGAGATTCCATCTTCATATAGTCAAGTATGGGACATACTTGTTGGAACAAAGACAGCAGGCGCAGAAATGTTTAATGGTTTGTTATTATTCATTGCCTATGTATTGTATACTTGTTGTATTGTATTATTTGTAATTTTCTTTGAATTATCGGTAAGAAAAATACCAATTCAGCAATCAAAAGCGACCTTTTCACAACAAACCAAAATGAATTATTTACCAATTAAAGTAAATCCTGGAGGTGTTATTCCTGTAATTTTTGCTCAAGCAGTTTTATCTGCTCCAGTGACGATTTTAGGATTTATTGATGCCAATTCGGATGCTTATCAAAAAATAAGTAATTTGTTTTCGATTTCACATGTTGAAAATGGTTGGCCGGTTGCCTTGATTATCTATATTGTATTAATTATTTTATTCTCCTTTATGTATGCTCACATCCAAATAGATTGTGAAAAAATATCGGAGAACTTAACTAAACAGGGCTCTTATATTCCTGGTATTCGTTCAGGTACTGAGACTCGTAAATATTTATCAAAAGTATTAAATCGTGTAACATTCACAGGTGCGATTGCCTTGGCTTTTGTCGCTGCAATGCCATATGTATTACCAATGATTTTTCCAACATTAGCAAATACATCATTTGGCGGAACAGGTTTGATTATCGTCGTTGGTGTTGCATTAGAGACATGTTCACAAATTGATGGTTATGTCGCAGAGCGTAACTATAGAACATTTAATTTCGACTTCTAAAAGGAGAGATACATCATACATGAATATTATTCTATTTGGTGCTCCTGGAGCAGGAAAAGGAACACAAGCTGTTGAATTAGTAAAAAATTATCATTTAACTCATATTTCAACAGGAGAAATGTTTCGAAATGCTATTGCAAATCAAACTGCAATGGGAAAAGTAGCAAATTCCTATATTACCAAAGGGGAACTTGTTCCTGATGAAGTAACAGTAGGACTTGTTAAAGAAAGATTAGCTCAAGAAGATTGTAAAAATGGATTTATTCTCGACGGATTTCCTCGCACTTTGCATCAAGCAAGGTGCTTGGATAAACTCTGTCTAGAATTAAATATTCAACTGGACTTTGTTATCGATATTGAAGTTCCAATGAATGCTTTAATGGAGCGTTTATCGGGAAGAAGAGTTTGTAAAGTTTGTGGAGCATCCTATCACATTTTATTTAATCAACCTAAAGTAGCTGGGGAATGTGATATTTGCCATGGACCTTTATATACTCGAAAAGATGATAACAAAGAAAGTGTAGCTGTTCGTTTAAATACTTATCAAGAACAAACCAAACCTCTTATAGAATATTATAAAAATAAGGGAATATTACTTGAAATTAACGGACAACAAGAAATTAACGATGTGTTTCAGGATATCGTTAATAAAATAGGAGTAAATTTGTAGTATGATTACGATAAGAACGGCTCATGAAATTGAGTTTCTTAGAGAAGCGGGGAGAATCGTTGCTAAAACTCATCAATATCTAGCAAGTTATGTTCGACCTGGTATTACTACAAAAGAGTTAGACAAATTGGCTGAAGATTTTATCCATTCATGTGGTGCAACACCAAGTTTTAAAGGTTTATATGGTTTTCCAGGCTCTATTTGTACATCACTTAATGATATGGTGATACATGGAATACCTGATCATACAAAACTTAAAGAAGGAGATATTATCTCATTGGATATTGGTGCTTGTTATCATGGTTATCACGGAGATTCAGCTTGGACTTACAAGGTAGGTAAAGTATCTAAAGATGCAGAGTATCTAATGCAAGTTACGCATGATGCTTTATTTGCTGGCTTGGCCCAGGCCAAACCCGGAAATCGTATTGGAGATATTTCAGCAGCTATTGAAGAATTTGTAGCATCTCATGGATGTACAAGTCCCTATGATTATACAGGACACGGTGTAGGTACAAGTGTACATGAAGATCCTAATGTACCAAATTATGGACGTAAAGGACATGGTCCGAAGTTAAAAGTAGGGATGGTCATAGCTATTGAACCTATGGTCCATTTAGGGAAAGCAGATGTGTATGTTATTGAAGATGAATGGGGAGTAAAAACGGTGGATCATTCACTTACTGCTCATTATGAACATACTATTGCTATTACTGAAAATGGTTATCAAATTATGACTACATTATAGGAGGAAAACAATTTGGCTAAACAAGATGTTATTGAGGTAGAGGCAATCATTACGGAAGCTTTACCAAACGCAATGTTTAAAGCTAAGCTTATGGATAATGATATGGTAGTCCTTGCCCACGTTTCTGGTAAAATCCGTATGAATTACATTCGCATTTTACCTGGCGATAAGGTTACCTTAGAACTATCTCCATATGATTTAACACGTGGGCGTATTACATTTAGACATAAATAGTAATCGTAAAAAATTTAATTCAACCAAGGAGGGCAAAATTATGAAGGTAAGACCTTCTGTTAAACCAATTTGCAATAAATGCAAAATTATTCGTCGTAAAGGCCGCTTAATGGTTATTTGTGAAAATCCAAAACACAAACAAAGACAAGGCTAATTATAGGAGGATTAAGAACAAATGGCTCGTATCGCAGGAGTAGATATTCCTAATGAAAAAAGAGTGGTAATCTCTTTAACTTACATTTATGGTATTGGACCTAGTAGAGCTGCTAAAATTTTAAAAGAAGCTAATATTAGTGAAGATATTCGTGTAAAAGACTTAACAGAACAACAATTATCCGCAATTCGTGAAGGCGTTTCTTTCTATAAAGTAGAAGGTGATTTACGCCGCGAAGTAAATATGAATATTAAATCACTTATGGAAATCGGTTGTTACCGCGGTCTTCGTCACAAAAGAGGACTTCCAGTTCGTGGTCAAAGAACAAAAACTAATGCTAGAACTCGTAAAGGTCCTGCAAAGACAATTGCCAATAAGAAAATGGCAACTAAGTAATAGAGGAGGAAAATATATACTATGGCACAAAAAGTTGTACGTAAAACACGTAAAAAAGATAGAAAAAATATTGCTCGTGGTGTTGCTCATATCCACTCTACATTTAATAACACAATCGTTACCATTGCTGATGAAGCAGGTAATGTTATTACTTGGTCAAGCGCTGGTGCTCTTGGATTTAAAGGTTCAAAGAAATCCACACCATTTGCTGCACAAATGGCCGGTGAAGCTGCTGCTAAAGTAGCAGTGATGCAAGGAATGAAGTTTGTAAGCGTTGATGTAAAGGGACCAGGTCCTGGACGTGAAGCAGCAGTTCGTTCATTACAAGTTGCAGGTCTTGAAATCAATGTGATTTCAGATGTAACTCCTATCCCACATAACGGTTGTCGTCCTCCAAAACGTCCAAGAGGTTAATTTCAAAAAACTGGACTTTGGAACACGCAATGAATAATGAGGGGGATAATATAATAAATGGAAAAATTTAAAAAACCAGAATTCAAAATTGAAGATGTTAATGTTGAAGAAAATCATGCAAAATTTTCTGTTGAACCACTTGAAAGAGGCTTTGGTATTACTTTAGGAAATGCTATCCGTAGAGTTTTACTTTCTTCTCTTCCTGGAACGGCAATGTATGCAGTAGAAATTGAAGGAGTTCGTCATGAATTTTCTGCCATTAACGGAGTAAAAGAAGACGTAACATCATTAATCTTAAATTTAAAGCAAGTCAATTATGTATCTGAAAGTTATGCTACGGATTTAGATGGTGAGATTAAATTACATATTGTAGGACCACATGTTGTAACAGCGAAAGATTTTATTTGTCCAAGTGGTGTTCGCGTTTTAAATCCGGATGAATATATTTGTGATGTAGCAGAAGGTGGAACTTTAAATGCAACAATATATGTAAAAACTGGTCGTGGATATTCATTGGCTGAAAAGAATAAATCTTCAAAACAATCTTTTGGCACTATCCCTACAGATTCAAACTACACTCCAATTAAAAAAGTTGGTTATGAAGTTACTCCAACTCGTGTAGGGCATGATAATAATTATGATAAACTTGTTCTTGATGTTACTACAAATGGTGCATTTACACCTCAAGAAGCTGTGGCAATTGCTTCTAGAATCTTAATTGATCATTTAGAATTATTTGCCCAAATCGAATTGTTAGCTCCAATTGATAGTATTATGGACGAAGTTGAAGAAGAAACAATTGACAAATATCAAGAAATGTCTATTGAAGAATTAGATCTTTCTGTTCGTTCATATAATTGTTTGAAAAGAGCAAATATTGTAACTGTACAGGAATTAACACAAAAAACGGAAGATGATATGATGAAAGTTCGTAACTTAGGTAAAAAATCACTTAAGGAAGTTCGCGATAAACTGAAAGCTTTAGGATTATCATTTAAAAATAATGAATAAAGAAAGAGGTAAATAAATTATGGCACGTAAAAAAATTCGCGGTAAAGCCGGTGTAAAATTTAAATCTCCATATACAAGTGAAAAGCGTGATTCTCAATTACGTACTCTAGTAACTCATCTAATTATTAATGAAGAAGTAAAAGTGACAGATACTACTGCAAAAAGTTTGGTTTCTTTAGCTTCTAAAATGATTACTTTTGCTAAAAAGGGTGATCTTCATTCACGTAGATTAGCTGCAGCTGTTGTTAGACCTATGCTTGTAGATGCAAAAGATGAAAAAAGTAAAACTGCTTTACAAAAATTATTTGATGATTTAGCTCCTAGATATGCTGCTCGTAATGGTGGATATGTTCGAGTTTTAAAACTTGGTAATCGACGTGGAGATAATGCTCCAATTGTAGTTTGTCAATTAGTAAAATAGTTTTTCGATTCAACAAAGACTCAGAGTGCTCATCTGGGTCTTTATTTTTATGAAAACTATTTATATTCTATAAATAGATATGTTATAATAAACTGAATGAGGAGGTAAGAAAATGGATAATATTGTTGAATTTAAAGATATCACTTTTAAGTATGAAGAGGAAAATACTTTATTGTCTTCTCTTACCTTTAATATAAAAAAAGGAAAATATACTGTCTTACTTGGTCATAATGGCTCAGGTAAGTCGACAATTGCTAAATTAATTATTGGCTTGTTAGAAGCTCAAAGTGGTGAAATTATCATTAATGGTCAAACTCTTACAGAAGAAAGTGTTGATGAAATACGAAATCATGTTGCCATTGTTTTTCAAAATCCTGATAATCAATTCATTGGCTCAACAGTAGAAGATGATATTGCTTTTGGACTTGAAAATCGTTGTATACCTCAAGCAGAAATGCAAAATATTATTGACGAATTTGCAATGAAAGTAGGAATGAGTGATTTTTTAAAGTCAGAACCCACAGCCTTATCTGGAGGTCAAAAACAAAGAGTTGCGATTGCTGGTGCTTTAGCGTTACATCCGGATTTACTTATTTTAGATGAAGCCACAAGTATGTTAGACCCAAAAGGGAAAAAAGAAATTATAAAAGTGATTAATACGATTAAAGAAAATAATCCATCAATGAGCATTCTTTCTATTACTCATCATATTGATGAGGCCTTATCAGCTGATGAAATTATCATATTAAATAATGGACAAATTGCTAGTGTAGGAACTCCTAAAGAAATCTTATATAATCAAACATTACTTGAAGAAAACTCTTTACTTCCCCCTTTTGTAGTGGAAGTTAGAAAAAAATTACAAGAAGAAGGCATCAATATTGATGAATGTTTTACTATGGAAGAGTTGGTGAATAAACTATGAATATCGAAGTTTTGAATATTTCTTATAGTTATAATAACAACGATTCTTTTGCAGTAAAAGATGCATCAACTACTTTTAAAGATGGTGAATTTGTAGCCATTGTCGGGCATACTGGTTCTGGCAAATCCACTTTTATACAAAATTTAAATGCCCTTCTTATCCCTACTAAAGGAACAATTCATGTTGATGAATTTGTAATACAAAACAAAATAAAAATAAAAAATATTAAAGAATTAAGAAAGAAAATAGGTATTGTTTTTCAATTTCCAGAATATCAGTTGTTTGAAGAAACGATTGAAAAAGATATTTTATTTGGTCCTAAGAATTTTCATGTCGAAGAAGAAAATCTATCTCAACTGGCTAGCAAGGTTTTAAATATAGTGGGTTTGGAGGATACTTTTTTAAATAAATCACCATTTGAGTTATCTGGGGGTGAAAAAAGAAGAGTAGCTATTGCTGGCATTTTAGCATTTAATCCCGATGTTTTAATTGTAGATGAACCTACAGCAGGTTTAGATCCCAATGCTTCCATAAAAATGATGCAACTCTTTAAACAACTTAATCAAATGGGTAAAACCATTATTCTTGTCACCCATCAAATGGATCATGTTTTGCATTATGCACATCGTGTTTTAGTATTTAAAGACGGAGAAATTCAATGTGACAAAGAGCCATATGATTTATTTAATAATTTAGAACTAGTAAAGAAATTAGGAATCGATGTGCCAAATGTCATTGAATTAACGCATGCCTTAGCAAAAAAATATCCTAAAATTTTAAATTATAAAATTAAATCTTTAGATGATTTTGTAAAAGCTTATAAGGAAGTGATTGTATTATGACTTTAGGAAAATATGTTCATCAAGATACAATCATTCATCGATTAGATCCACGTAATAAATTTATTATGCTTTTTGTTTTGATGGTAGTTATATTTTTAATTAACCCTTCAAAGGAAGGTTTTGAAGTTTTAGGCTGGATAAGTTATCTACTCATTTCGATAGTTTTTATACTTTTATATAAGATTTCAAAATTAAAAATATCCATGATATTTAAATCGCTTAAACCGATGTGGTTTATGATGATATTCCTTTTTATCATTAATTTATTTGTTTATAAGGGAGGACCTCAAATTATCCCTCAATGGTGGATATTTGATATTCATCTAGAAGCCATTACCCAAACACTTAAAATTGTATTACGTCTTGCTTTATTAATTACATTATCCACTTTATTTACTGCTACAACAAAGCCTTTAGACATAACAGTTGCTATCGATGATTTATTTGGATGGTTAAAGATTTTTAAAATTAATGTGCATATTTTATCGATGACGATATCCATTGCATTACGTTTTATTCCGACAATATTGGATGAAACATATCGAATTATGAAAGCACAAGCATCACGAGGTGTAGATTTTAAAAATGGAAAACTTAAAGAAAAAATTGTTGCCATAACTTCTTTAATCATTCCTTTATTTATTAGTGCTATTTCTAGGAGTGATGAATTAGCCAATGCAATGGAAGCAAGAAATTATAATCCTTTAGCCAAACGAACACGATATCGAAAACTGCATTGGCGTCTTTCTGACACTCTATCCTTAATTTTTACTTTTCTTGTACTTGGATTATCCATTACTATGCTTGTACTCATCAAACAAAATGTTTTTAATTATCTATTGACGGATCAATGGTGGTTTGATATCTTTAATGGATTCATTCGTACCATAAAAGGATGGTTTTCAGCATGAAATATAAATGTATTGTTAGTTATGACGGATTTTCATATAATGGCTATCAAAAACAAAGTCATGATAAAAATACGATTCAAAGTGTTATTGAAAACACTTTATCTCGCATTTTTAAAGAAAAAATTACAATTTATGGAAGTGGCCGCACAGACAAGAAAGTTCATGCCATGGGTCAAGTTTTTCATTTTACGAGTGAAAAGAAAATTCCTTTAAATAATTTAAAAAAAGCAGTAAATGGTATGTTACCTGAAAGCATACAAATTCAAAAATGCCAATGGGTCTCAGAAGATTTTCATGCTCGTTATTCTTCCCATAAGAAAGTATATGTTTATAAAATAAAAAATAAAAAAGAAAAAAATGTTTTTGATAGTCGTTATTATGCTTATATGGAAGAAGATTTAAATGTTGAACTTTTAAAAAATGCTGCTAAAATGTTTGTAGGTACTTATAACTTTAAAAATTTTACTACTAATAAAATAGAAGAAGTGCAAAGTTTTGAAAAAATAATTTACGATGTTAAAGTGAAGAATAATCATCAAAAAATTGAAATAGAATTTTATGGGTCGGGTTTTTTAAGGTATCAAGTTCGAATGATGGTAGGGGCACTACTGGTTGTAGCGACTGGAAAAAAAGATATAAGTTATATTCGACATTTACTCGATGAAAATGTGAATGAAAAATGTTCTTATAAAGCAAAACCAGAGGGTTTATATTTAAAAAAAGTAATTTATTGAAGGAGGGAAGGAGTCATGATTTATAAGTATTTTTTCTTTGATTTTGATGGAATGCTTTGTGATTCCTATACGCATACTACAAAGGCTTTTGTCAAAGCTTTACAAGAATTAAGAAATGAAAGAATTGACGAAAAAAAAGCCTATGATTTATTAAAGATATCCTTTGCTGAAGCGTATCAATATTTTAAAGTGAATGAAAATGAAGATAAATTATTTTCATCTTATCATTATGATTTATCCTTCCAACCTGAAGCAACTTTATATCTACCCGTTAAAAAACTATTAAAAAGTATTCTTGATAGTGGGGGAAAGAATTTTATTTATACCAACCGCAATGAAACTTTATTTCAATATTTAGATAAGTTTGGCATTAAAGATTATTTTACTGATTTTATTATCAATGCGAATAAACCTGAACCAAAAGTGTTATTAGATATGATTGAAAAATATCATTTAGATAAGAAACAATGTGTTGTTGTTGGCGATCGCTTTTTAGATGTAGAAGGAGCTTATAAAGCTTCAATAGATGGAATACTTTATGATGTCGATTCAAGAGTATTTTTCCATCATGCCACACATGTAATAAAAAGAATCAATGAATTGTATGAATTTATTAATCGACCTTATCAATTAAAAAACAATTATCATACTCATACTTCCCGATGTGGTCATGCAATTGGAGAAGACGAAGAATATGTCATAGAAGCTATTAAAGCAGGTTATCAAACTTTAGGCTTTTCGGATCATGTAATCCTACCTGATATTCAAAGAAATGATGAATACTTTGAATCGATTTCTTTATTAAAAGAAAAATATAAAGATCAAATCGATATAAAAATAGCTTTAGAAGTAGAATATTATCCTTATTACATGTCCTATTATGAAAAACTGAAAAAAGAAAATAAAATTGATTATTTAATTTTTGGAAATCATGGTACAATGGATAAAACTTCAAAACAAAGGTCAAAGCAAATTTCTTTTATTGAACCTTTTGATAATATAGATTATCTTAACTTATACTATGAATGCTTGAAAAAAGCTGTAGAAAGTAAATTGTTTCAATATATTGCTCATCCAGATGTTTTTATGAAAGGCTATGGGAAATGGGATGAAAATGCGATTGAACTTACTCATAAAATTGCTAAGTTATTACAAGACAATCAACTTTATGCTGAATTATCAGGTTCGGGTTATCGAAGCAAAAAAAGAGTTCATTATCAAGGAGAATGGTTACCGTCCTATCCTTTTAAAGAATTCTTTAAGATATTATCACAATATCAAATTGAATTTATTCTTGGTTGCGATGCACATGCACCTTATGAGCTGGATGATGAAGCAGTCGCTTATATAACGAAAATGGCGAAAGATTTAAATTTAAATGTAGTCTATGAAATGAAAAAATTCTAAAGGAGATAAAAAGTATGGATAAAATAATGATGGATCGATTAGAAACCATATTAATAAGATATAACCAAATACAAAGTGATTTACAAAATGATGAAGTCATTGCTAACTTAAAGAAATATACTGAGCTTTCTAAAGAATCAAGACAGTTAGAAGAAACTACCAAGACATATCTAGAATATAAAAACACTTTAAAGGCGATAGAAGAGGCTAAAGTTCTTTTAAATGAAAGTGATCCAGAAATGGTTGAACTTGCAAAATTAGAAATAGAAACTTCTAATGCAAAATTAGATCCTTTAGAAGAAAAAATTAAATATTTACTTTTACCAAAAGACCCAAATGATGAGAAAAACGTTATTATGGAAATTAGAGGAGCTGCCGGTGGCGATGAAGGAAATATATTCGCTGGTGACTTATTTAGAATGTATTCACGTTATGCTGAAGCACAAGGATATAAAATTGAAATAAATGATTCGAATGAAACAGAATTTGGTGGATATTCTTTAATTTCATTTATGATTATTGGTGAAGGAGCTTATTCTAAATTTAAATATGAATCTGGTGCTCATCGTGTACAAAGAGTACCACGAACAGAAGCTCAAGGAAGAATTCATACTTCAACAGCTACTGTATTAGTTATGCCAGAAGTTGATTTAAGCAATACAGAAATGAAAATGGAAGATGTCACTATAGAAGTATATCGTTCAAGTGGTGCAGGTGGTCAGCATATCAATAAAACAGAATCGGCTGTTCGTTGTATTCATAATCCAACGGGTATTATTGTGGCTTGTCAAGATGGGCGTAGTCAACATGCTAATAAAGAAAAAGCATTACAGATTTTAGCTGCAAAAGTACAAGACTATTATGTTTCACAAGTTGAAGAAAAACTTGGTGCAGAAAGAAAATTAAAAATTGGTTCAGGGGAACGTTCAGAAAAAATTCGAACATATAATTATCCTCAAAATCGTGTAACCGATCACCGTATTGGTTTTACCATTCAAAAACTTGATCGTGTAATGGAAGGAGAACTTCAAGAAGTCATCGATGCTTTAATTAATGAAGAACAAAAAGAAAAACTTGAAGCAGAAATGTAAGATGAAATATACTTATTCTAAAATGATAAGGCAGTGTGAAAAAAAGGTTGCCGAAGCACAAAAAGAAATACATGTTGTTAAATGGTTATTTTTTAATAGTGATTTTTTTTGTGGATATTCCCATTTAAATGATGAAGTCAATGAAGAAATTTTGGATAAATTTAATCATATGATTGATTTATATATTCAAAACGATATTCCACCACAATATATATTAAATAAAACTTTTTTCTTCAATTATCCTTTTTATGTAGATAGTGGTTGTTTCATTCCACGTCCTGAAACAGAACAATTGGTAGAAGAAACCATCTATCGCATTGATGATTTATTTTCAAACAAAGAAATAGATATAGCCGATGTCTGTTGTGGTTCTGGTGCAATTGGGATTACTTTAAAAAAAGAAATTTCAAATGCTCATGTGTTTTTATGCGATTTATCCAAAGAAGCCATTGCTATTGCTAAAAAAAATGCGGATAACTTAAAAGTGGATGTAAAGATAGAATGTGGCGACTTTATTCAACCCATTTTAAATAATAAAATGAAGTTTGATGTTTTATTATGCAATCCTCCATATATCAAAAATAATGAAAAATTAAGTTCAATAGTTGTAGATCATGAACCTAAAATGGCATTATTTGGAGGGGAAGATGGATTGGATTTTTATAGAATTATTTTTCAGAATTTTGATTTAATTTTAAAAGATGGTGGATTTATGGGCTTTGAATTTGGCTATGATCAAAAAGATATGCTAGAAAAGTTAGTAAAGGAAACCTTTCATTATAAGTATGAATTTTTAAAAGATTATAATCATTTAGATAGAATGTTATTTATTTATAAAGATAAATAATTAATGATGTTGTTGGTTTCGGTTTTTTCTAACTTGATCTTGTGAAGCTTTAGATAGCATAAACTGTCCAACGGCTTCTAAAAAATTACCTAAAGAATTAACTTGATCAATTTTTAAATTTTGACTTATTAGATAACCAATTACAGAAGAAAGAATAGCAAATTCATTACCTGTGAGTGAAAAAAGATAGTCTGCAAGACTTTGATAATCATTATTTACAAATTGATTTACGGAGTCATTCAATGTATATCTTCCTTTACAAATAAAAAAATGCTATAATAAAAAAGGGTATAAATATGGAAACAAAAGATAAAAAGATTTATGAATTAACTGAAGAAGAAAGAAAAGAAAAAATGCAAAAGTTTTGGCGAAAGGCAAAGCCAATTTTAAAGAAAGTTTTATTTGCACTTTTTTGCATTTTAATATGTCTTTTGTTATTTTTCACTTTATTAAAAGGAGCTTTCTCTGGTAATGCTACTCCTAGCAGTGCTACTTTGATTTTAAAATAGTTTATAAGTAAGCAGCTAATCGCTGCTTTTTTTTATGATTTTATCAATTATTCCATATTCTAATGCTTCATTGGCATCCATAAAATAATCCCTTTCAGTATCTATTTTAATTTTATGGTAAGGTTGATTCGTATTCAGTGCTAAAATATGATTTAATTTTTCCTTCATTTTTAAAATTCTTTTTGCAGCAATATCAATATCACTGGCTACACCACTAGCACCACCACTTGGTTGATGAATCATTATTTCTGCATTTTCAAGTGCAAAACGTTTACCTTTGCTTCCACCAGATAATAAAAATGCTCCCATAGATGCACAAAGTCCTACACAGATAGTGATAACATCACAATTTATATATTTCATCGTGTCATAAATAGCCATGCCACTTGTAATGGAGCCACCGACACTATTAATATATAGTTGTATGTCTTTTCCAGGTTCTTTACTTGACAAATAAAGCAATTGTGCAATGATATTTGAAGCACAATTATCATCAATTTCTCCAGTTAACATAATAATTCTTTCTTTTAATAATAAAGAATAAACATCATAATGACGTTCGCCATCATGACTGACTTCAATAATGGTTGGTATATAGTTCATAGTTTGCCTCCTAAAGTAAAGTATGCCCAAATTAAAAAAATTATACTTTGTATAATAAAAATATTATTTTTATTACAATACTGTGAAAAATCATACAGAAAAAAAATAAAAAATATTGCATGTTATTTTTCTTACACTTATAATATGATTGTAGGAGTGGGTTTTTAACCACCAAAGGAGATTATAAAAAAATGAGTAAAATGACTGTTACAGATCTAAAAGGATTAAAAGGAAAAGTGGTTTTTGTCCGTGTTGATTTCAACGTTCCTTTAAAAAATGGCATGATTGAAGATGACAATAGAATTGTTGCTGCTTTGCCGACAATTAAATATTTAAAAGAGCAAGAAGCAAGAGTTGTATTATTTTCACATTTAGGAAAAGTAGATCATAAAGATCCAGAAAAGTGCGCTGCAAATAAAGCTAAAAATGATATGAAATTTGTTGCACCTCGTTTAGCTGAATTATTAAATGAAGAAGTTGTTTATGTACCTGAAACACGAGGGGAAACATTAACCAACGCAATTCATTCTTTAAAAGATGGACAGGTTTTATTAATGCAAAATACTCGTTATGAAAAAGGCGAAAGTAAAAATGATGCAGATTTAGCTAGTTATTGGGCTTCTTTAGCTGATGCATTCGTTATGGATGCTTTTGGAAGTGCACATAGAGCTCATTCATCAACATATGGAGTACCTGAAATTTTAAATTCTCAAGGTAAACCAACCGCATTAGGCTTTTTGATGCAAAAAGAAGTGGATGGTCTAAATCGTTGTGTAAATATCACCGATGAAGATCGCCCATTCGTTGCAATTTTAGGTGGTGCAAAAGTATCTGACAAGATTTTAGTTGTTGAAAAATTAATTGAAAAAGCAGATAAAGTTCTTATTGGTGGAGCTATTACTTGTACATTCTTAAAAGCTTTAGGCAAACCTGTTGGTACTTCTCGTTATGAAGCAGATCAATTAGATTTTGCTTTAAAATGTGTTGAATTAGCAAAAGCAAAAAATAAATTGGTATTACCAATTGATCACATTGTTGCAGATGATTTTGCAATGCCATTAGATGTACGTGTAACTACTGGTGTAGAAATTGCAGAAGGATTTGAGCGTTTAGATATTGGACCAAGAACAAGAAATTATTATAATGAAATTCTTCAAAATGCAAAAACAGTATTTTGGAATGGTCCTATGGGTGTTTTTGAAAATCCATTATTTGCAGAAGGAACAAAAGCAATTTGTGAGACTTTAACCAAATTAACTAGAGAAAAAGGTGCTTTCACTGTTATCGGTGGAGGAGATTCTGCATCTGCAGCTTCTCAAATGGGATATAAAGAAGGATTTTCACATGTATCTACAGGTGGAGGAGCTTCTTTGGAATTGATTCAAAATGAAGGTCATTTACCTGGAATTGATGTTATTGCAGATAAAAAATAAAAAAGGAAGAATTTATGAGAAAAAAAGTTATTGTAGGCAACTGGAAAATGAATCATACTCGCGAAGATGCATTTGCATTTGTAGAGGGGATAAAAAAGGAAGTTAAAGTTGCTAAAAATCATGATATTTTAATTGGTATTGCTCCAACATTTATGGCTTTAGATGTAGTTGGAAAGAAAAAACCTTCAGGATTAATTCTTGCTGCTCAAAACGTAAATGAACATGATTCAGGTGCTTATACAGGTGAAGTTTCAGTAGAAATGTTAAAAGAAGTTAAAGGATTGACTCATATCATTATTGGTCATTCTGAAAGAAGACAATATTATGCAGAAACAAATGAAAGATGTAATGCAAAAATGATTGCCATGGAAAAAGCGAATTTAACACCTATTTATTGTGTTGGAGAAACATTAGAACAATTTGAAGCTAAAAAAACCAAAACAATTGTGAAGGAACAAATAGTGAAGGGATTATTGAATTTATCTGCAGATTTTGTTTCAAAAATGATTATTGCTTATGAACCTGTTTGGTCCATTGGAACAGGAAAAAATGCTTCGAAGGAAATTGCTCAAGATATTTGTAGTTTTATTCGTAAAGAAGTAGCAAAACTTTATGGAAAGAGAATAGCAAATAAAGTCATCATACAATATGGTGGCTCTGTAAAACCAAATAATGTTAAAGAATATTTGACACAACCAGACATTGATGGAGCATTAGTTGGTGGAGCATCATTAAAAGCAGAAACATTTATTGAACTTATTTCAAATTTATATTAAACCTATTATGAAAGAGTACATTTTAGAATGTACTCTTTTTTCAACCCGTTGTTTACAATTAATAGCTCTTATTGTATAATATTTAAGCAAATATTAGTGGTTTTATTCCTTCTTGGCACCCCACTATAAAAAATCAATGGAGGTTTTTTTATGCAAAAAAATAATAAAAGTATTGTAAAAAGTATTTGTTTTAATGCCTTGTTCGCCAGTCTTTATTTAGCTTTAGTATTTGCTTTTGGTGATTTGTCTTTTGGCTTCGCTAATGGTTTAATTTCTTTTCGTGTGGCAGAAATAATCATTCCTTTATGTTGTTTTGATAAAAGATATATACCTGGGGCTATTTTGGGATGTTTTTGTGCAAATCTTTTAGGGGGTCAAATCCTAGATATCATTATAGGGACTTTACAGACTTGTTTAACGGTTTTAGTTTTATATTTTGTTAAACCTAAACCATTATCCCTTTTGTTAGGTGCTTTCATTTGTGGTGTAATTATTGGAATTGAATTGTATATATTAGGATTTTCTTCCATCGGCTATTGGATTGTTCTTACAACTTTTATTGGCGAATATTTTATTTTAGAAGTAGGTTATTTGATTATCAAAAAATTTTATTATTCATTAAATTTAGATAAAATATTTTGATATTATTTAAGAATTTTTTTAATAAAATTGTATAATATATATGAAAGGGGAGATTTTTGTGCGAAATATTCATCTTTATGACAGCAAAAGCAAAAAAATTGTAGAATTACATCCAGCGATAGACGGGAAAGTTTCTATTTATTGCTGTGGACCAACAGTTTATAA
Organism: uncultured Bacillota bacterium; assembly: GCA_902491575.1. GTDB lineage: Bacteria > Bacillota_I > Bacilli_A > RFN20 > CAG-631 > CAKPXW01. The sequence goes on from CABUID010000013.1 coordinate 44,067, forward strand.
TCATGCGCATATTGGAAATATTCGACCTATGATCGTTTTTGATAATCTTCGACGATTATTAAAAGAAGTCGGCTATGAAGTATTATTTATTTCAAATTATACGGATGTTGATGATAAAATTATAAATGAGGCCATTAAAGAAGCATGTAGTGAAAAGGAAATTACAACTAAATATATTGCTGCATATGAAGATTTAAGATATGCCTTAAATGCTCCTCTTCCTGATGAAACTCCAAGAGTAACTTTTTATATGGAAAAAATTATAGATTTCATTCAAACACTTGTCATAAAAGATTATGCATATGTAATAGATGGTGATGTTTACTTTAGGGTTTCTAAGATACCAACCTATGGATCAATTTCAAATCGAAATATCGAAGATTTACTTGTTGGTGCACGAATTGAAGAAAATGATAAAAAAGAAAATCCATTAGATTTTTGTCTTTGGAAAAGTACTAATATCGGGATAAATTGGACATCACCATGGTCAAAAGGTAGACCGGGTTGGCATACTGAATGTGTAGCGATGATAAATGATCTCACCAAAAATACTTTTGTAGATATACATGGTGGTGGAATGGATTTGAAATTCCCACATCATGAAAATGAGGAAGCACAAGCATATGCCTATTGTAACCATTCTTTGGCATCGATATGGATGCATAATGGTATGGTTAATGTAAATAATGAAAAAATGTCAAAATCTTTGGGAAATTTTATTTTAGGAAAGGATTTAATTAATCAATATGGTGGCCAAATAGTGCGATGGGTGATAAATTCAACACATTATCGTGCACCTATTAATTTTACGGACGAAATATTTTCATCTGCAAATAGTGAATTAAACAAAATATATACATCATTGAAACAAGCATCTTTACATTTAGATTTAGCGAATGCATTTAATGATCTTATAGATGATTTATATGTCGATAAGTTTCTTACTTGTTTGGCGGATGATTTAAATGTGTCTGGAGCAATAACGATTCTATTTGATGTAGTTAAGGAAATCAATCAATCAATTCGTGTTCGTGATTTGGATTTATCTAAAATATCAAAATTATATAATACAGCAAACTATATGCTAAATTTAATAGGAATGTATAAATACGAGAAGAAATTAAGTGCGGAAGAAAGAAATCTTTATCATGATTGGCAAGACGCTAAAAAAGATAAAAATTTTGAGAAAGCCGATAAATTGAGACAAGTATTAGTAGAAAAAGGAATTTTATAAAATGGAATATATATTTGGAAAAAACACCATCGAATCTTTTATTGATAATAAAAGTATCCAAGAAATTTTTATTCTTCCCAACTTTACAGATGATAGAATTTTAAAAAAAATAAGACAATCAAATATAAAATTAACTGTCAAAGATAAAACTTTTTTTGAAAAAATAACACAGGGATCAAAGCATCAAGGAATTATTGGCGTTATCAAAAATTATGAATATGTTTCTTTGCAAGAAATACTTTTAAATGCAAAAAAAAGCAATAAAAAATATCCATTTATTGTTGTTTTAGATGGAATTGAAGATCCACATAATTTTGGAGCTATCATAAGAACATGTGAAGCATTTTCTGTGGATGGGATAATTATTCCAAAGCACCATGGCTGTCCAATCAACGCTACAGTTGCAAAAGTTTCAACTGGTACAATTGCTAATATGAAAATTGCACAAGTGACCAATATTACTCAAACTTTAAAAGAATTAAAAGATAACGGATTTTGGATTTTTGCTGCTGAAGCTACAAATAGCCAAAAATATCATGAAATGGATTATCATTGTCCGGTTGCTTTGGTGATGGGATCTGAAGGTTATGGAATATCACGATTAGTCAAAGAACAATCAGATTTTAATATTGCTATTCCAATGAATGGGAAAGTAAATTCTTTAAATGTTTCAGTTGCTACTGCAATTCTTGTATCCTATATTAACCTAAAACAAAACTCTTAAAGTTTGCTTTGTGAAAGGACATAAAAATGCAAGATAATAAAGAAAATGAAATTAAAGTTTTAGATGATGAAATGATTGATATACAAAATAAGATTATTGAGTACATTAATGCTTATGATAATTTTATCAATAAAATCGCTTATAGTGTGAATCGAAAATGTCCAAAATTGGAATTTGAAGATATAAAACAACAGATTCTTTTGGCGCTTTTTACAAATGTAAATACCTTTGACGAAACGAGAAATGCTTCTGCGAACACCTATTTTTCACAAATCGCTTTAAATGCTGCTAACAATATTATAAAAAAATACTGGCAAATAAAAAATAAGATTAATGTTGAATGTGTTTCTTTAGATTCTTATATTAAAGAAAATGATGAACATTCAGGACAATTTGTGAATATTTTTCCTGAAGCAAATGAAAGTTCTTTACATCCTGAAAATTATTTTCGCAGAAACGATTTAATTCACCATATTCATTTGGCTATGAATAACTTATCGCCATTTGAAAGAAAAGTTTTTCTATTGTATATGGATGGATATAGTATTGATGAAATAGCTCTTAAAGTAAAAAAGACGAAAAAGACAATTTATAATGTTTTAAGAGTTATTAAAGAAAAAATAAAAAATAGCATATAATGAATCATTTTATTTCAAAAAAGGATTTTGCAATTTAAAATTCAAATAATATTTGACTATTTTTTACTTGCGTAGTAAAATATCCTAGATGGAGTGTGAAAATTATGCGAGAAAAGATTATTTTGGTTTGCACTGAATGTTTGTCCCGTAATTATACTACTTCAAAGAAAAAAGCAGTAGCAACTCAAAGACTGCAAGTGAGTAAATTTTGTCCAAAATGTAACAAACATACGTTGCACAAAGAAAGTAAATAGGAGGAATCTTATTATGAGTTTTTTTAAATGGTTATGGAAAGGGTGCAAAGCAACAGGTATTGCTTTTGCTAATTTCTTTAAAGGTGTTATTAGAGAAATCAAAAGAATTCGTTGGCCAAAAAAGAAACAAATGGCTGAAAATACAGTTACTGTAGTTGTTTTTTCGGCATTTTTTGCTTTGTTTTTTAGTGCTTGTTATACAATTGGACAGGCTGTATTATCTGCTTTAGGCTATTTTAGTTAAAGATGGTGAAAGAAAATGGAAATATTAGAAAAAAACTGGTATGTTGTGAATACCTATGCAAGTCATGAAAATAAAGTCAAAGATAATATTGTTCGTCGTATTGAGTCAATGAATATGCAAGACTATATTTTCCGTGTAGTTGTTGCTGAATATGAAGAACCCGTAAAAAAAGATGGTGCTATTGTCCCTGGAAAATATAAAACAAAAAATATGTATCCTGGCTATATTTTTATTGAAATGATTATGACAGATGAAGCTTGGTATGTTGTTCGTAATACACCAGGTGTTACAGGATTTATTGGCTCTTCTGGAAAAGGTGCAAAACCATTTCCAGTATCAACTAGTGAAATTGAATCTGTCTTAAAGCGTGTTGGCTTAAGCGAAAACAATTCGACAAGTGAATATAAAGTCGGAGATACAATTCGAATTGTAAATGGTCCATTTACAGAACAAATCAGTGTTGTTGAAGCTGTGGATGAAGAAAAGGGCTTAGTTACAATTAAAACCGTTATTTTTGGTAGAGAACAAGAATTACAAGTATCTGTTAATGATATTGAAAAGTATTAATAAACAATTAAGTAAATACAAAATGTATTTACTTTTTTATTTTATAAAAAAAATATTGCATTCTAGTTTATGTTTATTGTATAATAATTTAGCGTATGTGTCGCGTACGCGTACGCGTAATACTTTGCGTCGTAGTGGAAGAAAATTATTTCATTAACACCACGACACGAACAAACAATAAAAGGAGGATATGCTCGTGAGTAAAAGAGTCGCAAAGGTAGTTAAACTACAAATTCCTGCTGGCCAAGCCAAACCAGGACCAGCTTTAGCATCAGCTGGTATTATGATGCCAAAATTCTGCTCTGATTTTAATGCAAAAACTGCAGATAGAGCGGGTGAAGTTGTTCCAGTAATTATTACTGCTTATGAAGATAAGAGTTTTGATTTCGTTTTAAAAACAACTCCAGCTACTTTTAAATTAAAAGAAGCTGCAAAAATTAATAAGGGATCAGCTACTCCAAATTCAGTAAAAGTAGGAAAGGTTACAAAAGAACAAATAAAGGCAATCGCTGAATATAAGATGCCTGATTTAAATGCTAATGACATTGAAGCTGCAATAAAAATTATTGAAGGTTCAGCAAAATCAATGGGATTAGAGATTGTAGATTAGTAGGAGGACAATGAAATGGCTAAATATGGAAAAAAATATCTAGAAGCTTCAAAATTAATTGATTCTACTAAATCATATGGAGTATTTGAAGCATTACAACTTGCTCAAAAAACAAATACAACAAAATTTGATGCGTCTGTTGATGTATCTTATAATTTAAATATTGATCCACGTTATGCTGATCAACAAATTCGTGGAGCTATCGTATTACCAAATGGCACAGGTAAATCTAAAGTGGTTCTTGCTATTACAGACAAAATTAAAGATGCTACAGAAGCTGGCGCTGATTTTGTTGGTGGCAAAGAAATGTTAGATAAAATTAAAAACGAGAATTGGTTTGGCTTTGATGCAATTGTAGCCACACCAAACATGATGGGTGAACTTGGTAAATTAGGACGTTTATTAGGTCCAAAAGGTTTAATGCCAAATCCTAAAACTGGAACTGTAAGCCCAGATATCGCCAAAGCAGTAAAAGAGATTAAAGCTGGTAAAGTTGAATATCGTGCTGATAAACAAGGAAATATTAATGTTTCCATTGGCAGAGTATCCTTTACAGCAGAAAAATTAGAAGAAAATTTCAAAGCATTAAAAGATGCCATTATGAAAGCAAAACCTTCAACAATAAAAGGGGCTTATATTAAAAATGTAGTAGTATCTTCTACTATGGGTCCTGGTGTAAAAGTTGATTTTTCTAATTTTTAATTAAATAGGTTCTTCCAATACGCCCAAGACAGCAACTGCTATCATGCTTAATTCGTTGCCGAGGATATGAAAGACATAGAAAATAACAAAATTCTCAATGAATTTCTATAATATATGGCGCGTATTGTTATAAAATAACAGGAGGTGCGATGAATGAACGAAAAAAACATTGCTTTAAAAGCAGAAGTCGTTTCTAAAATTGGCGCTGTAATGGATGCTTCTCAAAGTTTTGTAGTTGTTGAATATAGAGGCTTATCTGTTGCAAAACTAACAGAACTTCGTCGTAGTATTGCAAAGCAAGGTGGAACAATGACGGTTTATAAAAATGGTTTAGTTTCACGTGCTGCAAAAGAACGTGGTTATGAAATGGACGACATTTTAGTAGGACCAAACGCTTATGTTTCATGTACTGAAGATCCAGTAAGTGTTCCTAACCTACTCGTAAAGTTTTCTAAGAAAGCTAAACAATTAGTGATTAAAGGTGGCATCGTAGAAAACAAAGTTTTAAATGCTGATGAAATGGTTAAAGTAGCAAAATTACCTACTAAGCCACAACTTATCGGTATGTTCGCTGGTGCTATTATTTCACCAGTTACTAAATTTGCTGTTGCATGTAGTGAAATTGCAAAAGCAAAAGAAAATGCCTAAATTGAATATATTATAGGAGGAAAATGATTATGGCAAAAGTTACAGTTCAAGATATTATTGATACTTTAAAGGAAATGTCTATACTTGAAGTTAATGAATTAGTTAAAGCAGTAGAAGAAGAATTTGGTGTATCTGCAGCAGCAGTAGCAGCAGCTCCAGTAGCAGCAGCAGAAGAAGCAGTTGCTGAAGGACCAAAAGAAGTTACTGTTTTCTTAAAATCAGTTGGTGCAAGCAAAATTCCAGTTATCAAGGCAGTTCAAGCTATCACAGGCTTAGGATTACTTGAAGCTAAGAAATTATGTGATTCACTTCCTGCACCAGTTAAAGAAAAAATCAGCCCAGCAGCAGCTGAAGATATTAAAAAGCAATTAACAGATGTTGGTGCTGAAGTTGAAGTTAAATAATCAGTATTTCGTATTTTAAAATAAGCCTGCTTATTGTCAAATGGACTTTAAGCAGGTTTTTGCCTATTTATTAAGGAGCCTAAAATGAGCCATTATTTTGAAAATGATGAAAATTTAGATAGTAAAAAAAGAATCTTAGAATTGTATATTCAAGATAAAAAAATTTCATTTATCAGTGATAAAGGTGTTTTTTCTAGTCATCAAATTGATTATGGTTCTTTTGCTTTTTTAAAGGTTTTACTTCAAGAGGATAAAGTCGATAGCCTTTTAGATGTTGGCTGTGGTTATGGTGTTTTAGGAATAACCTTAAAACTATTTAAACAATGTAACTGCGTTGATTTATTAGACATTAATCCTCGAGCCGTTCGTTTATGTAAAGAAAATATTGATTCTTATCAACTAAGCAATGTTAATTGTTTTGTAAGTGATGGTTTTAAAGAAGTAAAAAAAGTATATAATTCAATTGTTTTTAATCCACCTATTCGTGCTGGGAAAGAAACAATTTATAAAATTTTTGAAGATAGTAAACAGTTTTTAAAAGAAAAAGGTGCTTTTTATATTGTTATAAAAAAGAATTTAGGAGCACCTAGTGCAATTCAGAAACTTCAAGAAATTTATTCATTTGTTGAAGTAATGAAAAAAGATAAGGGATATTATATTATAAAATCTTTTAATTAATTTGATATTTACTGATTTTATTAATCAGTTAATATATAACTTTTATAAGGGGTGAATTAAATGATTAAAACAACTTATGAAAAACAAAAGAATTCTCCAAATAGACGCAGTTATGCCAAAATAGGTGGAACATTTTCTTTGCCTAATTTGATTGAAATTCAAACTGCTTCTTTTGATTGGTTCTTAAAAACAGGATTAAGTGAAGTCTTTGAAGATATTTTTCCAATTGATAATGGAAAAGGTCTTTCACTTGAGTTTTTAGGATGTTATTTTGAAGAACCAAAGTATTGCGAATTGGATTGTAAAAATAGAGATATGGATTTTTCACGTCCTTTACGAGCAGAACTTCGATTAAATAACAATCAAACTGGTGAAATTCAAGTAAATAAGGTCTATATGGGTGATTTCCCAATGATGACGGATACGGGCACTTTTATTATTCATGGTGCAGAAAGAGTAATTGTTTCTCAAATTGTTCGTTCAGCTGGTGCTTATTTTTCAAAACGTGTAGATACTAAAAATGGTAAATTACTTTATGGTGGAGATTTGATTCCAAGTCGAGGGACATGGCTTCAATTTGAAACAGATGTAAAGGATATGATTATTGTTCGTATCGACCGTACAAGAAAATTAAATGCCACAGTTTTATTAAAAGCTTTAGGTCTTGAAACAAAAGATGAAATTGAACAATTATTTGGTAAGAATGCATTAATTGACAATACTATTGATAAAGACAAAGCAAATACAATTCGAGAAGCTTTAGTAGAAATTCATGCAAAATTAAGACCAGGTGAACCTGCTACTGAGCAAGGTCCTACCACTTTAATGTTCCAAAGATTTTTCGATGGAAAACGTTATGATCTTGGTGCTGCAGGAAGATTTAAAATCAAACAAAAATTAGGCGCTTATAATCGTTTAATAGATACATGGTTAGCGGAAGATCTAATCGATTGTAATGGTGAAGTAATTTATACTACGGGCACTTATATGTCCAAAGAAAAAGTTACGGCATTGCAAAATATGAAATTTTTTGAAAATGGTGCTCATCGCTACCAAGTTAAAGTAAATAAAGACTTTGGCGATGAAGATACTGTAAATATTGTTTATGTATATGCTGATGAAAATAAGACAAATAAAGTCAAAATTATAGGTACAGATTTGTCAATTGATGTTAAACATATCACTATTCCGGATATTTATGCTTGTTTCTCTTATTTATTAACATTAGCCAATAATTTAGGAGACACAGACGATATTGACCATTTAGGTAATCGTCGAATTCGTTCAGTTGGTGAATTGCTTCAAAACCAATTTAGAATTGGCTTAAGCAGAATGGAAAGAAGTGTTAAAGAAAGAATGTCTATTACGGAAACCGATAATATGACACCAACCAATTTAATCAATACACGTCCATTAACTTCAGCAGTGAAAGAATTTTTCTCTTCTTCACAATTATCACAATTTATGGATCAAACGAATCCAATTGCAGAATTAACGAATAAACGTCGTATTTCTGCATTAGGTCAAGGTGGTATTACACGTGAAAGAGCTTCTTTTGATGTTCGTGATGTACATTATTCACATTATGGAAGAATTTGTCCAATTGAGACACCAGAAGGTCCAAACATTGGTTTAATTAACTATATTGCTTGTTATGCTAAAATTAATCAATATGGATTTATTGAGACACCATATCGTAAAGTAAAACATGAAAATGGAAAAAATTATGTATGCGATACGGAATGTATTTATTTATCTGCAGATGAAGAAAAAGATTACATTATCGGAACAGCTTCTTTTAAAATGAACCGCGATACAGGAGAAATTTTAGATGAGAAAATTGTTTCTCGTCATCATGGCGAAGACATTGAAGCTTTTGCAAAGGATATTGATTTTGTTGATGTAGCACCACGTCAAGTTATTTCCATTCCAACAGGATTAATTCCATTTATTGAAAATGATGACTGTGCGCGTGCGATGTTAGGTGCTAACATGCAACGTCAAGCTGTGCCATTACTTCGTCCACATGCACCTTTTGTTGGTACGGGGATGGAATATCCTAGTGCACATGACTCAGGAGTTGCATTATTATGTAAAGAAGATGGTATCGTTACATATGTTGATTCAAGTAAAATTTTTGTAAAAAATACATATGGAGAAACAAAAACATATAATTTATCAAAATTTACTCGTTCGAATTCTGGTACTTGTTTTAACCAAACACCAATTGTTGTCGTAGGACAAGAAGTCAATGCAGGGGATATTTTAGCAGATGGTCCATCAATGGAAAATGGTGAATTGGCTTTAGGACAAAATGTTGTTGTTGCCTTTACAACTTGGCATGGTTATAACTATGAAGATGCCGTTATTATTTCCGAAAGATTAGTAAAAGATGATGTGTATACATCGATTCATATTGAAGAATATGATTTGGAATGTCGTGAAACCAAATTAGGCCCTGAAGAAATCACTCGAGATATACCAAATGTTGGTGAAGATGCTAAAACACAATTAGATGAACTTGGTATTGTTGTACCTGGAAGTGAAGTTAAGGAAGGCGATATCCTTGTTGGTAAAATTACTCCTCGTGGAATGGTAGAACCTTCATCAGAAGAAAAACTTTTAATGGCAATTTTTGGTGATAAAACGAAAGAAGGAAAAGATAGTTCTTTGCGTGTTCCACATGGTGGTGCAGGGATAGTCGTTGATGTTAAAATTTTCAATCAAAAAAGCGGCGGTGTAGAATTATCACCTGGTGTAAATCAAATTGTTAGGGTATTTATCGCTCAAAAACGTAAGATTTCTGAAGGTGACAAGATGGCTGGACGTCATGGTAATAAAGGTGTTATATCCAAAATTGTTCCAGAAGAAGATATGCCATTTTTACCAGATGGAACTCCAGTGGATATTGTTTTAAATCCATTAGGCGTTCCTTCACGTATGAATATCGGACAAGTTTTAGAACTCCACTTAGGTATGGCTTGTAAAAATTTAGGTGGTTTAAAGATTGCTACCAATCCATTTGATGGAGTTTCAAATGAAGAACTAATGGAATTAATGGAAAAAGCCAACATGGCTAAAGATGGAAAATATGTATTAGTGGATGGTCAAACTGGAGAAAGATTTGATGAAAGAATTTCTGTAGGTATAATGTATTTCTTAAAACTTTCTCACATGGTTGATGATAAATTACATGCTCGTTCAATTGGTCCATATTCATTAGTTACTCAACAACCATTAGGTGGTAAAGCACAAAATGGTGGTCAAAGATTTGGTGAAATGGAAGTTTGGGCATTAGAAGCATATGGAGCTGCTCATACTTTACAAGAAATTTTGACTATAAAATCAGATGATGTAATTGGTCGTGGAAAAGCCTATGAAGCTATTATCAAAGGAAAAGAAATACCAAATCCTGGTATTCCAGAATCCTTTAGAGTTTTACAAAAAGAATTACAAGCATTATCCATCGATGTTAATTTAATCGATAATGCTGGTGAACTGATGGATACAAATGATATTATGAAAGAAACTAGAAATACACCAAAGTATATTCGTGAAGAATTTGATGATAGTCGTTTGGATAATTCAGTTAACGATGATTTTTCCTTTACAAGTGATGATGGAGGTGAATTTTAATGGGAATTGATATTAATAGATTATCAGCTATTAGAGTTGGCTTAGCATCACCTAGTAAAATCAAAGAATGGTCACATGGTGAAGTAATAAAGCCTGAAACAATCAATTATCGTTCACAAAAACCTGAAATGGATGGATTATTTTGTGAAAGAATATTTGGCCCTTCTAAAGATTATGAATGTCATTGTGGAAAATACAAAAAAATTCGTTTTCAAGGCATAGTATGTGAAAAATGTGGTGTGGAAATTACAACAAAATCTGTACGTCGTGAACGTATGGGACATATTGAACTTGCATCACCTGTAACACATATTTGGTATTTGAAGGGTGTTCCTTCTAGAATGGCTTTAATTTTAGACATTTCTCCAAAAGATCTTGAAGATGTTGTTTATTTTGTATCACATATTTGTACAGACCCAGGTGATTGTAAATTACTTACTAGGGGAGAAGTTTTTGGAGAAAAACATGCTCGAGAAAAATTTAGTGCAGTCATAAAAGAACTCATTTATAGTAATAATTGGGATGCAGAATTAGATAGTGCGAAATATTTTGATTATAAGTATTATGTCGATTTAGCTCGTTATCAATTAGAATTTTATAATTCTTTAGTGTCTACTGCAAAAACTTTAGATTATAATAATTTTAAGAATGTATTAAAGAATGAGTATGATTTTTATCAATCCTTAATTCGTAATGTTTCTGAGACACCTTCTGTTATCCAAGAAGAAATCCAAAATGTTAAGACGATGACTGAAAGATTTGATGTTTGGTATGAAGCTCATTTAAATGATATCGCAAACAATCAAGTTGAATTAGATGAAGAATTTAAAAACACATTAACTGAAAATTACGAATCGATTAAAAATATATTTACAGAAGTAAAGGATGGACTTTCAACCGATGCTGCCAATGGTAAAACAGCATTTGAATATGTTTATCGTTTATCAGCTAATAATAAAGAATTTGATTTTTATACGAATGCTAATTTTATTTCTAAATTTACTTATTGTAAATTTGGAATTGGTGCTGAAGCGGTAAAAACTTTACTTGAAAATGTAAATCTTGACAAAGAAGTAGAACTCATTAAAATGCAGTTGAAAGAATCTTCTTCACAAAAATTAAAACGTCAAAAATTATTGAAGAGATTAGATGTTGTCGAATCGTTTAGAAAATCTGGAAATCGTCCAGAATGGATGGTTCTATCTGTTCTTCCTGTGATTCCACCAGATTTACGTCCAATGCTTCAATTAGATGGTGGCCGTTATGCCGCTAGTGATATGAACGAATTATATCGTCGTGTTTTAACTCGTAATATTCGTTTGAAAAAATTAAAAGAGATTGGCGCTCCTGCTGTTATTTTAATTAATGAAAAGCGTATGCTTCAAGAAGCAGTAGATGCTTTAATTGATAATGGTAGAAGAAGTAAACCAGTTACTGGAGCTGGTGGTCGAGTATTAAAATCATTATCGAGTTCATTAAAAGGTAAACAAGGAAGATTTAGACAAAACTTACTTGGAAAACGTGTTGACTACTCCGGACGTTCTGTTATTGCAGTGGGTCCAGAATTAAGAATGTATCAATGTGGTATTCCACGTGAAATGGCTGTTCAATTATTCAAACCATTTATCGAAGCAAGAATGATGGAAAAGAAAATATGTACAAGCCATAAACAAGCTGATAAATTAATTGATCGTCAAGCTGAAGAAGTATTAGATGTATTGGATGAAATTATTAAGGATCATCCAGTATTGCTTAACCGTGCACCAACTTTACACCGTTTAGGTATTCAGGCTTTTGAAACCAAACTTGTAGATGGCCGTGCTATTCGTTTACATCCATTAGTTTGTCCTCCATTTAATGCAGACTTTGATGGTGACCAAATGGCTGTTCACGTACCTCTTTCAAAAGAGTCTGTTGCAGAAGCTCGTGAATTAATGCTAGCAAGTGGTAATATCTTAGGTCCTAAAGATGGAAAACCTATTACTGTACCTTCTCAAGATATGATATTAGGTAATTATTTCATCACTTTGGAATGGACAAAGGATGATTTCTATCATAAGGCAGCAGAATACCGTAAACAAGGCGACGAGATTTATGCTGAAAAATATGAATTATATGGTGATTGTGAAGGAAAGGTATTTGCTAATCCTGACGAAGCAAAATTAGCTTATCAAACAGGACAAATTCATTTGCAAACTCGTGTAGCGATTGTTGCTTCTTCATTAGGAAAAACTTGTTTTACAGATGAGCAAAATGAACAATTCTTGATTACAACTGTAGGTAAAATCATCTTTAACTCTATTTTCCCAAATGATATGGCTTATATCAATAGTGCAAAGGATACTTTCGAATATACTTTAGATAAATATTTTGTTTCTCGTGGCACAAATATTAAAGAGTATATTGCGAATCAACCTTTAAATGTTCCATTCAAAAAAGGTACAATTGGTGCTGTCATCGATTATGTATTTAAACGTTATGGTGCAAAGAGAACATCAGTTTTCTTGGATGATTTAAAAGATCAAGGATTCTATTATTCAACCCTTTCAGGTGTAACGGTTTCTATCGATGATATCAATTTAGTACATGGTAAAGATGAAATCATCACACAAGGTGATAAAGAAGTTGAAAAATGTGTACGTTACTATAAAAAAGGTTTATTAAGTGATGCCGAAAGACATAAAATGATAGTTGATATCTGGACTAAAGTAAAAGATGATGTTGCAAAGAAGTTAAATGATCAATTATCTATTGATAATCGTAACCCATTCTTTATGATGTCTGATTCTGGAGCCCGTGGTTCATTATCTAACTTTACCCAACTTGCCGGTATGCGTGGTTTGATGTCAAAACCATCAAAACCATCACAAAAAGATATTGGTAAGGATTTAATTAATAAACTTTCACAAACAGGTGGAAAACTAACTGCTGCAGAACTTGCAAAATTATCACAAATGTCTGCTCCATCTGAAAAAACAATTGAACTTCCTATTAAATCCTCATTCCGTGAAGGATTATCTGTTTCAGAATTCTTCATTGCTACACATGGTGCTCGTAAGGGTATGTCAGATACAGCTTTAAAAACAGCTGAATCGGGTTATTTAACTCGTAGATTGGTTGATGTTGCTCATGATGTCTTTGTCAAAGAGGAAGATTGTCATACAGACGAAGGTTATGAAGTTAGAGAAATCAGAGACACAAAAAATGATTCAATTGTTACAAAATTCAAAGATAGAATTGTTGGACGTTATGCATTAAATAACATTTATAATCCTGATAAAAATTCACATGATTTAATTGTAGATAATAATACAATTATTACTTCAGAAATTGCAGACAAGATTATAGCTGCTGGAATTAGTGAAATAAAAATTCGTTCTTTATTTGGCTGTCGTACTGTAAATGGTGTTTGTAAAAAGTGTTATGGTCTTAATTTAGCAACTGGACGTCCTGTAGAAGTTGGTGAAGCGATTGGTGTTATGGCTGCTCAATCCATTGGTGAACCTGGTACTCAATTAACAATGCGTACATTCCATACTGGTGGAGCTGCTGGTGAATCCGATATTACTACAGGTTTACCTAGAGTTGAAGAATTATTTGAAACACGTCCACCAAAAGGCGAAGCAATTATTTCTGAAATTGCTGGCAAGGTTAAAGAAATTAAAGATAACTCAAAATTTGGTGAAAAATCTGTTGTAGTAATAGCAAATAATTTAGAAGAAAAAGAATATCCTATACCAATTGGTGCTAAATTGAGAGTTAAAGAAGGCGATGAAATCAAAAATGGACAAAAAATCACAGAAGGTCCAATTAATCCTAAAGAATTATTAGAAGTTTCATCTCCAATAGAAATTGAAAGATATATTATTAAAGAAGTACAAAAAGTTTATGCTTTAGCTGGTAACCCTATTTGTGATAAACACGTTGAGGTTATGGTTCGAAAAATGTTAAGAAAAGTAGTTATTCTTGATCCAGGAGATACAGATTTTGTTCAAGGTTCACGTGTTGAAACATCTGATTTTACAACTGCAAATAAAGAAATATTACTTGCACATGGAAGACCTGCTGTCGCTCGACCTATCATATTAGGAATTACGAAAGCTTCTTTAGAGACACCATCTTTCTTATCAGCTGCTTCTTTCCAAGAAACAACGAGAGTTTTAACGGATGCTGCTATTAAAGGCAAGACAGACACCCTTCAAGGTTTAAAAGAAAATGTAATAGTTGGAAAATTAATTCCTTGCGTAGAAACTGTACAAAATATTTCTTATCTTAATGAAGAAGAAAAAGAAGATTTAACAGATACGGAAGATTCCAGTTCATTAAGCTTTGAAGAAAATGATGATTTTTCATTTGATTCAAATGATTCAAATGAATTAAATGATGAATTATAATGTTTTTTAAATAAATTTGAGTAGAATTTAAATGAATAAAATTTATTTAAGTTCTACTTTTTTTATTAATAATAAAAGTAAAATGCCAATATTTAAGAATTTCATTCAAATATTTGCTAAAAAAATGGTAAATTCTAATGAATTTAAGAAGTTCTTGTTGACGAATTAAGGGAAGACATATTATAATTAAAGCGGAAATACATATTCCAAATAAAATGAAAGGAAGAAAAATATGAATTCAAAGAAGCTATTATCAATGCTTTTAGTAAGTCTAGGAGCATTTTCACTAGTTTTAACAGGATGTGAGAAGAAGAATTCAGATAGTTCAAGTGTAGAGCCATCAACAGAACCATCTACAACACCAAGTGAAAAACCAAGTGAAAAACCAAGTGAAACACCAAGCGAAAAGCCAAGTGAGACACCAAGTGATACAACATCAGTAGAAGAATCAACAACACCAAGTGAGAGCGCAAGCGAATCAAGTGGAATCGATTTACCAGAAACAACTACTTATGATGTCACATTTAATTATGATGAACCAAAGTCAAATTTGACAGTATGGACAGATTTTGCAATTGATCAAACTATCGCACCAATTACAGAAAACATTTCAGAAAATCCAGATGTTGATAATATGCATACTACACCATTAACAATGGAAGGTTCAACAGCTTGTGGTATGTATTATTTTGCAGTTGATGCCAATGGTTATATCATTTATGCATCTTATGGTTTAGGTGTTGGTTATGGTTCACCATCTGATGGTTACTATCATAATCAAGAAACAAAAGATATTTTTGAAGCACCATATTGGTCATTACATACAAAATTCCAACCATGGTCATCCGGTCTTGCACCAGTAGAAGTTAATGGAAAATTAGTTAATCCATGGACATTATACGACTTTATTATTCCAGAAGGTGGATTTGTAGTAAAAGGTTATTATAATGAAGCCAATATGAAGAGTTTTTGGAAAGTATTAACTAGTCAAACTGTTTGTCCAACATCGACAAATAATACTTTAGAGAATACGACAAAACCAGGTGCTTTAGACAAATTCTATGTATCCATCAATGAAGACCATCAATTATCGATAAGAGAAAGAATGGACAATGAAAAAGTAGTGGATGGAGAACAAGAAGAAGAAACACCAGCCCAAAACTTCACA
>CABUID010000014.1 GCA_902491575.1 uncultured Bacillota bacterium
AAGAATTAAGTAAAGAGTTATCAAAAGTCTATAATGATTGGGAAAAACGCCATGGATATGACAATAAATCTCATGTAGTATTTACTGATGAAGCGAAAACCTACTACATTTCAGATTATATTAAGTAAATACTAAAAAATAACTGTCTTTATGGCAGTTATTTTTATTATTATTGTATATGGTAACATAATATGGTAACATATAAATATAAAGTTTACTGATATTAGAAAGGATTAAAAGGTGTAGTATGGAATCGATTACTCTTTCATTAGGATTAATTCCTATATTCTTATTTGGATTTTTATGTTTAATGCTTTTTATTGTTTCTGATGTTAAAGAAAAACTAATGATATTAGCTTTTTTTATATTAATTGCTATTTCATTTTGTATCGTTAAATCTGATACAATGCATGATTTTATCCAGTATTTACATGATATAGGCTTTGTAAATAGTATTTATTGGCTTGTATTTATGGGTATTCAGCCAATAATTGCATTATTATTTAAACCATTAGTGAGTATTTTACGCAAAAAAACTTTATTAGTAAAAATTTCTATCTTATTAATTTTTATAGTACCATTTTGGATCATTATGTTAGTTCTTGTGGGTAATCTATATTTTGGTCTAAGTAAATTATAAAAATGAGGTATGTATGACAATACAAGAATTTGAAATTTTTCATGGGAAGAAATTATATAAAAGTGCTAATAATTGTAGATTAATCATTAACCATTCTATGTTTAATCGATTAGCCGATTTAAACCCTTATGAAAGAAAAAATATTTTTCATAAAATAATTGTATTCTTGCAAGAGCAGGTAAGTAAAGATCGTACATGGATTAATTCTCATATCAAAGAAATTCGCATCAATAACAAAGAACTTAATGCGACTATTAGTGCATCTATAAGCGGTGAGGAATATAAGTGGTTATTTACTCATGCAAAATCATGTAATTTGTCGGTTGCTAAATTTTTAACAGCTTGTTTATATGCATATTTTGAATTAAAAAAATAACTACTGATAAGGACATAATTTTATGTATGAATTATATAAATGGATTGATGAATATGTATATTATTATTTGATTATTACAGTTATAACATATTTTATTTCTTATATTTGTTCTAGTATTGGTAAAATCGAGATAGACGAAAAAAAATCGAATTTAATAGGTACTATTGGAAATATAATCTATACTTTAACAGTAACTTCAATGATAGGTGTTATATTACTATATATAGTTTATGGAATACCAATAGGAATGGAGAATAGAACAAAATACTATAATCAACAATATATTTATCAAATTTCTGAGTTTGATAAAACAGCTCCTGTAGGCATATATACTGTAAAGCGATATAAAAATATGGAGGATTTTAAGCATTATAAAGTATATGGAGAAGATGCAGGTTATGTTTTATATAAAGTAGATAATAAAGGTTCTATTATAGAAGTAACATTTAAGAAAAATAATTAGGATAACTACGTTTTTGTGTTGTCATTATATTAAATGTTAGCGATATATCCAATACTATTTTTTACTGGAGGTTATTATGAATGAATATGATAAAATAAAGCAACTTGGACATTGTCCGGAATGTGGATCTAAAGAGTTTATCATTCTTGCAAGGGTTAGAGGAAGTGTTCCATATATAGAAAGCTTAATTGGTGAAGATTGTGATAATGATAGTATGTATGACGGTTTAGATTATACATATAATCAATGGTGTGTATGTGCAGGGTGTAATAAACGATTATTCAAATATAATGACTACCTAAATAGTCGTGAACTGTAATAATTTATAATTTAGGAGGAAAAATTATGAAACAAGTAAGTACATTAGATATGAATAATATGATTCAATATCTTGATTCAAGTGAATTGGTATTTTTCTTGGCTATAAAAGATACAGAACAAAAAACAATTGTTGACCTTCTTCGTGGTAAGGTGATTTTTTGTATCAAAATGTATCACTATTGATACATTAGTTATTTATGCTGCTTTTTGTATCAAAAAGTTGTATAATATATATATGAAACATTTCATATTATGATTATATATTTTGATACACATAGGAGATATTTTTATGGATATAAAAGATTATAGTAATTACAAAGAAGGTATCTTTGTATATGGTGGTAAAGCAGGCCCTAAAAAATCTGTTTATGATGAAAATAACGTATGGATGCTAAAATTTCCTCAAAACACAAAATCAAAAGAAACAATTACTGTTTCTTATACTACCAGTCCTGTTTCAGAGTATATAGGTTCTCATATTTATCAATCTATGGGGTTTCCTGTACATGAAACAAAATTAGGGACTTATCAAAATAAAGTTGTGGTTGCTTGTAAAGACTTCAAATTACCTATGAAAAATAAAATTTTACAAGAAAGCCCTATGGAATATCTTATGAATACTGTTGATGACGATATTTTAGAAAATTTATCACGAGATGAAACATCTAGTCAAAGTTATCATAATATCAGTATGAATGATTGGCTATACGTCTTAGATAATAGTCCTATTGCGCAACAAAATCCTGAAATAAAAGAACGATTCTGGGATCAATTTGTTGTAGATGCTTTTATTGGTAATTCTGATCGTCATGGCGGAAATTGGGAATTTTATATTGATACGAATCAAGATATTAAATTATTTCCAATTTATGATAATGGTAATGCGCTATTTGCAAAACATCCTGAAGAAAAGATCAAAGAGTTTTTAGAAAACGATAATAAATACAATAGTATTGTTGCACAAGGTAATACTCCATTTATTAGTCCTGACTATCATAAGATTGATTCTTTTAGTTCTATAAAAAAACTATCTATTAAGGGAAATTCTAATAAAGATTTAGAGGCTGCAATAAAACGTAATTATCCTAAAATTGATTTAGAAAAAATCAATACAATTATTGATGAGATTCCTGAATATGCTAACGGTTTATTAATCATCTCTAATGACAGAAAAACTCTTTATAAAAAAATCCTAGCTGATAGAGCTACTATTATTGAAAAGTCATATAACTTAATTTTGAATAAAGAAAACAAACTAAATAATTCTATTAAAATATCATTATCTAAACCAAAAGAAAGAGGTGGGTTAGAGCAATGAAATTAGGCTATATTCGAGTGAGTACAAAAGAACAGAGTATAGCACGTCAGAAAGAAGAATTATTAAAACAGGGAGTAGAAGAACGATTTTTATTTGTAGATAAAACATCAGGTAAATCTTTCAATCGTGAACAGTATCAAATTCTAAAGTTGGCTTTACGTCAAGGTGATGAACTATATGTACATGAACTAGATCGACTAGGAAGAAATAAAAAAGCAATTTCTGAAGAACTACAATATTTCAAAGATCATAATATTATTGTACGTATTTTAGATGTTCCAACTACAATGATTGATTACTCTACCTTTACTGATTCAATTGCTAAATCCATGCTTGAAATGATCAACAATCTACTTATTGAAGTATTGTCTACTCTTGCAGAACAAGAACTAGCTAAATTACACAAAAGACAATCTGAAGGTATTCTTGCTGCTCATATAAAGGGTGTTAAATTCGGACGTCCTTGTATTCCATTTCCTGAATCTTTTTCTATCGTCTATGATGGATGGAAAAATAAAGCATATACAGCTGTTGAAGCTAGAAGAAAATTAGGCATTACTCATTCAACATTTTATCGCATGGTAAAAAAATATGAATCGTCACTAGAAAATATTAAAACAACAAAAAAATAAATTATTTTATTGTTTTAGTGGGAGAAATATATTGATTGATTTGGAGTACCAGGGACAACTGGTTTTAAAACATTTACAGAAAAAAAGGATATTTGGTTGATACTTGTTTATATGGTCAAGATATGTACCAAAATATATGTAAAAAATTAATTGAACCTAAATTAAATAAGGAGGCTATTTCAATTACTCTTCCGTCTATTAAAGGGAAAAGCGATTTGAAATTGTAAAACAATAAAATAATAAATTATTTTGTTGTTTTATATAATTGAACTATGGAGCAATTAGAACTATGTGGCTACTGTGGCCATAAACCAACAATTTCTATATATTTTAGTTTACGAGATCAAACTCTTACATATCATATTGAATGTCCGTATTGTCATCATGATGAAGTAGTATCATCTTTAAAAAATGAGGCAATCAGAAAATGGAACTATTTATTTCCTAGCCTTTTTCATTTGAATGATTAGTGTATTTATAATAAAATAGAAGGTGTTCGTAGCACCGTACACAAAGCTACGCAAAGATTGTGTACAATTACCAAGTTGCGTGAGGTGTATTATGAATATCGGTTTCTATTTTATAAAATCTGATTTTTTTAAACTTGTTAACTCTGGATTAGAATGGATGGATTCTAAGACTAACAAGCATATGTATTTTGTATTACCATTTAAAAATGAATTATGGGCGATTCCGCTATCTAGCCAATATGATAAGTATAAGAATTGGTATAATGAGGCAAAACAATTTAATAAAAAAAATAGATTTCTTGTGTTTGTTAACGTGATGAATAGAGATGGTGTTCTTCTAATTCAAAACGCTTTTCCTATCAATGAACATTTTATTGATAGAGAAGCTTTTGATCATCATAATAAACACTTAACTCTACCTTTAGACCTCATTCAGTTCGTGGAAAAACGGCTAAAACTAATGAATACGTATGAAGAGAAAGGCATATTAAGCTTTCATGCAGATTTAAGCTTAATCCGTAATATTTTACATAAAGATAGCGGTAAACTATAAGTTTACCGCTATCTTTTGATTATAAGCCCTGGAGGCAGGAAGGTTTAATTATGAGTTATATCAACTTTAATAATATTCAGTTGACAGAAGTGTGTAACCGATTAGGTTTACCTATTATTAAACATGGATATAATGGAAATTATAAAGTCAAAAATTATGGTGGATTGATTATTAAAGATTCCTATTTCTATCAACATAGTACTGGAGAAAAAGGGGGCGTTATTAAATTTGTAATGTTAACAGAAGGCTGTTCATATCAAGCAGCTATTGAACTAATTAAAGAGATATTTAATGATGACATACCTCAAAACAGTGCTATTTCAGAAACTCAACATTCTGTTTCTGAAGATAAGAAAAAAACGAATATATTATTTATCCCACCTGCCTGGAATAATGAACATAAAATTATTAATTACCTTGAATCCAGATGTATATCAAGGGATTTAATTAATCAAGAAATTAAGGCTAATCGAATAAAAGGGGTATCTATTAAGGGTCATCTTAATGTTGCTTTTTTATGTTATGATTTAACAGACCATACTCTTATAAAAGGAGCTATTATTAGAGGCGTAGAAGGTTCTTTTAAAGGGAACCTAATAGATTCTGATGGTGATTATGGATATTGTATAGGGCCTAATCAATCATCAGTTAAATCTATCTATATTTTTGAGGCTCCGATAGATCTTTTATCCTATTTAACAATGTATCAACAAGATCCAAATATTGTTTATACTGCTATGGGCGGTGTTAAACCAAGAGTGGTTGAAAAACTGATTGAACGATTTAATTCTAGCTCTATCACGTGCTGCACGGACAATGATATAGCAGGAGATAAATTCTATAATGAACTCAAACATTTATATTCTAATTTAAGAATACGACGCCAAACTTCTAAATTAAAAGATTGGAATGAAGATTTACAAAATCTACAGTCCTAAAAAGTATGTGCATTAGATAGCATCTAATGCACTATTTTTTTATAATTCTTGTCCATGATGAGCCATTTCTTGAATATCTTCTGCGGTTAATTCTTTAGTTGCAACGAATCCACCCTCATTAGAAATTACAATATTATCTACTTTTTGTTCAATCTTATTAGCAATATTTCCTATAATTTTAGATTTATTTAGACTTGTAGCATACGATTTTTGTTCTGGTCTTGCCTGATTTGCATTAGGTAATTTGTGTTTTTTATCTATATTTCGTTGCGCTTTATTAGTATTATCTCGATTATCTATACCATTATTATTGATAATTATACCCTTGTCCTTTATACGGGCTATTACTGTATCGTTAGGGATAGTATTAAGGTATTGTAGGATTCTATCATACTTTTTAGCTTTAGCTTGTAATGGTTTAATCTTACCATATAGCGGTTTAATCTTATCATTGATTTCTTGATTATGTTCAATGATAGCTTGTTTTTTTTGCTCTAATAAGTCTGAAGGAATCTTAGATTCTAATGTTTCTAAATCTGCTTTAGCTTTATTAAACTTTTCTCGACCATCTATACTTAACATACCTTCTTTTTCTTTCCAAAGAGAGGTTTCAATAATAGATTTTAATGCTTTAGCTTTTTTTGAGTACCCTTTTACAATTTGATTTTTGGCCCATGTTTCAATAGCTTGTTCAGGAACTTGGTCTTTACGTAATTCTTTAATTTCATTTTGTAATTGCTTTGCAGCTTCAATATTTTGATATTTTAAATCACCGAAATAATCTTTTAAATTGACAGCATATACGACATTTTGATTATAAAATTCTTGATATAATTCTTCTTGTTGCTTTCTAATTTCTTTACTCATTTCATTATGGATTTTATTAATTTGATCTGGTTCTATATGTTGTTGTAAATTTTTTTCTTTATAATATTGAGCCGCAGGAATTCTACGTTGTGGTTCAACATTATCAAATTTTGTAGCTTCAGAAAAACGGCCTTCTTCAATGAGGGCTTTTTTTTGATTTTTAAAAGAACGATGATCAACACGTTCTTGCATATCAAAATCTTTATAGTATTTATTCGTTAAATCAGCAGCTCTTTCTCTTAATTTATGTACAGTTGCCTTTTGCATAAATTCACGACTTTTACAATAGCCAACTGGAAATCCATCTGTTTCTGTGTATCGTGTAAAGTGCCACTTTGGATCATCATAAGTACGATCTTTAGTTAATTCTCTTTCATTGAACATAATATGAACATGAACATTATCATGTTCAGGGTCTGATGAATCTTTAGAATGAATAGCATAGCTATATGTAAATTTTTCTCCGAATGTTTCTTGGCAAAATTCTTGCACCAAAGATTCATTCGCCCATAATGGCAACTCTGATGGTAAGGCCCATGTAATTTCTCTATATGCATTTCCATTTGCTCGTTCATATAGAGAAGCTGCTTCCCAATAATGATGAGGGGTAGGGGCCCAATCTGGCATATTACCAGAACCATAAGCTAAAAGATCTTCACGATTTTTATATGCTCCATCTCGATCAATATAATCAAAGTGTGCGGCTGCATTCAACTTTGAACCATATTTAGTTTTAGGTTGTGATTTTATATTGAAAGAGTAAGTTGCCATTTTATGTCCTAAAAAAATTTCTATTGCCGAAGGCTACTGAACGAAGTGAACCCTCCACGGGAAGTGGCCCATGCGCATTTCTGTGGTTTTTGTGAGCAAAAATCTAAAGAAGAAATAGAAATGCTTAAATGGGCATTCTGTCTATTTCTATTTTACTAAATTGTCTGATTTTCGTAAATAGAGTGGTGAATCTATTTTCAATAAATAGATAAGCCATAAAAAAGAGAAGCCCTGTGAGCTTCTCTTTTTGCTGTATTGGTTTTACCAATACAATGAGATGATATACTTATTTATTTTTACTAATTACAAATCTAGTCATCTGATTTTACTTTTCGTATGTTAGCGATGTATTCCTCTAATGCTTTTACCCCATCTTCTGAATAAGGAACTAGACGAGGAGTGAAATTATCTTTGTGAAAATACACTATACGTTCAACTCCGTTTCTTCCACCACCATCATTAAATAGATCAGTATTACTTTTAACAAGTTTTACTATTTGTTTGGAAAAGTCTTTATTCATATCTTGTTGTGCTGATATAAAATTTGTATTTTGTAGTTTATTTCTAAATGCTTCAATTTCAGAAATAGAAGAGTAAGTCATCTGACAGTTTGATGTTCTAAAATTTTTATGTCCGTAAAAACTTTCTTCACCGCTTGTAATTAATGACAGTGGTTCATTACAACATGGACATAGTATTTCTTTTTTATCTTTTTCAACCCTTTGCGATTTAGAGGTTGTTAAAGTTGGTATTTGATTTTTTTCTGATTTTAATTTTGATTTTTTCTTAACTGCTTTATTTTTTATTTCAGTACCACTCAATGATACACCAGATAATTGAGTATCTGGAAATGTATCTTGAATTTTAAATGGTTTAAATACAAATCGTAATTGTTTAATAAAACGACCGTCTCTAATTTTTTCAACTTTCAAATCTTTGAAAATTGCACTTAATGATTTAATAGCAGGTGTAATTATTTTTTGTGTAATTTTACGCATATCATAAGAATCAGGAATATCTAATATATGTCGCAAATATTCTACTTCAACAACATATATACCAGTTTTTTTAAATTGCTGTAATTGCCGATATAAATTCTTAGTGTATTTAGATTGTAGTTCAGTATATTCTTTTAATTGCATGACTGTAAAATTTTGAGTTAACTCATTAATCATATATGCAAACTTTGGATTAACTGAAATTGTAATTTGTTTGGTAATGATATTACCTTCAAATTTATCAAATAATATAAATCCACCAAAAGTAGTATCAGTTTCATAATAAGCAGCTACTCTAATTAATTTTTGATATGTTTCTTTTATTATACTGATTAGCTCACTTTCATCATAAACTGTAATGTTACTGATTCTTTTTAAATCATTAAAAGTCAGAGTTAATTCATTTAACCCATGATCTTTCATAATGGCGCAAATAGCAAAGAATACATTAGATTCTCTTGCATTTAATCCTTTTAATGTTATTTGATTTAAATCATTATGATATTTTAATAACAATGCGCTATTCTTTCGTTCCATCTTTGCCTCCTGGGCTTATATTCATATGTATAAAATTGCAATATCAAAGAGAATCAAACTATTGTTAATTTATTTACACAAAGTATACTTTATTATATGTGCCTAAGTCAAGTTTACTAGGGTACTTAATTATTTGTAAATTATTATTTCTTAATATTAGCTCAAAAAATGGGTATATAAAAATCTTAAATGTACCCTTTTTTTGAAATACTCAAAAATATCTTTTTAATCAGATAATATCTGTATTTATTCTATAAAAGTACCCATTTTTTGTAACTAAAAAATGGGTACTTTTTACTATGGGTACATACCAATAAAACTAGGTAAAATCTACTCTTATACTTGTGGATAACTTTTATAAATTTAAGTTTTTTACAAAATAGCCTGTGGATAAATTCAAAAAACGGGTACGTTAACCTCAAAAAACGGATACATTAAATTCAAAAAACGGGTGCATTAACCTCAAAAAATGGGTACATATGGGTCTGAAAACCCCAGTATTCATGCACCTCGGGCCACCCCCTAAAAAGAAGAAAAAAGATATAAAAAATAATTAGAAAAAAAAGGCACTTTTTTCTGATTGTTTTTATTCAAAATTCTAATTCTTATGTTTAACAGAAGAAAATAATAATTTTAATCAGAACTCAAAATAGTGTTTCATATTATTTTAAAATAACATGAATTTTTTAATTGTCATTCACTGAATTATAGATTATGATATAGTAAGATAATTTAATTATCTGGTTTTATTTCTCATATTAAAAAAGGGAGGTATTTTCTTTGACAGATTTTAAAGAAAAAGGCACTGCCTTAGATCCGTTCCTCAAAGGTAGAGAAGAACACTTCTCATATGTCGAGCGAATTTTAGATAGTGCAAACACTTTCAAGAAGATTGCTGTTGGTGCAACGCTAGTAGCGTTAGTAGCATCTATATCAGCAGGCTACTTGGCAACACGGAGTGAATATATTCCGTTTATTATTCGTGCAGATAAAGTAACAGGTTATACTGATGCTGTAGGTCCTGTTACACAGCAAGAATATAAGCCCACAGAGGCAGAAACAAAGTACTTCTTAACGGACTTTATTAAAAAAGTTCGTACAGTACCACTTGATCCAGTGGTATATCAAAAGAACTGGAAAGATGCTCAAATATTCTTAACAGAAGGAGCAGCTAAGAAACTTAATGCAATTAGTGAATCACAAGGCCATTTCAGTAAACTTGGCTCTTCTACCGTAGAACCTACTGTACTTGGTATTACTCGCTTATCTAACTCGGATAATACATATCAAATTCGTTGGCAAGAAGTAGATTACGGTATTAATAGTGGTCAAGGTACTCAACAAAACTATATTGGTACGTTTACTATTAAAACTGGTGAATTAGGAACTGAAGCTGATTTATATAAAAATCCACTTGGAATTAAAATTACAGATATTTCCTTCAGCCTTGAAAATGCTGCACAAAGTAATGAACCTGCTAAAAAGGCTAATAAAGCTCAACAAAATCAGAAGGCAGGTGACAAGTAATGAAATCTAAAGCTCGTAAATTATGTATTGCTATGTCACTTGCAACTATGTGTATAGGTGGTACTTCGTTTGCTGCTATTGAACCTGGTTATATTACACCTCATGATAGTAATTTAACAGGCTCAAATGTTGTCTACACGTATGATCAAAACAATCAATTTAAAGTGCGTGGTAAGCTAGGGTATTTAACGGACTTAACACTTGGTCGTAATGAAAAACTAACTAGCATCGTTGCAGGTAATACTGATGATTGGAAAGTATCAACGGCTGTAGTTGATCAAACACCTCATGTATACTTAAAACCTGTAGTGAAAGAAGCTAAAACTACAAACTTGATTGTTAATACTAATAAACGTTCGTATCGTTTTATTGTTAGACAAGATGAGTACTATGATGATGTTGTATCTTTTAACAATCTAACGCCTGCTGTAGATTCAACTACTACCATTAATCAAAGTAGTACTCAAAAAGATTCTACTGGTACAGTAGAGCAAATCAATCGTGACTATAAGTATGAAAAAGCACAAAATGTGCGGAAAACGTTAATTCCTAATAGTATTTGGGATGATGGTATAAAGACATATATTGAAGTACCTACAACAAACATTAGAAATTTACCTGTAGTATATTCTGTTGATAAAAAAGGTAAATTATCTATGGTAAATAGTCGTTTGCAAGGTCATTATATTGTTATTGATACCGTATTAGCTCGTTTACAACTCCGATTTAAAACAGATTCGTATTTAACTGTTGTCAATAATAAAGAAGCAGGCGTTAAACCTGTTAAGGTAAAAGAGTTAAATCAAACTCTTAATCAAGTTGATATAGTACCTTCTGTTCATAATAATGAAGTGGGTATTCCTCTTCAATCAGTAAATACAGAACAAATTAAGACTGATAAACAAAGTAAATCATCTGATTTGGATCAAGTTAAACAAGCCTTGCAACAATCTATTAAAGATACGGTTAATCACGCTAAAATAGATATACAAGGTAAACCTCGAATCATTATTACTCGTGATAGTGATAATAATCCTGTGAGCAATGTAACTAGTGTTGCAACAACAAATCCTGATCATTCAATTGATTGGGTTCCTCTAAAAGATAGAATTGCTAATCTACAGAAAGGAGGAACTAAATAATGTCTATTAGAGATATGTTTAATAAGATATTAGGTAAACGTGAACCTGATGAATTTACTAATTTTGATTCTGAAACAGAAGCTGAATTAGGTGATACATCTCGTAATGAACATAAACCCGATGAGGAACAACTTAATGATACAGAAAGCTTTGATGATGATGTAGAAGCCGCTACATTCTCTAATGATGATACTAAACCTGCTGTAAAAGGCTTTAAAAAAGGCGCTGTATATGGTGCTATAGGCCTTATTGCATTTGGTTCAGCAGCTGCTATGGTAATGCATAATATGGATAGTGGTAATAATAAGACTAATTCTAATCAATCAAGCTCTTCTGTTGGCGTAAATAGTGCTAATGGCGGTTCTGTAGCAGGCCCTGATTTAGGGTTCGATTCTTATGCATCAATGGGACAGTATGATAATGAGAAAAAACTAGATGTAGCCTCTAAGAAAAAAACAGGCGCCCCTGGTTATAGTAATGTTGCAGGTACACAAACTGTACCACAAGCAAGCGGTAATAATACCGTTAGACAAGTTCCTAATCGTGTAGGAACAGGTTCTTATAATGCTTCTGCTCCAGTTTCTAGTGGTGGTTCTTCTAACTATCAATCGGTATCTGGAAATGCAGGTGGTAGCTCTATCACAAGTCGTAATAATCCATATGCTAGTGCTATTGCGTTTGCATTAAGTGGTGGTAATGCTGTTAGTGATTCTGTTTCGGATTCTAGTGATAGTTCTGATTCTAGTTCTTCTACAACAACAAGTACTCCTGATTATAGTAGTTATACATCCGCTGATCGTGTGTTGCTAACAGGTACACTTGTACCAGTAACACTTATAACTGGTATTGATTCCTCACTTAATGGCTCTGTAACGGCGCAAGTTCGTGAAAATGTATATGATTCTATTACAGGTTCATCTATTTTGATTCCTGCTGGCTCTCGCTTAATTGGTGAATATGACGGTAGTGGAATGAATGCAGGTCGTGTATCTGTTAAATTTACTCGTATTATGTTCCCTGATGGCAATAGTGTTGCTTTAAACAATTCGTTAGGTGTTGATGCAATGGGCTTTGGTGGTGTAAAAGATTTGTATTCTGAACATACTGGTAAAGCTGTTGGCGCATCCTTTATTACAAGCCTATTAGCAGGTATTGCAGGTTCCTCTAGTGATGGTAGCGGAACTGATAATCGTTCATCTGGTCAAGAAGCTATTAATCATGCAATTTCTAATGTGTTAAACACTGGCAATGAAATCGTTAAGAAAAAATTAGAAGTTGGCGCAACAGCTATTATTCGGCCAGGATTTGAATTTAATGTAATGTTAAATTCTGATTTAGCTCTTGATCCATATTATGGTGAATAATTATGATTAGGGTTTTACTAGCTTTAATTACATTATGTATAGATTTAGCTTGTTCTACTCAATTATTAGCCTCTTATGTTCATTATGATCCACTAATAGGTCCACCTATATTTATTATTGGTGAAACGCCTTATTATTGGTTTTTCAAATATTTAATTTGGATTGCTTTATTCGGAAAATATGTTCCTTCGTTGGTTATAAAGTCTGCATTCCCTTTATTAGTTTGGCTTGTTACTATGATTGGTATTGGCTTTATTAACATGAAAAAACCAGTAAAAGATTATCATGGCAATGCATCTTATGCTGAATTTTCGGATATTAAGAAAATGGGATTTTTCCCTAAGTCTGGTGTTATTTGCGGAATTCAAGAAACTGGATTGCTCCGTAAAGAAGCATTGACTAATGTATTAGGAACATTAATTTCACCTCAAAAAATTAATTCATGGCTAATGACATGGGGTAAAAAACTCGGTTTATACAAATACAAGTATATTAAGCATGATGATAAGCATCATATGATTGTCTTAGCTCCAACTCGTTCTGGTAAAGGTGTTGGCTTAATTGTTCCAACACTATTAGGGGAATGGAAAGGGTCTTGTATTGTAACCGATATTAAAGGTGAAAACTGGGGGATAACAGCAGGCTATCGTCAAAAAGTAATGGGGCAAAAGGTTATAAAATTTGAACCTACTGCATCCGATGGAACATCGGCACGATTTAATCCGTTTAATGAAGTAAGATTTGGTACAAAATATGAAATTAGTGACATTCAGAATGTCGCAGGGATTATTGTTGATCCTGAAGGTAAAGGCGATTTGGATCACTGGAAATTATCTGCTCGTAACTTGCTTGTAGGATTGATTTGTCATATGCATTATGCACATATTATTAATCCTACAGAAAATGCACCTTTAACTTTAAATCAATTAGCTAGTACGTTAAAAAATTCACTAGTACCAGATCCAGATAATCCTGGAAACTATAAAGCCTTAGGTTTTTTTGAATCTGTTGAATCGTTAACTCAATATAAACATTGGCCAGAAGAAGGGATGCCAATGGAAACGATTGATGCTGATCGTAATAGTAAAACCTATGGGGAACGCAAAATGATTACTGTCACTACAGAACATATGCGTACTTTATATCCAGAAGCTACTAATCTAACTGTTCCAGGTCTCAATACAACGCATCCTATTGCGTTTGAATCGTTTATTGATATTGCTTCAAAAGCGGAAAATGAACGGGCTTCCGTTGTTTCTACCGCTAATGCCTTATTAACCCTATATTCTGATCCTGTTCTTGCTATGAATACATATGAAAGTGATTTCACATTGTATGACATTATGAACTATAAGGATCCTGTTACGTTATATCTAATTACTCCGCCTTCTGATATTAAACGTATTCAACCATTATTCCGTTTACTTGTTGAAATGATTGTTCGCCATAATACTCGAGATATGAAATTTGAAGATGGTAAACAAGTTGATACCTTTAAGCATAGGTGTTTATTGTTACTTGATGAATTTCCTGCACTGGGTCGTATGGATACCTTTGAAGAACAGTTAGCATACATTGCGGGGTATGGATTAAAAGCGTTTATGATATGTCAAGGTTTACCACAGTTACAAAAAATTTACACAAAAGAAAATTCTATTGTAACTAACTGTCATATTCAGATTTTTTATGCACCAAATGATAATGTCACAGCTGATGAAATTGAAAAGCAGCTAGGTAAATATACTGAAGAAGTTGAAACTTGGTCTAAACAACCTGGATTCTTTCAAGGTAAATCCCATAGTAATAGCTATATTGCTAAAAGTTTAATGACGGCTGATGAATCAAAACGGATGGGCGATAAAGAATTAATTTTTATGACTGGCGAAAAGCCTATTTTGACTGAAAAAGTAAAGTATTATATGGATTCGTATTTTAGTTCTCGTGTTATGAATGCACCTGCTAAATCAGATGTTATTCCAAAATTAAATTCTCCTAACACACAACCTACAACTCTCACACAAACACAACCAACAAAACATGAAACTAAACCATCCACTAATACGGTAGATGATATTGTAATTGAAAAAATAATTTAGGTGAAATAATATGGCTAAAAAAAGTACGCTATTTACAGCGTTAAAGAAATCTATTGATGCAAAAAAACGATTAGAAAAACATGATAGTGCGATAAATAAACATGAGCAAGAGATTGAACGTCTTAAAAGTTTAATTATAAAAGATAGTTTAATAGCTGAAGCTACAGGGGCTAATGAAATGTTTTCAGAATTTGGCTTTGAGAGCGTTGAAATTCGTCTTGGGGCCTTATTATATGCCAATGAGTATATAAAGGCCTCTGACGACGAAAATAGGGCCTTAGATGAGTTCTATACGAAAGGAAAGGCGTACTTAGAATCTCTATCCTCTGAACCATCTGAAGTTATTAATTCAATTGGTGAATAAGATGACTGAAACAAATACACAAGAAGCTATTAATAAAAAAGTTAATAGTATGCTTGAATTTTCTTTTGGTCGATTATGGCCTATATTACAACAAGATACAATTGGGGAAGTGTATGTTAATGAAGATGGCTATGTATTTGTTAATGATTTAACCACAGGGAAACAAATAACAGATATATACTTATCTCCGTCTGAATCTAAAGTTCTTATTGAGGCGGTGGCAGGTGCTGTTAATGAAGTGATTAATAATGATCGTCCACATTTGGGGTGTGAATTGTATTCGTTAAATGCTCGTTTTCAAGCACAGTTACCACCGCTAGTTAGGAATCCAACATTTATGATTCGTAAAAAAGCATCTACTATATTCTCGTTTGAAGAATATATTCAAAAGGGGTTTATTACAAAAGAAGGCGCTGATTATTTAGTTAACGCCGTAAAAGAACATAAAAATATATTAGTAACAGGCGGGACTGGTACAGGGAAAACTACATTTCTCAACACATTATTGAAGTGTGTTGAATTATATACTCCATATGATCGAACGGTTATCTTAGAGGATTTAAGTGAATTACAATCCAATATTAATGATTGTTTACGAATGCAAACTAGAGTAGATGCTGATCCGAACAAAAGCGTTACGATGCAAACATTGATTTGGCTATCAATGCGTAATTCTCCGAATCGAATTATCGTTGGGGAAGTTCGTGATGGTTCTGCTTACGATTTGTTAAAAGGATGGAATACAGGCCATCCAGGTGGATTTGGAACAACTCATGCAAATGGGGCATTAGAAGGATTAGATCGTTTGGAATCGTTAATTTATGAAAATCCAACGGCTAAAGGTAATTTTAGACAATTGTTAGGTCAAGCCGTCAATATAATTGTTGATATTGGCCGTATTGATATTCCTAACGGCCCTTCTAAACGCTTTATTCGTGACATTATTGAAGTGAAGGGGTTTAACCGTCATACAGAATCATATGACACAAGTATTATTTATCATAAGGAAGGAAGTGAACCATGATGAGCCGTCACAAGTATACTCATAAAGATATTAAAAATCCGTTTGAGCTTTATGAGCCAGATGTTGACGATATAAGCGTAACTCTACCCACCTCTGATGAATCTGAACAGGATGAAACAATTGATGTTGAAAAAACAGATAAACCTGTTAAAGATATGACGAAAGAAGAAAAATTCAAATACTATGCGGAAAAGCGTGTGAATACAATCCTAAAAGAATTAGCAGGATTAAGTGATATGGCCTCTACTTATGCAGGTGTTTACGATAAACCTATGGTAGATGCTATGATGATGACTATTTCATCTGCTACTAATTCCACTAAGGAAATATTTCAGAAACGGGCCCATGTATTACCAACATTTTCATTTGATTAATGCTGATTTAAGAAAGGATTCTTTTATGAACTCTACAAAATTAAAACAACAAGCTAAACGTGTTACTACTATGGTAGGTTCCCAGATGATACTAGCAGCTGCTACGATGCAGACCTTTGCTTATAGTACAGATGGAACTACGGGTATCGGCGGTCATGCTTGGCCTTGGACAAAGTTCTTACAATCTTTAATGCAAGAACTTACAGGCCCATTACCAATGATTTTAGGTATTATGGGTATTGTTGGCGCAGCGATTGCTTTATTCTCTGGTAATGGTGGCGATGGTACTCGTAAATTTATTTTGTTGATTTTTGTTATTTCTATTGCGTTAGCAGCTCCATCCCTAATGGATATGCTTTCCTTAGGGGCAACTGGTTCTGGTTTCGTAATTCCTTAACTTGATTTGATGAATATAAGCCTATAAGGCAGTTAGGTGTAGTGAATGAAAAAGCTATTAAGCACAATATTCCTCTCCTGCTCTCCATTTGTGGCCTTTGCGAGTAATGGGGGAGCTGTTTCGCTCCCTATATACGATTTAATATTGTTGCCACTCTCACTAGAATTTTCAGGCCCATTACCATTAGCTCTTGGTACGATTGGCCTTGCTGTTGCAGCTATTACCTTTTTAAGTGGCTGTCATCATCAGGAAGGCGCTAGACGGTTTTTTGGAATCATATTTGGCGTAGGAACCGCAATCGCGGCTCCACAAGCCATTGAAATGATTACAGGGTGTTTAATCCCCTAAGGAGGCAGGATGGTCGAACGTGATTATAGAACAGGTGAAGCCCCTTTATTTAGGGCTTTATATGTTCGTCAAACTTGGGGTGGTGTACCTCGTAATTTGTTTCTAATTAATGTATTAACGTGCGTATTCGCTGTTATTATTTTGGGAACATGGTTTATTGGTGCTATTGGTATAGCCCTCCACTTTTTATTTAGATACTTTACGTCACAGGACGCTGATTTTTTTGAAGTATTTACACATTATTTACGGTCTAAAAACTATTATAGGGCCGAATAAGACTATTATAGAAAGGTGTTTATTATATGGGATTGATGTCTAATTTTCGCTTTCACAAAAAGAATTTTGTGAAACGTGATCCAAAATTAAGCGAATATATCTCTTGGTTACGAATTGATGAATCAGGCATTGTATATAACAAAGATGATTCAATGCAGTTAACATTTAAGTTCCGTGGCCCTGACCTTGATTCCTCTACTATTGAAGAATTGCAGTCATACCACGCGGCTATTAATAATATTATTAAAAGTGCTTCTACTGGGTATGTTTTTTACATGGAAAATCAACGCCATGCATCTGAAGCATATGATACTGCTGATTTTCAAGCTCCATTAACAAAAGTTATTGAAACAGAACGTGAAAAATTCTTTAATAGTGGCAAACAGTTTGAAAATGATTATTTCTTCACAATTTTGTATCATCCTAATTTTGATATGACAAAGAAATTCTTATCTTTCTTTGAATCAAAAGAAGAAACTACAAAGAAACATAATCAGTACTGGAAAGAAATTGCTAAAGCAACCAGTAATTTTATTGAAGAAACCAATAAAATGCTTGATATGTTCAATGATATATTCCTTGATGTTAAAGTGTTGACACCAGATGAAACATTAGAGTACTTACATAGTACTGTATCTGATCATCATCAACCAATTAAAAATATACCAACTATGTATTTATCTTCCTATTTATTGGATTCTCCATTAGTTGGTGGTTTTGAACCTAAACTTGGTGATAAACATATGCGGGTTATTTCTGTTACTAGCTTCCCGCCTATTACTCATCCAGGATTCTTTGATATTCTAAACCGCTTAGGATTTGAATATCGTTGGTCAAGTCGGTACCATGCCTTATCCAAAATGGATGCTATGAAAGTTTTAAAGGATATTGAAGATAACTTTAATCAACAAGCTAAAACCATTTTGCAATATGCTGTTGAAGCGATTCGTAATAAGGAATCTTATCAAGTTAACGAATCTATGTTGAACTATGCTGAAGAGGCTAGTACAGCACAACAATTACTTGAAACGGATGCTGTTGGCTATGGTTATTACACAATGACATTAGTTGTCCTTGATGAAAATCCTGAAATGGCTGATAAAAAAGCAGCATTTGCATTAAAAGAAATTCGTCAAGAAGGCTTTACGGCGCAGCTTGAAACTACAAATGCAATAGATGCTTATTTTGGGTCTGTTCCAGGTATGTGGGAATATAACGTCCGTAAATATCTTATGGCATCCCTAAATTTCTCTCACCTTGCCCCGACCTCCGCAGTGTGGTCAGGAGAGAAAAAGAATAGCCATTTAAAGGGGCCTGTATTGCTTCATACGGTGACAATTGGGAGTACTCCATTCCGCTTGTCTTTACACGTTGGTGACGTTGGACATACGTTTGTTGTAGGGCCTACAGGGTCTGGTAAATCTGTACTTCTTAATATGATAGAAACACATTTTACTAAGTATCCTGGCGCTCGTGTATTTATTTTTGATGTTGGTTCTTCCTCTAGGGCTGTAACAAAAGCTATGGGTGGTAATTTTTATAACATTATGGGTGATGATAACCCATTAGCCTTTCAACCTCTTTCACGTATT
This sequence comes from uncultured Bacillota bacterium, assembly GCA_902491575.1. Taxonomy (GTDB): domain Bacteria; phylum Bacillota_I; class Bacilli_A; order RFN20; family CAG-631; genus CAKPXW01. Next base: position 19,389 of record CABUID010000014.1, read on the forward strand.
GATGAAGATGTTGAATTTATCTGGGCTAATGATTGGATTATTAATTACCTCACAATGGAAAATGTACCGATTGATCCAATTGTAAAAACTACAATTCATGAAGCCTTAAAATCGCTTCGTGAAATGGAACCTTCTTTGCGTACACTCACATCCTTCCAACGCTTGGTTCAAAACCATGCCATTCGTCAAGCCTTAGCGCCTTTGTGTGAAGGGGGTACCTATGGTGGCCTCTTTGATAACAGTACAGATAAATTTGGTGAAGGTAATTGGCAGGTATTTGAAATGGATGAAGTCATGAAAATGCCTAATATCGTCCCTAGCGTACTTGATTTCTTATTCCATAGAATTGAAGGTCAATTACGTGAAGATGGGGCGCCAGGCCTTATTATATTAGATGAATGTTGGTTATTCTTTGCAAATCCTATCTTCCAAAGTAAAATTCGGAAATACTTTAAAGATTTGCGTAAAAAGAATACGTCTATCATTTTTGCAACGCAAAACTTATCTGATATTTCGGCTAGTCCTGAACTTGCTAATACAGTTCGTGAAAACTGTCCTACACAAATTTATTTGCCTAATCCTAAAGCAACTGCTGAAGGGATTAAACAGCAATATATCAATTTCGGTTTAAATAGCCGTCAAATTGAATTATTGTCTGAATTGACACAAAAAAGAGAATACTATGTATCCTCAATTAAAGGCAATCGTGTATTTGACCTTGCGTTACAACCATTAGAGGCTGCATTTGTAACGGCCACATCTAAAGAAGATCAATTAAAAATTCAAGCATTAGAAAAAAATCATCTATCTAAAGATGAATTTATTCTAGCTTGGCTTGATTATAAAGGTATGCCTGAAGAAAAGGCTAAATACCAGTCGCTCATAGAGCCAGAAAGGAGTTATCATGTTGGATAATGGAAAAATGAAATCAGTTCTTCCTCGTTCAAAAAAGTTACTTGCTGTTATGTTAATTCCTGGCACATTTGTATTGACTACGTATTCTGTACATGCTGCATATCCTGTTTTCGATGCTCAAAACGTTGCTAAAACGGTTAAAGTCATTGAAAATACAGCGAAACAAATTGAAAAATTAAACGAACAGGTAAATCTTGCAAAACAACATTTATCTATTGTTACACAATCCATGAAAGACGTGTCTGATAATGCTAAAAAAGTATTATCAGCCGTTGATGGTACTCGTAATGCAGTCGATGGTGTTATTAAGAATACACAATCCTCATTTAAAGGCCTATTAAGCCCTGTTAAAGATATTCAAAATGTGGCTAAAGAAACAGAAGAAAAATGGAATAAAACATTCCAGTCATTATCTGGTTTAAACCCTAAAAATCTAACATATAGCGCTTTACAAGGTTCTAATTCCTATATCAATGCACAAGTGCAACAAAATAACAAAGAAGCTGTAACTGAAACACAAGCTATTATGGCGGGATTATCACAAGCGGAAGATGAATTAAAGCAACTTCGTGAACAAGCTCGTCATACAGAAGGGCAACGTGATTTAGCTAAAATCAATGCTGAAATTAATGCTGTAACAGCTAGAATTGAAGGGTTTAATAGTAAACTTACCGCTATTCAAGTGACTAACCAAAATATGGAATCACAAGCTAAACAGCAACAAGATGCTAATAGGGCTGAATTTAACTTTGCAGCAGCAAAGAAATTTAGTGAATCCGTTGTCAATATGAAGGGGTCTATGGACGATCTTCCTAGTGGCTATGAATCGAGATCTCAATTGATGAAATCTCTATGGAAATAGGAGGGTTTACATGGATGGTGTTCAATTTGCATTTCTAAACCAGTTATTAGATACGTTTAGAACTGCATCTGTAACAGGTATGGTTAACTTAAAGCCTGCTGCGTTAGGTTTAGTTACTGTTCTTGGTATTTTAGATGTAACCGCTATGTGGGGCCTGTACTTTGGCGAGATGCGGGTACGGGAAATCATGGGAAAAGTGATTAAAATTAGCTTTTTTGTAATTTTAATCCTTAACTGGGGGCCTATTACTACGGCTGTAGAAGATACATTCGTTAAAGTTGGCCAGATTGCTTCAGCCCATCAAACCGCAACAAAGCCTTCCTCAATTATGGTAGAAGGCACAAAGAAGATGTATCGCCTTTGGAACAATGCAATATATGATATTCCAATGGCTGAAGGTGCTACTTCGCAAAAAAGTATTCCTTATTATGATAGTAATGGTAATCTTAATAAAGATGCTGAAAAAATGGCAGAAGAAGATAAAAAAGCAAATGCTCCATCTAATCCATTTTCTGGATTAGGCGAATCTATTGCGGCTATTCCAGGAAGAATTATTAAAATTATTCTTGCGTTAGCTATCTTTATTGCCTTTGCGTTTATTGCATTAAATGTTCTTCTTTGTTTCATTGAGTTCTATTTAACAACGGCTTTATCTATTATCTTATTGCCGTTTGGTGTTAATAGTCATACGTCATTTATTAGTCAGAAAGCATTAGGTGCTGTTGTCAATTTTGGCGTTAAGCTGATGATCATGATATTCCTTCTTGGTCTTATGTCTACGATGATTAGCAAAATGGATGCGATTACAAATGAAGATTATGGAAAATTATTTGAAGCCGTATTACAAGCGTGTATGTATGCTTTCTTGATTTGGAAATTACCTAGCCTTATTTCTGGTATGTTAAGTGGTACGCCATCTATGGGCGCATCTGCTGCAGGCGTAGTACAATCTGCTGCTACTGCTGCAGGAGCAGGTGCTATGACTACTAGATTTATGGGTGCAGGTAGTGCAGCCGCTTTTAGAGGAATGGCTAATGCTTCTCGTATTAGTGGTGATGCTATTCGTGCAGGTGGTGCAGCTGCTGCAAGTTCAAATACTGTTAGAGGTGCTATTTTTAATTCAATGAGAGGTACCGCTAATCATTTGGGTACTGTCACTAAAGGTGCTTACCGTCATCAAATTAATGCAGCTAAGAATACATTCTTAAATGCAGTTGCTCGTGAAAATACAGCTTCTACTATATCCAGAAAATTATCTCATCTTAACGGTTATAAGCGATCATAAGGTGATGGCTTATGAATAATATACATATTACATTACAACGTATTATCATGGGTGTTTGTTTAACACTCATGATGATACTCAATTACAATATAGCGTATGCATTGACTGCTAATAATCATGTTGATATTGGGACTAATAAAGAACTCGCTTATGATTATGTTGCAAGATATACTAATGAAGATCCACATTATATTGTCGATCGTATTTGGGAGGAAGCTGATAAATACGGAATTTATGATAAAACAGCTGTTTTAGCTATGTTTGAAACAGAATCTAGTTGGAGAACTCAACCTGCTGGCGATGGTTTAGGATATGGTTTAGGTCAACTAAGTTATGAGTATTGGTCAGATTATGATTTAAACTCACAAGATGATATTTATGATGTAACACAAAATATTCATGGTTCTGTGTATTATTACGCTAAAATGCTTCAAGCTGCTAATGGTGATCCTGCTATTGCTTATACAGGGTATAACGGTGGTGCAGGTAATATGGGTGATCTTAGTATTCCTGCAATTGTGGAACACATGAATAATTTTATTGCTATTTATAACCGTTTAAAAACAGGTGATCCTGGTGTAGGTTATCAAGCAGGTGTTTCTTCAATCATCAACTACTTTAGCATGAATAGTGTACTTAATCGTCCTTTAGGATTAGATTTTTCCTATATCTATAAAATGGGTTCATCTATTAGAACAATTGTTGATTCTGTTGTGGATGGGTGTGTAATTGCTATTAAAAGTTTGATTCAAGTATCGTTACCTTTATTAGCTGTATTGGCTATTATTGATTTTTCAATGTTTGCATGGCGTGGGCCTACGATTACAGGGCAGCTTGATTCAGCATTTTGGACTGGTGCGGCACAACGAATTGTTAAATATGGATTTTTAGCAATCCTTATTGAAAGTTGGCAATTTATTGTTAATAAAGTATTTATTGGCACTGCTAAATGGTCATATACTACGTTTTCACCAGATACAGCTAATGCTATTGGTGATATAACGGCACCAGACCAACAGTTACAACATTTTATTTCATTCCTTAATCCTTCTATGACTTGGCTAGGTAAAGTGACTGCATTAGATATGATTAATCATATGGGATTATTCTTATTAAATATGTTTGCTACTTATATGGGATTAATCTTAATTATCATATTGATTTTTTCAATTTTAGTCGTGTATTTGGAATTTTATATGTCAGCTGTATTTACTGTATTTAGTATAAGTTTTGCAGGTTTAAAGCCGACAAGTTTTATTCCAGAAGGTATGATGAGCCATCTAATTACAGGAACAATTCGATTAATGTGTATTGGTCTTATCTTTTCTATTATGAAAAAGGCTATGGAAGTATATACCTACGATCCTACAGATATATTTGGTATATTAGGTGCTTTACTATTCGTTGTAGTGGTAGTAGTTGTTGGTGTTTTATTGCCTAATCGAATTGCTGATGGTTTACAAGTATCAGCTAAATTATAGAAAGGAGGCTCCTTTATGAAATGGTTATCTAATTTAAAACCAAAACGTTCTATAAAGGATTGGAAACGAAGGGATAAAATATTTTTCGTTGCTATCGTTCTCCTTATTACATTTAATATTTGTGTTGGTTATGGACTCGTTCATAGTCCGTTTTATGTCAATATAACGACGTCAGCGCCTATGGGTGTATATGTGGTTTCACATAATCAAGAATTAAAACCTAATGCATTGGTTATGGTTAAAGAAAATCATAGATTAGAACAATTTTATGGATCAAAACGGCCTCCGCAATTGTTACTAAAACATATTGCGGGAATGCCTGGCGATAGAATGACTGTTACAGATTCTAATGTTCAAATTAATGCAGAATCGTATCCAACATTATCATATACATCCAATGGTATGCCATTACAACATCTACAAAACGGCGTTTATACGTTGTCTAGTGATGAATATTTTGTAGCTAATGTTCCTACTCGTAGTTATGATAGCCGTTATTTTGGCCCTGTTAAGCGAGATGAGATTCAAGCCGTAGTTACACCAATTTGGTTATTTGGAGAAGAGGTGACTGAATTTGTTAACCAATGGGAAAATGCGAAAAATAGCTAAAGTGATTGTATCTACTACATTAATGTTTTCTTTTTTAAATATCATTCAAACACCTGTAGCAGAAGCGAAATTCCATTTTAGAGGTGGTAATGTACATGATTCATCTCGATATAAACAGGTTGTTGAATGGGTAAAAAAAGAACAAGATAAATTAGAACAAATTAAAGCTAAATTACAACATAGTATTGATACGGTTAAACAAGCTCAACAGGCTATGAATAGTGTTAAGTCCTCACTGAATACAGCTATGAAAAGTGTTGATGCACTTCGTTCTAATATCAATTCAGTAATGAAAATGTCAGATAGTCTTATCCATTTAGATTTTGATCACCCTGATAAAGGATGGTCAGAAATAGAGTATTCTAAAGAAGCAATTCATTATCAGACTGATTATATGAATAAGAAAATTCAAAATAATAATATTATTTCTAAAGCTAATTTAGAATCTCAAAAAATGGCAACTGGACTATCGGCTATTGCTGATGCTAATAACTCTGTTATTCAATCATTACAAAAATTAGGTAAAAATACCAAAGGACTTCTTGATATTCAAGAGGTCAATAATGAAATAGATGCTACCAGAACGGATACAACATTACAAACAACAAAAACTAGAGCTAGTGAACTTAATAAAGAATTACAAGAAAAAATTATTCAAGCGGAAAATGAAGCTGCTGCTAATAAACGTAGAGCAGCCGATTTTCAAGTAACATCTGATCCAGAACAACGTACTGAAAAAGAAACAACTGACTTGAAACGCATGGATGCTGCTTCTAAGCCTGGTAGGGGGTTTGTAGAATTTTAAGATATTGAAATACTGCGTATAAATTGGTATACTATTTATGCGCAGTATTTCAATTAAGTAAGATGATGAGGTCGTAAAGCACGCCTCGTAAAACAAAAAAAGCTTGATTGTTGATGAGGTCGTAGAGCGCGCCTCGTAAAATAAAAAAAGCTCGATTGATGAAAAGCCCCCTTAATTAAGGGGGCTTTTATCGTATGGGAGAATCTATGAAATTTATATTTTTAACAAAGGATTATTTTAATCGACATCCTTCATCTAAATTTCCTGAAATGTTACGAAAATCAGATCGTCCTTATGTTCAACTTACGATTCCTTGTAACCATCAACTATGGGCGATTCCTTTGCGGTCTTATATTAATCATGAATTTGCTTTTTGGTCTAATAAAAAAGAACTTTGTGGATTAGATTTTACTAAGGCCGTTCCAATTGAATCAAAAGATATAGACACAACGCATTCGCCAATTATTAGGCGCCATGAATTTAATGCATTAAAAGGAAAAGATTATCGTGTAACGCAACGATTCAAACGTTTTATTAAAAAGTTTGATTATGCTAAGTTACATCCTACTCTTCCTGACAGCAAGGTTCTTTTAAAATATAGTACATTACAATATTTTGAAAAAGAACTAGAACAAAAAAAGAAGATTAAACTTACTATTCCAAAACAAAATAGTACACTTAGCCTATGATTTGCAACTATTTCTTAGGACAGATATAATTAAACTAGAAGTTGGATAGCTTAAAATAAAACAACAAAAACCCACGATGGCTAGACTGTGGGTTTTTTACTTTATATATCGTATTATGGTATTCTTTTATATGGATGTATTCCATCTGGTCTTACTATGACAAAAATTAAAGATTATGATTTAATTACCGTAGATGAACATAGGATTCAAACTACTATTGATGTGTATTTTCAATGGAAAACCCTAGACATAATGTTATCTACATTAAGTACTAGAGGTATTAATTTTCCTAGTGAAATCAGTGAAAATATCGTTTGTTATACCTGTGGTTATTTTCTTAATAAGGGCAGTTCTGGTGATGCTATTGATCCCAATGGAAATCGAATTATTGAGATTAAAGGCAGTAGTTCTACTGGCCCATCATCATTTAGTCCTAGTGAACGATTTGACGAATTAGTTTTCGTTAAATTAAATAAACAAAATGATACCCTGTTAATTTATTTGACAGGTATTAATAATGTTTCCCTTGGAAATATTTATGTGAATGCAACGGAAACCTTGCTAGAACAGCAACTGGCAGGCCGTCGGCCTCGATTTAATATTGAAGATAAAATTATTAAACCATTCAATATTCAACCATCGTTTTTATTTGATTTAAGAAAACGAACTTTTACTCCATTATAATCGTGGAAAGGATTGGAATACATCCATTCTTTCCACGGCTATATTTGCAGCGTGCTGCTTTTTTATTTAATTTATTATATAATAAACTAAGTGTTTTATTCATTAGGCAAGAAAGGATGTTATAAATGTATTCTGTTGCTTCTTTCTTTGCAGGTGTTGGTGGTATTGATTTAGGTTTTGAACTAACAAAACAAGCTCGCACCATCTATGCAAATGAAATAGATCTATACCCTATACAAACGTTTGAAGCTAACTTTCCTATCAAAGTAGATCAAAGAGATATATGTGATGTTAAGGCTTCAGAAGTCCCTAATATAGATATTATTTTAGGTGGATTCCCTTGTCAGGCTTTTTCTATTGCAGGTTATAGAAAAGGTTTTGAAGATGAAAAAGGTCGAGGTACTCTCTTTTTTGAGATACTTAGAATTATTAAAGCTAAAAAACCAAAGGCTATTTTACTGGAAAATGTAAAAAACTTAGTTAGTCATGATAATGGAAATACCTTTAGAGTAATTTTAGAAGCTCTAAAGGATGCAGGATACCATGTTAGATATGCTGTGCTTAACGCTATGGAATATGGCAATATTCCTCAAAATAGAGAACGTATTTATATTGTGGGCTTTAGAACTAAAAAAGTATTTGAAAAATTCACATTCCCTGAACCAATTCCTTTAAAAAAGACGATTCATGATGTGATTGATTTTATCAATCCTATTGATGAGAAATACTTTTACATTAAAGGAAAATACAAAGGAGATATATACGATAAACTCGTAGCAGCAATGGATGATTCTAATGCTGTATATCAATGGCGTAGGAAATATGTTCGTAAAAATATGAGTGGCGTTGTGCCTACGTTGACAGCCAATCAAGGAGAAGGTGGCCATAATGTATGTCTTGTTAAAACAAAACAAGGTATACGAAAAATGACACCTAAAGAATGTTTTAATACACAAGGATTCCCAGAATCTTTTGTATTACCTGATATTGCTGATGGTCGTTTATATAAACAAGCAGGTAATAGTGTATGTGTATCTGTTGTTCAACGAATTGCTGAACAAATGTTAGTGGCAATGAAATAATAAAAACCAAAGAGGTAACAGTCTCTTTGGTTTTCTTCTTGACAAATTATAGTTTATCATTAATAATGAGTATAAATATATACAGAAATGATGTATTGACTTGCGGGAACAGGTTAATATTGATAATAAACACACTATTAGATTCATAGAGTTATTCTATCGCTAGATGAATCTAGCGATTTTTTTGTATCTATTAGGAGGGTTAGCATGCGAAAAGTTTTATTACTATTAGGGATTATTTGTATTTTTGCATTAAGTGGATGTGGAAAATCTGATGGTATTTCAGGAACTTGGGTGCCGAAACAACAAGAAGGAACAGGAATTAGTAGCATTGTTTTAGAGAAAGAAAATGATTTCACATATAAAGGTGTTGTAAATTATACAGATGGAAAGCAAATCTCTTCCATGTATAAATACGATAAAACTTATAATTCTCTTGAAGAAGATCCATCTGATGTTATTAAAAAGAAAAAAGAATATAATATTTATGGTCGTATTGTTTTGAATTTTGATGATAAACATACAATAGCTCATATGGGACAATCAGTACAACCAGAAGATACATTTCTAAAAAAATAAAAAGAACAAGTCCTATGAAGTTGGCGGGAACCTTCTTCATAGGGCGGCGTTAGTAAACACACTACTAATCCGCTTTTACTTGTTCTATGAAGGTTAGTATACCATACATAGGACATTTTAAGCTAGTGATTACAGGGTGTAGTCACTAGCTTTTTTGTATTTTTGCGTAAGTTTTTCTTATGCTGATTTTCAAATGCTTTATAATCGTATTGGGAATTATAAAGTTTTTGCAAATTAGTAATAGGAGGGTATTGCATGAAACAAGCTAACTTAGATTTCAATTATGAAATTTGCAAACAATTACATGATGAATATCATCATTTACATAACAATTCATATGTTATGTTGGGCGATTTACATTATTTCTTTTATTTTACGCCTTGTAATTTTGAACTGTATGGCTTATTAGTATCCATCTGCGATAAAAGTATCGTGGATGCATGGGAAACTGGCTCAGAACTCAAAATAAGCAATATTTTGATTAGTTTATGGAAAGCAATGCGTGTACATGGCTTTTATCATAAACGGTTTAGAAATAAACAGATGGAAAAAGCACTCGCTTTCTATCGGTAGATTTCTAATTATTGGCTGTATCACAATATTATAAGAGAACACGTCGTTGTATAGACGGAACCAAGGTGGTAAGGAAGCACTTGTAAAACTTCACTTCGTAGTCCCCACGAATGTCAAAGGGGAGCAGCTAGGAACTTTAGCTATTCTGAAAGGATCTTTTTATCTCTGGTAGATCTTGCTGTGATGGGCGATGACGGCCTAAACGGTCTGGGTGGATGTTCTGATGCTTACGGGCATGGAGGTCTAGTGGAGTTCCTGGGCAGGACTGGGAAATGATGAAGCTAGATGGCGGAAACGCTAGGAGTCAGGGATTGATAGCAATGCGACGGCGAAACGGTGCCTGTTATTACTCTACTCTCTTCCTACAGATACACTTTATATTCCCTTTGATTATCATAAATCCAGTATAAAAAAAGGTCTAGTGCGCCTGTAGGGAGGGAGTTTTCCGCTTTCGCTCTGGCTCTACAATACCTGTTAACACATCTGATTTACAGAATCAAGCAAAAACACTCGGCTAAACACCTCGTGTTTTTTACTAGTAACTATTAAGAAAAAGTATATTATAAATATAAGAAAAAAGAACTAAAAAGACTTGATTTAGCTGCTTTTTTAGTTCATATATAGTATAATATAAGTATACCTAATACTAGATTAATAGGTATTCTAACTTATATTTTATATCAGTGTGTATATAGTAGTGAGTTTAGTACATCTCTAAAACAGCGCCTCTCGTTGCATTATAGATACATAATAGTTACTGATATAAATTGAGTTGGATTATAAAAAAAACAAATATATAAATAATTTAATTTATTTGTTGATTTATTTTTGAATATAAGCCCTGGAGGCAGTTATGAATCATGTATTTGATCCAACACAAGAGCAGGTATTAATTGTTAATAAATGCAAGGCGTTACAAAAAGGTGAAAAACTACGTGTAGCAGCTTTTGCAGGTGCGGGTAAAACTTCAACAATTATATTAATTGCAGATGCATTAAGTAAACAATATCGTAAAGGGATTTACTTGGCCTTTAATAAGGGGATTGCTGAAGAAGCTAAATCAAAGCTTCCTAATCATGTTGAAGCTAGAACTTTTCATAGTTTAGCGTATCGCCAGGTTAGCAAAAATATTATAAAAAAATTGCGTTATACGCATTTTTTTATGCTGAATAACTTTCTTGATTTTATTAATACTACACTTTCGGTACAAAAACTAACCTTTACTCAATATAATGAAATCTCAAAAAGAGAAGTAAAAGGAAGTATAACGTTAACGCCTGCTCGTCAATTTAATATTGTTAAAGCAGCTGTTGGCCTATATTGCCGTAGTGAAGATACTACACCTAAAAAATGGATTATGGAATATGCTGCTAGACACGTATTACCATATGATAATCTTACGCTAGATAAAAAAAGTGTTAAGTGGTTAGAATCTAACTTATTCCCTTATGTAAAGGCTGTTTGGAAGGATTTTAAAAGCCCTAAAGGAATTTTTCAAATTCCTCATGATGTATATTTGAAAATCTTTGCACTAAAAGCACCTCAATTACCATATGATTATATTTTGTTCGATGAAGCACAAGATACAGATGGCCTGATGCTATCTATTTTAAATGCTCAAACAAATACAAGAATCATATTTGTTGGTGATCCGTATCAACAGATATATGATTGGCGAGGTGCCGTCAATGCGATGGAACGTATTGATGGTGATATGTGTTATTTAACTAAGTCGTTTAGATTTGGTGAAAATATTGCATCTGTAGCTGATTTGTTTTTAAACTATTTATCTTCCCCTGAAACCATTTCTGGTGGTAATCCAGATATTGGGCTAATAGATTCTGAAACATTATATCCTGAAGATATTGATGTGATTTTAACACGCACTAATGCAGGTGCTATTAGTATAGCTATTGATTATATGTTGGAATATCCTGATAAAAGAATTAATCTTCATAATTTAGATGGATTAACTAATTTAGTTAACACCGTTAGAGATATTTCACACCTTAAAAAAGGCCGTTCAGATATTGAAAATGAGGCTCTTAAAAATTTTGATTCTTATGATGAATTAGCTGAATACTGTATTGCGTTTAATGATTCTGATTTATGCCTAGCTTTCTTATTAGAAAAATCACGTGGCTATAAAGCAGTCAAACGAGCTGTAGAAGAGTGTCATTGTACAAATCCAGATGTATCTATAACAACTGTTCATAGATCAAAAGGTTTAGAATGGAATAATGTAATGTTAGCAGCTGACTTTCAACCGATTAGCTATACGGTTAAAGAAGAAGGTGATAAACAGATTGTACAAATTAAAAATAGCGCTGAATGTCGGTTATTGTATGTAGCTGTTACACGAGCCAAAAAGAAGTTGTACATTGGTCATATTGCTCCATTAATTGAATCATTGAAAGGGGGTTCTATTAATCGTGACTAATGAACAGCTTAATCAAGCTTTATATTTGAGTAAAATTGTTTTTAAAGTGCGGTTACGTCAATTAATGGATCGTGATCATCTTTTACAAAAAGAATTGGCTTCTGTTATTGACGTATCCCCTATTCTTATTAGCAAATATGTATCAGGAACAGTGTTTCCTAGATATAAAAAGTTATATATGATAGCAACCTATTTCAGTGTTCCTTTAGAAGTTTTAGTCGGACAAGATGAATTGACTGCATTGTATTTAAAGGAGCTGCAACAAACTAATTCAGTTCCAAAACTTGATAATTTAAAAGCATCTCTACTTAATCAATTTGTTGATACTTATAAAATCGATCCTATATTAGCTGTTAATGAATGTAGAAAAAATATTTATTAAAAAGAGGCACTATGATGAATGAAAAAGATATACAATACGTCCTTGGTAAACACTTGTTCTTAAATAATGTTTGTATTCCTAATGTCAGTATGTATTGTCCAGGGCATACTGAATATGAAGCAGATTTTGTGTATTTTTCTATGAAAACACAATTTCTAACAGAAGTTGAAATCAAAACTAATTTACAAGATTTTAAGGATGACTTTAATAAAAAACGTTATCATGACTGTAAAAACGTCAAATATTTGTACTATGCGATGCCTAGAACTCTTTACAATAATTATCGTGAAATAATTGATAGTATGCTTGGCGATGCAGGCCTAATACTTATTGATAAATCGACTACTCTTAATCATGGTGTTCAATATAGCTTTGGTGGGTTCGTTAAGCGAGCTAAGGAAAGAAAAAATTGGTATTCGTTAAGCCCTACTGGTTTAATGCACTATTTACGTATTGGCTGTATGAAGTGGGTAACACGATAGCCTTGTATGGATTAATAATAGGTTTAGTATTTGTCTAACGCTAAATGTTTAATATATAAAATCATGCTTGATAAAGAAAGCCATACAATAATCATTATTTTATTAGAAAGAAGGTGAATATATGCTCTTATTGATTCTTCTGTTTTGTATTGTTATTGCAATGGCAATTATTGTAAGTAAAATCAAATTTAATTTAAATTTAACCAATAAGGATATTTTAATTAGACTTGGTTCTATTATCGTATGTTGTGGTATTGCTTTGTTCTCAATCATTACACTTGGAATTATCATTAGTGAACTTGATTCAGGCACACAGGGATTTATCCTAACTACAATTGCAAGTATTACATTATTCCTGGTAATTATTTTGTTTGGAAGAAAAAAATAATAATAAATAAAAACATTAAAGAATTAAAATATTAGTGTTTTTATATATTATATATGGAGGCTAAATTATTTGTAGTTTATATATAATGCGTTTCGCTTTATGTGTAGGTACAGTGCATTTTCTGATAATTTAGTTTGGCCAGAAATTTAATCTCCCATAAGATTTCTGGCTTGCCTCCTATCTTTTTAATTGTAGTGAGTTTAGTACCTCTCTAAAACTTTAATCATATAATCATCCGTTAGTTAAATGTATTTATGTAATAATAAGTTTGATATTTTTCAAAACTAACACTGTTGTTTTTGTTATTTGTTTAAAATATGAATATTTGATTATGATATAATTATAGTGGAAGGTACCTCCCTTCCATGTAGATAGAATATAAACCCTTTGAGGTATAATTACATACATATCTTTTAGGGATATTCTATCTGCATATTTGTATATGCAGATTTTTTTGTAAGGGATTAGAAAGGATTGTTAGATGAATGTTTGTAAATCGTTTGGGATGCTAGCTATAGTCTTGTTAGTATCAACTAGTCACTGCGCTGCTATGACAGCTACAGAGATTGTGTATGATACTGTTGGGGACAATGATATAGCTAATGCTATTTTATATTATTGTGAACAAAATGGTGTAGATCCATTATTGGCCACGGCTACATTTGAAACAGAAAGCGGTTTTAATCAAGCTGCTATTTCTAATTCTGGTGCTATTGGTATTACTCAATTAATGCCATCCACGGCCGCTTCTTATGGACTTAATCCATATAATCAATATGAAAATATTGAAGCAGGTGTTCGTTATTTAGCTGATAATTTAAATCGGTATAGTGGAACAGATTGGCAGGCTACCTACGCTATTGCAGCATATAATGCGGGCCCTGGTGCTGTTGATGCATATGGTGGTATTCCACCTTATGGAGAAACTATTGATTATGTAAATGCTATTTCTGATAGATATAGTCAATTATTAAGTTTAGAAAATTAATTAATAAAATAATTTTTTGTATAAAATATTAATATAATAATATTTTTAACTATTAATATGATATAGGTAATGAATATAAGCCCTTGGAGGCCACAATGAATTTAGAACAATTAGGGAAAAAAGCCCGTCCTATTTGGAAAAAACATGGACGGAAAATAGCTGCTATTACTGTTGGCTTAGTTGTAGCCATCGGACTATACAATTATTATGATAATCATGTGATTAAGCAAAGCCCTGAATATATGATTGAACAATTAAATACGGCCATTCAAAATGGTGATAGCGATACCGTATATAAATATGTCAATCTGTATAACTTAATTGATGAAACGGCTAAAACGACATCTCTTTTAAATGTTAAAGTTGAAGATTGGGCTAATGGTGCTGATGCGTTATCAGATAGCATTAATCGTGATCAAATGGTGGCTGATGTAGCAGAAAATATTCTCAACAATATTAAAGATAGTCACAAAATCATGTATACAGGTAATGCAAATAATATTGTAGCTAAAGGTATACGGATGCTTGGTATTAATGATTTGGAATTTGAATCTATTCATTTAACCAAAGAAAAATCAGATGTACCAATTTTAGATTTAACAGTTCATGACACAAACAAAAAAGATGTGAAATATGTAATTCATATCCGCTTAAAAAAAGTGGACAATAAATGGATGCTTGATCAACTCGTAGCAGCTGATACAGTCATTAAAACTCGTTTAGTAGATTATAAGCAAAATTTAACTGAAGAAAATAGAAATACAATTGCTTTGTTTAATAAACTTATCAAAATCAGTAACCCTACTGTATCTATTCAAGATTTAGCAAAACCAGAACTATCGCCTAAAGAATTATTTAAATTATCAAAAGAAGAAAAGGAAAATCTATTTAAATTAAAATCTAAACTCAAAATAGAAGCTCCTATCTTGTTAGATAATAAAGTAGATTCTGCAAAAGCTATTGTTACGTTCACAGATAAAAATACAGGAACTATTATTAAAGAGTTACCAATTGACATTGCTAAAGGTTCTAATTCTATTTCTTATGATAAAGATGTTAATTATACTGATAAGGCACAAGAATTATTAGCGGATGCAATTAAGAATAATCGTGTATTAGTATCTATTACTATTCAATCTGTTACCACACAAGATGGTACTAAAATGTTAAAACAATAAAAATATAAATTGTTTTATTATTTTAATTATTAATATATTAGGAGGAAGTATGATGACAGAAAGAAAAACAATTCAATTAATTAATGAGGATACAGGAGAATTAGTCAATTCACCTGATAAGTTATTCATTTCTGAAAGTTCATTAGATGGTATTTCACCAAATGATTTTGAAATGGATATGGAGGATGAAGAACATGGCGTTGAGTAAAGAAAGTACATCTGGAATTAATAAAATTGAAGCGAAACGTCAAGAGGTAATTGATTATATATTAACGGAAATTAATAATGGTAATCCTCATGTCTTTAATAATCCTAACCATCCATCTTTATTTGAACAATACAATTTTAAAACTGATAAAACATATAACGGTATGAATCGGTTTATATTAGCCATTTCAGCTAGTATAGAAGGTTACAAAGATCCTCGTTGGTTAACTTTTAAACAAGCAAAAGAGTTAGGGTATTCTGTAAAAAAAGGTAGTCATGGTACAACATTAGAATATTGGGAACGCATTCCTGATACGATGGATAAATTAAATAAGGATGGTAATCCAGTTCTCGATGAAAATGGTAAAATTGTTCAGGTTCCTATAACTAGAGAAGATGGCACCCAAGTGATGCGTTGGATGGGTAAACCATTTACTGTGTTTAATGGTGAACAGATTAATGGTATTCCACCTTATGAGCGCCAACCTATGACAGAAGAACAACGTATCAAAGAATTAGAATCGATTCTTAATCATAGTGAAGCTTCTATTCTTTATGATAGTTTGGAAGATAATTACTATCAAAAAAGCACTGATACGATTCATTTACGACCAAAAGATGATTTTAAATCGATGGATCAACTCTATGCAACAGCACTACATGAAATCGCTCATAGTACACAACACCCTAATCGGTTAAATCGTCAATATATGGAAGCATCTAATCCTTTAGAAGAATTACAAAATTATGCTAGAGAAGAAGTCGTTGCTGAATTTACAGCAGCTAGGTTAAATGCTAAATATAATCTACCGTATTCAGAACGAATGGGAAAATATAATTCTACATCGTATATTGAAATATGGCAGCAAGTATTTCATGAAAGCCCATTAGAACTTATTGAAGCCTTAAAAAAAGCAGAACAAGCTGCTACGTATATTGAAAATAATATGCTCGTTCTTGAACAAGAACAAACAGAACAGTTAGGACAATCTACTTCTTTAAATCAATACTCTTTAGATGATTTAGAAGTTCATTTCGATTGGGCTGAAGGCATGGTTGCTGATAAGGATGGTAAAAGTTATACACGTATTGGTGTATTGCCATCTAAACGATCTGACTTAGGCAAAGATACTGGTAATTACTATTCTGATAATTTAATTTTAAAAGGCAAAGCAGCTCAACAATTTTTAACTGATGCTGCTCGTCAAGATTATTTTTACTCTGAACTTGGCTATGCTAAATGCTCATTTACTATCAAAGTTAAAGACTTTGAATTTGGTGATCGTTTTGACTTAGGGGATAGTTATATTAAAGCTGCTAATTTAGATAAAAAAGGAATTGGTGGTATTGAATACTTTAATAATTTTCTAGTAAAGACATTTGATGTAGACCCGCATACATTAGAAAGTTTAGTAGCGCAAGAGCAACAACTAATTGCTGAAGGTAAATTACCTTCTATCGTTAATTGCCCTAATGGACAAATTATTACCAATGATATGAACCAGGATAATCTTATTTCATCTACAAAAGAACAAAATACAGTGAAATTCGATAAAAACTTTGCTATTAGCATACGACATAAAGAAGGCTTATTATGTCATAATACTAATATGATTGTTATTGGTGGTGGTACATCATTTGATTATTTATTACACGATACGCCAGAAAAAATGCTTGGACCAGATGATTCCTATAGAGAGTATGGTGGTCATTTTTATGCTTTAGATCATGATCCTGAAAGTCCTAACTTATATAAAGGCGATTACGCCATTCAGTTAATGAATGATGTTGTTTTAGAAGATATGACTGTTCATTTAGTTAATGCTAATAGAACAATTACACTTGCTAATGGAACTGGATTCGATTCACAAAATCCATCTAATGTACGTAGTTGTTTAGGATGCTACGATAAATTAGGAATTAATTTCCATATTATTGATAAAAATGGTGAATTTCATACATTTGAAAGTCGTATTGATTTAGGTGATTTAGATACTATTTCTAAAACGCCAATGCTTGACGTTTTAAAATCAATGGAAAAATGGACTAGTGTTAAATTAGAAGGATTGTCTGATGATGTTCATGCTATGGTTGAAGAACTAGAAGATAGACTAAAACGTAACGAATTACCATCCCCTTCTGTTCAAACTAATCCTAAAATTTATACAGAAAAACTACAGGCACTTTATAATTCGCATTCTAACCCTGAAAAATATGCAGAAGCATTAAAGCCTGTTAAAGAAATGTTGAATGTAACACAAACTAAGGATTTATCTCAAAAGCCTAAAGTTGGCTTATCTATTTCTAAACCTAAAGGAAAATCTGGCTTAGAACGTTAATATTTTATTGTTAAAATTATTTGTTGTTTAATTCTTAAAAATATTTATTGTTTTATATATTTATTATTTGAATATAAACCCAGTGAGGATATAAATGAATACACTTTATATTGCAGAAAAGCCTAGTTTAGCTACTGCTATTGCTAAATATTTAGGTGGATTTACTAAAAGTAAAACAGCGTTTGAAAAAGATGATACTAAAGTTACTTGGTGTTATGGACACGTATTTGCAACGGTTGATCCTGAAGAATATGATCCTAAATATCATAGATGGACTGTTTCAGATTTACCTATTATTCCGTCAGGTTGGATTTTAAAACCACGTGCAGATGCTAAGGAACAAGTTAAAGCTATTAAAGAAATGTTGCAGTGGGCTGACGTTGTAATTCATGCAGGCGATCCAGACCGTGAAGGTCAACTACTCGTTGATGAAGTCTTAGAATATTATGATTATAAAGGAACGGTTAAACGGATTCTTATTAATGCTACAGATGATACCTCATTAAAACGTGCGTTTGATTCTATTGTGGAAAATAGTCAATTTAAAAACTTATCGCAAGCAGGTCTAGGCCGTTCTAAAATGGATTGGCTATTAGGTATGTCTGGTACACGTTTATATACGCTCCGTTATCAACATTTAGGCGGTAAAGGTAAATTAAATGTAGGGCGTGTACAAACACCTACATTAGCTCTCGTTGTAAATCGTGAACATGAAATTATAAATTTTGAAGAACAAAAATTCTTTGATATTCATGCGACTATTTCTGTAGATAATGAACAATTTAAAGGAAAGCTCGTTCATGAAGGCTATATTGTAGAACAATCAGAAGCAGAAACTCTTATGAATGCTTGTAAAGCAGCAGGAACAGCTACCATTAAAGAATGGGCCGTTAATGATAAAAAAGAGGCCCCTCCCCTTCCATATTCCCTGGATTCTTTACAAGGGTATATGAATAAAAAAGCAGGATGGTCACCAAAGAAAACACTTGATGTCACCCAAAAACTATATGAAATGAAATATGTGTCATATCCCCGTTCTGATTGTAACTATTTGCCTATGGGGCAATATAATGATGCACACGATATTTTAGATGCTATTTCTCGTGGTTCTACGCTTCCTAGTGATTATTCAAGTAATGCTAATACATCATTACAATCTAAATGTTTTAATGATAAGAAAATTACAGCCCATCATGCTATTATTCCCACTCGTGAAGCTCCGTCTGGATTAGATGCGGATCAACAACTTTTATATGACGAAATTGCTTTACGATATATTTTGCAATGGTATCCTTCTATGGAATTTACTGAAACAAAGTATGTATTTTCTGTTGCAAGCGAAGATTTTAATGGTCGTAGTGTCTTTATACGTGATAAAGGCTTTAAAGCCCTTATAGGCTCAAATAAAGAGGATGAAGATACAAATGATGTATCCATTGCTCAAAAAGCCGTAACCGCTGCTACAGGCGATTCTGTTCCTGTATCTGATGTTGACTATAAAGAAGGTGTAACAAAACCACCTAAACGGTTTACAGAAGGTACATTGCTAACAGCAATGGCCAATATTCATCGTTTTGTTTCTGATCCTGAATTTAAAGAAAAACTAAAAGAAATTAAAGGGATTGGCACTCCTGCTACTCGTTCAACGATTATAGCAGGGTTAATAGATAATGGATTCCTTTCTTTAGATGGTAAATCTCTTCGCCCTACTGCATTAGGGGAAGAGCTAGTTAAACATATTCCTAGTATTATTACAGCTCCTGATATGACGGCTAAAATGGAACTCTCCTTAATGGATGTAGAAAAAGGAACTACCTCTTTAAATGCAGTAATGTCTGAATATGAATCATTCCTTAAAGGATTGGTAGAAGCAGAAACAACAATTTTTGCTCAACCACCAAAAATTGAAGGTGTTGAATGCCCTGTTTGTCATGAAGGTGTACTTATTTTAAAAAAAGGTAGTAAAGGCCCATTCTGGGGCTGTAGCGCTTATGCTCAAAATGGATGTAAAGCTATTTTCTCTGATGCTAATGGAAAACCTGCTATTTATGAATGCCCTGATTGTCATAAGGGATTTTTAAAGCAACGAAAAGGTAGTAAAGGTACTTTCTGGGGCTGTAGTAATTATCCTGATTGTAAATGTACTAAAGAGGATGCTAAAGGCAAGCCTAAACTATAAAATGATTAATAATTAAAATTCTTAATCAATAAAAATATTAATATATTTATTGATTTATCTTTTGTGACTATTACATAGGAGATATAAATGTCCTCATTAATTGAAAAACAACAAGATTTTAAAGGTTCTATTAATGAAGTACCTTTTGAACGTGAAGAGGTATTTGATGCAACGGCTTCTATTGTCAATGCGATTGAACATAGATGGCCTATTACCTGTTCAAAAGAAACTATAGAGGCAATTAAAGGATATGTGGAAGGCCATGAGGCCTTACATCCATCCTTCTCGTTTAAAAAATTTGAACGAGAAAATACAAACCGTATTGCTTATACGACGGAACCTAAAGAGGTATGGCTTAGTTATGAACGGTCTGATTACCTTAAAGAAGCAGGTACAACATTACCATTAGCGTTAACTGCATCGCTTACTAAAGATCAAGAAGCTGTTCAAAACTTTGAACAGGCCATGGATGCATGGAAAAAAGAAAAAGAGATTAAAGGTGAACAAAAGAAAGAAGAATACAAAGAACTTACAGAAGAAGAAGCCTTAAAATTAGTTGCTTCTAATGGTACTGAATTATTGTATTTACCTGATAAATATCGTAATAACGAAAAAATTGTATCGGTTGCTATCTCTAACGATGAAGATGCGTTTCGTTATGCAGGAATGTCTGCTCGTGATAATGACCGTTTAGCTAGACAAGCTATTAATGCTGATCCAGATAATGTTAAATATCTAGGGCAAACACTACGTAATGACCCTGATTTATATCAAATGGCCATTGAGCGTGATAATGATCTCATTAAAGATATTCCTGTGGCCATGCAGCATAATGCAACAATTGAAAAGATTATTGCTAAAGATAATCGCCGTCAATTTGGTCTTACTATAAAAAAAGCCAATGAAGGAGCTGAATTGACACGATGAGGCGTAAAAAACAATTAAAAAAAAGAAATAATAGCCCTAGTCCGATTGTAACTACAACGGCTATGAAACAACGGCAAAATCATAAGCATACAAAGAAAATTGGTGATGTAATTGTAACCATACCATGCTTTGGAAAAAGTCGTTCCCGTTCTCGTTAGGTGATTCTATGAAGTGGGTGAATCATAGAATTATTACTACCTCTATTGCATTTCTCCTAACACAAAATATTCCTTTTGTGTTAGGAGCGTATGCAGGGAGTACGTTACCTGATCGGCTCGAAGCTCATAAAGAACGGTCTAATCTAACCTATTACAATCATAGACAAGTGACACACTGGTTTATTCCTTATATGATTGCTTTTACATTTCTCGCCATACTAGGATTTGTTATTAATCCTTTCTCTGAAGTATCTTCATTGTTTTTTAAAGTTACACTTGGCGGGCTATTTGGTTGTATTGCTCATATTGCTGAAGATGCAGTAACAGGAACTGTTCCAGGGTTAACATTACACTCTCGTATTGGAAAAGCATATTTTAAAACTGGCGATAATAAAGAATATGCAGTATCTGCTATTTGTATTGTTCTTACAATAATTACTCTTATTATTATTGGAATCTCTTATCCATTACAATTGTTATTTTAATTAGGAGAAATTTTTACAATGGAAAAAATGGAATTTAAAACAAAATCTCAACTTGTACAAGAACATTTTCATGAGTATTTAGAAAATAAATTAAAAACTGATGGTTATAGTAAAATCGAATCTGACTTGTATTTTAAGTTTGAAGAATATATTAATAGTCGATTAGCTACTATTGAAACTACTATGTCGATGGTAGCTAATGGTATTGCTTTACAAAAAGATACTGGAGTTGCGTTACTACGAGAACTTCCTAATGATGAAACTTTTACTATTTTATTTAATGGTGTAGAACAAACCGTATCTCGTGATGAATATATTGTTTATCTTGAACATAAAGCTGTAGAAGCTGTTGCTAATGGCATCCCTGTACTTCCTTATGAATATAGCTATCTATTTAAACAAGCACCGTCTTTAAATCGTGTAATGAAATCTAGTGGTGAGTACCCTGTTGAATTAGTAGCAATGATGCTACAAAAAAATGCTAATTCTAATGCTCCTGAATTAGTATGCTTATTCTCTACTATTACCAATGATATTTTTTCTTATCGTTTTAGAAAAAATAATAAATACGATATGTTTACTCCAAATTATAATTCTACGTTTGAAGTTAAAGATAAAGCTAATATTGGTAAATGCTTTATGTTACGAGTAGCACCTAGCCGTAACTCTGGTCTACTTAGAATTATTGATATGATTCCATTAGCATCTAATGATGAATCTAGTGATCGTCATAGCGCTATGGAAGAAACTATGACAAGGACTTATTAATATGAGGCCACGCTCCCCTGAAGTAATTAAACATTTACAAGAATTAGATCCTTCTAAATGGCTTGATAGTCCTTATTTACGTCAAGCCGATGAAGAATCGTTAATAACGTTATTACAACGTAAACCAGACGGCTTTAAAACGCTTTTAAATAGCTCCTACTCATTCATACGAGATATTGTATTACGTCGTGATATTTTAATTACTATACTCAAAATTAGGCCTCATTATATCAAATTAATACCTGTTAAACACTTATCAGAACGATTGTTTAGTATCGTCAATCAAGCCATTGAAAAAGATACTGATGAATTAAGTAAAAAGCTATTAATTGATGCCTTATCTGTAGCCAAACAAGAACTATTAGATTATAAGGATGCTCAAACTATGGAAATAAAAGAAAATATATCTCCTTCCTCTTCAGCTCAACAAGATATTAAAACACCATCAGATACAGGCGATGAAAGGACATCTAATCCTCCCCCTTCTTCATCTGATGATGTAGAAAAAACTAATGATGTACCTACTGAAGATGAAGTAAATAAAGAATCCACTGAAAAACCTAAAGAAGTAATTAAAAAACCTGTTGATGAAATAGAAAGCGAAACAGAATCTGTTTCAACGAAGGAAAGTAATGATGAGAATAACTCTACAGATAGCTCATCTCTTGACCCTACTATTCAAAAAGCTTTAATGGATGCTTCATTAGGTGATTTTACTAAGTCGTTAGAACAAAAGATTATTGCTATTGTTACTGATAATAATGTAAAAACCAATCAAGAAATTAAAGAGTTGGTTACACAACATATTACTCAATTATCTAATAATTTAAAGGCCCAACAACAAACATTAGATTTACTTCAACAAACGCTCAATGAACCTAGCAAAGCTTTGATTAATCGTTTTACTGAAGAAAGTGAAAAAGTGACTGTACGTATTAGTGACATACAATCTATACTTGAAAATCAGTATAACGAGGCTAAAACGTTATCCACTAATTTTTCTACATTATTAGAAAAACCAACGCAAGATTTATATAATTCATTAGAAACACAAATTATTAGTAACATAAATAGCTGCATTAATGATGAATCAGGTATTCAATTACAAGTGCAGGAAATTAAGAATAAATCAATTGAATCTATAGAAAAATCAACACAAGTAGTTAAAGATACAACTAATAATTTAATTAATGCGCTTACAACAAGATATAATCAACAAAAAGAGATTATTGAAAAATCCAATAATTTCTTTGATAAGAAAGGCTTGATTCAAAATATTACTATTATAGCTGTATTTGTAAATTTATTGCTCTTGTTCTTTATCTTCGTTACATTATTAATAAGAGGATAATTATGGATGTTCAAAAATTATTAGAAACAAATCGTTTTAACTTACATTCTTTAGAGTTACAGCCTTATAGAGATACATACGTTGTATGTATGCCCTGTATTGAACGTGATGTAACCATGATAACGGCTTGCGGTGATCGTATTAGAGATAACTATACTGTTGCAGTCTATGTGTTATCTCGTAACCCGTCTTTATTATGGTGTTTCTCTATTCGGATACAAACGCATCCGTCTATTGTTCCGATTGTATCTCATGCACTAGAAGCTACTGATAGCCTTACGTTAACTATTAAACGTGCAGCTAAGATAGCTAAAAATGAAGGACTTCGTAGAGAAGCACTTTGTTATTCGTTATAAATTAATTTTAATCATATACTGTCATGCTCTATAAGCGAGGTGTTTTAACACTTCGCTTATATTTTTTATATACAAATATATTTATATATAAATTAATTTGACAATTAATTATTTTATTGATAAAATATAGACAATGAATATAAACCATTTTAGGTACATAATTAAGGAGTTGTTATTATGAAAATTATCGCCGTCGCAAGCACTAAAGGTGGAGTTGGTAAATCGACTATTGCTATCAATCTAGCTACTACACTTAATCAATTAAATTACCAGGTAATTTTAGCAGATGCGGATGCTCAACAATCATCCTTCTTATTTGCTGAAGATCGCAAAGAAACAGGCCTTCCTGTTATGAATGCCGTTTCTATTGAATCACCAGAGGAATTGGATGATGTCATTCAACATAACACAGCTGATTACCTAATTATTGATTGTGGTGGCCGTGATACAGTAATGTTCCGTACCGCTCTCATCAAAGCTGATATTATTGTCATTCCTGTAACTAGTGGCCAGTTTGATTTCTGGGGTACTACGGATACACTTGATTTAATTCAAGAGGCCAATACATTTAGAGTACAATCTAAACAAAACGAACCTCATGTAGTATGTGTACTAAACCAGGCTCGTACATTTACTAAAACCCATAAAGAAATTGAAGAAGGTCTAAACGAAATCGTTAGTGAATATAACGTTACTCGTGCTAATACAGTATTAGGCCAACGTGAGGATTATCGACGGGCAACGCTTGAAGGTCAAGGTGTTACTGAATTTAAGCATAGCAGCAAAGCTGCTCATGAAATGCTTTCGTTTGTCAAAGAAATTGAAGCTATCTAATCGTTATTAAAGGAGATCATTATAATGGCACTTTCCAAAAAACCTATGAAAAAATCTGTTGATACATTTATTAATGCAGGTGGTACAGCCCCTAAAAAAGAAAAAGAACCTAAAGAGTTTGAACGCTTAGAATTACGTGTTCCGCCTGAAATTAAAGCAGGAATTAAAGTGTTCGCTGCATTGAAAGACGAAAAAATGATTGATGTTGTTACAGAAGTATTTTTAAAAGGCTGTGAAGCCTATCAAAATATTGATGGATTCCCAAAAATTAAGTAAATTCTATAATGATGAAAGCCCTATACTACATAGGGCTTTTTTATTTTATTGAAATACATAAAATAATAAAAATATTAATATATTTATTGTTTTATATATTAATATATGCTATAATACAAATATGATAGTTGATGTATATATACGTCAAATCTAATTTTATTGAATATAAACCCTTTGAGGTGATTTGTTAGTTGTGAATAGGAGTGTTGTATTATGATTGACTGGATTTTAGATACTTTATGGAGCTTTAAATGGATTTTATTAGTATTATTTATTCTTAATGAGTTCAGTCGAGTATGGATTACTTATAATAGAATCCAAACATTTACACAAAAAATAGAGGAAGCTCGCTCTAATATTGCTGTTATTTTGAATCAATGACGGACATGAAAAGGGAATTCAATTAAAAATATCGAATGATTATACGAAAACAGCTAAGGATGCTACTAATGCATTGTCCTATATTCATGGTGTAGCTATGGCGTATCCTGAACTTAAATCTGATAGTGATTACAATATTTTCCTTGAAAATATCAGTAATAATGAACATTCATTAACAGAACGTAGGGAAGCTTATAATACATTTGTCAAAGATTACAATACCTATATTACTCAATTACCAACTTGTTTTATTGCTAAAATATTTGGATATGATAAAGAAACTTATTTTAACAACAATTAATTCATTTAACATTCATTTCATTCGTTATTTCTGTTTTTATTTGATATAATAAGAACAGGATGAACGAATGAATATAAGCCCGTGAGGCAATAAAAAAGGAAGTACATCCATACTAGGGTGTACTTTTTTTATTAATATGTAAAAAGAAAAAATTATATATGGACCTTAGCTTTTGTTATGTATTAATACTGTAACTAATTATTCTTATGTTCATCCTTTTTTATGTATAAGAAAGGATACTATATGAAGCACAAACAACTTTGGCTTACAGCAGCTGTTATGACAATGCTCGGTACAAATATGTCTTTTGCAGCCGTGCAAATTGGGGATAATTCTATTGCAGAAGGCAATCAAGCAATCGCTACAGGTGTGAACTCAATCGCTGTAGGTACGAATGCAGTGGCGACTGGCGATAATCTAACAGGTTCTGTAATTAAACAAAAATTAGCAGAAAATCAAGCTAAACTAGCAGAAATTGAACGACTTACTAAGCTAGTTAACGATGAAACAATTGACTTTAATCAAAAACATGCTATTTATAATCGTGTAGAAGCAGCTAAAAAGAAAATAGCTGAAAATAATGCATTGATTCAAAATATATTACAACCAAATCTTGATACAGCTACCAATAATTACAATGCATTCAAGCCTGAATATGATGAAACTGTTCGCCAAATGAACGAACGATTATCTTATATTAATAAACTTAACTTTAGTTTACTGACAACTGATCCTAACGGCCTAGATACATTAGCTACAGAACTCAAACAAAAATCTGAAGATGGATTCCCTAGTGTTAATAATGATTTGAATTTCTATAAAACTTATATTCAAAATTATATTAAAGCTAAAGGTGATTTGGAAAATATAAAAGCTGACAGAATTAGTCATTACTATGATGAAAGCTATATAAATAGTAATAATACCTCTGGAATTAATACAAATGGAACAACAATTAGTGGTATTTATTATTTATATAATCCATGGAGTTATTATCTAGGACGAGTAGATGGAACTGGTAATGAACTAAATATAGATGCATCAACTATTAATTTACAAGCAGTTGCTTCGCTTGATGATACTAAATATAATTCATATCTTAATAAAATAAATAATTTTGATTCTCTAAAATCAAATATTGAAAATCTCCCTTTGACTGGTGCGTTAACACAAGAAACTAAAAATAATTTATTAGAAGCAGTTGCTGTTGCTAAAAAAAGAAGTTTTTCTCTTATTAATCTAAAACATGAACAATATCTTTATGATTCTTTAAAAAATACTAATCCAACACAAGCATTAATTCATTTACAAAATAAACTTAGATTTGAATCAGATTATAAAGATTCAAATACTAAATTGTTTAATTTATCTCATTCAGAATTTTCTTGGGAAAATTCTTATAATAAATGGTTTAAATCTAATGTGACAGATATTGAAAATTCTAATACATTAACTATCAAAACTTTATCTGATCAATATAAAGTTGCTATAGCTGATAAACAGGCTAAACTTGATGATTTAAATGCTAAGGTTCAAGCTGCTGATGTTGCTGTTAAAGCTAAACAACGTGAAAATGCTCAATTGCAACCAACACAACAAGAATTAGATGATGCAGCTGCAGCTGCACGTGTAAAAGCAAAACTTGATGCCGATCAAGCTGCACTAGATGATACAAAACGTACACTTGCGCTTAACAATCTTAAAAATATTGGTACCAATGCTATTGCGGTGGGTAACAATAGTCTTGTTACTGGTAAAAATGCTATTGGTATTGGTACAAATGGTTTAATTACTGGCGAAGATGCTATTGGTATTGGTCGTGATAACACTATTACTGGTGTTGGTTCTGTCACGATTGGTAGTAATAATTCTATTCAATCCAATAATGCTTTCGCTATTGGTAATAACATTAATATTCCAACGGGAATGAATAATTCTGTTGTTATTGGGAACAATAGTACTGCAAAAGCACCTACTACAGTTGATGGAATAACAGCCGATGCAACTGTATCTATTGGTTCTTCAGGTCACGAACGTCAAATTGTAAATGTAGCTAAAGGTGAAGTATCGAGTACATCGACTGATGCCATTAATGGTAGTCAGCTTTACAAAGTACAAGCAGATGTTGATAAAAAAGCCAGTACAGATGCTTCTAATTTAACAAGTACAGATGCATCCAAATGGCAAGAAAAACTCGGTACAGGCACTGTAACGAATGGAAATACAGGATTGGTAACAGGTGATACTGTATATAAAGAAATAGCGAAAACAAATACAGCGCTCGATACTAAGGCTAATACAGGACTAGATAATATTACTGATGCAGGTAAAACTGTTATTCGTAATGTAGCTAAAGGCGCTGTCAAAGTAGTGAACGGTCAAAATACAACCGTTACTACAGGAACCGATGGTGATGCTACAACATATGCAGTCAACGTATCTTCTGATGCGATCAAAGATGCAGTACAACCAGAACTCAATAAAAAGGCCAATACAGATGCTTCTAATCTAACAGGAACAGATGTATCTAAATGGCAAGAAAAACTTGGTACAGGCACTGTAACGAATGGAAATACAGGGTTAGTAACGGGCGATACTGTATATAAAGAAATAGCGAAAACAAATACAACGCTCGATACTAAGGCTAATACAGGACTAGATAATATTACTGATGCAGGTAAAACTGTTATTCGTAATGTAGCTAAAGGCGCTGTCAAAGTAGTGAACGGTCAAAATACAACCGTTACTACAGGAACCGATGGTGATGCTACAACATATGCAGTCAACGTATCTTCTGATGCGATCAAAGATGCAGTACAACCAGAACTCAATAAAAAGGCCAATACAGATGCTTCTAATCTAACAGGAACAGATGTATCTAAATGGCAAGAAAAACTTGGTACAGGCACTGTAGTAGCAGGAAACACAGGTTTGGTAACAGGCGATACTGTATACAATGTTGTTAAAAATTCAGCAGGTAATCCATTAGCTGTAGCTTATGATTCTATTGCTAAAGATCATATCTCTTTAAATGGTCAAAATGGAACTATCATTTCTAATGTTAGAAATGGTCAAGTAGCTGAAGGTTCTATGGATGCTGTTAATGGTGGCCAATTATTTGAAACTAATAGTCGTCTTAATCAATTAGGTGGCGAAGTAAAACACGTAGGCGCTATTTCTGCTGCTCTAGCAGGATTACATCCACAAGAATATGATGACCATTACAAACTATCTATAGCAGTTGCTAGAGGTGCTTATGATGGTGCAAGTGCTTTTGCACTTGGTGCTTTCTATCGCCCTAATTCTGATTTAATGTTTAATGCAGCAAGTACTATTTCTTCTGATAAAAAAGCCTATACAGTTGGTGTATCTTATAAATTTGGTACATCTACTAAACAATCTGTTCTTGCAGAAAATGCTGCTCTTCAAGATAAAGTAAATAAATTAGAATCTATGATGAATACTATCGTCAATAGTCCTTTATTTAAATTATCTAAAGAACGCTCTACATTCCCAGATGTTCCATCTGAACGTTGGGATGCACCTGCTGTAGAAACACTTCATGCTAACGGAATCATTCAAGGCTACCCAGATGGGACTTTTAAAGGTGATCAACCTATGTCCCGTTCTGAATATGCCAAAATGATTTACGAATTAGCGGAAAAGTTAACTACTCCTAATAATTAATCATCAACAAAAAACAAGTGCATAAGTTTTACTTATGCACTTACCTATTTTTTACTAGTCGTATTTACCAAAAAAACAATAAAACAATAAATTAATAAAAATATTTAATATTTTATTGTTTAATGTATGAGGTGTTAATTATGAATATTACTACGTTAAGTAATTTTAAAGCTCGCATTAATGATATTGAATTTAACAATGAACAGGACTTTAATTCTGTATCATTTTTACTAGAAAATATAGAAGAACGCTTTAATATTTCAATCACGGATTCTGATTTTACAAAAGATGTAAAAGACTTTGTAGAACTTGCTTCTATTAAAGTTAATGACTTTTCTTATGATGAATTAGAAAATGCTACAGCTACATCTATTATGAATGCAACTAAATTATCTGATATACAATTTTTAGCAAATGAGTATGATGACGGTAATTATAAATGGAACAGTTATATCAATGATAAAGTAAAAGAGGATAGAGGATATCCATATATTATTGATGCTATTGTTAGAGAACAATTCAATGCAATTGAATCTAATAATTCCATTGATACATTGTTAACTACTCCATTAAATAATGATTTGTCTATACAAGATAAAGAAGAGTTGTATGATAATGTAAATGAATATTTCACCAATAATTTTTTAGATGATGATTATGATGACGATTTTGAATTTTTATATCCTAAAGATAATATTTACGATACAGATGTTAATCAGATTGTACCTTCTGTTTTTAAGAAAAAAACAACTATTGGATTAGGGACTTGGGAATCTTGTGAAGAATTATACAACGGTGGCCCTGAAGCGCTTCATAAAGCCTTTATCAGTCGTGGGGAAAGCATCTATAACGATGATGCATTAGAATCTAATCCAGAACTTAGCAAACGATATATTCCTTTTGAACGTGAATCATTATCATATCGCAAATTTATCAATGAATTAGATACATATCTTGGTACTAATGATAAAAGTTATTATGTTGATCTTAATACTGGTTTAATTAATGATAGTCATTTAACCTTTATGAATAATGACATTATTAGTGATTCTAGCCTAGATGGGTATCCTGGTAATGAATCATTTTACAATTATTTACCAGTTGCTATTGCTAAAGGTATGGCCACTAATCAAATTGCAGCCGATGGAGATATTCTTACTCAATTACCTGACATTATAGGTGAAACTCAATATAACGAATTTAAAAAGGAGTTAGAGCATATTCAAGCTGAATACCCTAATCAAATTGACTATACTATTAATGATAATGGAATTGTTACAGGAATTACCCCATATTATGGTATTTATAATACTATATACAATCCTGGTACAACGGTAATTACTGATTTAGATCTTAAATATAAAGATAAAATCAATATGTATCATGTATTAAATGGTAGAGAAGAACGACCTATTGCAGCTATTATTACCAACGGCGTATCAAGTCAAGATTTTGAGGGTGAACATTTATTACCTGAAAATTTACGTAATGATGATAGTAAAATTATTGATATGACAAAAAAATATGAAAACCTTTTAACTGATGAAGAAAAAAATGTTTTTGAACGAAAATATAGAAGTGTTGTAGATACTTTAACAAATCCTAATGGGGGACTTAACTTTTCTAAATTTGATAAAGAAACACAGGCTATGATGGAATCTTATGTTCGTTTAGATAAAGCAGGTCATCTTCCTCAATCATTTACAATACGAGATATGGAAAATGTAATTCAATATAACATGGAAGTAAAATTAGAAGGGTTATTAAATCAACGTTCTGAACAAGAACTTTCAAAGAATAATCAACTAACTGCATCTAAAGAAACTCCTAAAATTTCATTTTCTAAACCAAAAGAAAATGGAGGGTTAGAACGATGAACACAAATGTAATAGAAAAATTTAATGGAAAAATTAATAATGTTAAAATAGATAATTCTAATATATTTTCTTCCATAGAATACATTTTGGATAATATGGAATATAATTTTGATATATCTATTAATGATATAAAATTTACAACCGATTTAGTTAATTCTATTACTTGTATGATAGAAGATTACGGTTTACCAATAGAAGAAGTTGAAGATGGTTTTGATTATGCTATTCATCGTGCTAATGGAATTATTACTAATTTAAAATTTGATGATATTTATGTATTTGAAAATGTTCCTAGCTTGGAATTAATCGCACAAAATATAGAAAATAATAAATATATTTTAGAAAAAAATAACATACCAAAAATCTCTTTCTCTAAATCAAAAGAAAAATCTAGATTAGAACGTTAAATATTGTAATAACAAAAAGAGAATGATAGAAAAAATAAAATAGTAAAAAACAATGGCAAGCATTATATAATGAGTTAGAAGATAGAAATATTAATGAATATGAATTTTTATAAGAATTGCAGGCGAAATTAATATGTTAAAAAAAGATGAAAGTAAATTTTGTTGGTGTTTTAACGGAATAGTTGGATTACCTAAAAATAGTATTAAAGAAGCTATAGAAGATTATCTTAATAATGTTAAGGATAAGGATTGTAATATAGATAGTGTAGACATAGCTAATCCTCTTTTTTTAATTCATGAATTATCTGGGAAACAAGCTATTTTCGATGTAATATGCTTTAGTTTGCCACAATTTATGTATGACATCTCATCAGATTATATAGCACAAGATCAGTTATGTCTTATAAAAGATGTACATATTGAAGAATTAAGTAAAGAGTTATCAAAAGTCTATAATGATTGGGAAAAACGCCATGGGTATGACAAACAATCATATATAGTATTTACTGATGAAGCGAAAACATACTATATTTCAGATTATATAAAATAATTAGTTGGATATATTTTAAGAGGTAATAGCTGTGTTAGTAAAAGATAAAAATAGATTTTGTTATATTATCAATGATATTGCAAGCGATCCAAAGAATAGTATTAAAGAAGTTATACAAGACTATCTTAATGAGGCTAAAAAAGAAAATTATAGTTTAGAAATGGTGAAAATAGCTAGTCCTTATATATTTGTTCCTGAACTAAGAGGGGAAGATATTATTGATAATTTGATATATACTTTTCCTAATATAATGTTTAATGCTTATGATAAATGTATAACAAGACGCTATATACCGCATATGGAGCCTAAACATATTGAAGAATTAAGTAAAGAGTTATCAAAAGTCTATAATGATTGGGAAAAA
>CABUID010000015.1 GCA_902491575.1 uncultured Bacillota bacterium
AAGGAGGTATTAATCATATGTTTAAAAACAAGACAATTAAATTCTTTTTAATATTAGGTGTGATTCTCTTTAGCCTCGTTGGATTTGTTGGATGTTCTAAATCAGGTGATAACAATAGTGTAGATGCTACGTATATCAGTACTTATTTTGAAGATGATCATATAGATGGTCAATTTAAAATTGTAAATAATCACATTGATTTAGTAACATTACTAGAAAATGATACTCCTGAAAAATATAATGAAGATTTTTTTGAAAATAAATCTCTTTTAGTTTTTAAAATCGTTGAATCAAGTGGTGGAAATAAAAGTGAAATTGAATCTTATGAAATTATAGATAAGACACTTAATGTATATGTTAAAACCAAACAATATGGAGATACTGCTGATATGGGATATTGGTGGTTTATTTTAGAATTAAGTAAAGAAGAAGTTGAAACTTTTGATAATGTTAAAATTTTTAAAAATGGTGAAGAAATTATGAATGATGAAAAACAAAATGACACAAATAATATAAGTTATTACACAAGTTATTCATTTAACAATATTATTAAATGGCCATTTTTTATTGGCGAAGAATATAATTTAGCTTTTGGGGAAAGAAGATATTACTTTATCTTATCTTTTCAAAATATAGATGATATTTTTTACACTTCTACTGGAATAAATACATCAGATTATTTTAATGAAAGTTTGTTTGAAGATAATGTTGTTTTATGCGTTGTAAGAGATGAAACTGGTGGTACAGCAGATGTGAAATATTATGATTTTGAAGTTATGGGACTTAAACTTTCTATTGAGGAAGAAATAGTTGGAGGTGGAGCAGAAGTTGTTAGCAGATATTTAGATTTTGTAATAATTCCTAAAAGCGAAATTCCTAATGGAGAATTAAATTTAGACCTAGAGTATTATTGGGATTAATTAAGATATTATATAAGGAGAATCTAATAATGATAAAGAAATATTTATTAGTTATTACTATTGGCGATTCCTGTTCAATCCAAAAAAACATATGACAATTTTATTGAAAGCACCAAC
Organism: uncultured Bacillota bacterium; assembly: GCA_902491575.1. Lineage (GTDB taxonomy): Bacteria > Bacillota_I > Bacilli_A > RFN20 > CAG-631 > CAKPXW01. The sequence continues at coordinate 1,038 of CABUID010000015.1, forward strand.
GTAAATATAAACAGTGATGAAATATCTATTATTGTTGCTTTGAATGAAGAATCAAATAATAACGAATTTTTTTCTTTTACTAATGATTTAGAAGAGAATCAAGAATTGATTATGAAAATTCGAAATCAAAATAGAAACAATTTTAAAGAAAAAAATAATGTGTTTTCTCAAAATGAAGGTGGTTCTTGATAAATTAACAAGTTATGATTATGATCCTCCTGGATGGGTAACAAAAAAGCTACGTAAAAATGGGGTATGGGATTGGAAATCTTTTAAAATATCTTCACATGCAATAGAACTTCCTAATTTCGTGCCAATCCCAGGCAATCAAGAATCTGCTGAAGTCGAAGTGTTTCCGGATGTAAAAATTACTGATGATGTAATTATTGAAGAATCTGTTGAAGAACCTGCTCCACCAGTAATATTTATTCCTAGTTATCATGAGGAAGCTGTCTTTGAACACATTCCTTTTGGAGGAATAAATTATGGTGGTGTAATTGCCATTGGTTTTTGTGCATTTGCTCTTGCGTTATGTGGTGGCGGAAACCTTGGTTTGTGTTTTACACAAGAATATAGTGTGAGAAGTTTTTTATAATTTTTTGGAGGTATCATGAGAAAGAAAGTTTATTACAGATATATTAAAAAAGATGCAAATAATGATTTTTTATATGAATTTTGTGGGATTTCTATGGAAGATTTGAGTTATTATTTATATTTAATTGGCATCGAAAAAAAAGATATATATTTATATAGGGACATTCCAAATTATAGAAATATGACAAGCAAAAAATTTTGTGAATGTATTCGTAGAAAAAATTTATTTACTTATAATAAAGGTTTTAGTAGTATTAAAACGGCGAATGATGCATTATTTTTACTAAAAAATAATAATTCAAAAATATTTCAGCAGAGTTTAGATGATTTACTATTAAGCAAAGAATTTGATGACTTTGTTCTATTTGCATATGCTCATGATCACGATTGGAAATTATATTTATATATAGATAATGAATTATTAGCAAATTGCTTTATTAACTATATTAAGAGAAAAACTAATTTAATTTTTTCAGTATCAGATTTTGATTATAATTAGAAAGTTTTTTACTCATTACAGTAATTAGTAATGAGTTTTTTTTAGTTTAATTTGGACTATTATCTCTTTATATTCTTTAAATGTATTATAATTTTAATATATTAAAATTTATAAAGGTTGGCTATTATGATAAAAAAAGTAGAAATAAAAAGAAATATTCCTAAAGCAGAGTTACTATGGGAAAAATTATGGATACAATGAAGAGATGGCAAAATCATAACCCCACTTGATGAACTATTGACATATCTTTCAATAGTTCAAGAAGGAGGACATATTAAGCTATTTATAATCTTATAATCTAAAGAAAAAGCCCTTTTATTTATAAAAGGACTAAAAGGTATTCTACCAAGCAAATTAATATGCATAAAAGATAACCATCCGAAAAAATGGATGAATGTGCGAAGTCTCAAAAATAGTAAAAAAAGAACTGTGAAGCCTTCCTTTCAACAGATTTTCAAAAGTTAAGTTTTTTCACAGCCTCTTTTTTCTTATTTAACTTGTTCTTTAAAACTTTTTGAAGGACGGAATCCTGCAACTCGATAAGAAGGAATGATGACTCTTCTATTTGAATTAGGAATAACAGCTGTTCTTTGTCTACGAGTCTTTACCATAAAATTACCAAATCCTGGAATTTTAACAGTTTCTCCTGCTTTTAATTCTTCTACAATGGTTGAAAAAATAGCATTAACCATTTCTTCAGCTCTTGCTTTTGTAACATTTTTTTCAGCAGCAATTTTGTCAATCAATTCTTTTTTATTCATATTTGTTTCTCCTTTTGTAATATATAAGGCTAATTGAATTATATAACACTTTTTTAAACTAGTAAATAAAAGATTTTTAAGAAAAAAAAGTAATCATACTAAAGTATGATTACAGTTTTTTAAAATACAAAGACAATAATATTGTTTTTTTGCTTAGAAGAGGCGATTTTTAGGGCTTTTTGAAGCTTTTGCTTACAATTTTCAGGCAAGTTTTGTAACTTGCCATTTATCCCATCACTTAACATCTCAATCAGTGGTCTTCCAAACATGTTCATAGAAGTAATATTTTCTGGATCTTTGTTCAAATATTCAATCATTGCTTCTGCTTGTTGTTTAGAACCTAAAATAGGCTCAAATGAATCTTCAATATCTACTTTAAACATATGAATAGCTGGAGCAGATGCCTTAATTTGAATTCCATAACGATTATTTTGCTTTATCATTTCTGGAGTAGATAATTGTATATCTTCTGTCGTTGGATAAGCAACGCCATATCCTGATTCTTTAGCTTGTTTTATTGCTGGAAGTAATGTAGATAATTTATCGGAATACATACGATATTCTTGTAAGATTCTGATCAAATCGGCTTTATCATTAATTGGTGTTTTCAAAATTTGGTTTAAAACTTGTTCATATAAACCATCTTGTGCTTCTAATGTAATCGTAACAACACCCGTTCCTGTATCCACATTACTAATTAAAGCACTTTTAATATTTTCATTTTGTTCAATTAATTCAGCCATTTTTTTAACATCTTTGACTTTTTTACATTCTAAGATAGCATTTTCAATTGTTTCTTTAAATGAAACTTTTAAAGGATTATCATCCTCCAAAACGGCAATCCATGTTGGTGTTATCACTTCAACATCTGTAACTGGAAATTCATATAAAGCAGTTTGTAAAACATTGGTTGCATCTGTTTGATTCATATTTTCAACAGACATAATAATTGCACTAACTCCATACTTTTCTTCAATTTCCTGTTTAACTGTTAAGGCTTTTTCACCATTTGGATCTTTTGAATTAACAATAATAATAAATGGCTTATTAATTTCTTTTAATTCATTAATAACATCTTCTTCTGCTTTAACATATGCTTCTCGTGGAATATCCACAATGGTTCCATCTGTAGTGACAACAATTCCGATAGTAGAATGATCATTAATTACCTTGTTTGTTCCAACTTTTGCTGCTTCATCAAATGGAATAGCATCATCAAACCAAGGTGTCTTAACCATCCTAACATTTTCGCCTTCTTTGTAACCTAAAGCTTCATTAAAAACATAACCAACACAGTCAACCAAACGAATATTAACATATAATTCTTCATCTACTTTAACACTAACTGCATTATTTGGAACAAATTTTGGTTCACAAGTCATAATTTGTTTTCCAAGTCCAGCTTGTGGTAATTCGTCTATAGCTCGGCGTTTTTCATTTTCATCCGTAATATTTTCTAAAACCACAAGTTCCATAAATTTCCTAATAAAAGTTGATTTGCCAACTCTTACAGGACCCACAACACCAACATAAATATCACTATTGGTTCTTGTACCTATATTTTTTAGTAATTCTAATGTGTTCACACTTATTTCTCCTTTATATCAATAAAGAATATGTAAACAAAAACGAGATTAGAACAATAATCTCGTTAGAAAATGAATAATTGTTTCTGTAGTATCCACATCGACTAAATTCATTAATAATATCATTATAAAGGAAATTCCATTATAGGTCATATGCATTGCGATTGAAGTCATCAAATTTTTTGATTTATAATAAGCAAATGTTAGACCAAATGCTCCGATTAAATAAATAGGCAATGTTAACATATCACTCTTTAAAACTTCATAATCTGGAGCGGCAGGATCTGCATACACATCTTGGAATGTAGCAATCATATGCACACCTGCAAATAAAAGTGTCGTAACAACAAGACCGATAATTTCTGTCTTTTTGTTTTTATTCGTGAAAGATCTAAAAACACCAAATCGGAAAATTAACTCCTCGTAAATTGGAGCAGCTATAACGACAAACAAAAAGCCTAGTAAAGGTGAATTAAAGATTACATCATTTACAGCATTCTGATTTGTACTTGTACTTTCTAATCCTAATCCTTGTAATATAAAAGAGTAAATCATATTTCCGCCATACATGATGGCTAAACCAATACCAAACCATTTCCATGTTTGATTATCTTTAGCTTCCGCAAAAAATGTTTTTATAAATTTTCTAAATAAAATAATAATGACAACTAAAATAAACAATTCACAAATGACCTGCGTAATACTCGTTATTTTTACATATGTATTCACGATTTCAACAGGGCAAACAGATAAATCATCTGCATGTTCTGCAATACAGGAAAAATCATAACCTTTGTTTTTATAACTTGCAACCAGTATTCCTCCAATGATAGAAAACAAAACATTCATCAAAAGATAACCACCACAAGCAATTAAAAGATGGTGCCAAAACTTTGTTTTTAAATCGACGTATCCCAAATGATTTCTGATAATACTCATATTTCCTTCATCACCTTTGATAAAAGAATGATTTGAAGAATTCTCATTTTGTTGATTCTCTTTTAAACTTTCATTTCCTTCCTCTTTAACTTCAAAATGTAAAGTGGTTTGTTCGTCGTTTAATTTACTTTTACAAAATGGACATTCGGTTGCATCATCAGGCATACTATAACCACAATTTTTACAATACATTCAATATCCCTTCCTTTCAAACACTATTCTATCATATTCAAAATCATTAGTAAAAATATTATTTAAATATTACTAAAGCAAAAACAATAGCCAAAGCAATACCTACAAAATCAGCAAATAAAGCGGCTTTTAAAGTATGGCGCCATTTTGTAACTTTAATGGAAGAAAAATATAGCGCTATGACATAAAAAGTTGTGTCTGTACTTCCTTGTATTAATGAAGCCGTTATACATTCTAAAGAATCTGCATCCACTTGACAAACTGAATTTAAAATCGCTAAAGAAGCACCACCACTAATCGGTCTAAAAAAAACCATCGGTACAATATTCGTGATGAAATCACTGTTATCAAAAGCCTTTCCTATTAATTTACCAATATCATCAATTAAACCACTACTTTTTAAGATGACCACTGCACTAATCATAGCGATAACCGACGGAATGATTTCTTTTGATAATTTTAATCCTTCTAATGCTCCATTACAAAAAGCACTAAAAGCATCTTTCTTTTTTATTATTGCCAAAACTAAAGCCAATATGAGTAAAATTGGAATAATCAATATCGAAATAATCATGCTTTTTCTCGATAAGGTTTCCTTAATATCTTATCGGCTAATAATCCAAATACACACGCAGCTAAAGTAGATAAAATCGCAAACAATACAAAATCCGTCGGTGTTTTTGAACCATAACTTTTACGAATACTGATAACTGTTGTTGGTAACAAAGTCACTCCTGCTGTATTTAAAACTAAAAAAGTAATCATTTCATCGCTTGCTACACCTTCTGGCATTGTTGAGATTTCCTTTAATCTTTTAATGCCTTTTAATCCTGATGGAGTAGCTGCAAAACCTAACCCAAACATATTGGCTGCAATATTCATCGATAAATACTCAATGGCTTCTTGATCTGTTAAATTTGGCATGATTTTTTTAAATATTGGCTTTATAGCCAAACTAATAAAATCAATAATTCCAACTTCTTTAAAGATATACATAAACCCTGTCCAAAATATTGTAGAAGATAAAACAATAATTAAAAATTCAAATGCTTCTTCAGGAATTGATAAAATTCCATCCAAAAGCAATTCTGTCCTTCCAGTACAAATTGCATAAATAGATGCAACTGCAATAATGAATGCCCAAATTTTTCCCATAATCCACTTCCTTGTTTAAGTGTATGTGATCATAAATATTTTTATTTGCTTTTTTAAAGATTTTCAAAAAAAGGAACTTTTTTCTTCTTCACAAATGATATTTATTGTTTATTTTAAATTATAATTCTTTTAAAGTTCAGAAATTATAAAAAAGAAGGACTTTGTTCTTTTTATTTTCTAGAGTTTTATGCTATAATTTTTTTGTTTATGAGGTAGTAATAAAATGTTAACTTTTTTAAATGACTATAAAATCTATGAAGTACCTAACCGATTTTCTTATCAGCATATTCTTCTTTTGCTCATGGATATTATTTATATTTTAATGATTTCTTTATTACTAAGAAATAAAAACAAAAAAACACAAAAAATTTATTTTTTAGTAGTTAACTTCTTATGTATTGGTTTATTTGTAGGAAGAATGTTTTTTGGTTGGGAAAATGCACGTATTTACAATCAAGGTTCAAAAACCACTTTGCTTCCTTTGGAATTGTGCAATTTAAATATTTTTGTTTCTACATTTACTATTCTTTTAAATAAAAAAACACTATATAACTATTCTTATTATATTTCGATGATTGGAGGTCTAATCCCTTTAATTGTTTTCCCAGATTGTCATATGATTACAAATGGCAATAATTTATTTCATTATATGTTTATCGATTATTGGTTTATACACACACACCTTGTAGCAATACCGATATGGATGATTGTTTGCCGATGGTTCAAACCATCGATTAAAGCCATTCCACAAACTTTATTATTCTTGTTTATTATTTATACTTTTGTTTTTACTAGTTCATTAGTTTTAAGAAACTTTCCAAGTTTTGAAGGAGCGAATTACATGTATTGCATCAATGATAATAACTTGCCGATTTTGAAGCAACTTCATCAATGGATTCCTTATCCTTATTTATATGCTTTACCTTTAATTCTTCCGATTACTCTTTTATTTTATATACTTGGCTTACCATTTATAAAAGCAAATAAAAAGGAGGCTTTAAACAATGCTTAATTTACTAACAGTCTTTATTCCTAAATATGGTTTAACTCATATTCTTGTCGTTTTGTTTTTTCCACTTCTGGCTATCGTGTCTTATTTTATATTTAAAAAGAAAAGCGAAAAAAGCAAAGTAATTTATCTTTATATTTTAATGGCCATTGCCTTTATTGGAACATGGTTAACTTTCTTTACTGCTTTAGCACAAGATTATAATCACCAAAGAGCAAATTTCTTTGCTCGTTTGCCTTTACATATGTGCTCTATTAATGTTATTCTTTACCCTTTGTTTTTCTTCCTTCGCAATAAAGTTAAACCATTAATACGTTCTACTTTATTTGCTTATATGTATTTTTTTGGTAGTGCTGGTGCATTACTAGCAATGGTGGTAACAGCTCCTGGTGATTGTATTGGAGCAAATATCAATTTCTTCCAATATAATGTTTTTATGTATTGGCTAAAGCATGGTCTCATTTTTATTTTACCTATCTTATTTGTTGTTTTAGGTTTCTATAAACCGACAATAAAAGATATTTTCAAATCGGTTGTTTTTATCATTATTTTATTGTGTATTATGGAATGCGTTAACTTATTATTTACATATTTAAACCAACATGTCACTCATGGAACCGACATAGCGAATTTCTTTTATACTCGTACTGGAAAAGGAACAGCTGTTTTAGAAGCATTCTATAATTTCTTACCTTATGAATTGCTATATATGTTCCCGCTTGTTATCATTGCTGTACCTATATTCTTTATTTATTATTTGCCATTTTTCATTTTTAATCTTATTCAAAAAAAGCAATTGAAAAAAAAGAATATTTCAGTATAATGTTTTAAAAAAAGAGGTTATGGATTTATGAAAAACAAATTAAAATGGTGTACTTTTATTTTATTATCTTCCTTGTTAGTTTCTTGTGATATTTTTATTTCGAATAAAAATTCATCCGAAGAAAGTGAAACGTATTCAAATAGTCATTCCACTAATTTATCCTTTGACTTTTCTTCTACGACAAATGATGATAAAGTATATGATGTTGCTACTCCTGGAGCAGCACACCAAAACACAGGAACTTCTATTCCGTTATTAAATACTGCTTTTAACGGAAATAAAGAGGATTACCAAACTTTTAATGAATTACATTCAACACAATTAGTAGATGGAACAACGCGTCTAAATTTTACCAAAAATGTTCAGTCATTAGAATATAATGAAGGGTATGTAACACCTTCAATTGGAAAAATAAAAGGACTAGTCATTCCTGTTGATTTTAAAGATAACATTATGGAAGACAATGAAAATCATACTGCAAGTAAAGCTGACTGGCAAAGTGTTGCATCCTTTTATTATAATTCTTCTTATGGACAGTTGGATTTATCCTTTGATATTTTAGATTGGTATACTTGTAAATACAATGCAAGTTACTATGCTAATTTAAAAGAAGGAGTATATAGTGGCGAAGTTCCTGGAGTAAGTGCAATTATAGATGAAGCTTTATCTTATTATGAAAATAAAATCGATTTATCTATCTATGATAATAATCATGATGGATATATTGATAGTCTTTATATTGTTTACAATCACGCTATTGATTATACTTCTGATGATCCATTTTGGTGGGCATATCAATACGGCTTTTTTGAAGAAAAAACTTACGATGGCGTTTCACCTTATGGCTATATGTTTGCCGGATATCATTTCCTATTTGAAACGAATTCCTTTGGAAATCCAACGAATTGCAATACCCATACTCTCATTCATGAATCTGGTCATATGTTTGGCTTATTGGATTACTATGATTATGATAGTTCTGTTGGTTGTAATAAAGGTGGTTTTGGGGGAGCCGATTTAATGGATAATACAGTAGGCGATCATAATGCTTTTTCTAAAATATCATTAGGATGGATACAAAATCCAATATATGTAAATTTTACGAAATCTCAACATGAATATATTGATATAAAATTAAAGCCTTTTGAAACAAGTGGAGATGTCATCCTAATTTGCGATAATTATGATGCATCAAAAGGAATGTTTCAATCTTATTTCTTACTAGAGTATTATACAAATACTTATTTACACGAATATGACCAAATCTATAACGGAGAAGGTATTCGTTTATTGAGAGTTCATGCTGATTTAGAAACATTTAAGGAAAATGGATATTCCTATGAATATTATAAATATGATAATTCTTACACAAACTTAAATTTGATTGATGTTATATGTCAAGATAAAACACTAGAAGGATTATATACAAAAAAAGAATACAATACATATTGCGCTACAGCCAATAATTTATATCGAACAAACGAATCTAGAAGCACATTATATTATACTTCAACTTCTACCTCCAATTATTATTTTAAAGTAATGGATGTAAATTCAGATGAAGCAACAGTTCGTATCTATCGAAAATAAATTTAAATGAAAACACCAGCATATCTTACTGGTGTTTTCGTTTATTAAAAGATTTTTTTAACCTAATTTTTTTATATTTTCTTTAAAATGATTCAGTTTTCTTAAATCACTAATAAACATCATCACTACAAAGACAAGTCCAAATATTAAGTCAAACAAAACAAATTTACCAAAAGTATCAAAATTAGCTGCCATTAAACGAAAGTAATTTTGAAAAACATAACCATAAGTTACATTTTCTAATTGGCGATATATATCGAAAATAGAACCAATATAAATCGATAAAAACATTGACAAAATTGAAAATAGAGTATTGCTTATCCATTGATTTTTTCCATATGGTATTTTAAACTTGGATAAGACAAAACGTGTTAATAAATAACACAACCAACCCGTTAATATGGAAAAGAAATCAAATAGTCCTAAAAAAGACATTAACGTGACAAAAGCCAAACAGAAAAACATACATAAAAAAGAAATCAAGAAAGTCTTCCAAAAACTTTTTTTACTTTTTTCTTCAATACTATGATTCAAATTCGAAGTGGTTGAAACAAGTTGTTGAATACATGATTCATGACCTTGTATTACACTATCTTTTATCCTTACAAATGGCGAATTTGTCTGCAAATTTTGACCACAAATCGGGCAAATTTCGCAAGTAGCAATATCCAACATATCCAATAGGTCTAAACTACTTTCTAATATTGGGAAAAATTCCATATTGACATCAGCCGATTGATAAATAATTAACTCTAAATAAATATTGGTTGTCACAGCATTTTGTAGAGCTTTATGTGAAAGTTTAATTTCACGCATTTTTGTTGATATATGCTGTCCTTGCTCACGGTTAAGTTGTTTATTAAAAGATATGGTAATTTTAATATAATTTCCTTTAAAAACAATAGAAAGCAAACGTTTACGATAAATACCATATGCAAGTTTTTCATCTAATTTAAAATGGTTTTGCTCATAAAATTTTTTTAAATCTAACATGTACATCTCCCCTTTCTTACTATTTTACTCAAAAACTTATCTTCTAACAAGAAAATAATAAAGATTATCCTTTACACCAATCTTTTATTTAATTAAAAGATGGTGTATAATTAAAAATGAGGTGTTAATATGGGAATATTTGTTACAATTGAAGGACCTGAAGGCAGTGGAAAAACAACCGTTGCAAAAAAAATAGTTGAAACCTTAAATCAAAATGGTTTTAAAGCTCTGTATACTCGTGAACCAGGTGGTGTAGCCATTGCTGAGAAAATTCGTGATATCATTTTAGATGTTCATCATACTCAACTTGATTCAAGATGCGAAGCTTTGCTTTATGCTGCAAGTCGTAGACAACATTTGATTGAAAAAGTTGTTCCAGCATTAAAAGAAGACTATATTGTAATCTGTGATCGTTTTGTAGATTCATCTTTAGCCTATCAAGGTTATGCACGAGATCTAGGCATGGATGAAATTTATAATATCAATCTTTTTGCGATTGATCAATATTGGCCAGACATAACGATTCTTTTAGATATAGAACCCGAAATTGGTTTGCAAAGGATAATGAAAAATCGTCAAAACGAAGTCAACCGACTCGATTTAGAAAGTCTTCATTTTCATCAAAAAGTTCATCAAGGTTATGAAATTATTAAAGAAAAATATGCAAATCGCATAACATTAGTAGATGGTAATCAATCACCTGAAAAAGTTTTTGAAGAAGTCTACCATGTTATAGAAAGTAAACTTCATGGACATTAAAGATTATCTAAAGACAAAACAACATATTGTCTATCAAATTTTAAAAAATTCCTTTCAAAATCAAAAAACATCTCACGCTTACATTTTAAATGGTAGTAAAGGAACGCCTTTATTAGATATTGCAATGTTTATGGCTCAAAGTTTTGTATGCTTACAAAAAGATGAAGATCAATTAGCTTGTGAACATTGCCTTTATTGCCAGAAAATTAAAAATCAAACTTATGCTGATTTTAAACTCATTCAAGGTGAAAATTTAAAAACCAATATAACTTTATCCATTCAAGAGGATTTTAATAAATCTTCGGTGGAAAATAAAAATATTAAAATCTATATCATTCACCAAATCGAAAAAGCTCCTGTATCTTCTTTGAATAAACTTTTAAAATTTATTGAAGAACCAAGTAGTAATATCGTAGCTATTTTTACTACTCATTCTATTCATTCTGTTTTACCAACAATTGTCTCTCGTTGTCAAACAATTACCCTTAAAGAATTTAAAATTCAAGACTTAGTAGATTTTTTGATGGAAAACTCCATCGCTGAAGAAGATGCTTGGTTAATTAGCAAAATATCTAATAATGCAGAGGAAAATTTAAAAATTCTGCAACAACAAAATTATCAAGATATTAAGACAATTCTTGGTCAATCTTTAAAATATTTATCTCAAAAAAATGATTATTTTATTGTTGATTTTCAACTTAATAGTTTAAAAATATTGACAGAAAATACGACCATCGAATTATTTTTAGATATGTTAGAAGTGTGCTTATTAGAAGCGATTATCTATAAAGAGGATACGCATTACAAACCACATTTTTATGGTGAAGAAATCGTTCTGATATCTAAAAATTATCAGCACATTGATACGATGATTGAAGATATCACTAAAGCAAAGATTGATTTACTTTCTAATGCAAATAAAAATTTGGTATTTGACAAATTACTCATTAATTTATTAAGGAGATGATCAAAGATGAACAATGAAAAAAGTAATGATAAAAATAAAGAAAATACACCAAATATGAATATAAATTCAACCGAAAAAGTTGAAGATTATAAATATATTTATGGTGTTAGTTTCAAAAAAGCTTTGCAAACTTATTATTTTGGTAGCAATGATGCTTCTTTTAAGAATAATAATAAGGTTGTAGTAGAAACTATTCGTGGATTAGAACTAGGGAGTATTAATGGTGAAGCTAAATTAAAAGAAACTATCCAATTAGATACCATTTTAAAACCTATTTTACGTCTTGCGACAAAAGATGATCTTTCTGCTTACCAAAAAAATTTAGAAAATGCCAAAAAAGCAGAAGAAATATTTAATCAATGTGTAGAAGAGCAAAAATTAGACATGCATCTTGTTTCTTCTGAATTTACTTTAGATGGAACCAAAATTATCTTTACTTATATTGCAGATGAAAGAGTCGATTTTAGAGATTTGTTAAGAGTTTTAGCATCAAAATTACATTGCCGTATTGAATTAAGACAAATTGGAGCACGTGACCGTGCGAAAGCCATTGGAGGACTTGGTCCATGTGGATTACCACTTTGTTGTTCTACATTCTTATCGGATTTTGAAGGAATTAGTATTAATATGGCTAAAAATCAATTACTTGCCTTAAATATTTCAAAACTATCTGGTCAATGTGGTAAACTTGTATGTTGTTTAAAATATGAAGATAGTTTATATAGTGAATTACGTATAGGCTTACCACGTTTAGGACAAAGATGTAAATACAAAGAGGAAGACTATAAAATTACATCCATGAACGTTTTATCCAAAACAATGAAATTAGAAAATAAAGAAAATTCCGTTTTCATCACTTTTGATGAATACTTTAAGGAAGTAAATCATGAACCGCCAGCAAAGCTTTCAAAATAATCAGGCTACACTTTATGTCATTGCCACACCGATTGGAAATTTAAGCGAAATATCACCAAGAGTCATTGAAGCCATTGAAAATAGTCAGGTTGTCTTTTGTGAAGACACACGTGTTACAGGACAATTGCTTTCACATTTAAATCTTAAAAAACCTCTTATTAGTGCTTATGAAAATATTGAAAAGCAAAGTTCTGAAAAAGTATTACAACATTTAAAACTCAATGAAAATGTTGCTTTCATGTCTGATGCAGGATATCCTGGTATATCTGATCCGGGTCAAATCATCATTAATGAAGTCATCCAAAGTCATTATAATGTTGTCGTCATTAATGGTCCTTGTGCTTTAATTCAAAGCGTTGTTGCAAGTGGTTTGGATACACGTCATTTTTATTTTTATGGTTTTTTAGATGCCAAACCTTCGATTCGAAAAAAAGAACTTGAACAATTAAAAACTTTCCCTAATACAATCATTTTTTATCAATCCCCACATAAAATTACTTCTTGTTTACAAGACATGTTACAAATATTAGGAAATCGAAAAATTTGTATTTGTCGTGAACTAACCAAAAAATTTGAAGAATATATCCGAGGAAATATTTCAGAAATTATTCCTATTTGTGAAACATTCAAAGGTGAAATGGTCGTCATTGTAGAAGGATTTAAAGAAAAAGAAGAGCAAACATTATCTTTAAATGAATGCCTTTTGTTAATTGAAGAACAAATAGAAAAAGGTTTATCAAAAACAGAGGCAATCAAACAAATTGCTTTAAAAAATCATTTATCACGTAAAGATTTATATCAATATTATCATCAACAAAATAAAGAAAAAGGAGAATAACATTATGAATCAAAAAACCTTTTATATATCAACCCCTATTTATTATCCAAGTGGAAATTTACATATTGGACATGTTTATACTACTTTTATGTGTGATGCCATTGCTCGTTACAAAAGAGCTTGTGGTTATGATGTCTTTTTCCTAACGGGTACAGATGAACATGGTCAAAAAATACAAGATAAAGCTACTGAATCGAAAATTACACCCCAACAATATGTGGATAATATGGCCGAAACCATTCAAAATTTATGGAAAGAACTCGATATTAGTAATACCGATTTTATCCGTACGACTCAACTTCGCCATGAAAAAGTTGTTCAGGATGTCTTTACTCGATTTTTAAATCAAGGTGATATTTATCTTGGACAGTATGAAGGATGGTATTGCAAACCCTGTGAATCTTTTTTCACACAATCTCAACTTGTTGATGGAAAATGTCCCGATTGTGGACGCGAAGTGAGTAAAGAAAAAGAAGATGCTTATTTCTTTAAAATGTCGAAATATACCCATAAATTACTAGACTTTTATAAAACTCATCCAAATATTGTTACTCCCTCTAGTCGTTTAAAAGAAGTAATCAATAATTTTATCGAACCTGGATTAGAAGATTTGTGTATATCCCGAACTTCTTTTGATTGGGGAATTAAAATTAAAGAAAATCCAAAACATGTCGTTTATGTTTGGTTAGATGCCCTTTTAAATTATATCACCGCTTTAGGTTATCATAGTGAAGACGAAACATTATTCCAACAATACTGGAATGAAAACACCATGAAAGTTCATGTTTTAGGTAAAGAAATTACTCGTTTTCATTTAATCTACTGGCCTGTCTTTTTGATGGCATTAGATTTGCCTTTACCAGATAAGTTTTTAGTTCATGGTTGGATTGTAATGAAAGATGGAAAAATGAGTAAATCAAAAGGGAATGTCGTTTATCCAGAACCCATAAAAGAAATGTATGGTATGGATATGTTACGTTATTATTTATTAAGAGAAATTCCATTTTGTGAAGATGGTTTTTTCACACCTGAACAATTTGTAGAAAGATGTAATGCTGACTTATCCAATAATTATGGAAATCTAGCTCATCGTAGTTTATCCATGATTAAAAAGTATTTTAATGGTGTAATCCCTTCCTATTGTGGTTGTATAAATGAATATGATGCTAGTTTAGAAGAGGCCATTCGATTGTCAATAAAAATATTTTTTGATAAAATGGACAATTTTGATGTAACCAATGCCATTGCTAGTGTCTTTGAAACCATCGATAAAGCAAATAAATATATTGATGATACAAAACCATGGTCATTAGCAAAAGAGGAAGATAAGAAACCAGAACTGGCTTCAGTTATGAATCATTTAGTGAATACGATTTATATTGTTTCTGTCTTACTATCACCATTTTTAATGGAAGGAACCAAGAAAATTTTAGATATGATGAATTGTCCAAATGAACTTCGCAATTATTCTTCAATTCATTTGCCTTTTGGTCAATTAGGTAATCTTAAAATTGCTGAAACGATAAGCCCTGCTTATGTTCGTTTAGATAAAAACATTGAAATTGAAAGAATGAAAGAAAGAATTTATAAAAAATAAAGAGGTGAACAAAATGAAAGCTAGTAAAATGTTGCTTGCAACTTTAAAAGAAGCACCACAAGAAGCACAAATTTCCTCTCATATATTGTTAATTCGTGCTGGTATGATACGAAAACTAGTTGCAGGAGTTTATAATTTTTTACCATTGGGATTAAGAACTTTAAAAAAAATTGAAGACATTATTCGACAAGAGATGGATGAAAGTGGCGCTCAAGAAATATTATCAAGTGCTATTCAACCAAAAGAATTGTGGGAAGAATCGGGAAGATGGAATAAATATGGTCCTGAATTATTTCGTTTCAAAGATCGTCATTCAAGAGAATTTTGTTTAGGTCCTACACATGAAGAAATTTTTACGGATTTAGTAAAAAATGAAATAAAATCTTATAAAACTCTTCCTATCAATCTTTATCAAATTCAAACAAAATACCGGGATGAAGTTCGTCCAAGATTTGGACTGATGCGCGGTAGAGAATTTATAATGAAAGATGCTTATTCATTTGATATCGATGATCAAGGGTTAGAAGTATCTTACAAAGAAATGTATACCACTTATTGTAACATTTTTGACCGTCTTCATATTCATTATAAAATCGTTTTAGCTGATACTGGATCAATAGGTGGTAGTGAATCCCACCAATTTATGGCTTTATCGGATGTAGGTGAATCAAACATTATCTATTGTGATTGTGGTTATGCTGCCGATGAAGAAAAAGCAAGCATGAAAGACGATACTTATAAAAACAATGAGGATGAATACCCTTTAAAAGAAGTGGATACACCTAATGCTAAAACAATTGTCGAAGTGGCCAATTTCCTTCATGTTCAAACAAAAGATATTGCGAAAGCCGTCGTTTATTCCGTTTCAGGAAAACCATCGATGTTTTTAGTTCGTGGAGACCGCGAAGTAAACTTTATTAAAGTTTGTAATGCTTTAAATGCTGCTGAACATGAAGTTTATCTATCGACTTCCGATGAAATCGAAAAATATAATGCTATTGAAGGATATATAGGACCTATTGATAGTCAAATGGATGTCTATATAGATACAGAACTAGCACAAATGAAAAATATCATCGTAGGGGGCAATAAAAAGGATACACATATCCTAAATGCAAACATTTATCGTGATTTTAATGTTACAAAAATCATTGATTTAAAAGATGTTCATGAAGGCGATGCATGCCCTGTTTGTGGTAAGCCACTTCATGCAGAAAGAGGAATAGAAGTAGGTCAAATCTTCAAATTAAAAACAAAATATTCCCAAGCGATGAACTGTACTTTTTTAAATGAAAAAGGTATAGAAGTTCCAATTACCATGGGCTGCTATGGTATTGGAGTGACAAGAACGATGGCTTCCATTATTGAACAAAATCATGATGAAAATGGAATTTGCTGGCCTTTAAATGTTGCACCTTATCATGTAGTTATTATTGCTATTAATTATCGTGATGAAATACAAAAAACATTAGCTGATTCGATGTATGAAACTTTAAAGAAAAATAAAGTTGAAGTTATTTTAGATGAACGTGATGTAAAACCTGGCGTTAAATTTAAAGACTGGGATTTAATTGGTATTCCTTTTATTTTAACAGTAGGTCGAAGAGCAAATGAGAATATCATTGAATTTAAACTTCGAAAAGAAAACATTAAAGAAGAAAAAAATGTAGAAGAAGCACTGAATATCGTGATAGAAAAGGTTAAAAAAGAAGCATAAAGAAAAGAGTGGTAAAATGGATTATGATGTTATTATAGTCGGAGGTGGACATGCTGGTATTGAAGCCACATTAGCCGTGGCAAGAATGGGATATAAAGCATGTTTAATTACGTTAGATATATCAAATATTGGTCAAACTCCTTGTAATCCATCTATTGGTGGACCTGCAAAAGGAGTTGTTGTTCGTGAAATTGACGCTTTAGGCGGACAGATGGGAATTACGACAGATCACACCTATTTACAAATGAAAATGCTAAATACGGCAAAAGGTCCTGGCGTTCAATGTCTTCGAGCACAAATTGATAAATTAAAATATCCTTTATATATGCAAAATGTTTTAAAAAATGAAAAAAATGTGACTCTTATTGAAACCATGGTTCAATCTTTAATTATTGATGGGAATAAATGTTTAGGTGTGATCGATGAAAATGGTCAAAAAATTACATCAAGAGTAACGATTCTTACGACAGGAACATATTTACAATCCACTATTCTCGTAGGACATGAAACAACAATTTCTGGTCCTTTTGGTCAAAGATCTGCCCAAGGTCTTTCACCTTTTTTAAAAAGTCTTGGATTTAAAATATTAAGATTAAAAACGGGGACTCCACCCAGAATAAAATCGAGTTCAATCGATTTTAGCAAAGCTGAACTACAACTCGGTAGTACTATTCCTTTATCTTTTTCTTATTCGACTAAAACCTATATTCCCTTAAATGATCAATTACCTTGTTATCTTATTCACACAACAGAGGATACTAAAAAAATTATACAAGATCATTTACTAGAATCCGCTATGTATTCTGGAAATGTAAAAGGAAGAGGTCCACGTTATTGCCCTTCTATAGAAGATAAAATTGTACGTTTTTCCGACAAAGAAAGACATCAACTC
Organism: uncultured Bacillota bacterium; assembly: GCA_902491575.1. Lineage (GTDB taxonomy): Bacteria > Bacillota_I > Bacilli_A > RFN20 > CAG-631 > CAKPXW01. The sequence continues at coordinate 18,864 of CABUID010000015.1, forward strand.
TTTTTGGAACCTGAATCCAAAGAAAACGATTCGATCTATATCCAAGGATTTTCAACTTCTATGCCACCACAAATTCAAGAAAAAATGGTGCATTCATTGCCCGGGCTTGAAAAGGCTAAATTCATTCATTATGCATATGCTATTGAATATGACGCCATCTATCCAACTCAATTAAAATTATCTTTAGAGACAAAACTAATTGAAAGTTTATTTACTGCTGGGCAAATTAATGGAACATCCGGATATGAAGAAGCTGCTGGGCAAGGCTTAATTGCCGGAATCAATGCAGTTAGAAAAATACAAAATCGCTCTCCTTTAATATTAAAAAGAAATGAGTCCTATATTGGCCTGATGATTGATGATTTAGTTACGAAAGGAACGGATGAACCTTATCGTTTATTAACTTCTCGATCTGAATATCGTTTGTTATTAAGACACGATAATGCCGATTTAAGATTACGTCAATATGGATATGATGTTGGATTACTTTCAGAAGATGTTTATCATGATTTCCTTGAAAAAGTTAAACAGATTCAGGAGTTAACTGAATTATTAAAAAAGACAAGAGTCAGTAAAAATGAAATCATTTCAAATTATGTTAAAAGCAAAGAATATTTAGACAATATAGTCGGTATTACTCTTTACGACTTAATTAAACGTCCCAATATTAATTTAAAAGATATTATTCATGAATTTCATTTTCAAAATCATTATTTCAATGAAGTCATTGAAGAAGTCGAAATACAAACAAAATATGAAGGTTATCTTAAAAAGCAAGAAAAAGAAGCCTATGAACAAAGTAAACTTGAGCAACATAAAATTCCTATTGATTTAAATTATGATGATGTCCCTCATCTAGCGATTGAAGCACGACAAAAGCTAAAAGAAATCCGTCCTGAAACCATAGGACAAGCTTCGCGTATATCGGGTGTGAATCCTGCAGATATAAGCGTATTAATGGTTTATTTAAAATTAAGATAATATGATGAACGAACAAGAATTTAAAGAAGCTTTATTACAAAAAAATATCATTTTAACGGATGAAATGCTTAATCAATTTCATCAATATTTTGATTTGATTAATAAATATAATCAAATTATGGACTTAACAGCTGTTAGCCAAGATGAAATTTATGAAAGGCATTTTTACAATTCATTAACGATTGCCACGAATCATTCTTTTAACAACTTGCATTTATGTGATGTTGGCGCTGGTGCTGGTTTTCCATCAATTCCATTAAAAATCGTTTTTCCAAATATGAAATTAACCATTATTGATCCTTTAGCTAAAAGAATGGATTTTTTAAAAATTGTCATTTTAAAATTAAACTTACAAGATGTCGAATTAATCTATCAAAGAGCCGAAGATATATCTAAAACAAATAAAGAAAAATATGATATTGTTACTGCTAGAGCTGTTGCTCGTCTAAATATCTTAGTTGAAATCGTATCCCAATTAGTAAAAGTAAATGGATGGTTCATCGCTATGAAAGGTGAAAAAGCTTATGAAGAACTCTTAGAAGCAAAAAACGCTTTAAAAATTTGTAAAATGGAATTAAAAAAAGAAGAACAAATTCCACCATCGATTAATCTTTACTTTAATAAAAAAGGATCCATCTTGAATAAATATCCGAGAAATTACGCTCAAATCAAAAAGAAGCCATTATAAAGTGGGTGATAAAAATGAACAGTAAAGGATTAAAAGTTTTAGCCTATATCTTTTTTACAGCCGCCATCATTTGGTTTGTTTTGATTTTTAATAAAGTCAATGATTTATGGGCTAATATCGTAAAATCGATTTGTTTGGGCATTGTATTATTGATTGTATTGATTTTTATTTTACTACTTATATTTTGTATACACGATAATAAAAAAATCGATAAAATGCTCGATGTTAATGATTATGACTGCTTAATAGAATATTGTAAAAAAATGAAAAATAAAAAGTGGTTTCTTCTTTATGATCGTAAATTTTATTATGAATATTTAATTCTATTAGGTTATGTCGGTAAAGATGATGATAAAAACATTGTTGAATCTTATAAAAATTTTACGAAAATGGATTATTTTCCAATGACCTATTATTGGAAAGCTTGTTATGATTTTTCAAAGGGAAACCTAGAAAATATCGACAATTATTATCAAAATTTTATTCAACATCCTGATGTTTATAAAAAAGCCAATCATTTTAAAAATATCATTTTGATTTTTGAAAGTCTCGATTTGTATGTCAAACAAGATTATCAAAAAGCAAAAGAAACATTAAAAAAAGTAGATATAACACAAATCAACATGCCATCTACTTTAAAATCGATTTCAATGATTAACGAAGAAATTACAGAATCGTAATTTCTTTTTTATTTTTTAAAGGAAACTTTTTCAATTAAATCCGCATATGCTTTATAATAAATTTCCATAATTGCTTCAATGGCACGGATTTGAATTCTTTCGTTTGGTTGATGAATAATGACCTCACCATACCCCTCCATTTCTGGGCCAAAAGCAACACAATTATGAAACTCTCGTGCATAAGTTCCACCAGCGCTACAAATAGGTTTAGATTGAGTGTCTTTGGTTACTTCTTGATAAGCTTTGACTAATGATTGAATCATCATTGAATTCTTATCCATTATAAAACCCTCTGATGAAGATAATAAATTTACAGTCAATCCTTGATACTTAGATAATGTTTCTTTGATTTGTTTAAGCATTTGCTCACTACTCGTATTAAATGGTAAACGTGAATTGATTTTTAATGAAAACGCTTGATTTTCATAATGAACTAATCCTACATTGACAGCGATAGGACCATATTCATCTTCTGCAAAGCAACCTAATTTTTCACCATGTACATTTGTAAAAATACAATTTGTATAAAAAGAAACAAAATCACTTTCTACAACTTGATTTAACCCGCAAATAGCATAAGAGGCCGCATTGATTCCTTGTTGTGGAATAGATCCATGTGCTGCTTTTCCATAAACTGTATAAATTAATAGATTCTTTTGATCGTCTACTTCATAATCTAAATGATTTTCTTTAAAATAAGCGTCTAAACTATCTAAAGCTTTTTGTTTACAGGAATTGCATGTATAAGATAAATGAAATACGCATTTATCCGGCACTGCATTAATGACAATTCCTGCATCTAAATAAGTTAATTTTATTGCTCCTGTTTCATTTGACTTCCCTTTTATTTCTATATTATTTATCGTTTTTTCGGCAAATACAACTGGAAAATTAGCATCAGGAGAAACACCATAAGATATAGGTTCTTCTACTTTTAAATAATGTTCCATACACAAGGATCCACTTTCTTCATTACAACCAAAAATTAATCTTACTCTTTTAGGAAAAGTAAAGCCATTATCCATTAAAGCTTTAATAGCATATATTGAAATGACAACAGGTCCTTTATCATCCAAAGCACCTCTGCCCCATATTTCATCATTGACTAGTTTTCCAGAATAAGCAGGATATTTCCATCCTTCTCCTTCAGGAACAACGTCTAAATGACCAATGATACCAACTAATTCCTCTCCTTCACCCACTTCAGCATAACCACAATATCCATCCAAATTCTTTACTTTAAATCCTAAACGCTCACAAATACTTAATGTTTTTTCAAGACATTCTTTATTTCCTTGTCCAAAAGGTCCATTTTCAACAGGCGTATCTTGAACTGTTTTAATTTGTATTAATTCTTGTAAAGTTTCTATAATCTCTTTCGTGTATTTTTTTAAATTCATATGCTATTCCTCCCTTAAAAATTTAATTCTTTCATTTTTTCTTCTACAAACTGATTCGTAAATAACTGGTAATAATAACCCTTTTGTTTCATTAATTCTTGATGAGTGCCTTTTTCAGAAATCATTCCATCTTGAATTACTAATATTATATCACTATTAATGATCGTTGATAAACGATGTGCTACAACAAAACAAGTTCTATTTTTTAAAATACTTGAAATTGCTTTTTGAATAATGTATTCCGTTTCTGTATCAATACTACTTGTCGCTTCATCCAATAGGATGATTTTCGGATTAGCGATAATGGCTCTAGCGAAAGAAATTAATTGTTTTTGACCTAAAGATAAACGATTACCACTTTCTCCAACTTGTGTTTGATAACCTTGTTCCATTTTTAATATAAATTCGTCTGCATGAACTGCTTTTGCGGCTTCATATACTTGTTCATCCGTGGCATTCAAATTCCCATAACGAATATTTTCTAAAATTGATCCACTAAAAAGATGAGGCGTTTGCAACACATATCCTAAATTTGAATGTAGCCAAGCTACACTTCTTAATTTATAATCTTTTTGGTCAATTTTAATTCTTCCTGTTGTTGGCTCATAAAATCGTGAAAGAAGATTAATTATTGTCGATTTCCCTGCTCCCGTTTCTCCAACTAAGGCAACCGTTTGACCTTGTTTTACTTTTAAATTAAAGTTTTTTAAAACTTCCTTCCCTTTGAAATAAGAAAAACTAACATTTTCAAATTCCACTTCACCATTTAATTCTTCCCAATTTTCTTTCTTCATATGAAGATAGTCACCATATTTTTCAATTACTTCTGGTGAATCTTGTATTTCCGGAATAATATCATTTAAATGAAAAACTCTTTCAGCAGAGACTTGTGCGTGTTTTAAATCATTAGTTAAACGAACAATCATCATAACAGGATCGAAAAAAGAAGTAGAGTACGATAAAAACAAAAATAATATAGATGAATCAATCGCAGACATTCCTCCAAAATATCCCATACAAGCCAAAGCAATGGCGGAAGAAAAAGCAATAATTTGGTAAAAACCAGATTGTGCCCAAGCAATTTTTACGGTTATATTTTGATATCGGTTCACTATCGTTGAAAACTCACGATTGTTTTTTTCTTCTAATACTAAGGATTTACTGGTTTTAATACCACTAATTCCTTCATTTAAATAAGACGTTATTTCAGAATTAATTCTTCTTTGTCTTCTAGATAATTTTACAATAATTTTATTAAACAATATGGCTACTATTGTCACAACAGGAATGATAATAAACATAATTAATGATAATTCAAAATTAATGGTTCCCATGATAATAAAAATAAACAACAATTTAAATATTGCGTAAACAATATCCACTAACCCCCATGAAATAATACTTCCTAACCTTGAAGTATCACTCGATACACGAGCCATTAACCATCCTACAGAACTTTTATCAAAAAAGGAAAAAGGTTGATTTTGTAATTTCGAAAAAGTTTTTTGTGTTAAAGATTTATAAAATTTTAATTCTAGATAACCCGCAAAACGAATAAACATCAATGTACACATACCTAAACATAAAATAAACATGAACATTCCAATCATAAATACCCAAAAAGAGGAGGTAATTCCTTCTTCCAGAAATTTTTGTAATCCATCCGTACAAATATATTTAACAAACATTGTTTCACAAAATGCACTTCCTATCATTGAAAGAATGGCGCCTATACAATAACCTTTATACTGCCACATTTCTTTGAATATGCGTTTCCATATCTTCCCGTCTATTTTAGCATTTAGTTCTTGTTCTTCTACTTCGTTATACATTTATTTCATCTCCCTTTTGAGGTGGATCATTGAAATAATTTTGAATTTTCCAGATTGTTTGATATAAACCTTCTTTTTGAATCAATTCATTATGTGTTCCAATATCTTGAATTTCTCCATCTTCAAAAACAATAATTTTATCGGCATCTTTAGCTGTGGTTATTCGATGTGTAATGATAATCATCGTACATTTACCTTCTTGTTCTTTTAAAGATTTACGTATTTTTAAATCCGTTTCTGTATCCACAGCACTTAAAGAATCATCAAAAATTAAAACAGGCCTTTTTTCTGCAAGCATTCTTGCAATAGCAATGCGTTGTTTTTGACCACCCGATAAAGTGACTCCTCTTTCACCAACCATTGTTTGGTATTTTAATTCAAAGTTTTCAATATCTTCATCTAAAGAAGCCATATGAGCTAGTTCTTTTGCATTTTTAGCATCATCATAAGGAAGAGTAATATTGATGTTTTCTTGAATTGTTCTAGAATATAAAAATGTTTCTTGCAAAATGACTCCTATATGTTTTCTTACCCAATTCTTATCCATTTTTGTAATATCATTTCCATCTAATAAAATTTTCCCTTCTGTAGGATCCAGCAATCGATTTAATAAATGAACAAATGTAGACTTCCCCGATCCTGTTTTCCCAACAATTGCAATGGTTTCACCTTGATTTATTTTTAAATGAATATTTTTTAGTGTTGGAAAAGAAGCATCTTCAAATTGAAAAGAAACATTCATGAATTCAATATTTCCTTTAATTTCTGGCTTTAAATTTTCTTTTTCATGATATTCATCTTTCTGATCCAATATTTCTAAAATTCTTCCGCTACAAATAGAAGTTTTGCCAAATTCTGCTAACATTCTACCGAGATTTCTACAAGGCCAGATAATCTGCTCTGTATATAAAAACATAATGACGACTTTATCTAATTCTAGGCCACGGTTAACAACGAAAAAAATCGATAAACCAAATACTAAAAGTAATTGAAAATAAGATAAAATATCGCTCATTCCCCAAAATGAAGACATTCTTTTCGCCGTTTTTTTCCAAATAAAAGTATAATCATTTAATGATTGATTAAACTTATTCATTTCATAGTTTTCATTTGCAAAAGCTTTGACAACTCGAATCCCAGTGAAGTTTTCTTGTAAAACATTTGTCATTTTTCCTTCTTTTACTTCTAGTAAAGAATAATCATTACTTTGCTTTTTAAAATAAACATAAGATGAAAGAAAATAAACAGGAATCATTATAAAAACATATAATGAAAATTCGACATTAATCCATAACATACTCAATCCAAATATAACCACTTTACATAAAGAATTAAATAGTTCTAATAATGATCCTGTTACAAAAGTTTTAAAGCGTTGTATATCTTGAGTAGATCTTTGAATTAAGTCTCCTGTTTCTACATGTTTTAAATAAGTATATGACATGTTTTGAATTTTTTTAAAATAATCTTTTTGTGCATTACAGCCGATAATTTCAGATAATTTATAAATATTAAAATCACATATGATATTGATAAATTCTCGTATTAATGCAACGAGTATAATCAGCGAAGCAACTATGAATAATTGTGATTTCATAGTCAGTGCATTATGAAAAAATGGAAGAAAGAAATTGGGCATTTCACTTTCTTCTAAAGGTGTTTTTTCGACAATTGCTACAAATGTTCCTGTCAATTTAGGAATGAGTGAACGAATATAATTCAAAAAAACCAAACAGATTAAAGTAATAATAAATAAAAATATATTTTTTTTCAAATATCGAATAAATAACTTAAATGTCTTCATATAAAAATTTCCTTCCAAGGGAAATTTTTAGTTTTAGATTTCTTTAGTTCCGCTAGAAACACTTACTTCATAAAAACTTGGCTCATACCCAATTTTTGCTGTATATATTTCCTTTACTTTTTCGATTGCTTTTTTTTCAAAGCCTTTTTTAAATAAAGCAATTGAACATCCTCCAAAACCTGCTCCAGTCATTCTTGCACCAATGCAGCCTTCCTGAGATAAAAAACTATGTACTAAAGTATCTAATTCTTTCCCTGTAACTTCATAATCCTTTTCTAATGATAGATGTGATGCTGTTAACAATGTACCTAAAGTTTCAATATCATGTTGTTTTAATGCCTTACTAGCTTGAATTGTTCGTACATTTTCACTCACTACATGTCTCCATCTTTTTTGTAAATTTGTATCTTTTACCAACGGAAGAAGTTTTTCCATTGTATTTTCATCTATATCACATAAATACTCATAATAATAGCCATTCTGACGTAAAATTTCTAAAATTGCATCACATTCAGCACGTCTTTCATTATATTTGCTATCTGCAAGCAATCTTTTTTTATTTGTATTGGCTATAATTAATACATTATCTTCTAATTCAAACGGAATTTCTTCATATTTCAAAGTATTACAATTTAAAAGTAATGCGCCATTTTCAACACCATTACAAATAATAAATTGATCCATTATTCCACTATTTACACCCATAAATTCGTTTTCTACTCTTTTACACTTTAAAGCCAAATCGGTTCCTTGAACGGGATGATTGACTAAAGTAGATAAAGCATAACCTAAACCTGTACAAAAAGACGCTGATGAAGATAAACCTGATGAATGTGGAATTGTTCCTCCACAAACCATATCAAAACCAACATGTAAATCGAAAATCTTCATAACTCCTTTGATAAAATCAGTCCATTGTTTAGTATGACTTTCATCTATTACATCAAAGGAAATTAGACCTAAATCTTCAAACTGCATCGAATAAGCATGAACCCTATTCGTATGATTTAAACGAATCATAAAATAAGTTCCTCGATTAATGGCACAAGGTAATACAAAACCACCATTATAATCAATATGTTCTCCAATAATATTGACTCTACCAGGCGAAAAAAAGCATCTTGTATTTTCACTGTTGGAAAATAATTCTTCAAATTTTTCTTTAATTTTTATTAACATGACTATTACCTCCCATTAAATCGCTCTCATTATACTCTATTTTCATTCCAAATAAAAGAATATTATTTATAAACACGATAAATAATCATAGCACTATAACAATAAATTTGTTCACCATTTGAAGCAATAAAAGCATTAATAGAATATTTAATATCTATGACATCTGTTTCATTAAGACCACTTAAAAAATTATTAATCCGATATTGTAAATCTTTTTCGTGTTCTTCATCATAAATTTCTACTTTTAGCATTTTATCACCTAATTTATAGTGTAATAAATTAAGATAAGAAATTTGTCATTATTTGTAGTTTTTTAAACGAAGTATATCTTTATTTATCAAATTAAATCTTGAAAGAATGGGTAAAACAGCTTGAAGAACGTAATAAAGCAAAATACTTTGTGGTAATAAGTACAATACATTTTTTGGTAAAGACAAATAAAGAGCATAATATTTTACTTTTTCGAGATAACTTGCAAAAGTCATTGAAGAATCATTGTGAAAGTAAGTTACAAAGATAAATAAAAAAGATCCATAAATTGCGTTCATAAATATATTTATTAAGAATCGTGCAAATAAAACTTTTGAAAAAGTCACTTTCGTTTTAAAAAAGCAAAGTCCATAAATCATTCCACTTAATGCCGCTTGTAATGTATAACCAAAATTAAATACTCCTCCACCTGAACTCGTAAGGAAAAATCCAATAATATCCGAGAAAATACCGACTACAAAACCATAAATTGGGCCATATATTAAAGCAATAATCGCAAAAAATAAATAAGTAAAGGATAATCCAAGATTACCAAAGCCACTCGGTATTGGTATAAATTTACTGGCTAACATTAAAGAAAATAACATAGCAATGGTTGTAATTTCTTTGACGTTTCGATAGGGTTTAAAAGCGAATTTCCAATATTCTTTATGGAAGCAAGAAGAAAATAAAGTCATATTATCATATTGAAAAGCATCCTCTTTTTCATTATTTTTATTTTTTTTATATAATATAAAACCAATCAATAACTCAACAAGTAACACTCCCAAACTACTAAATAAAGCGAATTTCCAACGATTAAATTCGTTTTTTAATTCTACGATATTACTACTATCCAAAAAAGTAACCTCACATCGATTAAAGGCAATAGCGGATACACTATCTTTAATAAACATTTTAGCACGTGTTCCAATCGTATTATTGGAACTTAAAAAAAACAAATCATAATATTTGTATTTTGTTTGAATTGTAATCCTATTATCTTCAATAAAATAAGAAAAGTCACCCTTTGCAAGCATTTTTTCTATATCAATATTTTTATATTTATCATTTTCACCATTGTTTTTGATTTCATTTAAAAAATCTTCGTTGATTAGTAATTCCGCATTAAATTCTTGAATATTATCCACTTCAAATTTTGCTTCATAATATGCTTGGTTTTGGTTAATCAAATCTCCTATAATAAAAGAAGATAAGAAACCTATACATAAAATAATAACCAAAGATACAACATGCTTCCATAAATAACGAAAGTAATTTCCCATAAAAAAGACCTCCTAGAACAACCAGAAGATCCGCTTTTCTTATTTCATTGCAGCGGACGCGCTAGTAAACCGCCGATTACTCGTTCGTCTTATATGCATCTCCCACATATAAGCACTTTACGCTTACTAACTACTCTGTATAGCATTCATTATAAGTAGACTCCCTCTTCCTGTCAAATAAATCTTCTACTTTTAATCATTTTATTTTTTTTATTTATCAAAAACTAGATGGACTAAAGACAATAATTGCGATTATCATTTACAAGAACTCAAAATTTGTTATAATGTTTTACAAGGAAATCTTAAGGAGAAATACTATGGGCAATTTAAAATATTGGGCTTGGCTGAATTATGAAAAATACATTATGTGTGAGTATATTCAGTGCAAAAAAGAAGGTCATCTTGTTGATGATTTACTTCCTTTTTGCGAATTTGTAGAACGTAATTATGATAAAAGAGATGTTAGAAAATTAGGTGCTGCTTTAGGAGAATTATTGTTGAATTCTCCCATCGATCCATCCTTTCATTACGATGAACCATCAAAACTAGATGAGATTTTATCGTCTCGTCCTCAACAAACTTTTGTACCTGTTGCATATCAAAATATAACCAATTTAAAAGAACGCATTACTGGTGCATGGCTTGGCAGAACAGCAGGATGTTTACTTGGGAAACCAATAGAAGGATGGAGAACAAATCGTTTATATCCTTTATTAAAACAAACTAATAATTATCCAATGCATCGTTATATAAAAACGACTGATTTTAATCAAACCATGATTGATGAATTAATGATTGATGTAAATAGTTGTTGGATTGATAAAGTAGAAGATGCTTCACCAAAAGATGATGATACCACTTATACCGTTTTAGGTTTAAAAATGGTTGAAACATTTGGCAAGGATTTTACTTCAGAGGATGCTTTAGAAACTTGGTTGCGTTTCCTTCCAATTGTAACGACTTGTACAGCTGAACGCTATGCATATTGTAATGCTGCAAAAGGATTACTTCCTCCAGAAACTGCAACTTATAAAAATCCATATCGTGAATTTATTGGTGCTCAAATACGTGCTGACTTCTTTGGTTATGTCAATCCAGGGAATCCAGAAAAAGCGGCTAAAATGGCTTTTAATGATGCATCCATTTCTCATATTAAAAATGGTATTTATGGAGAAATGTGGGTAGCTGCTATGATTGCGATTGCTGCTGTATGCGATGATACAGAAACCATTATTTGTAAAGCTTTAGAACAAATCCCTGTAAATTGTCGTTTGCGAGAAGATGTTATGGAAGTGGTTCATAATTATAAAAATAATCTTACCGAAGAAGAATCTCGAGCATTATTACATAAGAAATATGATGAAAATGTAGAAATGGAATGGGGATATGTCGTCAATAATGCCGCAATTGTTGCACATGCTATTCTTTATGGTAATAAAGACTTTGAAAAATCAATTTGTTATGCTGTTCAATGTGGTTTTGATACCGATTGTAATGGTGCTACTGTTGGTAGTGTTGTAGGAATGATGGTCGGTGAAAAGAATATTCCTGCTAGATGGTATGAGCCATTCCATAGAAAATTAATTACTGCAGTAGAAGGTTATAATTGTGTTACAATAGATGAATTAGTCGATAAAACGCTTTATTTAATAAAAAATTAACTTTTTGTTGAATAAAATTCATCTTGTAGAAGATAAGAATTTTGTTTTAATTTAAATAAATTAATTTTAGAGAATTCCTATACTTTAATCGTTAAGCAAATACAAGAAATTGATTTACAAAATTATAATTATATTATTATGCTAGGATTAAGAAATAATTTAAGAAAAAGTATTCGATTAGAAGTTAATTCATTTTTAGATAACGGATTATTAACAACTGATATTAATTGTAGTAAATTAAATAAATACTTTATATATAATGGAGTTAATTGTTTAATTAATAATAAATCAACAAATTATTTATGTAATTATGTATATCATAAAGTACTAAAATATAATAAAAATACAATATTTATTCATGTACCTAGTTTAAAATATATTAAAAATTTAGCTAAATTAATAGAATTAATTTCAAATATTAATATCACCACTTGCATATAATGTAATGGTGATTTTTTATGAAATATTATTTAGTAGGAATAAAAGGTTCTGGAATGGCAGGGCTAGCACAAATTTTATATGATTTAGGTCATGATGTAAAAGGTGCCGATGTGAATCAAGAAATCTTTATCGAGCATCAACTTCAAAGCAGACATATCATCATTGAATCTTTCGATGAAATGCATTATGAAGATGCTGATATAATTGTTGTAGGTAATGCTTTTTTAAATAAATTTGATTTTAAAGATAAAAAAATTAAAACTTATCAAGAAATGTTGTCCACATTAAATGATCGTTATTTTTCAATTGCCGTTTGTGGGACTCATGGTAAGACAACCACAACCAACATGATAAAACATGTTTTAAGTCAGATTTATCCAATATCTTACTTAGTTGGTGATGGACAAGGTAAAGGCGATAAAAATGCTCAATATTTTGTTTATGAAGCTTGTGAACATCGAGATCATTTTTTAAGTTATCATCCCAACATGATTGTTTGTGGCAATATCGATTATGACCATGTAGAATATTTTACAAGTAAAAAACAATACCGTAATTCTTTTAAACAATTTTTTCGTCAATGCAAAAATCAATTAATTCTAAATGATTCTATTGATTATAAAAGGAATGTTTCTAAAGTAACCTTTGGTATAAACAACGCAGAACTTAAAGCAAAAAATATAAAGTATACTGAAAACGGAATTTATTTTGATATGACTTATCAACACAAAAATTACCTTTCGATACATCTTCCATTTTATGGCAAACATATGCTACTTGACGCTTTAGCGTGTATTGCTTGTTGTATTTCTTTGAATGTAGAAATGAATCAAATTATTGAGGCATTAAAATCTTATAAAGAAGCCGGTAGAAGATACAACATTACATTTGTAAAAAGTAACATCATTATCGATGATTATGGTCATCATCCTAACGAAATTGCTTCAACGATTAATGCAATTTTTCAAGAATTTCCAGAAAAAAAATTATATATCGTCTATCATCCAGATCGTCCTAAAAGATTAATGTGCTTCTTAAAAAAATACATTCATGTATTTCATCAATCTAAAAAAGCTTATGTTCTTCCTTTTTTACATATGGGAGAGGAAGAAGAAAAGGCTTTAAGAATGGTGATTGATAATAAAAAAATCTTTATGTATAATTCCTCTTTTTTAAACGAATCCTATGAAAATTGTGTATTTTTATTTACGGGTTCAAAAGAAATGAAACCAATTATACATCAATTAATACAGCATTTAGAAAAATAAATATTTAATTTATTTTTTTATTGGAATTGTTTATAATTCTAATGTTGGGAAGTGATAAAATGACAGCAGAAGAAAAATATGATTTATTGACGAATGGTAATGTAAAAAAAACAATTAGTCGTTTGGCCATTCCAACGATTATTAGTATGTTAATCACTTCACTTTATAATTTGGCTGATTCCTTCTTCGTTAGTTCTTTAGGATTTGAAGCCATTGGAGCAGTAGGCGTCACTTTTTCTATGATGGCTTTAATTCAAGCTTGTGGTTTTTTCTTTGGACATGGATCAGGAAACTACATTTCTAGAGAATTAGGAAATAAAAATATAAATGATGCTAAGCAAATGGCAGCAACTGGGTATTATTCATCGATTATCTTTGGAATTGTTCTTTCTACGTTTGGAATCATTTTTATTACCCCTTTTGCAAAAATATTAGGTTCAAACGATGAAATCCTACCTTTTGCTAAAATCTATTTATTTTATATATTACTTGGTGCACCTTTTATGTGTGCTTCCTTAGTGATGAATAACCAATTACGATTTCAAGGGAATGCTTTCTATGCTATGATTGGGATGGGAAGTGGTGCTTTATTAAATATATTAGGTGACTTCCTGCTTGTTCCACTTTTAAAAATGCATGGTGCTGGATTGTCTACATTTATTTCACAAATTGTTAGTTTTATTTTGCTTCGAATAGGCATTCATAAATCCAACAATGTGAAGATACATTTTAAAAATTTTCGGTTAAATCTTTCTTTATATAAGTCGATTGTCAATGGAGGTTTACCAAGTTTAATTCGTCAAGGAATAGGAAGTGTGGCCACCATTTGTTTAAATCAAGTTTGTAAGAAATATGGAACAGATGTTGTCGCTGCTATGAGTGTCGTGACAAGAATTACCAATCTTCCTTTTTCTGTAATTTTAGGATTTGGTCAAGGCTTTCAACCTGTTTGTGGATTTAATTATGGAGCTAAAAAATATAATCGAGTAAAAGAAGGATTTTACTTTACCATTATCGTTTCTTTCTCTATATTAATTGTTTTATCGATAGGATGTTATTATTTTTCTAATTTTTTAGTGGAATTATTTTGCAAGCAAAATACAAATATTGAAAACTATGATTATTTTTTAAAAATAGGTGTTCAAACACTCAAAATTCATTGTTTTACTTTACCTTTGGTGGGAATTTTTAGTCCAGCTAATATGTTAATGCAAACCATTGGAAAATCGTTTCGGGCAACGCTTTTAGCACTTTCTAGGCAAGGTCTTTTCTTTATACCATTGATTTTTGCTTTATCTTTTAATATTCGAGGGATTCAATTTGCTCAACCTCTTTCCGATATTTTAACTTTAATCGTATCTATTCTTTTATCCATTAGTGTAATAAAAGAAATGAAAACCAATTAAGTTTTTAATGAAATTGTTTGTTTTTTCACAAGTATTCAGCGATTTTTATTGAAAATGAATCACAATATGCTATAATATAATTGTAAAAGGAAGTAGTTTCCCATAAAAGGGGTCAAATTCGTCAATCCGATAATTACTATCCGATTTGAATTAAAAAACAAAACTTTTACTGCAATTAAGTAGTAAAAGTTTTTTATTTAGCAACACAGCTTTTACTGCTTGTTGTAAACACACAAATCTCATGAAAGGAGGATAATATATGGTATTTTTCACATTACCAACATGGGGTATCGTTTTGATTTCTGTCGTTGCTTTTATCGTATTAGTTTTAATTCTTATAGGAGTTTCTTATGTTAAAGCACCTCCTGACACTGCTTTTATTATCACAGGACCATTTAAACAAAGAACTTTAATAGGAAAAGCAGGTTTAAGATTTCCAGGTTTAGAAAGAGTTGATAAAATTCCACTTAGTTTAATTCAAGTGGATATTAAAACAGCAAGTTCTGTACCTACAAAAGAATTTATTAATATTTTTGTTGATGGTGTTGCTAATATAAAAATTGATAGTTCTTCTGAAGCACTTGCTAAAGCTTCTCAAATTTTCTTGCAACAGAATTTAGAAGGCATCCGATCCATTGCCAAAGAAGTATTAGAAGGTAACATGCGTGAAATTATCGGTCAAATGAGATTAGAAGAATTAGTTCATAACCGAGATTTATTTGCAGAAAAAGTCAAAGAAAATGCAATGCAAGATATGGCAAAAATGGGCTTACAAATTATCAACTTAACGATTCAAAATTTTGTTGATAATAATAAAGTTATCGAAAATCTTGGTGTAGATAATATTGCTCAAATTTCCAAAAACGCCTCGATTGCTAGAGCACAAGCTGAAAGAGATGTTCAAATTGCTCAATCAGAAGCGAATGAATCAGCCAATAAAGCACGCGTAGATGCTGAAAGATTAATTGTCGAACAAAATACAGTTTTAGCATTAAAAACGGCTGAATTGAAATCACAAACCGATACTGCAAAAGCTGCTGCTGATGCTGCTTATTCCATTGAGGAACAAAAACGTTTAGAAGAAATTAACATTGCAAAAGTAAATGCAGATATTGCCAAAAGAGAAAGAGAAGTTGAACTTGGTCAAAAAGAAGTTGAATTGCAAGAAAGACAACTTGAAGCTAAAGTTAAAAAGACTGCTGATGCTGAAAGATATGCAGCTGAACAGACTGCATTAGCAGAACTTTATAAAAGACAAAAGGCTGCTGAAGCTAAAAAATTTGAATTTGTTCAAGAAGCAGAAGCTTTAAGAGCAAAAGCAGAAGCGGATAAATTCGCTGCCGAACAAGAAGCTGCTGGTATCTTAGCAAAAGGAAAAGCAGAAGCAGAAGCTATCGAAAAGAAAGCGGAAGCCATGAAAAAAATGGGTGAAGCTTCTGTCTTAGAATTAATCTTAAATTCAAATGTATTACCTGAAATCGTCAAAGCTTATAGTGAGCCACTTGCTGCAGCATATGGTCAAATTGGTAATATAACAATGTATGGTGAAGGAAATACAGCTAATTTAGCGAAAGAAGTTACCAATAATGGTAGTCAATTAATCGATAGTTTAGATAAAACATTGGGCATTGATATTAAATCCTTACTTGCAGGTGTTTTGGGAACGAAATTAGTCGATGGTGTTAAAAAAGCCACAAATGAGAACTCTACAAAAGTAGATCACGAAGAAAATAAAGATTAATTTATAATTACTTTATTCAAAAAGAATGACAAAGTTTTAGGTCATTCTTTTTATTTATAAATTAAGGGATCAGAAGGTTTTATTTTTACTGTTTTAAAAACTTATTTTCTTGCATAAAATGGTCTTTAATGTTAATATTATTACGTGAAATCTAAATTGTATTAATTTAAAGGAGAAGTAAATATGTTTATAGTTAAATTAAATGAAAAGACCATCACCCTAAATGAAAAAACCCCTATTTTAGCACTTATCGAGCCAAAAGATAGTAAAAAATATATCGTTGCTAAGGTCAATAATCGCTTGCGTGAATTAACCTATGAACTTTGTTTTGATTGTAATGTTGAATTATTAGATAATACTTCTTATGATGCTGTTAAAGTTTATGAAACCAGTTTACGTTATCTTTTAGCTATGGCTTATCATAATATCTATCCTGATTATCAAATGAAAATTAGTTATAATATCTCTCGTTCTTTATTAATTTCGATTTTAAAACCTGATCATGTTATAGCCGACTCAAAAATGATTAAAGCGATTAAAAATGAAATGGACCGTCTTGTTGCCTTAGATTTGCCTTTTGAAAAAAAGACTATTTCTAAAGAAGAAGCTCGTAAATATTATCAAATGAATCATCAAGAAGATAAAGAAGCTATTTTAAAATATCGTCCTGAAAAAAATTGTCATATTTATTCTTGTAATCAATATGAAAATTATATGTATGGATATATGGTTCCTTCCACAGGTTATTTAAAAGATTATAAATTGTTTAGTTATGATAATCAAGTTGTTGTACAATATCCACGTTATGAAGCAAATGGAGAAATTCCACCTTTCAATGATGAACCTACTTTTTCAAAAGTATTAAAAAAATCGCATAAATGGGCCAAAGTTTGTAATGCAGAATTGGTTTCAAAAATTAATAATCATATTAATGCTGAAACTTATATTGATTTTATTAATATGTGTGAAACCATGCATAATGATTTATTAGCTTCTTTAGGTGAAAGCATCCAAAAAGATATCGATAATATTCGTTTAATTTGTATAGCAGGGCCATCAAGTTCTGGAAAAACAACATTTTCCAATCGTTTAAGAATTGAATTGATGTCTAGAGGCATACAACCTTTACGAATTTCTTTAGACATGTATTACAAAAAAAGAGATTTATGTCCTTTAGATGAATATGGAAAACCAGACTTTGAAAGTATTCATGCTTTAGATTTAGAATTGTTTAACGAACATATCTTAGCTTTGATTAATGGTGAGGAAGTTTCTCTACCAACTTTTAATTTTGAAACAAGTGCTATTACTTTTGGACCAAAAATAAAAATTGATAGCAACACTCCGATTATTATTGAAGGTATCCATGCCTTAAATGACCAATTATCCTATGCTATTCCAAAACATCAAAAATTCAAAATATACATTGCTCCTCAATTCCAATTAAATATCGATAATCATAATCCAATATCCTTCACTGACATTCGCTTGTTAAGAAGAATTGTCCGGGATAAAGAAACACGTGGAACATCTGCTGAAGGAACACTATCCATGTGGCCATCGGTTAGACGGGGAGAATTCAAATGGATTTATCCTTATCAAGAAGGATGTAATTTCGTATTTAATTCTGCATTGACTTATGAATTATGTGTTTTAAAGAAACATGCACTACCTGCTTTACAGGAAATACCTTCGGATAGCCCTTATTATATTCAAGCCAATCGTTTGATTAAATTTTTAAAATATTTCAAAGATATGGATGAAAAATGGATTCCTTGCAACTCCTTATTACGTGAGTTTATAGGTGGTAGCTGTTTTAAAGATGTTTAAATAATTCGATAATATGGTATATAAAAACTGCTATGAAAAGCAGTTTTTTTGTGCTGTTGATGAAAAATAAATTATGATCTAAAAAAACAAATTCTTTTTTTGTAATTATTTTCAAAAATAAAATTATTTATTTATAAATTCAATATTAACATCCCCATTATTACTAATAACATTTAATGTTTTTATTCCATCATTTTTTTTCTCTGGCAAATTACTATTTCCCTTTTTGGTTTTAGACCAAATAGCGAAATCGTTATAGATTCCATCAATCGTTCCAAAAATATTTCCATTTTTGGCAGATAAATATAACGCATTTTCTACATATAAATTTTCAAAGTTAACATTATTAAAAAATCTTACCTTATCTACAACAAATGAAGATATAACAATAGCACCTTTACTTAAAGTAATGGATGCCCATGTATCTTCTAATGGAGGAAATATAACACTACGACACTATGATCGAATTGGATTAGTAAAACCAAGTAAAAAAGATGAATGGACCCATTATCGCTATTATACAGAACAAGATATTGTTCGTTTAAATACAATTCGTGCTTTACAACTTATGGATTTACCATTAAAGGAAATTAAAAAAGTTTTAGAATATAATCATCTTGAAAAAATTATTGATTTCTTAGAAAAAGCCGAGAAAAAGGCAGATGAAAAAATCGCATCTTTGCAATATGGAAAATCAAAAATACAATTAGCAAAAGCAGATTATCAAAGAAAATTACTAAGCCAACAAGCATTTAATGGCTTTTTTCTAAAAGAATATCCAGAACGTGTTATTTTACTATCCAATAATTTAGAAATGCCAACCATTGATAATCTTTGGAATTATCTTAGTCATTTTTACGAACAGATTACTCCTGACTTAAAAGATCAATTTACCTTTGAAGATTTAGCTGGTTTATATAAAGAAAAAGAAATAACAAGGCTTTTTGCTGTTTGTAAACATTATACAGAAATAGATGGATTAAAAAAATTACCAAAAGGTAAATATTTATGTGCTCATTGCACAGAAGACAATAAAGAGCAAATCTTAAAAGAGTTAATGAACAGAGCAAAAATTACTTATGATGTTATCCCATCATTTTCAATACAATTTGTCATTGTATCTGGTATTTTGTATTGGAATTATGAAGTTCAAGTTTATATTGGTAACTAAAACTGATCTCCACTAAATAGAACCAACTTATAATTTTTTTTCTTAAATTTTTACAATTAAGTCTGCTTTGGCTCTTTTTTTCATTTTAGGATAATACTAATAAATAAAGGAGGTCATTATGCAGTCAGATAAAATTACCAAAATATTCGGATTAACTACGGGTGCTCTTAGTGCTTTAACAATTGCAACTTCAATCACCATATATGATAAAATGTTTTCACGATATGAACGCCCTAATTATGAAATCACAGCAGGACTTTGTAATTATCTTCTTTTAAAAAAACAATTGCCACGAGAAGAATTGTTTTTTCCATCGGATGATGTTTTATTAAAAGCCTATTTTTATCCCTCTAATCATCCTAAAGGATTGGTAATCATATCTCATGGTTCCCATGCAGGTGCAGATGATTATTTGCCTTTTATATCTTTTTTTGTAAAGAATCACTTTCATGTTTTTGCCTTTGATAATAAAGGTACATACGACTCGCAAGGAGATTCAACTGTAGGAATGTGTGAATCATTAGTCGATTTGTATCATGCATTAGTTTTTTTAAATAATCAAGAAAAATATAATCTTTATCCTTTTTTCTTATTTGGTCATTCATGGGGAGGTTATGCTGTATGTTCTGTATTGTCCTTATGCCAGAATATTAAAGCGTGTGCTAGTATTTCAGCTTTTAATGATGCCTATCAACTCATTTTAAATAAGGGTGTAGAAAAAGCAGGAAAACCCGCCTTATTATCTAAGCCTTTTTTAGATGCTTATCAAAAATATTTATTTGGCTCTTTCACAGAATTTACTGCTATTGATGGAATCAATAAACAAAATACTCCAACACTTATTGCCCATGGTGTTGAAGATAATATCATATCTTTTAAAAAGCAATCGATTATAGCATATCAAGATAGGATTACAAATCCGAATGTGATATATTATAATGGCGAAGCATTACAAAGCGGACACAATTCTATTTTATATTCTAATTCGGCAATTCAATATCAAAATGAAATTGCACAAAAAATAATTAAAATGGAAGCACGTAAACAAGATAAATTATCTTATGAAGAAAAAAAATTATTCAATCAATCCGTCAATCATTATTTATATAGCGAAGTAAATCTTGAGTTGATGAATCAAATCATCCAATTATTTTCTTCAGTTCTTTGAAAGGGAAAAAGATATGTCAAAGAAGAAAAAAATTCTTAAAAAAATTTTTGTGATTTTAGGAATTACCATTATCGCTAGCATAGTAATTAATTTTGTGGGAGGAATTATTGCATATAATCTCTTATTTAATCGTTATGAACGTCCAGATTATAAAATAACTCCAGGCATTGTTTGCTATGAAGATGTGAAAGAAAATTATCCACGACAGGCTCTTTCTTACTCTTCTGGAAAAGAGATACTGGCTGGTTATTATTATCCTCATGAAAATGAAAAAGCTTTAATTATCATGTCACATGGCATCCATGATGGTGCAGATAGTCTTCTTGCACAATGTTTATTTTTTTTAGATCATAATTATAGTGTTTTCTCTTATGATAATTCTGGATGTTTTTCATCTACAGGAAAAGCAAATGGATTTTTACAATCCGTTATTGATTTAAAAAACACTCTTGATTATTTAAACCAAGATATCCGTTTCAAAAACAGGAAGAAATTATTGTTTGGCTTTTCTTGGGGAGGATACGCCACAGTATCTATCTTTAATTTTCAAACGCAAGATATTTATGGAAGTGTTTCCCTCTCTGGTTATAATGATGCCGAAAATTTAATTTTTAATAAAGGTAAATCTTATGTGGGACCTTTAGCCTATACAGGAAAAGGTATTGTTGAACTCATACAAAATGTACGTTTCAAAGGAAATGAATTCTATACTGGAATTGATGGTATAAATCATACGACTACACCATTTTTTATAGCTCATGGTCATCAAGATACAACGATTCGTTTTAAAGAAGATTCTATTTTATTCAATAAAAATCTTATTACAAATCCGAATGTTACTTATTATGAATCACTTGATGCTGGTCATAGCTCTTTAATGTATTCAAATAGAGCCAATGAATACCGTAAAGAAGTCGATGCACAACTTAAAAGCATGAAAGACTATGACGATAAAGTTGAATATGTAAAAACAATAGACAATGTTATTTATAGTGAGTTAAGTATAGATTTATTCGAAAAAATCAATGAATTTTACCAAATTTGTTTAAAATAATGCCAAATTATGTATAACATACTTTTCTTGACTTATATATGGGCATAATATAGAATAAATATATGAAAAGGAGAAATCAATATGAAAAAGAATATTATATTGTTTTGCTGTGCTGGAATAATGTCCATGTCGTTAATTTCATGTAATGGTAAGGAAAAGAAGATAGATAATGCTACTGGAAATGAATTGGTAAATGTAGCCATTGATAAAACAACCGATAAATTGGAAGAAATTTCTACAAAAAGTTTTTTAGGATTGTCTTTAAATGCTAATTTAAAAGGTGATTTTAGTATGGTGAATACAACCATTCTTGAACAATCTTCATATAATATGGAAGGTACATCTATACTTACAATCAATGGTAATTTAGATACTTCAGCAGAATTACAAACCAACTTAGATGTAGATGGAATTCGTAAAACTCCAAATGCGGATATTACAAATACAGAAAGCTATATGGCAGCTAAAATTTTAGGAAATCTTTCAACGGAAACAGAATTAAAATTCCAAAATAATCCAAATTTGGATAATAGTGAAAAAAGCGAAAGTAAAACAGATCAAGAACATAAAATTTATCAAAAAGGTTTAAATTTAATTCAATACGATAAAGTAGACGACAATGAGGCTACTGCCGAAACCCTTTTGACTACAGATGAAGTAAATAATATAGCGAGTCAAATTGTAAATGTATTGGATGCATTTTCTGGTCAAGTTCCACCAGTTGATAATTCTTCTGTAAGTGAACTTATTAATCAAGGTACAATTGTATCCATTCAAACCAAAACAGATGATTTTCTATCTGGTAAAATGACTGCTAATGATTATCTAACGTTTATCGATGAAACATTTGCAGAAGGTAAATTATTTGACAATACTCCTCAAGGAACTCGTGATTGTGTGGTTAGTCTTCTTGAAGTAGCTTATGAAGTCAATCCAAGCAAATATTTTGAATATACCAAAATCACAGAAAAGAAAAATGTCACTTTAAATTCATCATTTGACTATACGACTTGGAAAGTAGATTTAAATACAAAATTAGATGCTAAAATCAATGCGATAGATACAACTAATCCTTCTTATCTATTGTTATCGACTATTAAACCGATTATTATTTCCGTTCTTCCTACGGTATTAAATTTAGATTATACAATAAAGATTCATAGTGATGGTTATATTAATGCAATGAATTTTGATGTTAAAGTTCAAGGTACAATCCCAGGAACTGTTTTGTCACTCATTGATTCTTCAAATTCCAATATGACTTTGACTTATAATGGAGCATTTAATGGTGGTTTTGGATTTGATGTTTCAGATGATAGAATAACCATCAAAACACTTGAACTTCCTTCTAAGGATTAAACAAAATGCAGAAAATTCTGCATTTTTTTGTTTTATCTCATTTAATTTTGATATACTGATAGTATATAGAAAAGGAGTGGATGAACTGAATGACATTTAAGGAAATCAAAAACAATCAAGAAATCAATACTTATATTGAATCAGCAGACAAATATTTAGAAGCCATCGGATACACTGAACATTCATTTAATCATGTTTTACGTTGTGTTGCCGTAGTAGAATATATTTTAAAAACATTAGACTATGATGAACATACGATTGAACTTGCCAAAATTGCTGCTTATATGCATGATATTGGTAATGTTATCAATCGTGAAGATCATGCAAAATCGGGTGCTATTATGGCATTTCGTATTTTAGATAATTTAAAAATGAATAGTCGTGATATTGCTACCATTATTACGGCAATTGGGAATCATGATGAATCTTCTGCTTATCCTGTTAGTGACGTTTCTTCTGCTTTGATTTTAGCCGATAAAACAGACGTGCGCCGAACACGTGTACGAAAAAACATGGACATTTACGGCATACACAATCGAGTAAATTATGCGGCAGAATCATCAAGAGTTGTTATTGATAAAGAAAATAAAACTTTGACATTGAACTTAACAATTGATACGAATATATGTTCAATTATGGATTATTTTGAAATTTTTTTATCCAGAATGATGCTTTGTAAAAGAGCTTGCGAATTTTTTCATTTAACTTTTAAATTATTAATTAATAATCAATCTTTATTATAGTAAAAGTAGTCTTTTAATAAAGCAGTTATCCATAAAGGGTAACTGTTTTTTTTATTTATGAAATTTACAATGAATTATACAAAAAAAGATTAAGTTGAAATAAGTTCGTCAACTTAATCTTTAATTTATTTCTAATATAATACTTCGTTCTTTTTCATAATATCATTCGATAATATTATTCTTAATCCTGAGCCTTATTAAGAAAGTGAAGAACCCGTACGTTTAATATTTTATTATTTTTTTGCTTTAATTGCAGCTTGAGCAGCAGCTAATCGTGCTACTGGTACACGGAATGGCGAACAAGAAACATAGTCTAAACCAGCGTTATGATAAAATTCAATTGATTTAGGATCTCCACCTGTTTCTCCACATACTCCAACATGTAAATCACTTCTTGTGGAACGTCCAAGTTTTACAGACATGCTAACTAGTTTTCCAACACCATTTTGGTCTAATGTCTTAAATGGATCTTCTTCAAAAATCTTTGTTTCATAATAAGCAGGTAAGAATTTGCCAGCATCATCACGTGAGAAACCAAAAGTCATTTGAGTCAAATCATTTGTTCCAAATGAGAAGAATTCAGCTTCTTGTGCAATTTCATCTGCTAACAAAGCTGCACGAGGAATTTCAATCATTGTACCAACATGGTATTTCATATCCATTCCTGCTTCAGCAATCAATTGATCAGCTGTTTCACAAATAATATTCTTTACATATTTTAATTCTTTTACTTCAAGTACTAATGGTACCATAATTTCAGGTGATACCATTTTTCCTGTTCTTTTAGAAACATTAATAGCTGCTTTAATAATTGCTCTAGTTTGCATTCTGCAAATTTCAGGATAGGTAACAGCTAAACGGCAACCACGATGTCCCATCATTGGATTTGCTTCATGTAACTCTGCAATTCTATCTTTTACTTGATCAACTGTTTTACCGATTGCATTAGCTAATTCAGCTATCAAGTTTTCTTCTTGAGGTAAGAATTCATGTAGAGGTGGGTCTAATAGACGAACATTTACATTCAAACCATCCATGATTTCATATAAACCTTCAAAGTCTTTTTGTTGCATTGGTTCAAGTTCAGCTAATGCTGCTTCTCTTTGTTCAACAGTATCTGCAAGAATCATTTTTCTCATTGAGAAAATTCTATCTTTATCAAAGAACATATGCTCTGTACGACAAAGTCCAATACCTTCAGCACCAAAAATTTTAGCTTGATTAGCGTCACGAGGTGTATCTGCATTTGTACGAATCTTCAAAGTTCTATTTGCATCTACCCAACTCATTAAACGACCGAAATATCCAGCAGTTAAATCAGGTTGAACAGTTTTAATTGAACCTAAATAAATATTGCCTGTTGAACCATCAATAGAAAATACGTCTTGATCTGAGTAAACTTTTCCATTAATTGTAACGGTTCTAGCTTCTTCATCAATAACAGCTGCAGAACAACCACATACACAACATTTTCCCATACCACGAGCAACAACAGCTGCATGAGATGTCATACCACCACGCATTGTTAAAATTGCTTCAGCAGCTACCATACCCACGATATCTTCAGGAGATGTTTCAGCACGAACTAAAACTACTTTTTCACCATTATTATGTCTTGCTTCTGCTTCTTCTGCTGTAAAAGCCAGTTTACCAGTTCCAGCTCCTGGACCAGCAGCTAAACCTTTAGCAATTGGTGTTGCTTTAGCTAATTCATCTTTGTCAAATCCTGGTAATAATAATTTATCAAATGACATAGCGTCAATTCTTAAAACAGCTTCTTTTTCATCAATTAAGCCTTCATCTACTAAATCGCAAGCAATTTTTAATGCTGCTGCAGGAGTTCTTTTACCATTACGAGTTTGTAAGAAATATAATTTTCCATCTTCAACTGTAAATTCCATATCTTGCATATCTCTATAATGATTTTCCATTAATTTAATGGTCTTCATAAATTGATCATAAACATCAGGCATACGTCTTTTCAATTCATCAATGTGTAATGGTGTACGGATACCGGCAACAACATCTTCACCTTGAGCATTTGGAAGATATTCAGCAGATACAACATTTTCACCGGTAGCTGGATCACGAGAGAAAGCAACTCCTGTTCCAGATGTTTCACCTTTATTACCAAACGCCATCGATTGAACATTGACAGCAGTTCCCCAAGAATAAGGAATATTATTCATCATACGATAAACATTCGCACGTGGATTATCCCATGATCTAAATACAGCAGTTACAGCTTCCATTAATTGAACATATGGGTCAGATGGGAAATCTTCTCCAAATGTTTGCTTATAATAATCTTTAAATTTTTTAACTAAATCTTTCAATTCTTCTGCAGTAACTTCTGTATCTAATTTATAGCCTTTTGCTTCTTTTAAATCTTCCAGCATTTTATCCATTGCTGTTCTTGGATGACCTTTAGCAATATTTGTAAACATTAAAATGAAACGACGATAACTATCGTAAGCAAATCTTTCGTTATTTGTTTCTTTTGCTAAGACTTCAACTGTTTTATCATTTAAACCTAAGTTTAAAATTGTATCCATCATACCAGGCATAGAAACACGCGCACCCGAACGAACAGAAACTAATAAAGGATTATGATCCCCACCAAAATTCTTTCCTGTTTTCTTTTCAACAGAGCGAATAGCTTCTTTTATTTCATTAACTAAATCATCAGGTAATTTCTTTCCAGAGTCATAATAAAGTGTACATGCTTCTGTAGAAATTGTAAATCCTTGTGGAATGGGTACACCAATGTGTGTCATTTCAGCAAGGCCAGCACCTTTACCACCAAGAAGTTCTTTTCCTTTTCCAAAAGCATCTTCAAAGTGGAAGACATATTGTTTTGACATAAATTTTCCTCCTAATTTTTTATTTTAACAATTAACATTTATGTTAAACGTCTGCCCATATTATACACTATGCATGTTCAATTGACTAGAGAATTTCAGTAAAAAATAATAAGGAAAATAAAAAAAAGATTACATTTTCTTATTTCATTACTTTAAAAAGACCTTTATAATAAAGAAGAAGTAAAGGGAGAAAAAATTATGAAGCCATTAATTATAGCCATCAGTGGAGGTTCTGCTTCTGGAAAATCAACTGTAGTGGAAGAAATCGTCGAAAAATTAAAGTCTGTTGACATTACTGTCATTTGTCATGATGATTATTATAAAGATCAATCTCATCTAAGTATGGAAGAACGTGTAAAAACAAATTATGACCACCCTAACTCTTTAGATAACACATTATTTGTTGAACATCTTCAAAAACTAATTCGTGGTGAAAGTATTGAAAAACCTATGTATGATTTTGTCAATCATAATCGTATGAAAGAAACCTTATTAGTTCACCCTACAAAAGTAATTATCTTAGAAGGCATCTTAGTTTTAGAAGAAAAAAAGATTCGTGACTGTGCCGATGTTAAAATATTTGTGAAATGTGATGAAGATATTCGTTTTATACGTAGATTAAAAAGAGATATAGAAGAAAGAGGTCGCTCGCTTGATAATGTTATTTCTCAATATCTAACAACCGTTAAACCTATGTTTAATCGTTATGTTAATCCTTCTTCAAGATATGCTGATATTATTATACCCAATGATAATAAGCATGATGTAGCTGTCGATTTTTTGGTAGCAAAACTAAAAGATATTTTAAATTATAATTAAAGCAAAGTGATTTGCTTTTTTTTAGGAATAAACCAATTTTTTTTGTTTCCAT
>CABUID010000016.1 GCA_902491575.1 uncultured Bacillota bacterium
CTTGTGGCTCTGGTAAGAAGTACAAACAATGCTGTGGTAAATAGCTTATTTTATAAGGGTTTGTACGATTGGAATTAGTCAAAAAAACACTAAATTGTGTGCAAAATCATTAAATTGTGTGCAATTTGTGTGCGAAAAATAAAAAATCATGCACACAAATCTATTTAACCCATATAAATAAAGGGTTTGTGTTATGCACACAAAATCATGAAATCAACATTCGTGTTGATTTTTTTCGTTCTCTAAAAGATTTAGAGGAGGAAAAAATTTATGGCACAAGTGAACACAATGAAAAGGGGGAATTACTATCAATACAGATTCGAAATAGCACCACAAGATGGAAAAAGGAAGTTTATTAACAAGTCTGGTTTTAAAACAAAACAAGAAGCGTATGAAGCTGGTATGAAGGCATATAACGAATATACAAATACTGGTAATGTTTTTAAACCATCAACAGTATCGTTTTCTGATTATCTTGATTATTGGATGAAAATGTATTGCAACATTAATTTAAGATACGCAACTATAATTACCTATGAGAATATTATTAAAAATCATATAAAACCTAGATTAGGATTTTATAGATTATCACAAATAACGTCAGCAACGATACAAGAATTTATAAATAATATTTATGTAGAAAAAGGATTTTCTAAAAGTTTTTTACGAACAATTTTAAAAGTGTTAAAAGGAGCATTAGGATATGCAACTGATGTAGTTGGATTCATTAAAATTAATCCTGCATTAAAAGTCAAAATACCAAAGTATGATGCACCCCAAACTGATCCTGCACATATATTTACACCAGAAGAAATAGAGCTTATTTTTAATAGGTTTAGAAATAGTCATACTATCTATTATGCTTTTTTAACTGCATATTATACTGGATTACGTATATCAGAGGTATTTGGATTAACATGGGAAGATATAGATTTTGAAAACAAAACATTGAGAGTAGATAGAAATATTATCAAAAAAAATCAATCTGGTGGAACAAAAAGGAGATTGATAGAAGGAAATTCAACCACAGTTTGGTATTTTGGCAATTGTAAAACTCCATCAAGTCATAGAGTAATTGAAATTGGTGATACATTATTAAATGCTCTAAAAGAATTTAAATATGAACAAGAAATATTTAGAGAACAATATGGTGATTTATATATGAAACATTATGCTAAAGAAGTTATGAATCCTTACACGAATAAACCAGAAACAAAAATAGTAAATGCTTATGCAGAAATTGATGTAGCATTACCAGAAGTTCATCTAATATTTGTAAAGAACAATGGAGTATTTGAAGGGACAGATACATGTAAGCATCCATTTAAAGTAATACATTATGAATTAGGTATACCTTGTAGATTTCACGATTTTAGAGATACACATGCTACAAGATTAATTGAAGCTGGAGCTGATATAAAAGCAGTATCAAAAAGATTAGGACATAGCACAATAGAAACTACATATAATATCTATGTTCGTGTGACTGTTAAGATGGAAGAAGAAGTTGTAAGTAAATTTGAAGATTATGCAAATTCGTTAGAAATTTCAATTTTAAAAAAACCAAAAGAACTAATGCAGGAATACTGATAACACATGTTATTTATATTAATTGAACTGATAATCCAGTTCTTTTTTTTATGTCGTAAAACAGAAAGGATGGTGTAAAATGGCAGTGTTTAAAATAGAAAAACAGAAAAATTATACTGTTATGAGCAATTATCATTTACAAGATAGAAATTTATCATACAAAGCGAAAGGGTTATTATCATTCATGCTTAGTTTACCAGAGGACTGGGATTATTCTTTGAATGGTTTAGTTGCTGTTAGTAAAGAAAGCAAAAAAGCAATTAGAAATATACTGAGTGAATTAATAAATAGAGGATATGTGGTAAGAGAACAAGGCAGAGGAGAAAAAGGGTATTATAAGTATGATTACATAATTAGAGAAATTCCTGTTAATGTATTAGAAAAAGATCATCCAGATACCCAAAAGGGAGATGCCGTTAAAGGAGATACCGAAAAAGGCACACAAATAAATACTAATAAAGAAAATACTAAAGAACAAATAGATAAAATAGATAAAACCATAAATGAAAAAAAATCTTCAAAATCAGATAATTTAAACTCAAATAAAACACACCATTCTATTACCAAAGATTTGATTAAAAGAAAATATTTAAAAGATGATGATATAGAACTCTATAAGTATGATAAATTATTTAAACAATTATTAAAACAATATGAATTTACAAATATAGTGACAATAACGCATTACATTACATCAAGTGTAGTTAAAAGACATTTTTTAGATGAAAATAATGAGATTATAGATAATAAATTTGGATATTTAAAAAAATCTATCATAAACAATATTGATAGATTTGATAAAAATGAAATAGAATGAGATGAAGAACTGGGATGGTTTAAAGAAAAAGAACAAGAGCATGATAGGGATTTTTATGATGACTATGAAATATCATATTAAAAAATAAAAAATATGTTCTATTGCATATTTTTCATATTTTTAATTATTATGTCTAAACTTTTTAGAGTTTTTTTATCAACTTCTAAAATAATGCTATGTAGAATTTTTAATTCTTCAACATCTAATTTTTTAATATTATCGGATATAAGAGCAATCATTTTGTCTTTATCAGTATACGTTTTTGGTTTTACTTCACCATTTTGGTATGCAGTTTGATATTCAATAATCTTTTCTTCTAGTTCAGGCAAATCCATACACATACCATTTGCTATAAGTCCTAAAATTACACCAGATATTCCTATCTTACCATATTTATTATTTAGTAGTTTACTTAATGTTGCTTTGTTTACTTTTGATTTTCTCCCGAATTCTGATAAACTCATATTATGTAGTTCTAAATATTCAATCAAAATAAGTCTTACAGCAGATTCCCTACTCATTATTTATCTCCTTTCATAAAAAATTGACTTCAATATTATTTTACTCTTTTTTTATAAAAATGTCTACTAATATAAACATTTTTATAAAAAATATTATCCTATATTGTTCATACTAGTAGACAATTCAATATATTTTTGATAAAATTATTTTTATATAACATAGTTATATTTTTGTAGTAGGAGGTTGTATAAGATGACATATATGATTAGGGTGATGTTTTCATCCTGACTTATAGTAAGGAAGGCAGGTGAAATTTTGTATAAACGACAGTCTTCAGTAGGACAAGTAAAAAGTATTAAAATTCTCGTAGTAGAAGGTGAGAAAGATTTTACTTTATCTACCCAATTGGATGATGAATCTACAATTCGGATATTAGAAGTGTGTCTAAATAAACTTAAGGATAAGACATCACTAAATGTAGTGCCAATTATGGGAAAGGAAAGTATATATGATCAAAGAAAAAAGAAATGAAGTAGAAGTAGTTTTAGCAGTAGTAAATGAATATCTAAATGAGGGAAAAGATATTCCTTGTGAAGTAATGAAATACGTTGTACAAGAATTAAACAAGTTAGAGGAAAATTACAATAAAACTATTAATGATTTAATGAATTGTAATTCTTTGGTAGTAAAAATGGAACAATTATTTAATTTAATTGGTACTATCGGTACTATTTCAATTGAAGACGAAGACAAACTGGATAAAACATTATTTAATTTAGAAAATTATGTTAAATCTATTAAGGATTGAAATGAGTATCGGCTGTATAGAAAAACTATACAGCAATTTATTTGAATATAATTTTTTTAATAGGGTATTGACTTTTATAAAAATAAAGGTTATTATTTTAATAGAAAGTGTTTACTAGTGTAAACGACTTTGGAAGTAGCTTGGAGGTGGTGTGGTATAATGCTGAAAGTAATTTGAAGTGTTTTTATGTAGTAAATTTCTAGTAGTATATATTTTATTTTTTTTAATCATATCGTTTACTAGTGTAAACATTATATTAAAAAAGTAAAGTGAGGTGATAGTGATTTTTAAAGAAAAAGAAAGGTATCGTATTTATAATGCATTATCTGAAGATCACGGCTATTTTCTTACTATCATTAAGATTTGTAATAATACTATTTATTACTTGTTTGATGGTATTGATGAGGTTAAATGTTTTGATGTCAGAAGTGACTTTGCAGTAGATTTAATAAAGGTAGTTTAAATTTAGTTCATCAGTTTTATGGGAGGAGCAACTGTTATGAGATTTTCTGATGATAATACTGTCATTCCTAAATGGATTTTGTATCATCTGAGAAAGTATGGGAACTGTTGCTGTGGTAGAGAAATAGTAAAAAAATTAGGAAGGGAAAAGATTTTACAATTATTAAGAAAAGAGGGGTATCCTTGTATATTACGTATTGTATATGATGATATGTTTCATAAACCCAGAAGAAAAGTAAAATATCCTCGTGATGCTTATTATATTTTAGAGATTGAATGTGTAGTTAAGAGTTATTTTATATGAATGAAATTAGAAGAGGAAAGGTATATGATGTAGAATTAAAAAATATATCATCACATGTTCAATTCGGAAGACGTCCATGTTTGGTTGTTCAAAATAATTTAGGAAATACATTTTCTCCTACAATCATTGTTGTCCCATTAACAACTAAACTCAAAAAAACACATTTACCTGTTCATGTTATAACTGCTAAAAATCAAATGGCATTATGCGAGTGCGTTTTAACTATTTCAAAGGAGCAAATAATTTCTTATATTAAAACTTTAGATGAGAAAACTATGAAACTAATAGACAGAGCTTTATCCATTTCGTTGGAATTAGAAAAGGAGGGGACAGTATTAAAAAAATAAAACAAATTTATGAAGATTTGTGTAGTGAAAGTTCTGAGAAGTATTGGTGTGACGAAGGAAATAATAAAAGAATGAGAAGTTATTATAAGTTATCTAAAATATTAAAAGTAATCAAATACTTATTAATATTAGGGTTAATACTTTATTTTATAATATTAGCAACAAATAGTATCTTCTGCTTATTTGATAAATATATCTGTTGTGAAAAAGAACTAACATTGTTAAGTTATGTTGATTTTAAAAAGTTTATTTTAGATATTTATATTGTCACTTTTATTATAACTTTATTTGTAGTTCTATATTTAAGTAGAAAACAAAGATATTCATTAAATAAAATTTTTTGTATTTTGGTGAGTGGTTTGTTATTTCTACCTGTTAGTGCATTGTTAATTTATAACTTTGTAGAGTTAAAAAGTTTAATGAGTAGTTTTTATTTATTAGTAGTATTTAGTGTTTTAATGATTATAATCAATCAATTAACAAACAGAATTGATAGATTATATAATATAGCAGTAGGTAGTAATGAAATAAAAGAAAAGAAAGGAAAGAAAATATGCAAGGAAAAGTAAAATGGTTTAGCAGTGAGAAAGGATATGGATTCATATCATCAAGTGAAAAGGAGCAAGATATATATGTTCATTTTTCAGATATTGTGATGAAAGGATTTAAAACATTAGATGAAAATGATATAGTAGAATTTGATTATGATGAAGAGATGAATAAAGCAGTAAATGTTCACAAAATCTCAGTTTCTGAAGAAAATGACAAAACAAAGAGTGAATAATGAAACTATTTGATGATATAATAATATCAAAGATAGATTTGGATAGAACATCACAAAACGGAAAGGAAATTTGTGATCTATATCAACCGTTAGTAGAAAAAAGATTAAAACAAGCAATGAACACCCCATTTAATTCAGCAAGTTTTGTTATGTTTTCAGAAAATAAGAAAGGTGGCAATTCTTCAGAAGTTAAATTGTTAGATCGTTTATCTTGGATTGATGATCAAACAGGAAGTTATATCCGTAATGTATTGAAAATTCAAAAAAAGGATAAAACTATTGGTGAATTTTTAAAGTGGAAATGTTTTTATGGATTAAGCGATAGAGAAATATCTAATAAAATCCAAAAGGATGAAAGAACAGTTAGAAGATATAAAGCACGAGCGTATTATTATCTTGCTGTTTATTCAAATCAAGTTGAGTTTATATATGAGAAAACATATCATTTTCAACTTGATTAAATAGAAGTATTTATTAATGTGGATTCTTCCACATTAAAGACATAAGAAGTTGGAGGAGTAAAATGAAGAAAAAAGTAGTTTTAGTAATTATTTGTTTAATAGTTGTATTTTTAGTAGGATTATTATTTATAATACATAAAAAATCTAATACAATTATTTTAAAAAAAGAAGAATTTACTTATGAATTAGGAGAGGAAATAAGTGCAGATGTATCTAATTATATTAAAGATGCTGATTCTATTAAGAATATAACAGAATATAAAATTGTGACAGATGATTTTAAAATTGTTGATAAAAAGTTAGTTATCAACAATGATAAACCTACTGTTGGTGATTACAATATTAATATTGTGCATAAAAACGTATCTAAAAAAGTGATTATTAAAATAGTTGATACTACTTCTCCAGAATTCACTACTTTTGAAGAAAATATTAAAATAGAACAAACTTCAGAGGAATTAGATTTACTAAAATATTTTGAAGCAACTGATTTAACTGAAGTTAAAATAACAATAGATGGTGAGTATGATTTGACTCAAGAAGGGGACTATGATATTAACGTGATTGCAACTGATGCAAACGGAAATAATACTATTAAAAAAGCGACAATAACAGTTTATAAAAAAGAGATAGAAAAGGCAACACCTGTTATTAAACAGGATAATAATATATCTAATAATAAATCATCAAACAATACAACAACTACTAAACCTGAAACCCCTTCAGCAAGATACAGAAAAGATGTTTCTGATTCATATATTGTGCAAATTAATGCTTATAGAAAAGCAAATGGATTGAATGAATTACCAGTTACAGCTGAAGCACAAGCAGAAGCTGATAAAAGGGCAAAAGAATTATCTACTTATTATTCTCATGATGGTGCTGGGTATGGCTTTGGCGAGATAATAGGAAATGGTTCAATAGGAGTAGATTTTATAACTGCGTGGAAGAATAGTCCTTCACATAATGCAACAATGTTAAGGGATCATACTGTTGCAATGGCAGCTAGTGTATACGAATATAATAATTATTGGTACGCAATAGTATCTTTTAGAATGGATTATTAAAAAAACTCATCATGAGTTTTTTTATTTTAGAAACTTTTTTACATAATTTATGTTTTTTTTGTATTGGTTAATAAGTATTTCCCAGTGCATACAGTAGTCTTTATATACTACTTTTTTTACATCTAATTTTTTATTAAAGTATCTTTTCTTTATGCTTTTTTCGTAACATTTATGATTTGTAAAAAGGTAACTTAAAGAAAATTGTTTATATTTGCAATTGCACCATACAAATTCTTCCATAAGAGTAACTATTTTTTCTAACTCTTCAGAAGTATTTAGTGTTAATGTGTTTGTTATATTAATATTATTAAAAAAGTCAGTATAATCTTCGTATATATATTTAATGTTTTCATAAAAATTTTTGGCAATCAGTTTTTGCATGTTTTTTCTATAGTACGGAATGTATTTATTATTGCCCCAATATTTTTTACATAATAAAAATTGTGGAATGTAATTTTCTAACAAGTTGGCAAAATGTGTTTCTTTATGTTCTAATGGCAAAAAACATGAATTAAAATAGAATAGAGTTTCATTTAATACATCAACAAATTGTTCATTTCCTGTTAAATATCCTTTTTTTACAACTGATAGTGTATTTGGATATGTTTTTTCATCGTTAATTTTATTAATAATATGATCTAAATAATTATTATTTACTAGTGTATATATTGAAGCTCCATTTGAATAATTATTAATGGCGATTTCTTTTATTTCTTCTTTTCGTTCATTTAATGTCATAACTTTATCATCTAATTTCCTTATTATTGATTTTTAATATTTCCGTTTTAATGCCATCATCACTTTTATATTTTATTTCGTAGTACCAATCATTAAGGTTATTGACAACTTCCTTTGGAAATAATTCATTATATCCTTTATTTTCTCTTTCCATTCCAGCAATAAAGGTATTTGATCCTATTATTAATCTGTCATTGCACATTAGTCTAACTGATTCAATGTCTTCTTTTAAAATATCCTGGTTTTTAATTTCAAAATTACCAATCATTAAAAAATATGTTTTGCCATCATAAACAAATAAGGAATTAGTAGATTTAAATGTTTCACTTTCCCCATCCAATTTATAAATCCAGTTTCTATTTTTAAGTACATAAATATCTGCTATAATTAAAATAGTAATTAGGATGAATAAAATACTAATTATTATTTTTTTATTTCTCCTTTTTTTCTTAATTTTATTTATAATAATTGTATTTTCCTTATTAATATCGTTTCTGCTTTTTTCGTATCCGTTATCATTTATTATTTCAGTTGTTTTTTTCATTTTCTTCTCCTTTAAAGAATAATTCATTCTTTATTAATAGTTTGTCTAAAAAACTATTATAAATTTTACATATTTTTGTCCCCTTTTTTTCTTGCTTTTCTTTACTATAACTGCATTCTTCTTTTATCTGTTTAAAGTGTTCCTCAACTGATGGTATTTTTTCATTAAAATGTTTTGCTATAAGTCTTTCTATTACAAATCCTTCAGGAAAGTTTAGTTCTTTATTTTGTAAAACCTTGTCTATAGCTGATTTTTTTATTTCTTGAAATATTAACGTTAAATTAATTGTTTCAGCTATGGTACAATCTTTACTCAAACGTTCTTTAGTAAAAAACAAACTTTTTATTTCTTCAAAAGATTCATTGTGTTGTTTTATGTGATTTATAATATCCACCATCTCGTTATTTAATTCTATTTTTGCCCACATAAATATTTTTCCTCCTTTCGATACGTGTTTTTATTATTTAACAAATTAAAGTTTTTTCTACTTATAATACCATCTATTAAGTTTAAATCTTCATACGTAACAACTGAAAATATTTCTCCATACTTAAATATGTAATCTGGTGCATCTTTAACAAGTCCGTCGTAAATAGTAATGTCATTTCCATCATAAACAAATAAATTGTTTTTATCTTCGCTTAACATATAATTCCAAATTTCTGTATTTTGATTTTTATTATATGCAATACAAAAATTGTTTGCATTTAACATTCCTAGCATTAACTCCTTTCTTATTTTATTTTTTTTCCCAACATTTAATTTAAAAAAATTTTTTAATCTTTTTTTCATATCATCATCCCTTTCACATAATATTTTTAAATTTGATTAAAATAATAAAAGCAGTAGTCATATAAGATTTGTGTAATTAAAGTTTGAAGCATTACAAAAATCTATTATTTACTACTGCTTATTTTGGTCATTAAATTGTCTAGTATATAAACACCTCAATTTAATGATACCATATTTGGGACGATTAAGATACATTATTTTTTCTCTTTTTATGGGAAAATATAAAAAGAGGTGATTTAAGTGAAAAACGAAGATCAACTTCAACAATTACTTAATAAGGATTACATGCCAATCATATATAGAAACATCAAGAAGTTTCGTCATGAAAGTGGAATTGCACTTTCAAAGGTAGCAGAAATATTAGATATGTCTTATGATTATTTGAGAAGAATTGAATCAGAAGACGATCTAAATAAAACATGTTCTTTGAAGCTACTTATTAAGTTTAGTATTTTGTATCAAAAACCACTAGATGATTTCTTGAAGGAGTGATAATCCTTAATTACAAGATTGAAACTGCAATTTCAATCTTTTTTATAGTACGATGTTAATCTCCAAATCAATTGTACCACAATGTATCTTATTTGTCCCGTTACTACATTTTGATTATACCACAAATGCGACCAACAAACAAGAGCCTAATTTAAAAGTCTTATTTGTGATACTATTATATTGTAAAATTGCTGGTATATAGAAAGGAGGTAAAATATTGGAAAGACAATATAAAATGGACATATTAGAAATGCTAGGCAATTATGGACACTATGTTTGTAACATTGGAGCTGCTATGGATAAAGCTGGAATATCAATATCAAAAATGCGAAGATTAACAGGTTTAAATCATGAAATTGTAAAAAAATATTATGAGGATAGAATTGTTAGAATTGATAAAGATGTTTTAGCCAGAATAACTTACGTATTAGTGGCTTGTGGAATAGATCCAAAGGAAATAATAGAATATATTCCACCAGAAAAAAAGATGAATTTGCAAAACAATACTTAAAATTGACCCGTTAAGTAATTAAAATTTCACATATCATCTTTGTATATATAATAATATCTATTCAAGATGGATGTCAAGTTTTTGAGAATATATCGGCAATCAAACTGTCTTTTTATCTATCTTAGAGTTTAGTATATCAATATATATTGCACAGATTAAATTTATAAATAGTATGTTACATTTAATAGTTTATTGTAATATGGTATTATATGATGGAAAACAAATTGAGGTTAGATATATAATGAGTTTAAAAGATGTCTTTAAGGAAAATGTTAAATATTACAGAAAGCAATTAAAATTGACTCAAGAATCTTTAGCAAAACTATCTGGAGTAAGTACTAATTATATTGGAGAGATAGAACGGACTGGAAGAAAAGCTACGCTGGAGACAATTGAAAAAGTAGCCAATGGTTTGAATATAGATCCATCACTATTGTTAGTGTCCAGAAAAAAAGATAATGAGCAGAAGTAATATTAAATAAAATGATAAAAGATATAATAGCTAATGATAATAGCTATTTTTTTATATATAATATCTATAACTCCACAACAACTTTATTGGTTATATATTGTCAAATAATCGTATTCTATAAAATATACATGTATATTATCTTTTTAATATAAAAACAACAAGTTTGTTGTTTTTGATGCGCTAATTTATTGACTTAACAAGTAAAAAATGTTATAATTATAATTAGTTGAGTTTTAAAAAGTTTTATTTTTGATATTTTGTTTATGTTTTGGAGGAGGTGGACCTGATTTTAGGTTCCCTTTTTTTGTAATAAAATTATATTATGTAAGGAGGATAAAATGTATAATGTAGATTTAAATTTGTATAAAACCTTTTATATTGTTGCAAAATGTAACAATTTCACAAAAGCATCTGAAGAACTATGTATATCACAACCAGCAGTTACACAAGCAGTAAAAAAATTAGAAGATCAATTAAATGTTGAACTTTTTCAGCGTTCAAATAAAGGAATTAATTTGACAGAAGTTGGAGAACTTGTATATTATTATGCCGAGCATTTAGTTAATTTAGCAAAATCAAATGAAAATTTAATTTCTCAAATTAAAGCATCACAAGAAAAAGTTATAAACATAGGTGTTCCTACTCATGTTGGTACTTTCTACTTTGTAAATTATTTCAAAAAATTTAATGAAAGATATCCAAATGTCAAAATTAGAATATTTAATAAAAAATCGGATGAAATGTTGAAAATGTTATTGAAAAGAGAACTTGATATTGTTATAGATACTGATATGTCGAATGTTGATAGTGAAATAATAAAAGTTCGTAAGGTTATGGATTTAGATGGTTGTTTCGTTGGTAGCCGAAAATATAAGGCTCTCTCAGAAAAAGGAGTAATAACCCCTGACGAACTAATAAAATATCCATTAATTCTACCGAGTTCCACTACTTACAACAGAAAAATGATTGATTATTTTTTTGATAAAAAAAATATTTTACTAGAGCCATTAATTGAAGCAAATTCCTCATCAATATCAAAAGAAATTATAAATCAAGGAATAGGAATTGGTTGGATGATAAAAGAGTTCGTTTTGGATGATTTAAAATCTGGCAATTTATATGAAATAAAAGTTGATATTGATAACATAGTAACACCATTAAGTATCGCTTACCATAAAAAATATAATAGCAGTATAGTTTTAGAATTAATAAAATATTTTAATAGAAAAACAGATTCAGAATGTTGAACCTGTTTTTTTCTATTATAATTATTACTTATAGTATATAAATAATTGGTATTGGTAAAAAAATAAAAGAAACATTATAATTAGATTAGGTGGGAAAAAATGGATAAAAATTATATTGATTTACACATTCACACAACTAATTCCGATGGTTATTTTTCACCAAAAGAAATAGTTGAAATGGCAAGTAAAAATGATACAAGTCTTATTGCAATCAGTGATCATGATTCAATTTGTGGTTTGCCAGAATTTAAGGAAAACCTAAAATTTGGAATGCATGGCATAGCAGGTGTTGAGTTTTCATCTTATATTATGCTAAATAATAAAAAGATTAAACTTCATATTCTTGGTTATGGATTTGACGAAAATAATATCAAAATGCTGAATTTATTACAGGAAATGAAAGAGAAACGAGTTGCAGCACATATAAAACTACTAAATTTTGCAAAAATGAAGCTTTTAAATTTACCAGAAGAGAGTCTATCTAGAATCAATATGGAAAGATATTGTTGGTTTGATAGAGAATTTATAAAATGTTTAGAACAAGATAATTATTCAATGGATGTTATTAATTATTACAGAGATTATTTCAAAAATAATAGATTCAGTTATGGACCAGATTATGATTTGGAAGTTCAACGAGTAATTGATGCTATACATAGTGCCGATGGTTTTGTTGTTGTAGCACATACAATGGCTTATAAACTTACTAGGGATGAGGTAACAAATATAATATCCAAATTAAGTGACTTGGGAATAGACGGCATAGAAGTCTATCAATCCGATTGTAGTGTAGGTGATAGCTTGTATTTAATGCAGTTAGCAGATAAATTTAATTTATTACAGTCTGTTGGTAGTGATTTTCATAGGAATTTTAATTCAGATGGAAGAATGATAGGTAAAGGAATTGATAATAATTTGTGTATAGAGGAAACGTCTTTGACAAATAAATTATTATCATTAAAAAAAGATTTTAGGAGGAATAAGTAAATATGCCAATGTTATTTGGAGCTTTAGCTAAAAATGGAGAAATTCTTGATACTATAAATTGTGGAGAAAATAATTATATGATTGCAATAAATATTGGAAATCAAAGAAATAAAATACCTAGTTATAGTCACATTCGAACCGAAAAATCTGGAATTTCAGTGATTAATTCGAATCTAGGAAATCTAGTAGAACCTAGTTCAAAAAAAAGCGTGATAATTAGAAGTAATAATTCTGGCGAAGGTTATTACGTATATGATTTGGAAACAGGTAAAAGAGTCTCAGGATTTTATGATTATATGAAGTTTATTAATTATGATGGTACAGATGCTATTTATGCAAAAGATACTATAAGAGATAATATTGGAAAAGTATTTATTGATTTGGCTACATTATTAAATTACAGTGGTGAAATGATTTGTGATGTTTTCAATATTTCTACAAATGAGTATTACAATGATATAAAGAATGGCACTGATTATGAATTATTGAAAAATTCTATTAGAGAACAAATAAATTCAAATAAACCAACTGAAGAACAAATATGCAAGAAATTATTACAAAAGAGGAGGTAAATTAATGAAAGTATTTATTTCGTGTCCTTTTACGGGATTATGTAAAAATAACAAATATGAAATTAAAGATGAATATAAAACTTTCTTCAACAAACTTGTTGAAAATTTAGAAGAAAAAGGATGTGAGTACTATTTAGCAATTAAAAGAGAAAATTGGGGGCTAAATCATAAAGGTCCAGAGGAATGTACAAGAAGCGATTTTGAAGGTGTTAAGTCAAGTGATGTATTAATTGTTATTCCAGGAAACAAAAACTCGAATGGTATATCAGGTGGAGTTCATGTAGAACTAGGTTGGGCATCAGCTATGAAGAAAAAAATGCATATTTTAGTTGAAGATGGTTTTGAATATTCCCCTGTTCTAATGGGATTAAATACTTTAACTGAAACACATTATCATAAATGTAACGAATTTTTAAATTTAACAATGTTAAATAAGATTAATGAGATAATAGATCAAGAATTGAAATTAAGAGAGGAGCAATAAAAAATGTATTTAAAGTTGATAGACAAATCTCCTCGTGAAATAATTAAATATTATGAAAAACCGTTTTATGTATATTTGTCTTTGTCAAATATATGTAATGCCAATTGTGTATTTTGCGAAGTAAGAACAAATAAAGAGAAAAAATGTAATATAAATGTTTTTTCATTGATTGATGAGTTAGCTTCTTTAGGCACACAATATATTCATTTTACTGGTGGAGGTGAGCCATTCGTAAATGATGATATATTTGAATATTTAGATTATTGTACGCAAAAAAAAATAAAAATAATATTAATATCAAATGGTCTTAATATCGATGAAGCCAAGATTAAAAAAATGTCTAATTACAACATAGTTGCTATATTTTTCTCGATTGATAGCCACATACCAGAAGTTCATGATGCATTGAGAAGAACGCAAGGATTATGGAATAAAGTTACTTCGAATATTAATTTAATAAAGCAGTATATGCCTGAAGTGAAAATTGTTTTAAATCATGTATTAAATAAAAAAAATATAGATGATTTTGAAAAATTTATAATGATGAAAAAGACTTTTGATTTTGATTACATTAATCCAATTGTTATAAAGGATTATGGTGCCTTATTTTTTACAGAGGACCAAATTGAAAAATATAATAATAAATTGGACTATTATAATAATTTAGCAAATTCTTTGGGATTAGAATTTCTTTCTGATAATATTGATTTTTTTAATAATAAAGTAAGCAGTCTAGGAGATAGATATAACAATATTGATTTGAAATGCTTATATCCGTCATTTTGTTCATTTGTAGATGCACCGAC
Source organism: uncultured Bacillota bacterium (assembly GCA_902491575.1). GTDB lineage: Bacteria > Bacillota_I > Bacilli_A > RFN20 > CAG-631 > CAKPXW01. Next base: position 14,748 of record CABUID010000016.1, read on the forward strand.
AGGTTTTGTTTATCCTTGTGATTGTAGTATTCATAGAGATAGAAAAATATATAAAATTTGGGATTTTAAAATACAAACACTTTAAAGAAATTTGGAATGGAGAAAAAAGAAAAAACTTAAGAAAAAAACTTATTAATAGTGAATTAGATTGCAAAACTAAATGTGACGAAGCAAATTGCCAATTTAATAGATGCTTATTAAAAGAAAAGGAAAAAGAATTATGAAAATATTAGTTTCAGCTGAAAGCTTCGGTTATGGACCGATTACAACAGGCTTAAATATAGTGAAAGAACTAAAAAAATATAATGATGTTAAATTGGATTTTATTGGTTCTGGTATAGCTATGGAACAAGCAAAAATGAGTGGATACTTTGAAAATTATTATCTATGTGATACTTATGATTTTATGAGTTTAGAAAAAAGTAAGAGTATCTTTGAAAAATATCATATATTTTTATCATCAGAAAATGTAAATGGAGCAATATTTGCATTAAAAAACGGCATAAAAAATACTTATTATGTAGATAATTTGATGTGGATGTGGGATAAAATACCAGATGGATTATTAACTGTAAAAAAATATTTTATATCTGAAATAATACCATCAAAAGAAAATTTTAACAAAATTGGCAAAAAAATTTTAAATCCAATTTTTGTTGGACCAGTAAGAAAAATTGAAGTAAAAAAATGTTCAACCAAAAATCAAATAATTATTAATCTCGGTGGTGCTGAATCATTTCTATTAGAACATTCATTGATTGTTGATTTCTATAATAAATTATTAAATGAAATATTATCAACTGAACTGGTTAATTCTTTTGACTCAATCATTATATGTGGTGGAAGTGGTGTTATAAATAGTATTAAATTGAAAAAATCATCAAACAAAATTAAAAAATGCACTTTATCTCATGAGGCTTATTTATTAGAAATGGAAAGATCATCTCATTGTATATTAGCATCTGGTTTGGGAAATTTTATTGAAACTGTTGGAAAATATAAAAATATAATGTATTTACCAGCTATAAATTATAGCCAACTGCAACAGCTAGAATATTATAAAAAACAAAACTTCGGCTTTAAAGCACTAAACTGGGATAATTTTGAATTTTACAAACAAATTCCTAAGTTTTTAGATGAAGAAACAGGTGTTAATTTAGTTGTATCAAATATAAAAGAATATTTAAAAAATGATTATACAGAAAAAGTGAGTAAAGTAGTGAAAGAATTTTTAATTGAAAAGCAAGATGCCTTTTTTGAAACTAGAAAAGATTATATTAATAATTTTTCAAAGAGTGCATCATCAGATATTGCAAAGACAATTTATACAGAAAATAAAGGTGGTGAAGATGAATGAAAATACCAAATGATCCTTTTTTAGGAACTCATTATATAGGAAATGAGGAATTAAAATTAGTAAAAAAAGTTTTGAAAAGTAAAAGTTTATTTAGATACCATGGACCAAATTTACTATACATGACTGATAGATTTGAAAAAGAAATGGCAGAATATTTAGGAGTAAAATATGTCTTAGCATGTTCTAATGGAAGTGCTGCTATAAAATTAGGATGTATTGCGAATGGAATAGGTCCTGGAGATGAAGTGTTGATGTCACCATTTACATTTATTGCATCAGCCAATAGCGTCTTAGCGTGTGGTGCTGTTCCTAAATTTGTTGATATAGATGAAACTATGAATATAGATCCGAATAAAATAGAAGAAAATATAGGACCTAACACAAAAGCTATTTTAGCAATTCATATACAAGGTCAACCATGTGATATGCTAAAAATCAATAAAATAGCAAAGAAGCATAATTTAATAGTTATAGAAGATGCAGCTCAAGCTTTTGGTTCAAGCATAAATGGTAAAAAAATCGGAACTTTTGGAGATTGCAGTGCTTTTAGTTTACAAGCTGGAAAAACGATAACTTGTGGTGAGGGTGGTTTTTTAGCTACTAACAATAAAAAAATATATCAAATGGCGAAAATGTATCATGATAATGGTGGATATAGAGTTGGATGTGATTATCCAACTTGGCAAAATGGAAAAACAATTTATGGTGAAAATTTTAAGTTGACTGAATTACAAAGTGCTGTAGCATTAGCACAATTAGAAAAGATAAATAAAATTTTAAACAAGCAAAGAAAAACTTACTTCAATATAGTAAATAACATAGATAATTCTTTTTATAAATTGAGACAAAATGTTTCAAAAGCAGTTCCTGTGTATTCAAGCATTGCAATAGAATTCAAAACAGAAAAAGAATGTAAAAAATTTATAGAATTTATGAATATTAATGGCATAGGTTTTGATGTTTATTGTAGTCATTTGATAATGGATTTTGATACATTCGAAAAACAACAGTCTTGGCATATATCAAACTTTCCTTACAATATTACTAACTACAAAAAAACTAAATGTTCCAAAACAAAAAATTTATTTCAAAGGGTTGCTTGGTTTAATTTGTCAGCCTCTTTAAAAAGTAAGCATATTAAATACATAATAAAAAAATTAAAGGAATACCAGAATGAATTTTAGTACTTCTAATATTTGGAACAATTCTTTTATTTTAAGGTATCCGTTGGAACAAATAAAAAAAATTGGCAATTTATATTTTTATGAAAGTGAAAATATTTTAAAATGTCAGCATTTTTTTGAATTTGATATTACTAGTGACGAATTAAAAATAATGCAAAAAGAAATTAAAAATAATAAAAAAATAAGATTTAACTATATTAATGATTCGGTGCTAAGTAATAAGCTCAAAGAATGGGCTATTAAGAATAATTTTGAATATCAAATAATTGATGAATGGGAAGCACCAAGATTAGTACTTAACGAAGAAGATTTAAAAAAATATATTAGTATTTGTCCACATTCTCAAATATCCAAAAATTATAAACTGTATTGTAATAAAAAAGAAAAATTAAATTTTTATAACTCTGTTAACTGTGATTCTCTGATGTTATGGAACTATGTTTTGCAAATAGATTATAATTCTTGGAAAAAAGATGAGCATTCAGATATGAAAAGTTTGGATCGTGAGGATTTACAATATTTACCATTTTTTCTTATTGATAAAGAACATAGCAATTTAATTGTTGTTTGTGATGAGAAAAATAATCCTTTAGCATATTCTTTAATGTTTAGAAGTGGTGACTGTTGGTATGCAGTTAAATGGGGAGCTTCAAATTTAGGAAGAAAATATTATGCAGGATTTTATTGCCTTTTCTATCATCTTGAATATTTATACTCCTTAGATAATAAGTTATTGATTGATTTTTGGGGTAGAAGAAATAAAACTTATGATGAGTTAAAAAATGATTATATTATAAGAAAACATATAGTAGTTTATAAAAAGGAGTGATATTATGTATATAGAGTTGGGAAATATATTTGATGTAGAAAATATAGATGACATGATTGATAATAGTTTCAATGGGACTTGTTTTTCTTATAGTTGGTTTTTAAAATTAAAAGACAGTTTTAAAATTTTGAAAATATATAATTCGGCGAAAGAGTTACAAGGATTTATGCCAATATTTAAAAGCACTCCCAAAACTATTGCACAAAGTACAATGTATATCCCTTATGGTGGTTTAGTATTATTTTCTTTGCCAAGAGAAGGTAGAAATCAAATTCGTTATATCAGACAAGTGGAAAAAGTGCTATGCAATTATCTTCAAGAAAATTATGATGATATACAATTTTCTTTAGATAATAAAATTACTGATATTATGCCATTTATTCGTTCTGGATTTACGCCAGAAGTTAGATATACTTATAAATTAGATTTGACAAAAGGTTTAAATGTAATATATCAAAATTTTGGTGGAGATAGAAAAAAGGATATTAAAAAAGCTGTTAAAAGAAATATAAAATTTGTTGTTGATAGTGATTATAGTTATTTTGATTCAAAAGAAGCCATGAAGTGGGAAAAAAAATATGGTTTTGAGACGACTTCTGATTATGTTGAAAAATATATAAAAACTACAATTAAAAAAAGAAGAGGTATGTGCTTTGTAGCAATGGAAAATAACAATGTTCTTGGTGGTGTTCATATTGCTTGGGATAAAGAAACAGCCTATATAATGTATTCATATTATGAAAAAGAAAAAGATGATGTTGCAATTGCTTTTCTATATTACAAAATATTTGAATATTTAATAAATAACAAAATTGTCAAATATATTGATTTTGAGGGTTCTGTGTTTGAAAGTATAGAAGACTGGAATATATCATTTGGTGCTTATCAGAGTAGATTTTACAATTTGCATTGGAATTCAAAAAATAAACCATATTTTAATCTATATGACTATGGAGAAAAGTAGGTGAGCCTTATATGTCTGATAATGAAATTTTAGCATTGATGTATGATTTTTATAACAAATACGTTTTGAAAGATCAAAATAAAGACATTGATTATTATATTAATCAATTAAATGAATATTCAGCTAATAATGTTTTAGTAGTTGGTGCTGGTACTGGTAGAGTGGCAATTCCATTGTCTGATTATGTAAACGTTTCTGCTCTTGATTTTGATTTAGAAAGATTAAAATTGTTAAATGTAAAAAGTAAAAAGCCTAGTATAATATACACTGATTTTGTAGACTTTAACCATTTGGATGAGTATGATCTAATAATTTTTCCTTACAGTACTATTCAATTTGGAGGAGACTATTTGAAAATTAATGAAATATTTAATAAACTAGGAAATACCATGAATAAAGATGCAGTGTGTTTATTTGATGTTTCTGAAAATTTTAATAATAAAGTTGAGAAAAAAGACGAGTTTTTATTTAAAACATTTTGCAATTCTGTTAATTCAAATGTTGAAGTATATTATACTTCAAAGAGATATAAGGATTTTATTGAATTTTTAGTAAGATATAAATTGTCTGATAAAAATAGAGAGGTTCTTGAAAAAGAAAAATATACTTATTATGACAAAGATTTACTATTAAAAGGTTTGGAAGCAAATAATTTATCACTCGTTAAAATAGATGATGGTTATGGAGAAGGGATTTTAAAACATAAACACATCTATCATTGCAGGAGGATAAAATGAATTATAATAGTTTATTAGGAAGTAAATTGGCAAAATATTTTAATAAAAAATATGGGATTATAACATATTCAGGTACTTTAGCTATTGAAGTTGCTTTAAAAAGTTTGAAATTAAAAAGGAAATCCAAAGTATTAATTTCGTCTAATGTGTGCTATTCAATTATTAATACAGTTCTGAAGCTAGGATTAGTGCCAGTTATAAAAACGCCAAATAATGGTTTGTTTTTTACAAATGATGATATAGATGTGGTGATTGACAAGGAAATAATAGATTGTATATTGTTGGTTCATCAGTTTGGAATATTGAATAATATTAGTAAAAGAAAATATAAAAAGTTAAATATAAAAATAATAGAAGATGTAGCTCAAGCATGGAATCTTAAAGATAATAACGGAATGAACAATATAGGAATTGACAGTGATATTGTTGTTACTTCCTTTGGATCGACTAAACCTATTAGTTATGGAATAGGTGGTGGATTATTTTTTGATAATAAAAAGATCTTTAAGGAAATTGATTTTTGTGATAATGAAAGTAGGGAAAAGCAAGGAATAATCTTATCGTATGCGTATCCATTATGTAAAGAAATAAAATTAGATTATTTATTAGAAAAAGCTAACGAAATAGTTAATGAGCAAAGATTATGTGCGAGAGAATATTCAAATGTATTACTTAATCAAAAAACAATAAAATATATAAATTATGAACAAAATAGTGGTAATGTTTGGCATAGATTTCCTATGTGGGTAGAGAATCAAAAAACTTTTGAAAAAATAAAAAAAATTTTAGAAAAAAGTACATTAGAATTTCAATTTGAACATGATGTGAAATTAATTGATTTGCCTATGTGTCAGAAATGTATAAAATATAATGAAAATACACATTATTATTTTATTTTAGTACGAACTAGAAATGTGAATATAGAAAATCAGGTAAAAAATCTAAAAAAGCTAATAGATTTATTAAAAAATGATTAAATTAATACCATTTTATAGTCCTTTTTAGCAAAAAAAAGGGTTTATGTGGTATAATAATTTTGAGTTTTTATTTTAAAAAGAAAGAGGTGATTACTTTGATAGAAGTAAGTGTAAATAATGCAAGTAAAAGTTTTGGCTTTAAAAATGTTTTGGATGGGTTTGATTTAGAGGCTACAACTGGAGAAAGAATTGCCTTAATCGGACCAAATGGATGTGGGAAATCAACACTATTTAAAATAATTTCTGGAGAAGAAAAATTAGATAAAGGAATGGTTTCAACTAGAAAGGGAGCTACAATCGGATTATTATCTCAAATTCCACCTAAAGTAGCTGATGATGTTACTGTTAGAGATATACTATTGAGAAGCTTTAAAGATTTATTTGAATTAGAAAAAAAATTAAGAGAATATGAGGAAAAACTTGGTAGTATCACATCTGATGAACTAGATTCTGTTTTAAAAGTATATGGAAAGTTACAAGATCATTTTTCAAATATGGGTGGTTATGAAATAGATGAAAAAGTTGGTAAAATTTGTAATGGATTTAAAATTTCTGAGGAAATGCTTACTAGAAGTTTTAATACTTTATCAGGAGGAGAAAAAACAATAGTTAATTTGGCTTCATTAATAATTAGTAATCCAGAAATTTTACTACTTGATGAGCCTACAAATCACTTGGATATTGATACTTTAGAGTGGTTTGAACAGTTCTTATCAAATTACAAGGGAACTATAATTATTAGTTCGCATGATAGGTATTTTTTGGATAAAGTAGCAACAAAAACAATTCTAATAGACAAAGGGAAAGCTGATGTATATCATGGAAATTATTCATACTATTTAGAAGAAAGTGAGAGACGTGCATTAGCAGAATTTGATGAATATAAAACACAACAAAAACAAATTGAGGCAATGAAAGCTGCTGTAAAAAAATTAAAAGAATGGGGAGAACGTGGTGATAATCCTAGGTTTTTTAGAAGAGCTGCTTGTATTGAGAGAAAATTAGAAAAAATGGAAATGCTAGATAGACCAGAATCAAAAAAACAATTACCATTAGATTTCGAAATTAATGGTCGCTCTGGTAAAGATGTATTAGTCGCTAAAGATTTGGGAATTATAGCTGGTGATAAAATACTATTGGATGGAGCAGACTTATATTTAAAATATGGTGAAAAAGTATGTTTGATGGGAAAAAATGGAACAGGAAAATCTACATTTGTAAAAGCAGTTTTAGGTAATGAAGATAGCATTTGTCAAGGTGAAATAAAATTGGGCAGTAATGTTAGCATAGGTTATATTCCACAAGAAATAAGATTTGAAGATGAAAATGCGACTGTATTGGAAACATCGAGAAAGTTTTATGAAGGAACAGAAACGTATTTAAGAGCATCTCTTGCAAAGTTCTTGTTCTATGGTCAAAATGTTTTTAAAAGAGTAGGTACGTTATCAGGAGGAGAAAAAGTTCGTTTAAAATTATTTGAATTAATTCAGAAGAAGGCTAACTTATTAATTTTAGATGAGCCTACAAACCATATAGACATTGATACTAAAGAAATATTAGAAGAAGCATTAAGTGAATATCGTGGTACTCTATTCTTTATTTCACATGATAGATACTTTATAAACAAGTTAGCTGAGCGTGTGATAAATATTGAGGATCAAAAATTTACTGAATACTTGGGAAATTATGATTATTATAAGGAGCAAAAAGTAAAAAAGTTGGAGCTTCCTACTAGCAATAATCACGGTAGAAAAGGTAGGTAGTTGTTTAGATGAATTTCAAATATAAACTTACAAAAAAAGTAGAAAATTTTATAAAAAATGCAAATCTAAGTGAAATCAGTATTGGATGTTCTGATTCACAAGTAGTAAGAATTGAAAAAAATGGCAAAATATATTTTTTAAAAATAGCTAAAAAAGGATTACTTACACAAGAATTTAATGCTTTAAATTGGTTGAATGGCAAATTGTCAGTTCCAGAAATTGTATTATTTGATAATGAAACAGAAAATGAATTTTTAATAACAAAGGCTATTCCAGGAGAAATGGTATGTTCAGAAAAATACCTAAATAATCCAATGTTAGCTTTGGAAATAATTAAACAAGCTTTTGATAATATATATTCTGTAGATATTTCTGATTGTCCTTTCAATGTTTCAAATAAGTACAAATTATCACTAATAAAAAATAATGTAGAAAAAGGTCTAATCAAAAATGAAGATTTAAAGAGTGAAACGTTAGAAAGATTCGGAAATGTGGAAGGCTTGTTAAATTATCTTATCAATAATCAATTTGAAGAGGAGTTGTGTTTTTCTCACGGAGATACAAGTTTGCCAAATATCTTTTCTTCTAATGACAAATTTTCTGGCTTTATTGATGTTGGAGAATGTGGTATTGCTGATAAGTGGTTTGATCTTGCAATTTGTGAAAAATCAATCAGAAGAAATTTTGGAGAAAAATATATTTCGGAATTTTATAAAAAATTAAATATAGTTCCAGACAGAAATAAAATTGATTATTATTTACTTATGATGGAATTATATTTATAAAACTGTTAAAGTTTTAATGAAAATTTTAAGGTTAGTAAATTGTCTTGAATATATTGATAAATTGATTTTAAATCAATATTACAGAGTTTATAGAAAATTTACAATACCTATAAAATTAAATGATTCTAATAAGTTAGGAGGATGTTTATGATCAGCAACAATTCTAATTTTGGATATGATAAGTATCATAGAAAAAAACCAATTAAAGAATTTGACTTAAATCAAACTCTTTAATTGGATTCTTCCTATGGTATTTATTAGTTCCATACACATTATTTTCACTTTTCATAAAAACCTCCTAATTAATATTTAAATGGCAAATCAATTTGTAATTATTATATCACATTTTATTGATTTTTTTATTTAAACTAGCTGTATAAATACAATATTATTGATTTTTTTTAAGTTTTATTGTAAAATAATTAGCCAAAGGTGAGAAGATGTATAAATTATATGTTGGAAATTTTAGTTCAGATAGTGGGTTTCACATTATTACATTAAATAATCATTTTGATATAATTAGTGATAAAAGTAATATTGCATCAAATTACAACTCATATTTGTATTGTGATAGCAGTAATTTAGTTTTATCAACAGTAGAAACAAAAGGAACAAAAAACAATCCTAATGGGAAGATTGTTGTTTTTAGATTAGATAATAAAGATAATCCAAACATCATTACTAGTTTTAATTCATTTGGATTAAATCCTTGCCACATAACTTATAATGAGGAAAAAAGAATAATTTCAGCAAGTAATTATGATTCTGGGAACTTATCATTGTTCTCTTTGGATACAACAGATAATCTATCCTTAAAGCAAGTTCTTACCTTCTATAAAAATTCTTTGATTCATTGCTCTTTATTTAGCAAAGATAAACTTCATATTGTGGATAAGGGTGCTAGTAAAATTTACACACTAAATTTAGAAGAAAAAGAGAGATTAATCACTTCTATAACTTTTAAAAATGGTGTACAGCCAAGACACTTGATCAATCGGGATAATAAATATTTTTATCTAATAAGTGAATCTAAACCATTAATTATAACATTGGAGTACAGTGGTAACTTGTTTAAAGTAATTGATGTACAAAGACTATCAAATAATGAATGTACTGGATGTGCAATAAAATATGATAAATCTTCAGAAATGCTATACGCAACAGTTAGAGGTTCAAATGAAATAAAAATATTTTCAACGTCACAAATTGTGCCTAAATTTATTCAAACAATTCCTTCATTTGGATTAAATCCTAGAGATATAGATATAAGTGGGGATTTAGCTGCTGTAACAAATCTTGAAAGTAATAGTTTAAGTTTATATAAAAAATATGCTGACGGAACATTAGAGCATTTAAACAATTTATCAACGACATCTCCTGCTTTTGTCAAAATAAAAAAATGTTGAACATAATTATTTATTCAACATTTTTTTTAATGAAATCATTATTTCAACAACTATTTTTTTTAAATCATTATTTTCTGGAAATCTTGGTAACAATCTTAAATTTGCTTCTAAATTATAAATTTCATGTCTAATTTCAAAGTTGTCCACATTATATATTTCAGGATAGAATTCTTTAAAGTATTTTTCTATATTTTGATAATCTTCTATTTTAACCAAATTTTCAGCTTCTTCACTAGCATACTTCAAAGGATTATTACACATTCTTAAAAATATATCTAATTCATAGTCAATTGGAGCATATAATGATGTTTCAAAATCAATTATTTTTATTTGACCATCATTGCAATAAATAATATTATCAAAATGAATATCAGAATGAACTAATCTAAAATCATCACTCTTCAAATAATCACTTATATTTTTTAATATTTGTTCAGCCAAATCTTTCTCGGTTTGTGAAAATAGTTTAAGGTCAAAACATTTTTTGAAATTTCGTTCTAATTTTTCTTTTATATACAATGCCCAATCATAAGATTCACCCTTTATAGAATGAAATGATTTCATCATATTTACTATTTCTTTTACTATTTCTTTTCTTTTATTTTCATCAAGTTCATGCCAAACAAAATATAGTGATTTACCATTAATTTTTTCTATTATCTCATAAGAAAAATCATCATTAGAAGTTGAAATATAAAACGAATACATTTTTGGAATATATTTATTACCAGCATTACTTTTATAAAACTCAATTTCGTTTTCAAAATTTGCTTCATTTTCTTTATTGTTACAGATTTTAATAATATATTTATCATCAGCAGAATATACAGAGTTTGTAAATCCAACATTTATTTTAGATATATTTTTAATATCCTTGAAAATTTTATCATTATCATCTACTATTTTTTTTAAATATGTGTCCATAAGTGTCACCTATCTTTCTATTAAATTATATCATATTTTTATTTTAAATGTAATATTACAAAAAAAGTTTTAAAAATAATTTTAATATCCAACAGCAAAGAATAATTAGAAATGTAATATAAATCATATAAGTATCTATACTTTGGTTCTGTATAATAATTACCATATACATGTGATAATCCAGTTATTCCAGCTTTAACATTGTGTCGCAAATTATATAATGGATACTCCTTTTTATATTTATCAATAAAATAGGTTCTTTCAGGTCTTGGTCCAACGATTGACATCTCACCTTTTAATACATTATAAAGTTGTGGTATTTCGTCAATTTTGAACTTTCTAATAAATCTACCAATTTTTGTTATTCTAGTATCGTTAGGAGATGCAACTAATGGAATACCATCTTTTTCTGCATTTACATACATACTTCTAAATTTATATAATTTAAACTTTTTGTTATAAATAGTTTCTCTTTCTTGTGAATAAAATATTGGACCGTATGAATCGATTTTTACCAATATTGAAACAAACAAAATTATTGGAAATAAAATAATCATTGCTATAATTGAAAAAAATATGTCAAACACTCTTTTCAGCAACTTATTTAAACCATCAATTTGCAATTTATTAATTTTAACAAATGGTATATCTTTTAAAACAATGATTTTATTATTTGAAATAGGTATAATTTCATCTGTTAATTTTAAATATACTTCAACATCTGATGCTAAGATTGATAGATCAAGCAAAAATTTTTGATGTGCATCTGAATTAATAATTAGAATATCATATTTTTTTAAACTTTTTACGTCGATAAGTTTATTATACTTTTTTATAGATTCTATTTTTATATGATAATTATTACAAAAATCTATAATATCAGCATCTTCAATATTACTTTTACACAATGATATATAACAAATGCTTTTACTAGGTATCTTATTGTAATATATTTTTCTAACAATAAATTCAATTAAATTTAAAATAATAAAAACAATCGATAGTAGTATTACATCATTAAAATCAATTAATTTAGATATTAGAAAAAATAAAAAACAAATGCTGAAAATTAAAACTCTTTTAATAATTTCTATTAAGTTGTATTTCTTAGGTTGAAAAATATCCATTGTAATTAATATAAAATATATTATAAAAAATAGTATAAGAATATTGAATTTATTCATAATTTATTACCTTTTTTATTAGTTCATAATCTTCAGGGATACCAATATCAATAAAAACATCATGATAAAAATAAGGCATAAAATTCATTGCTTTAACATATTTCGTAAAGAAATCGTTTTCTATTGAAAAATTTGTATTTTTTTTAAAATCAGCTAAAACATTACGATTAAATACATAGCATCCAACGCTCATGTAGCCTTTAGAAACAAATTTCTTTTCATTAAAATCGGTTATTCTATTGTTGTTCAATGTAACCGATCCATATCTTTCGAAATTTTCCATCATTTTTAAAGATAAAGTAACATCAGCACCACTGTTTAAATGACTTTTATATAAATCAGCAAAGTTAAGTTTCGTATAAATATCACCATTCATTATGATAACATTATTATTTGTAACTTTTGTTAATGCTTTTAATATTGCTCCTCCTGTACCTAAAGGTTGTTCTTCCTCTGAATACTCAATTATAATATTTTTATATTTATTTCCAAAATAATCTTTGATATATTCCTTTTTATAACCAGTAGCAAGAATAACTTTGTTTACTTTTTGTTCGTTTAAATCGTTTAATACATATTCTAAAAATGGTTTATCATTAATAGGTGCCATTACTTTAGGGATGTTTTTTATTACACCATTCAATCTAGTACCCAAACCACCTGATAAAATTATAACTTCCATATACTCACCTCTTATAAACTTAGTTTTTTAACTGGAGAACTATAAGGCTCATTCTCAGTTGCTACAATATCAAAATCACTTGTAAAATCTTTAAGATAAGTATCATATTCGCAATCTAGAAATCCTACAGATATTTTGTTCAAATCTAATGGGAGCATACTTAAATCAGTTAAAGAATCTCCTAATAAAACAAAGTTCTTATAATTATTTATATATTTTATATATTCAGCATTATATTTTCTATATGGATCAATCATTTTAGAAAAATCTATCATACCATTTTGAATAAAATTTGAAAAAACAACAAGGTTATCAAAATGGCATCCTTCCTTTTTCAATAATTCTATAATCAAATTACCAAAACCAGAAGAATTTATAATAACTTGGTATTTTCTTTGAAGATAATTTATAGTTTCTATTGCATCATCTCTAAAAATAAACTGATTAGATGATACTATATCATTAATAACTTTATAGTTGTTTAAAAATTCTTTTAATAGTTTTAATTTTTTAATCCAAATAGAATGAAGCAATTGCTCTTTTTGCACATTGGAAATATCATTTGATAAAAATATTTTTTCTTCTTGTTCCATAATTTTTGACTTTTCCTCTGCATACTGCTTTGGAAAGAAATTTGAAAAAACACCAATTGAACTAACACTTTCATTGCTAGTAATTGTTTTATCAAAATCTGTTATTATACACAAATTTTCTTTAGGAAAATTATGTATTCTTTGATGATCTTTCATTATTATCATTGTATCACCTATTTTCTAGTTTTTCTTAAAATGGGAGATGTTTCCTCTATTACTGCGTTTTTTTTTCTATCTATATATTCGTCGTAATTTCCAGAAAAAACTTCCATTTGTTTATTTTCTAAATTCCAAATTTTATTTGTCATTTTTTCTAAGAAATATCTATCATGTGATACAAATAATAAAGTTCCTGAATAATTCATTAAGTTTTCTTCTAAAACTTCTCTGGAATTTAAATCCAAATGATTTGTTGGCTCATCTAAAACAAGTAAATTAAGGTTTTGATTCATTAAAATACATAGTTTTAGCCTTATTTTTTCACCACCAGATAATACTTTTATTTTTTTATAAACATCATCACTAGTGAACAACATTGATGCTAATTTATTTCGTGCTTCACCTTGATTCATACTATCGAATGACTGAATAAATGTTTCTAATATTGTTTTTTCTTCATCTTCAAAAGATGTATCTTGTGTCAAATATCCAATTTTTGCAGTTGATGAAATTTCAATTATTCCATCATCAGGCATTTCTTGACCTAATAAAATTTTTAATAACGTAGTCTTACCAGAACCATTTTCACCAATTATTCCAATTCTGTCTCCCTTTTCAATAGTTAAATCTATATCAGAAAATAATTCTTTTTGTTCAAAAGATTTTGCAATTCCAACTGCTTCTAAAAGTGTTGCTCCTGAACGACTTCCAGAAAATTCATTCATTCTCATACTTTTTTTCTCAAAAATTGGTTTATCTATTTTTTCCATTTTATTTAATCTGTTTTCAATTTTATTTGCAACACCTCTCAAAATTTGTGAATTCATTGATTTTAAACGTCTTACTTGCATTTCCATTCTGTGTGTTATGTATTGATTATTTTCATAAGCTTTATATCTTTCTAAAAATCTTTGCTCTTTATCTTGTATATACTTAGAATAGTTACCATCATATTCTTCTATTCCATCCGTATCTAATTCAAGCACTCTGCCTATTACATGATCTAAGAAGTATCTATCGTGTGATACAACTAACACACTTCCTTTATACTGTTTTATATAATCTTCTAACCACTCCAATGTTTTAATATCTAAGTTATTAGTAGGTTCGTCCAACAATAATATTTCTGGTTCTTCTAACAACATTTTTGCAACAAGCACTCTAGTCTTTTCGCCACCACTACATTTATCAAAGATAGAATTTGATAAATCTTCAGTTATATTCAAACCATTTTTTATCTTTTCAACTTTACTGCTAATTGAATAGCCATTATTTTTATCAAATGCTTCCTGTAATCTTCCATACTTTTCTAATAGTTTATTCATATCATTTTCATTTAATGAGGTTGCTAATAGTTCTTCTAATGCTCTCATATCTTTTTCAATTGACATAACTTTTTCAAATGGTAAATACAAAACATCTTGAACAGTCATATTAGGATATTCAGGAATTTGTTCTAAATAGCCCATTGAACATTTTTTAAAAAATTGGATATTTCCAGAATCTGGTGTTTCTAATCCTTTTAATATTTTTAATAAAGTAGATTTGCCTGTCCCATTTCTGCCTAAAAGTCCAACAACTTCTCCTTCTTTTAAATCAAAACTTACATTATCAAATATTACATCAGCACCATAAGACTTTTTTAAATTATTAGCTTTAAAAATTACCATATAAATCACTCCTTTTTCGTTGATATATTATACCACAAGTTTGTGTTTTTTTTTATTTTTCTTCTAAAATATAACAACCATATACATTTATTTTTGATTTTTCTCTGATATTAATGATTTTTTTAGTACATTTTATCAAATCGTATACATAAAATCTCTTATTTAACAATAGATTTTTTAAATCAATAATACATTCTTCATTACATTCAATATAAAAAATTTTTTTAGATTTTGACCAAATTTTATAAACCTTCAAACTTTTTTCTTTCTTTAATTTTCTGGATAAAAATTTCCTTATGTTTTTTAGTTCATTAAATATAAATAGTGGATGCTTTAATAAATTTATTATTCTTTCAATTATTTTATTGATTTCGTGAGTATGCTTATTTGTACTATTGTTGTTATATTCTATACTTAATTCTTCTGTTGACATTTCTTCAAACCCATCAAATTGAAAGTTAAGATTATTTTTGTTGTAAAAATCAATAATTCTTTCGTAATCAGAATTTATAATTATATCATCCCACCACCAACTCATTGCTGAATAAGTCAGTTTTAAAAAGTATGAACCCCATAATCCTGAAGTAAAATATAATTTGCTACCATAATCATCTATATATGAATAATCAGAGTTTTTTGCATATTCACCAAAATATAAAATTTCTTTATAAGCTTTCATTGCGTATTGTAAATTTTCAAATGCACTTTCGCTTGGAAAACTATAAAAATGAAGATCAACGTAACAATTTAACTTTTCTCTATACAAATCATATTTTTGGTAGTTTGAAATACTACATGTAAAAATATATTTCTGATATTTTTTTGATAATATGTTAATTAACTTATTACACCAATTTATTAAAACATTATCATTACAATTAACCTGATCTATTTCATTCATTATTTCAATAAACTTTATATTATTATATTCAATAATACTATCTAGCACATAATTTATATCTTCAACTAGAACATTATTAATTTTTTTAAAAAATGATGATACTTTTTTATCAATAGGTTGATATTTATTAAAATTCCATGAAAAGTTTTTATCATTAATATCTAAATAATTGATTTTATTAAAATCAGTGAAATTTAGCAAAGATATTATTATATTAATATTTTTTGTTGAGGCATAATGAGCAATATGTTTTAGTGTTATTACATCTTTTTTATTATAAATACAATTTAATCCCCATTTACTAAAAATAATTCTTATAATTTTTATCTTGTGTTTATCACACCAATCTATATAATCCACATATTTTTCTAAAGCATTGGAATCTGATGGATTCCAGCAAAAATTCATGCCGATGGTTGTATTCTTCATATTCTTCACCTTTTTAAAGATAATACTCTGTTTTTTATCAATTGTTTATCTTCATCTAACATATCAACAGCTGTTTTCAAAAGTTCATCTAAATAAAATTTCTCTTTACAACAGGTATTTTCGTTATATATATACTTTTGCCCAATGCATCCAGATAAACACATTGGATACAATTTGCATTTTTGACATTTGTCAAAATATAATGTATTACACCAAATATTATAATTTTTACTAGAAAAGTCAATTCCACTATAAATATCTCCAATTTTATTTAATTCATCATCTGGACACATTTGACATTTTGTAATTATACCAGCAGGTCCAATTACAAGTGAATCATCATTAGAAGCATAACAATTGTTCTTTTTATATGTTAAAGGGAGTCCATTAACACCTTGAATATGATTATATTTCTTTAATAATTTGAAAAATTCAATTGAATAATTTCCTATTTGTCGCATTTCTATAAGTTCTTCTTTTGTTAAATTTTGATTTTTAGGTGTTTTAAAAACAACGCCTAAATATAATAGAAGATTTTTATTACCATGATGTTTTTTTAGTATTTCTTGAACTAACAACATTGCATCATTAAAATTTTCCTTTGTTATATTAAATCTTATTTGCACGATTATATTTTTATTTAACAAGCAATCAATCATATCCAAATTATGCTGAAAGGCATCAAAATTCTTTATTTTATAGTCCTTACTTTTATTGTGTTGTTCTTTATTACCATCAAAAGCAAACTCTATTTTATTTAAATGCCAATTTTCTATTGCATACTCAATGTCATCTTTATCAAGCAGTGACAAATTAGTTGCTATACTTGCTTGATAACTTATGCCATTCTCATTACTGAACTCAATCAAACTTTTAGATATTTTATCAATAATATCTCTGCGAACTAATGGTTCTCCTCCAAACCAATATACTCTTATTTTCTTTTTTTCTTGGCTTTCTTGCTTAATGAAATTTATTGTTTGTTCAACAACCTCATCACTCATATCATATCTTGGTGAATCATTTTCATAACAAAAAGAGCAATTAGCATTACATTTAGTAGTTGGTAAAATAGTAAAACGTTTATAATCTTTTTCTTTTGATAAATATTCACTTCGTTTATTAACAACTTCTTCAAATTCATTAAAATCATCAGCAACAAGAAAACCATTTGATACCAAGTCAGAATAATGATTAGCAAACAAATTATCATAGTTGTCAAATGTAATTAGTTTCGAATTCTTAGTATTGTATATAAAATTCAAACCATTGTGTTGGAATTTTATATTATAAAATGATTCTTTCATATTGTCCTCCTATATTATAAGTGATAATCCACCATCAATCACTATACTCTCACCAGTAATATATTTTGCATGATCAGATATTAAAAATAGTATCAAATCAGCAACTTCATCTGGTTTTCCATGTCTTTTCATGGGAATATTCATTGCAGCTTCATTTATCAATTCATTATTATTTAAATCTTTTCTTAGTAAAGGTGTATCAATAGAACCAGGTTCAACACAATTGACCCTTATATTACAAGATGCTAATTGATAAGCCAATTCTTTTGAAATCATTTTAATGGCTGATTTTGATGAAGAATAATGAACTATATCTCTAATTATTTCAGTATGAATTGAGGTAACATTAACAATTGACTGATTATTTATTGGAGTTAATTTCATTAATTTAATTATTTCTCTTTCTATAAAAAATATCGACTTCACAGTAGCATTATACATCTTATCCCATTGCATATAATCAATATTATCAATAGTAACATTTTCTTGATATCCTATTGTATTAATAATAAATTTAACCACCAATTTTTGATTATTAATTTTTAACTTAATAAACTTTTTTGCATTTTCAAAATCGCTTAAATCTAGCTGATAAAATTCATCTTTTTTATTCAATAAATCAACTGGTGATTTATCCAATATTATTAACTTTAATTCAGGATAAGTATTCCTTATCTTTTGGTATGTTGCTTTGCCTATACCCGAAGCAGCCCCAAATAAAAATCCTATTTCTTGCATATTGTCATCTCCTTACTATTATCTTATATAATCATTTGGTGATATTTCTTTTGGCGTTGATTCCCACTTGAATGATACTGGATTTGAATCTCCAGAGCAATATTTACACAACTCAACAGGTCTATCTATATATTTAAGAACTAATTTTCTGCTTTTAAAAGATGTTATTTCTTTATTTGTTTCTGGATAATTGTATTGAAATTTATTATTAAAAATATTAATAAAGATTGATGGTGCACATCTACTTATAACACCATTATATATAATAATACATTTTTCACATTCCTTTGCCACATCTTCAAAGTCTGTTGATTCATTCTCATTTAAAATTTTATTAAATCTATCACCTAGTCTAAATATTTCATAACTTACACCATTTTTCATAAGTCTTGATTCAACCTCATTTATTCTCTTCATCATTGGTGGATATAATGAAATTGAAATTGAAATATTTAACCTTGATAACTCTTTTAAAAATTCTTCTGATTTTGATAATAATAATATTCCATTTGTTATTATTTTCATGTTTGAATATGGATATATTTGTTTTGTATATTTAATATAGTCTAAAATGTCATCACACAACAAAGGTTCTCCACCTAAAAATCTAAACTCAAATATTTTAAAACCTAATTTATTAATATTATTAATATCTTTTTTGTATTGTTCTAAATCATAAAATTTTTCTTCGGCTTGTAGGTTTGAAAAATGATAACATCTATTACATTTTAAATTACAATGTATTGCAATTGGTATTTGAATTTTATCGATCCAATAATAGTCTAAATATTTTGATATAACGCCATCAATATTATCAACTTTGTTGGTATATATATAGCTAAGCTTATTTATGTCATATATATATACATTTTTTTTATCAAAATTTAGTGAAGTAATTATCAATTCTCTCTTTTTTTCGTTTAGTGATGATGGTAACACCAAAATTGAATTGTCAAATTCTTTATTTGTGATATTTAAATCTTCATAATTATTAAAGTATATTTTAGTATACATATCATATACTTTTGTAAAAGTAAGATTTAAAAAATCACTAAATTCATCTTTCTCATTATCTATCATTATTATTGCATTTTGCATGATTTCCTCCATTATTACGTTTAATTATTATACATAGAAATTTTTTTACAAGTTGTTTTGCTTGTTTTACTAATCCTCTAAACGATAATTTTATTTTTACAAAAACATTTGGGTTTATATAAATATTGTAATTTTTTGAATTTTCTATGCTAAAATGTTTTTTTAATAAACTATTTCCTCTTGAAAAATCAAAAACATTATATTCTTTATCCTTCAAATAATTTAACAAATGATATATTACCAATTTACCTGGCTGAAAACGACTATATTCCTTATCAAATGCCATATGATATGCCATAAAATTACTAGGAGTGGCTATCAATCCAATCATGTGAGCTATTGGAATATTATTATAGTATAAAATACAAAGCATACTATAATCAGTTTTAGAAATATTTCTAAATAATTCTCTTGCCTTCTCATCAACAAATAAAGCTTTACTCTTTTTTATTTTATTGCTTCTACTTTCTATGTCAAAAATTATATCTATGTAATCTTGTACATCCTTTCCAGATATAATTTTAAATGATAAGTTGTTATTTTTTCTCAATATACTTTCAATATATCTTTTTTCTTTTCTTTTAATAACAGAATCTAAATCCTGGTTTAAGGAAACAAATGGATTATCTGAAGCAAATTCTGTAATACACTTTTGCTCTTTTATACAATTTATATTAAAATTGCATTCTAATAAAGTAATTGTTTTTTTACTTTCTATGCAATATTTTTCTAAAGTTTTAATAATTTCTCTTATATCACCATCATATAGAAAAGAAACTTTATCTAAATATCTTCCACCTATAACTACCGAATTTTTAAAGGGCATTTTTATTAAAGGTAAAATAAATTGTATTGAATTATTATTATAACCTTTTAATATAGTATATTGATGACTTTGATAAACTGAAATATAATTTTGAAACCACCATAAAGAATTGAAATAATTTCGAGTAGCATTTTGTTGCCATAGTTTTTTCCATTCCTCTTTTGTTTTAGTATCAAGTTTATCTATTTCTTTTATAATTAACATAGCTCTTATACCTCACAATATCATAAATATCCGTCAAATCACTGCTTTTTTTCTTCAACACTATAAATAATTTATACTTAATAAGTTTTAAGAAGAGTCTTATCTTGTGATATTTTTTATCTAATAGATAATCACTCTTTCCTTGAATTTCTATTCTTTTTATAGCAACTTCATAATTACCAGTCCAGTAATGAATAACATATAATTTAGGATCATATATCATATTAATATCATTTTTTCGTGCTATATCCTGTATTAAAACATCTTCATTAGCACCTAATTTACTACCGTCATGACCGAAATTATTATTGAATCCATTTACTTTGTTGAAAGTTTCTTTTGTCATAACTAATAGACATCCACCCAAATATTTATATTTTGGTAATATTTTTTTATCATCACCAAAATCTTTCATTCCAGCAATATATTGATATTTGATAGGTAAAAACTTAGGAATTTCCTTTGGGATTATTTTACCACCAACTATTGCTTTCAATGATTTATTGTTAGCGTAGCTATTTAAAACTCCGAAAAACGAAGATTTGGGTATTATATCATCATCTAAAAACACTAATAACTCATTAGAAGCTTCCCTCGCACCTCTGTTTCTTGCATTACTTAATCCTGTTTTTTCTTCATGATAATAATGAATTGCTTTATTCTTCTTATATTGCTGCAATGCTTTATTTTCACTATTATCAATAAGAATTATTTCATTTTCATTAAGATGTTTTATTAAAGAATTTAGTAATTCATTCAATTTTCTTGATTTTCCTATTGAAGAAATTATATATGATACTTTCATATTGATTTCACCTAACCTTTATGATTTTCAACACACTTTTCGCAGTATTTCGTTACTACAGGATCATTAATAAATCTTTTTCGCATTTGTTGCATATAAACATTATTCCAAATATCTTCCTTATCATTTATATTTCCATATTCACTAGATGGATTAATAACTCTTCCACAACTTCCCATGTTTCCATAAGCATCAAATGATAAATTTTTAAAATACCAGTCACAATTTTTACAATAATTACTTTTGGTGATTTTGTGTGGTAAATTTGTCTTTGTACGAATATTTGATTTTGCATAATTATATAACTCATCTATCTTATCATTAAAATCATCTAAATCTGTTAATGCGTCTTTAATATCAAAATCTATGTATCTATGTAAATCAATTCTATCTACATTCAAATTATCACAAAACTTTAAAAATTCATAACTACTGTTCATAAACTCATGACTACAAACACCACTAACTACAATTTCTGCTTTTGATTTATACTTCTTTTTAGCTTCAACAAGTCTTTTTATGTTTGATACTGTTTTATCAAATATAACATTTTTAACCTTACATATTGAACTATATTCTTCTGAGTTTGATGCATTTAAACTTATAGATATTTGATTTAACATTTTTTCTTTCATTAAAAATTCAATTAAATCATCATTTAATAAAGTTCCATTTGTAATAATATTTATTTTCTTTTTGTTTTTAGATGTTAATTTTATTATTTCTTTAAATTGTGGATGAAGTAGTGGCTCACCTACACCACCTAACATTACAAAAACTGATTCTGGGAACTTCTTATATATTTTTTCAAGCATATCTAAGCTTATAAATTTTTTGCTAAGTTGTTTTTGATACTCAAAGTCATTATTTTTTCCAGAATGATGAGGACACATTTCGCATCTTAAATTGCATAAATCTGATACATAAATAAGCAACCAAATAGGTCTATAATTTAAAATTGTATCCTTTTTATTACTCTTTTTGTATAAGTAATAATTGTAAATTTGTTTAATACTAAATCCATACTTCAAGTTTTTTAAATTCACCATTTTTTCACCTACCTATCCAAATAGTTCTGATTCAAAATTTTTCTTTTTATAAAAGCTAAATGTAAATAAATATTTCCTAATTTTGAAACGAATAATTTATATTTATTAAAATTTAAATAACCATTAATACATATTCTAGGAATTTCCTGTTTGTTAAATGATTTGTTAACATGAAAAGGTAATACTGTCATTCCATAATCAAAACCAGAATTTGACATTTCATCTTTCACAGTATTATTATATTTTCCCATTGGATAAACCAAAATTTTCTTTGATATATAAGATTTAGTAACAGTCAATTCCTTTTTTAATACCAAAGTTGATAAAGTCGATAGATCCAAATGACTTTTTGTATGAAAGTAGAACTGTGCATACTTTAATCTTTTTAGTTCTGGCTCTGTCAAAAATCCTTTTTTACCAATATTGTCTTCTATGATAGCTAAAGAATATTTTATAGAATTTTGTTCTAAATATTTTATAGCAGGTTTTATTGATTTTAAACCGTCATCAAACATAATCATAATATTATTTCCAGTTGTAGCATTTATAAATTCGTCAAAATGG
This sequence comes from uncultured Bacillota bacterium, assembly GCA_902491575.1. Lineage (GTDB taxonomy): Bacteria > Bacillota_I > Bacilli_A > RFN20 > CAG-631 > CAKPXW01. The sequence goes on from CABUID010000016.1 coordinate 37,883, forward strand.
CAAAAGTTGAATTTTTTTCTTTTTAAATACTTTAATTGCATTAAGAACATATTCATTGGAACTTCCATAAATTTATCTAAATTGCCAATTCCGTGATATACAGTAATAATTCTCTTCATTATTTTTTCACCAACTTTTCTATAGCTACATTTATGTCGTATTTTTCTATAATGAATTTTTGTTGATTCATAATTATATTTTTTAATGAATGTGTATCTAATTTATTTATTTGTTCTATTTGCCTAGCCAGTTCCTCAGGAGTATTTCCTAAGAATACAAACTTCTTTATGTCTTCTTCTACACCTTCAATTCCTAAGCTATTTGATACAATTGGTAATCCTACACTTGCTGCCTGTAAAATTTTATTTTTAACACCTGAACCTGCTATAATAGGACATATATACATATCATATTTTTGAAGTTCTTTTTTCATGTCGTCAACATAACCAACGAAATGAACATTATTTGATTCTAAACTTTTTAGTTCTTCTGAACAGTTTTTTCCTACAAAAGACACACTGTAATTAGAACCAAGTAATGGCATTATTTTCTCAACGATATAGTGGACTGCAAGAATATTTGGTTCATAATCCATCATTCCCGAAAAAACAATTTTAGTTCTCTTATTTTTTGCCTTAGGTGATACATTTTCATTTATCCATTTTTCAGTATCTATTGAATTATTTATTACTAACATATTATTCAAATCAATATTCCATTTATCTATAAGATATTTTTTATCTTCTTCTGAACAAATAATTGTATTATATTTCTTAATAATTGAGGTTTCATAAATTTTGTGTTTTATATATTCCTCTTCACTTATTATCTTTTTTATGCCTTTACTTTGTTTTCTTATCCTATCATAATACTTTGTTAGACTATCAGTAATATCAATATATACTTTAGATTTATCAAAGTATTTACCATACTGTGCCATTCTTAATCTTTTAACATAAATCATATCATAATCTGTTTTTGATTTTTTTAAATATTTATGCAATTTTTTATTGTACACATATAGAGTTCTTAAAGTATACGGAGAAAGCATTCCAATAAAGCAATTTATTAAAGAAATAATCTTTGGTTGCTTAAATAAAATAACTTTGTCCACCATTTGTTTCGTTTCTTCCAAATATACCAAATCTTTTTTTGACGAGTATAATGATATCAAAGTAATATTACATCCCTTATTTTTTAAAGCTTTAATAATATTTTTACTTCTTACTCTTGAAAAATCATTTGGTAAAGACGGTGCTATATAAAGTATCTCCATAAACATTTTCCTCCTCGTATTTTTCTTTGAAAATTTGATAGTTATGCTCACCAAGTTTTTTTAATCTTGTTGGATTTGATAATAATTTTTGTATTGAATTTATTATTTCTGCATCATCATCAACTATAAAAGTCCCTTTAACACTTGGTAATCCTTCAGCACCTAATTTGGTACTAACAACCGTTTTACTATGTGACCAATATTCCAATATTTTAATTCTTGTTCCACTACCAAAATATACAGGAACTACACAAATCCAAGATTCATCAATAAGTTTATTTTTTAATTTTTCCTCTGCATTTTCATATATTTTAATATTCATTTTACCGTCGTATTCTTTTATATCAGAATTTATAGCTGATCCCACAATGTTAAATTTAATAGATGGGTTGTTTAAATATAATTTTGTATAAATATTCTTAATAAAGTGTATTAGTCCATGTTTATTTGGTTTCCAAGATAAACTACCAACGAATATTAAAGTAGGACTATTACTATATTTAGCTAAATCATTTCTCATATTTGCATAGGTATTATTTACAACAAATGATTTTTTCTTTATTTTTTTTGAACAAGAAAAAGCTTTCAAATCTCGTTCACTGACAAAGAAATTGCTTTTAGATTCACTTAAAGCTTGAATTTCTACATTTTTCATAAGTCTTGATTCTCTTTTCAACATTATGTTCATTGGAAATGTTTCGTACTCTGATGTTCTTTTAATTAATTCATATTCAACATTGTGATCATCAAAATAGAATGGAATATTATTAATATGCTTTTTGTATTGTACTGTTGCAATTTCGGCAAAGAAAACAAAATCATATTGATTATCTGTACATAATTGATTTATTTTATTTGCAATTTCCTTATTATAGTATTGCAGATTTATAATTGGTTCTTTACTTATAAAACTATCTAGTGTATTTTTCATAAGAGTTTTCTTTGTTCGAACAAAAGGATATCCATATATATTATTTGTATATTTTTTTAATTCTTTAATTTTACTATTTCCAAAATCTTTATTCCAATATCCAATAACATCAACTTTATAATACTTTGACAAAAATTTTATCCACGCAAAATTTCTTTTTAATCCACCTCCATAAGCAGGTGCTGGTACAAACTTTGTTATAAATAATATTTTCTTTTTCATAAAAACCTCCTAAATTAGAAAACTATCAATATATCTAAATTACCAAAAATTGTATAGTCAGAGTATGGTAATATAAAATATGTTTCATCTTTTTTAACCTTTAAAGATTTATTTGCTATATTTATAGTCCCGTTACCGTTCAAGACTAGCACTATTTGACAACAATTTTTTTTACCGAAATACTTTTCGCCTTTTATATTAACTTTGTTTATTTTGAAATTTGAGCTTTTAAATCTTTTAAAATTATGGTATATATTTTTTTTCATATTGAATTTGCTAAAACGTGCGTTTTCAACAAACTCTTTTTGAGTTAATTCCCTATTATTATCCCAATCAAAATATCTATAAGTTACGTCATAATTGTTTTGAACCTCACATACAATATTATTTTCTAATATTGAATGTATAGTACCTGGGTTAACAGCTGCAAAATCATATTTATTACAAGTAATTATATTAGAGTTAGATAATATAGCATCTAAATTTAAATTCTTTTTCTTAATACTTTTATTTAAACCTAATAATATTTTAGAATTATCTTTTAAAAATAGCCATGTTTCTTTTTTACCTTTAGGATGAACCTGTAATGAAAGTTTTTTTGAAGAATATATATATTTAATTAAGAAAGGGAATTGCTTTCTTCTTAAATATTTTTTTCCAAAAAACTCTTCTTTTTGGGGACTAATATATAGTTGATATAAACTATAAATGTTTTTATTATCATCTTCAATATAGTTTGACTGTTGATTATTTACTTCAAATTTAATTACCTCACCTATTACTTTTTTATTTATTTTTTTAGCACCCCATATTTTTTCTACATCAATACTAATGACTTTATAAATTTTCATATACACCTCAACCAAAAAAGGGGACAAAAAGCAATCGATTGCCTTTTATCCCTTTTCTCATACTGTACTCTCCTAAGTTTGTTGGCAATCGCCACCCCAAATTTGCTCTCTATTCTACATTATTTTATTAAAATAGTCAATAGTTTTACTCAAAAAAACAACAATTTTGTGTGTTTTTTCAAAAAAATTAAATATTCATTTAATACAGTATGTAATACTAAATTATTTAATAAAAAAACTTCATTCTAAACAATGAAGTTGTGTTACAAAAAAACATCTATTTTTTTCTATAAATCAATAATAAAGATGGATCTACATTTAATCCTTTTGCAATTTTTTCAACTGTTTCTAGTGAAGTTTTTCTTCCACTTCTCTCTATTTCACCAATGTAATTTGTACTTAATCCACATAGCTCTGCTAACTCTTTTTGAGTTAATTTTAATTGTTTTCGGTAATATCTGACATTTTCTTTAAAAATTTCTTTTAATTTCATTATATCTAACCTCGATTTATACTATTTAGCAATTTATTAAACATAACATTTTATCTATACAAACTATAAATTTTAATTAATAAATTTAAAATCGTATTTAATTTTATCACAATAAAATTAAATATCAAGAAAAAATATAATTTTAATGTTAAATTGCTGTTATATATAATTTAATAAACTTGACATCCATCTTAAATAAATATTATTATATATACAAAGATGATATGTTGAATTATAATTACTTAACGGTCCAATTTTAAGTATTGTTCTGCAAATTCATCTTTTTTTTTGGTGGAACATACTCTATTATTTCTTTAGGATCTATTCCACATGCAACTAATACATAAGTTATTCTTGCTAAGACATCTTTATCTATTCTAATAATTCTATCTTCATAATATTTTTTTACAATTTCATGATTAAGTCCAGTCAATCTACGCATTTTTGATATTGATATTCCTGCTTTATCCATAGCAGAACCAACATTACAAACATACTGTCCATAATTTCCTAGCATTTCTAATATGTCTATTTTATATTGCTTTTCCAACTAAATTCCTCCTTTCAATACACCAGCAATTTTACAATATAATAGTATCACAAATAAGACTTTTAAATTAGGCTCTTGTTTGTTGGTCGCATTTGTGGTATAATCAAAATGTAGTAACGGGACAAATAAGATACATTGTGGTACAATTGATTTGGAGATTAACATCGTACTATAAAAAAGATTGAAATTGCAGTTTCAATCTTGTAATTAAGGATTATCACTCCTTCAAGAAATCATCTAGTGGTTTTTGATACAAAATACTAAACTTAATAAGTAGCTTCAAAGAACATGTTTTATTTAGATCGTCTTCTGATTCAATTCTTCTCAAATAATCATAAGACATATCTAATATTTCTGCTACCTTTGAAAGTGCAATTCCACTTTCATGACGAAACTTCTTGATGTTTCTATATATGATTGGCATGTAATCCTTATTAAGTAATTGTTGAAGTTGATCTTCGTTTTTCACTTAAATCACCTCTTTTTATATTTTCCCATAAAAAGAGAAAAAATAATGTATCTTAATCGTCCCAAATATGGTATCATTAAATTGAGGTGTTTATATACTAGACAATTTAATGACCAAAATAAGCAGTAGTAAATAATAGATTTTTGTAATGCTTCAAACTTTAATTACACAAATCTTATATGACTACTGCTTTTATTATTTTAATCAAATTTAAAAATATTATGTGAAAGGGATGATGATATGAAAAAAAGATTAAAAAATTTTTTTAAATTAAATGTTGGGAAAAAAAATAAAATAAGAAAGGAGTTAATGCTAGGAATGTTAAATGCAAACAATTTTTGTATTGCATATAATAAAAATCAAAATACAGAAATTTGGAATTATATGTTAAGCGAAGATAAAAACAATTTATTTGTTTATGATGAAAATGACATCACTATTTACGACGGGCTTGTTAAAGATGCACCAGATTACATATTTAGGTATGGAGAAATATTTTCAGTTGTTGCGTATGAAGATTTAAACTTAATAGACGGTATTATAAGTAGAAAAAACTTTAATTTGTTAAATAATAAAAATACGTACCGAAAGGAGGAAAAATATTTATGTGGGCAAAAGTAGAATTAAATAACGAGATGATGGATA
>CABUID010000017.1 GCA_902491575.1 uncultured Bacillota bacterium
TGGCATGGAATTATCTAGCAGAATGTGTAGAACAATACTATGAAGGAAATTACAATATTTTAGATAAATCTTACCGTAATCATTATGAAGGAGCTTTAAATAATTAAAATGAGGTTTAAAAAAACTATTAGGAAACTTTAAAATTCTTAATAGTTTTTTTTATCTTGATAGTAATTATTAGGAAATTGATCGTCATTAAACATTATTTTGAAAACAAAAAATCAACAACTTCCGTAAGACATTTTATTTATTTTTTTTAATCTTTAAATTTTCATTAAATATATACAAATAAAATTCATTATAAACTTCAATTTCTATTTCATATTCCTGTTCTTTTTCTTTATCTTCATACTTGCAAAGAATTTTATCTTTTTTATATTCAAATTCAAACTCTTTTTCAATATTATTTTCAAATATTTCTAACTTCATTTGTTTTTTAGTTAATTTTTCTTCAACTTCTAAAGATAATTCTTTTACTTTTTTATTATTTTCAACATATTCATATTTATATTCATTTTCGTTTTTTTCCGTTTCTTGTGAAATCTCAATATAACTATTTTCGCTTGTATAAATAATTAAAGAAGATTCATATTCATCTTTTTCTACTTCTTTTTCACCTGTCACCCTATATGCTTGATTTTGAATAAGCATAATTCCTGTTAAATATGAACTAACCTCATCAATCTTTTTATCACTTTCTAATTTTTTTGTTTCTGTGTAATATAAAACATAATTGGATGAATACTCGCTTTGATCTTTATAAGTCACACTTAATTTATTTTCATAGTTGTATTGCTGGTCAATATTCACTTCATTTTCAACCATAATATTATCTTTATTGAGCATCATCTCACCAGTAAGAAGATAGTTATGAACTTCATCGGCTATATCATTTGCCTCACTAATTTCTATTTCATTGTTTTTTAAATATCGTAACGATGTGGATTCCGATGAAAACATATTGCCTAAAGCCATAACCTCATAACTTAATATTTCCTTTGCTTTACTTATTTTTGAAGGATTGTCTGAAGATTTTATTATTCCATTATATGGATTAAACAAAATAAAACTCATTAAAATTAAGCAACATAAAGAAGCTAAAATTGTGGGAAAAACAAAAGTTTTCTTTTTCTTTTGAATAATAAAATTTGGTGAAATCTCATTACTTATTTTCATTTGAATCGTTTGACTATAATCTTTGATAATGATTTTATCGGCTTGAGATTGAATATATGTTTTCAAATCTTTTGTCTTCATAATATTTTACCAATCCTTTCTTTTAATTTTTTAAGGGCTTTGTTATATATCCACAATATAGTACCAAGAGGTTTATTCATTATTTTAGCAATTTCTTGAAATTTATAATTTAATATGACATGATAAACAACAATTTCTCTTTCATTTTCATGATCCAACAAATTCAAAATTTTATCTAAATCCTGGTTTGTATGACAATCATCCATAGCTTGTTGATTTAAATAATCATCATTTTGTGTAACATATTTTTGACGATGATACATATTAATACTTAAGTTTCGAGCAATCATTGAAATGTAAGAATAAACATTTCCTCCATTTTTAAAATCAGATATGCTTTTTAAAAATGTTAAATAAGTATCTTGTAAAATGTCTTCACTTAATGAATGATCTTTTAGTATTGATAGTGCTGTAAAATAAACTTGGCGATGAGTCAATTGATAAAACTCATTGAAATGTGAATGATCATTATTTTTAAATTCTTCAACGATGACATCGATATCCACACACTTATCCTCCTAATCATAATACAATTTCCATTTCATTTTTATTGGAATTTTTTTTATATTTTCATTATATCAAAAAAAATGTTTAGAAAAACTCTAAACATTCATTGATTTATTTTCTAATATTATTTCATTTTTATATAATTTTTGTAAACATAATGGCGTGATTAAACTAGATAAGATAATCATCATAATGATAAAAGGCATTATCGATTCATTCACTAGACCATATTCCACTCCTTTTTGAGTGGTTACTAAAGCCACTTCGGCTCTTGCCATCATCCCAATGCCAATTTTTAATGAATCCTTAAAATTATATTTAAAACATAAGGCCATTCCTCCACACCCTACAACCTTTCCTATTAATCCGACCAAGACAAAACATAGACCAAATACAATCATATTACCATCAATTGTATCAAAACGAGTAGAAATTCCAATGTTTCCAAAGAAAACTGGAACAAAGATCATATAACTTAAAACATCTGTTTTTCGGTCTATATAATGACTATCTTGATTAGTGGATAAAATTAAACCAACAATATAGGCTCCTGTAATATCTGCTACACCAAAAAATCTTTCACTAACATAAGCAATTAAAAAGCATAAAGATAAGCCAAATATAGGAATCAAACGATGATGAGGAAATTTACCATCCAACCATTTAAACAATTTATTAAAAATAAAAGATATTATAGCAACTGCTAGAAAGTATAAAATAGTTTTTAATATGACAAATCCTGGACCTGAAAAACTGCCCGTTGTTGTGGATTGATTACCTCCTTTTAAAGCTAAAATAAAGGATAAAATAATAATTCCCAAAATGTCATCAATAATAGCAGCTGTAATAATAGAAGTTCCTACTTTACTATCTAATTTATTCAATTCTTTTAATGTTTGAACACTTATACTGACCGATGTAGCCGTTAAAATTGTACCATAAAACAAATTAGTTAAAATAGTATCATGAGTTAATGCTGAAAAACCACCATTAAACAAGGTTGCTACTAAAAAGCCCAAAAGTAAGGGTACGATAACACCGCCTATAGTAATAAAAATAGCTGGTCCTCCAATCGATTTCATTTTTTTCAAATCTGTTTCAAGACCTGCTGAAAATAAGATCAATATTACGCCAATTTTGGCAAGAAAACCTAATCCTGTTTTTGTTGTTTCATTAATAATATCTTGATGAGGAATATACTGAATAAGACCGACTAAAATACCTGCAAGTAACATTCCAATAATAGAAGGTAATCCTATTTTACTTGCCGCTTTTCCTAATATTTTAGACAAAAGTAATAATAAACCTAAAGGTAATAAAATTTGATAATATTCCATCTTTTCATCTTCTTTCTAAAATCCTTCATTATTATAATACTATTTTAATAAAATGCATTAAAAAATATAAAAAAGATTTAAAATTGTAGAGAGTCTTTAAGTATATATTGAATAGAATTCATTGAAACGCTATAAATGAAAAAATGATGATATTCCTTTTAACCCCATTACAAATTAAAACTACTTTTCTATTTACTCGATAATGGAATGTGCAATATAACTCAAATGGTCTCCTGCACGTTCTAAATTTGATACTAAATTAATAAATACTCCAGAACTTGCTGGTCTACATTCATTTTTTTCTAATCTTTCAATATGTTGTTGTATCATCTTTGAACGCATCGAATCGATTTCATCTTCAATGTTATCAATATTTTGAATACATTCATTATTTTGATTCATAAATAAATCATATACATTATCATATTGTATTAAAAGTTTATCACGTAATTCTTTTATTTGAAGATATACATTATCTGAAAAAATTAAATCATTCTTTACCGTTGCTTTCGTATATTTTATCATATTATCTGCAATTTCAACCTCACGGTAAAAATCGTTAATGACCCGATGAAGTTTAGAAATGATGGCTTCATCTTCATCCGTAATAACTTGAGAAGAAATCTTCACTAAATAGGTTAATAATTCCTGATTAAGAATTTCTATTTCTTTCGTGTTTTTTTCAATTTGTTCTTCATAATCTAATTTTTTTTCTAAAAATGAAGTGATGGCTAGGGATAAAGTGTCCATGGATAATTTTCCAAGTCGAAAAGTTTCTTTGCTCGCCTGTGATAAAGCAATGGAAGGCGTCTTTAAAAAACGTTCATCAATAATAGACGCTTTATGCTCTTGATTTTTATCTTTGATGATCAATTGCGCTAACCATACAAATACTTTTATAAAAGGTAAAAAAAGCAATGTACAAAAAACATTGAAAAAAGTATGAAACATGGCAATTTGTGTAGCTTCTTTTCCTACAAACCAACGTTTAAACGTATCATCCATAAATGAAGGCCATATTAACAAAACGATAAAAAACAAAATAGCACCTGAAAGATTAAACAATAAATGAATAAAAGAAGCTCTTTTTGCATTTGTTGTAGCTCCTATGGAAGAAAGTAACGCTGTTATGGTCGTTCCTATATTTGAACCAAGTATTACAAATAAAATGCCATTAGAAGTGGTTCCAATACTCATTCCAGCAGCTACCATTGAAATTAAAATAGTAGTTACAGCACTCGATGATTGAATTAAAGCTGTAAACAATATACCAAATAAAAGTAATAAAAATGGCTGATTACAATTCATTAAAAATTGATTGACAACTTCATTGTGGCGGAAAATTACCATTGCATCTTGCATTAACCATAATGCAATAAAAACAAGGCCAAAACCACTCAAGGCCAAACCGATTGTTTTGACTTTATCTTTTCGAAAAATCATATATGTAAAAATACCAATAACAGATAATAACATTGCATATGTTGAAAAATCAAATGAGCCTAATGAAACAATTTGTGCAGTGATAGTTGTACCAATATTAGCCCCCATGATCATTGCCGTTGCTTGATATAAATTCATTATACCGGCATTCACAAATCCAACTACCATTACAGTTGAAGCTGAACTCGATTGAATAATTGCAGTTGCAAAAGCACCGATTCCTACTCCTACAAAATAATTTTTAGAAGTTTTGTTGAACATTTTTTTCAAACCAGTGTTAGCTAGTTTTTCAATATTGTCCGATAACAATTTAAATCCAACAAGTAAAATCCCTAATCCTGAAAGTAAAAAGATAATAGCTTCTACATATTCGTTCATAAATCCACCTCCTAATTAAAAATGCCGTTAAAAGATAAAATAGAAGAGTTGCTTTGTTTTATCTTTTCTTGATTATAAGAAAAATATTCAATTGAATAATGAATTTCTTTTTTATATTTCAACTTTATTAATTTTTCATTTAAAGCATATGTTGATTGTTCCTTTAATACTTGTTGAGCTAATTTTATAGGTAACAACTCATTTATTTTATTAATAAAATCCGTAAAATCCTTCGAATTTTGAACGATGTTTGTTGCTCTTTTTACACCAATATTACGAAATCCTTTTATATTATCCGAAACGTCTCCTAATAAGCACTTATAAAAAACATATTTTTCTGGTAAAAATCTAAATTTTTCAAAAAATTCTTCTTTATCAATGAATTGACTATTTTTTCCTTTATAACGAACAATCGTAATATTATTATTGATTAATTGATAAAAATCACTATCGTTTGAACAAATATAAACTAAATGATGATGCGCATAGAATAAAGCTAAGGAAGCAATTAAATCATCTGCTTCCATATTTTTTGAAGATAAGTATTTAATTTCTAAATAATCTAAACACTTTTTTATGTTTTCTTCTTCTGTAAAAGGGATTTCATCTAAAGGTAATTTCTCCCAGTCAACCATCCTATTTTTTTTATAATCACTATATTGAAGCAATCTTTCTTCACTTCCATCTTGATCAAAGATAACGATAATTTTATCCGACTTTGTTAGTTGAATCAAACGTAAAAGGGCACTAATAAAACCTATCGTCGCATGAATAGTTTGCCCTTTTTTATTATATATCTTTCTTGGAAAGCCATAAAACATTTGAAAAAGCAAATTATTTCCATCAATAATTAAAACGTTACTCATTTATTTGCTCCTATATCTTCACTTATAAAAATAAAAACCCTAGTGGAGGTGCTACCAGCATTTAGGGTTATTGCTTCAAAAATTATAAATCTTCGTCATCTTCTGATGATTTTTGTTCACGATACTGGTTGATATCAGCATCCGTTCCTGTAGAATCATCAAATGATTCTTCAAATTCATCATTCATGAAGTCATCTTTTGTACTTTCATCTTCGTCATCAAAATTCTCTTCATCATCATCTTCTGCATATATATCATTCATATCAATATGAACTTTATCAAAGGTTACTCTTTCTCTTAAGTTCCATTTGTTTTCACCAATATTAACAAATCTTCCATCCAAAGTTAAATTGGTATAAAAGAAAGAAATATCTTCATCAATATTTTCTAATTCTTCTGGAGTCAATGTTTTAGCCAGTTCTGCTTTAACATCATCCCATAAATCATAAAAGCCTCTTTCTTTTTTCTTCTTTAACATTATACGGTAGGCAATATCTGTTTTGGATTCTTTTTCTCTAATTGGATTATTATCTTTCATTATTTTTTCTCCTTACATTTTATTTAAGGCTTCAACACCTATTAATTGTAAACCATTTTTAATTGTAATTCTAGTCATTTTTGCTAAAACAACTCTTTGTGAAGTTAAAGATAAATTTTCTTTATCGATAACCTTACATTCATTATAGAATGTATGGAACATGGAAGCAAGTGTATATAAATAATTTGTGATTTTATAAGGCGTCTTGCTCAATGCAGCATCTAAAACCACTTGTTCAAATTTACCAATATGTTTTAATAATGCAATTTCTTTAGGATGAACAAGCAAATTTCCCGATAAATCATCTTCAAGATTTAAAGATGAATAACTATTGATTATTGAACAACATCTTGCATGAGCATATTCAACATAATATACTGGATTTTCCAAAGATTGTTTAACGGCTAAATCAATATCAATTTCCATGTGTGAGCCAGGATTCTTGCTTGCAAATTGATAACGGGTTGCATTTACTCCAATTTCATCACATAAGTCTTTTAATGTATAAGCTTTTCCTGTACGTTTTGAAAGTTTTAATTCTTCACCATCTTTAATTAATTTTACCATTTGATGAATAATATATTGAATTTGATTCTTTTGATAACCTAAAGCACAAATGGCTGCTTCCATTCGATGAATATAACCATGATGATCAGCACCAAGAATATTCACTAAATAATCAAAACCTCTTTCTAGTTTATATTTATGATAGGCAATATCCGGTAAGAAATAAGTATAATTTCCATCCGATTTCTTCACTACACGATCTTTATCATCACCAAATTCAGTGGTCTTAAACCAAACCGCACCATCTTGATGATAAATATAACCTTTTTCTTCTAGTGTTGGAATTACTTGATCCACCCATCCTTTTTCATAAAGCATAACTTCATGAGAAAATACATCAAAATGAACTCTAAAATAATCTAAATCATGAATAATTTTATTTAGTTCATGCTCGATTCCAATTTCTCTAAAATAAGTTAAAGGTTTATCGAGTAAAGTATCTCCATATTTTTCTTTTAATTGTTTAGCAAAATCCATGATATCTTTCCCATGGTAACCATCTTCAGGAAATTGAACATCTATATTTAACGCTTGCTGATATCGAGCATAAATGGATTGAGAAAGTTTTTGAATTTGAACACCTGCATCATTCACATAATACTCACGAGTAACTTGATAACCAACAAAATCTAATAAATTACAAATGCTGTCTCCCAAAGCAGCTTGCCAAGCGTGACCTAAATGTAAATCACCTGTAGGATTAGCACTTACAAATTCAACATTATAACTTTTTCCCTGACCATAATTTTGTCGTCCATAATCCTCTTGTTGTTTTAAAACTTGATGAATTAAAGTGGAAAAGGAAGAGGATTTAACAAAAAAATTAATAAAGCCAGGACCAGCGATTTCAATTTTATCCAAATCACAAACATTATAATCAAATAAATCTACAATTTCTTGAGCTATTAAACGAGGATTTTTTTTCATGATTTTTGTCAATTGCATAGCCACATTTGTAGCATAGTCACCATTTGTATTATCTTTTGGAATTTCTACAATAAATGGTATCGTTGTCGTGATATTCATTTTCATAAGAACATTTTGCAGTTCATTTTTTATCTTATTTGTAATGTCCATTTTTCACATTCCCTTTCATACGCTATGGATTATTATAACAAAAAATAAAAGATAATGAAACAAAATATTAAATTTTGTTAATACTTTTTATGGTGATAGTATGAAAGTTTTGAAAAAAATAATATTTTTTTTCATTTTAAATTTAATTTGTGTTTGTCTATTATACTTTGTTTGTTATTTAATACCTGCTCCAGTCATAAAAAATAGTAACGAAATCACCCTTTATGATCAAAACAATGAAATGATTATGCAAACGCATTATGATATTGAAGGTCAATATCTAAAAATTGATGAAATCAACGAGGATTTTATTATAGCTTTTATTGTTAGCGAAGATGAATCTTTTTATAATCATATTGGCTTTTCGTTAAAAGGTATTTTTCGAGCTCTTTTTAATAACCTTTCTGGAAAAGCAAAACAAGGAGGTTCTACCATTACACAACAATTGGCTAGAAGCCTATTTTTAGATAATGATAAAAGTTTAAAAAGGAAAATAAAAGAAGCCCTTTTAACAATACGTTTAGAAACTCATTATGAAAAAGAAGTTATCATTGAACAATATTTAAACTCCATTTATCTAGGTCATAATGTCTATGGAGTTGAACATGCTAGTCAATATTATTTTAATAAATCGAATAAAGAATTGAGTTTAGATGAAGTTTGTATGATAGCAGGGATTGCTAATGCTCCAAATTTGAACGCTCCTGATATTCATTATGAAAATGCTATAAGTCGAAGAAATTATGTTTTAAAAAAATTGTACGAAATAGATTATATAACTTTAAATGAATATCAATTTTTATTAAATAAAAAAACTATCATGAATTATAAAAAATTAGAAAATACAAATGCGGCAACACCTTATTTTTTCTATGTTAAAAATTTATTAAAATCTTTAAATTTAGATCAAAAAAAAATAATGGCAAAAGGTCTAAAAGTCTATACAACGATTGATATAAATATTCAACAAAAATTAATGGATACTATACAAGAATATGCCCCAAATGATAATAGTGAAATCAGTGTGGTCATCATGAAAGCTAATTCCGGAGATGTTTTAGCCATGAGTGGAGGCTATCATATTGATGATGAATACAATCGGGCTTTATTATCAAAAAGGCCTATCGGATCAACAATAAAACCATTGTTATATTATCTTGCTTTAAAATGTGGAATGACTCCTACAACTTTTTTATCTTGTGAACAAATGTCTTTTAATATCAAAGGTTATGATACGTATTCACCAACAAATGCTTCCAATCAGTATGCCAAACATGATATCAACATGATTGAAGCCATTGGACTAAGTGACAACATTTATGCTACAAAAACATTGTTATATGTTGGACTTGACAATTTTGAAAGACTACTGAAGGCATTTGATATAGACACAAATTGTGTTCCTTCTTCCGCTTTAGGAGTAGATGAAATGTCTTTATTAAGTTTAACCAATATTTATAATTGTTTTGCATCTTTAGGTTATTTTTATCAACCAAGAATTGTCACTAAAATTTTGGACGGAAATGGAACGATTCTTTTTTCTAACCAAACAAAAACAAGACATGTTTTAGATAGGCCCTATGTATTTTTATTAAATCAAATGCTTCGTGCCCCTTTTGACCAAAATCTAATTGACTATACAACTCCTACTTTATTAAACTATCCAACAAATAACTATTTTGCTGCAAAAACTGGCACTGACTCTTTTAATTCCTATGTTGTTGGCTTTAATCCAAATTATACCATTGGAGTATGGACGGGAACCGATAATAATGAAGAATTTTCCTATAAAAATATTGCCAAAAAAGTCTTTCAAGAAATGGCAAATCAAATTACGAATAAAAATGTTTGGTACAATCCTCCCTCCTATATTGAAGAAAAAAAAATAAATCCGATTACAGCCACTTATTCTAATCAAGGCTCTATCTATTGGGAGTTTAAATAAAATTATTTATTTGCTTATTGAAAATGAAAAAAAAAAGGTTATAATTATCCTTGTTTAAAAAGGAAAATACGTTTATGAAAAAAATGTTAAGCAATAAATCACTATCTTATGCAATCTCTATTTTATTGACAATCATTTCTGCTTTTATTATGGCTATTGGAGTTAAAATATTTATTTCACCCAATCGATTTTTAAGCACTGGTGCAACAGGTATTGGCTTAATTTTTGGCCGTATTTATGACAATATTGTTCAACCTGAAAAATCTTTGGAAACATTGATAACAGGTGTTGCTTTATTCCTTTTAAATATCCCAGGGCTTATCTTGGCTTGGAAAAAATTATCCCATCGTTTTACCATTTTAACTACCATAAATGTCATTGTAAATTCTGTCGCATTAACTTTCCTTCCAGATGATTTATGTGAAATTTTTAATTTATCCGTTTTACAAGGCAATATAACTTTTTTAGATGCTGCTTTATTTGTTGGATTAATGAATGGTGCAGCCAATGCACTGGCTTATATTGTAGGTGGTTCTACAGGTGGAATCGATGTATATTCTATGTATTTTAGTTTAAAAAAGCAATTTTCAATCGGAAAAATTTCAACATTAATTAATGGTGTAATTCTTTTAATAGGTTTATTTATTGATGGCGAATCTACTGCTATTGCTAAAGCTTTTTATACGCTTGTTTATTTAGTGATTAATTCTATTGTCATTGATTTATTTTATGTTCGTAATAAACGTACAATTATGTTTATAACTACTTCGAAAGGAAAAGAAGTTGCGGATGAAATTACTCATCATTTCGTACGTGGAGTGACGATTTTAGATGCTAAAGGTGCTTATACTGGTGAGCATAAAGATTTTTTATATTGTGCTTGTTCTTCTTTTGAAGTAGTAGAAATCACTAAAAAAGTAAAATCCATTGATTCTCATGCTTTTATTTCGATTGTAGAAGCTAATAAAGTTCATGGAAATTTTTTAAATAAAGAATTAAGATAAAATGCTTGAAAAATATTATAAATATTGTTAAAATAATCTATGCAATATTTAGGGGTATAGTTGAATGGTTCAACATCGGTCTCCAAAACCGTCGATCTGGGTTCGATTCCTAGTGCCCCTGCCATGTAATTTTGCTTTATAAGTCCTCAAAAACGCAAGTATTTGAGGACTTTTTTAATGTCTTAAAATTAAAAACTTTATAAAAAATAAGAATCAATTTTAAGTTTTTTTATAAAATGCTTAAAAAAATTTAAGTTTAAAGCAAATAGAAAAATATTTTTTATTAAAGCGGTTTGGAAAATACAAGGACATATATATCAAAATACATAAAACGAATATAATGATATACATTGTTATAAACATTCGCGTAAGTAAGTCTATAAAAAAACATTTTTTTGAATGTCATTATGAAAATGAAGTATGTCATAAAGCATATTATTAATGTTTGGATATAAATATTTTTGTATGCATATGAAAAAAGAAACAATATTGTATACACGAAAAAAATTTCATCAAATCTATAACCAAACTATAATTTAAAGAAAAAACTTTTCTATTATTATTAACAATAAAAATTATTATATAGATTGTGTACAAAAATATTTTATGATAAAATACATTTGTAAGTAAAAGAACCCTAGATAGTTGTAACAATTACCTAAGGATTTAACATAAATAATGATACTACTCTCTTTAGGTAATACTATAGGGAGTTTTTTGCTTATAAAAGTATAGAATGAAACAAGGAGGAAATCATAATGCTAAAAAGGAAATTTACAAAATTGTTTTTAATATTAGGAGTGATTCTCTCGAGCACTATTTGTACAGGATGTGAAAATGCAAATAAGAATTGTATAAATAAAATCGATGATAATGAAACAAAAGAAGCTTTAATCAATTTTAAATTTGATTATCAGTTTAATGTTCCAGATAGTGACTTATCCTATAATTACTTGTGGAAAGGATACGACTTGGAAAATAAGTTTGGACCTTCTATTTCAAAAGAAGATCGATTATTTACTTATTTAACCGAGTATCGAGAAAAAGATAATCAGTATTATTTGGTTTACTTAAAAGAAGATTTAATAGAAGAATATAAAGAATGGCTTCAAGAATATGAAAATATTTTTTCTAAAGATGCTGATAATTATCATTTTACAAAATATGATGAACAACACATTATTGATGGAAAATATTATTTTTGTTTTCAAACATTATCCAATAATGATACAAAAAATATTGCTTATTATACTACTGATCGTTTAGATAACATAGAATATACAATTAATAATTATCAATTGGTTTTTTGTGCTACAAGTAAACAAGCTGTTATCAAAGAAAACATTTCAAAGCAGGAAGTGATTAATAAAAATATTACTTTATACAAAAGGGTTGAACTAATATTTGATGATTCAAATAAAACTATAAAAGAGTATGCATTTACCAATACAGAAAGAATCAGCCAAAATATGGTGAAAGAGATGTTTGATTATGTTGGAGAAATGATAGAAGTATATCCTGAAACATACAAAGAAATGGAATATGGTAGTTATCCAATTTTAGGAATGAAAAATTACTTTTGTCAAGAAAGTGTAAGAAGTAAAGTAATCACCGAAAATGGAGAAAAGTATTTTTTACTTCCAAGATACATTGTTTCGGATGATGAAACATTAGATTTGCTAAGCGATGAAACCGATTTATTCTTTTATGATGATGTATTTAGAGAATACAAAGAAGAGTTTAAAGAAGCACTGATAAAAGAAACAACGATTACTGAAGATAGTTATTTATGTGCTTTATATGATTATGAAAAGGTGATTAACATTATAAAAAGAAAGGAATAAAAATTATAAAAACAAATCATTAACATTATTATGAATATTAAGTATTATTTGAAAAGCGTAAAAAAGAATCTTTTAATGATGGTTGATGAAGTCTCATATGTAAAAGACAAAATAAAGATTATTTTTTAAATGGATTTAAGAGAACATATCACAAATCTATTATAATTGATTTAAAAAAACAAAAATTCTTTATCATTATTGAAAAATAAAAAACAATAGAGGATATTGAAGACTTAAAAAATATAGCAAAATATTATGATGTGTTTGTGGATTCCACTATTGGAAGTTTGTTGCTTTTAAGTGCAAAAAATATGAAGATGAGGATTAAATAATGAAAATAAATAATTTGAAAACGTATGAATACTACATCAATGATTCTCCTTGTAATTGTGGCGATTGTAAATATTATATAAAGCATATTGAAACTGAACAACCTGAAATCTGCAATTATCTAAAATTTTTAGGTATTAATCCTTTAAAACCTTATGAGTTAATGTCTACTTATCATGAAAAAGAGAAGAAAATTGAATATTTAGATTGCGCTTATGTAGTTATTGGCATTTTAGAAGATGATTTTGAAAAAGAGATTAATGGCATAAAAATGACTTCATGTTCAAAAGAAAGATATCCCTTATTAGATATTGAAGAAGAATACTTCATCATTTCTTTTGGTCCAATTTCTATGAACTATGCCTATGTAAATAATCGTCATTTCACCATCAATGAGAAAATACAAATTATTAAACATGCAATTGATGAAGTTGATCCAATGGGGCTATTAGCAATGCATTGCCCAAAAGATGAATATATGCAAGAAGCGACAATCATCGCTAAAGAAATAAAAATTAAGAAAATAAATATTGTAAGAGGTAAATATATCCAAGAAATATTTAAAAAACAATTTGATGAAACTATAACGATGAAAAAGTGTAATGACATAGCAAGAAGAATTAATCTATACTTGAATATGAAGGAATACTTTAAATATTTTGAAGAAAATGAAATCTTAAAAGATAAAGTAAACTTTGATAATTATGAAATTACTTTAAAAATACATAATGATTTTGTAATTAAATATAAAGGTTATAAAGCTTACTTAAATGATAAATTTTATGGTGAGATAGAAGAACAAGATTTACTAGACTGCTTATGTGATTTTGTTGAAGATAATGATACTATTTACGTTCAATATAATCATAATCACTTAGGATTTCATTTTAATCATTCCGGTTATTTTAAAGAAATAAAACGCACACAGTTTTTTTATTGGAAATTAAAACACAAAAAAGATATAGAATTAATCTTTGATAATAAAGGAGTAATTTATCCTAGAAAAATCGATCATTTACCAAAGGAAGCGGTTATTGAGTTAATGTTTAATGAACCAGTAAAAGATCAATATGAAAAAGTCTTTTATTCACCTGATAAGATGAAAAGATTAATTGTTACAAAAAACAGTATAGGAAGTTATTCTTATTATTTTGAAAAACTGACAATTTTTGATGATGAAGAAATATATTGGTGTGGTCGCCAGGCTATATGGGAACCACAATTCTGGAATGGAGGAATTTCATTTTATGAAAATATAGATAATTTACTTAAAGATATTGATGTTGAAATACAAGGATGGATAGAAAAATAATTAATGGAGAGAATACTATGGATAATAAAATCGTGAAATTTAAAAATCAAATCGAGGTAAAGATTCTAAAAATCGTTTATTTAGTTATTTTCATTCCTGTATTTATACTACTTATTATTGAAATTATAAAAAAAGGTTTTAATGAGATGTGGTCTACTATCTGTATATTTATGTGTTTTGTTATCTTTTTTATGGGTATTCTATTTATCATTAATAGGTTCAGTATTACTTTTGATTATGAAAAGAAAGAAATCATTCATAAACCATATTTTAACAAATCGAAAAAATATAAATTTTCAGACATTAAAATCTATTATTGTAAAGCGAAAACAACTTTACCTAATGACTATATTTATAATTTTCTTTACCATGATAAAGTTATTTTTAAAATTTCATCTATTGACTATGAAGGTCAAACAAAAAAGAGTGTCGATTTTTTGAAAGAATTATTTGATGAAAACCAAAAATACATTTATGAATTAGAAAAAGAAATTAAAATACCTGGTGGTAAATTATTTGTAATTACTTATGAATTAGAAGAAGATATAGCATTTGTTTCTTTACCTAAGGGAATAACGATAGATTTAGGGTATATAAAATCTGAACAAAAGTTTTATTTAACTGTATATAAAAACGGAGATTGGAACAATCAATTGGAGGTAGTAGAAGTAAATAAGATTGAGAAAATCAAAGATTTATTACAAAACTTAATAAATAAATATTCCGTATAGCAAATAAAATATTGAGCATTGAATGAAGAGTAAAATCTTCATCTTTTTTTAATTTAGATTCTTTCAAAACATAAACGTAAATAATTTTCCTATCTGCGTTTATTTAACTATTTTAAAAATCTTTATAAGCTTTATTTTACTTGTTAATCCTTATTTTTCTAGTATAATATAGTCATAAATGAAATGAGGTAAAAAGAATTTATGAAATATGAAAGAAATGAATATCCACGACCACAATTTCAAAGAGAAAATTGGCAAAATTTAAATGGTGAATGGGAATTTGAATGGAATGATTCTCAAAATAGTAATCATGATGATAAAAAACCAATTTTGTTTACAAAAAAAATCAATGTACCTTTTTCCTATCAATGGGAAGCTAGCGGAATTAACGATAAAGATGTGCATGAAATTCTTTGGTATCGCCGTCGCTTTAAAATAAAAGAAGAAAACCAACATAAGAATGCTTTGCTTTGTTTTAATGCCGCTGATTATCAAACTGATGTATGGATAAATAATCACCATGTCCTTACTCATCAAGGTGGTTTTTCTCCTTTTCACATCGATATTACCCAATATTTAAATGAAGAAGTAAATGAAATTATCGTACGTTGTATTGATACATTAGAAACCACCGTACCACGCGGCAAACAAACTTGGACAGGAAAACCTTTTGGTTGCTTTTATTATCCAAATAGTGGCCTATGGGGAAGTGTATGGATAGACTTTTTCGAAGAAGATTGTATAGAGAATTATCATTTTCAACCTAACATAGATACACAAAGTATGGATGGAAAGATAAAAACTTATTACGGGTTTGCCAATGAATTAGAATTAATTTTAAAATTTAAAAATAAAGTGATTAAAACTCAGTCATTTCCATTAAATGAAAAGTATAGCACATTTACTATCCAACTTTCAGATACTTCAGTTTTATTTTCTGAAATGCTTTGGGATGTAGAAAATCCTAACCTTATTGATATTGATTTAAAATTATTGAAAAATAAAAAAATCATGGATGAAGCACATACACGTATAGGTTTACGTAAAATTCACATTAATGAACAAGGAAAAATTTGTCTTAATTATCGTCCTTTATACCAAAAGTTAGTTTTAGATCAAGGCTATTGGAACGAAAGTGGACTAACTCCTTTAAGCGCGAACGCCATCAAAAAAGATATTCTTCTTGCAAAAGAAATGGGCTTTAATGGTGCTAGAAAGCATCAAAAATTTGAAGATCCTTATTTTTACTATTATGCAGATGAACTTGGTTTTTTGACTTGGTGTGAAATGCCTTCTGCCTTTACTTTCTGTGAAAAAGAAATGGCTGCGATAACCAAAGAATGGCAAGAAATAGTCAATGTGGCCAAAAATTTTACAAGTGTTATTTTTTACGTTCCTTTAAATGAAAGCTGGGGGACAAATGAAATCAAAACAAATAAAACTCAACAAAATTTTGCTAAGAGTTTATATTATCTTACTAAAAGTTTAGATAATAATCGATTAGTTTCTACAAATGATGGTTTTGAAAATATTGAAGAAAGTGATATATTATCTATCCATGATTATGAAATCAAAAATGAAGAAGAATTTCCTACAAAATATAATGGAAATTATGATGGAATGAAACCACAAGGCTTTGCCTTATTTGCGGATGGACACAAATATAAAGGTCAACCTATTTTATTTACAGAATTTGGCGGAATTGCCTTTGAAAACGACAAAAAAGGCGACGCTTGGGGATATGGCAATGCTGCTAAAGATGCTGACGATTTTTGTGCTCGTTTAGAAAGTTTAATAAATGGAATTGCAAAAACAGATTTTCAAGGTTATTGCTACACACAATTAACTGATGTACAGCAAGAAATAAATGGACTTTTATATGCCAATCGTACACCGAAAGTTGAACTTGAAAGACTTAAAAAAATTTTTACGAAATAATGATTAAATCTATCTCAATCCATTATAACTAACCATTGAACGGGTAGTATGCTCTGCGCCTATAAGGCGTTTAACTTTCTTGTATCTCAAGGTACATGATTCTTTGACTAACCGCAAAACTTTTATAGCTGCTGCTAAAGCAGCTTTTTAATTGCTTAGTTGATTTCGAATGTACTCTACTATTCTTTTTTGGTTTTAATCTACTGTGTCAACATAGTATCTTTCACACCAAAATTTTATGTTCCATATTTATATTTCAAGTTTGCATATTTTTCAAAGATTATCAAACTGCTTTTCCTTTTCAAATATCCCATAAAACTTGCAACACTTATTTTAGATGGTATTTTATCAACATAAGTATTTTCAAATCCTTTGTTATAATTTTACGATTAACACCTTAAAAATTATATCACGAGGTCTTTTTATTTATTACATCGGTTAACCTCTTTGGAGGGAGTTGTTAAGAAACTAAGAAATGATTACATAGGAATAAGTGGTATTGAAAGACAATAAAAAAATGGCATAAAAAAACCTCTAGATACTTTATTGTATCAAAAAGGTGCAATTTTAAACAAAAATGATGTGAATTTCTATCACATCATTTTCTTTATATGTTCATTCGATTTTTTAATACATTTCAGGTGCAGGTGTTTTATCTGTAGTATTTTCTTTTTCATTGACTACAGCTGCCTCTGTGGTAATAAACATGGAGGCAATACTACTAGCATTTAGTAAAGCACTTCTTGTTACTTTTGTAGGATCAACAATGCCTTCATCAAACATATTTACCCATTTTCCACTTTTAGCATTAAAACCTGTATTTTCTTTCGATGTCAATTGTTTTTCTACAATTGCTTTCCCATCAAATCCAGCATTTTCAGCAATTTGGTATAATGGTTCACTTAATGAATCTAAAACAACACGAATTCCTTTTTCTACATCAGGTATTTCCGAAGATAATTGATCTTTAACATCACGATAAACTTCAATTAAGGCAGCTCCTCCACCAACAACAATACCTTCTGCTAAAGCGGCTTTCGTAGCATTCAAAGCGTCTTCTAAACGAAGTTTTTTATCTTTTAATTCTGTTTCTGTCATAGCACCAACTTTAATCATAGCCACACCATTCGTCAATCCTGCGACACGTTTTTGTAATGCTTTTAATTCGTAATCTGCTTTCGTTTCAGAAATCTTATTTTTAATTTCTTCAATTCTTGCTGCCAAATTTTCTTTATCGCCTTGTCCTTCAATTATTGTAGTATCTTCTTTCTTAACAATAACTTTTTTAGCTGTTCCTAAGTCATCCAAAGTCACATCTTTTAAATTCATTGCTAAATCTTTTGAATAGAAATTTGCACCTACAAAAGCAGCAATGTCTTTTAATTCTTCTACACGACCATCACCAAATCCTGGTGCTTTTGTAGCAACAACATTAAATGTGCCTCTCAATTTATTTAAAATAATAGCGGATACAGCTTCATTTTCTAAATCATCAGCAATAATTAACAAAGGTTTTCTAGATTGTACAACTTGTTCTAAAACAGGTAAAATATCTTGCAAAGCACTTATTTTCATATCTGTTACTAAAATATATGGATTTTCAAGTTCAATGGAAGACTTCGATTCACTTTCTAACATATAAGGAGATATATACCCCTTATCATAACGTAAACCATCTGTCATTTCCAAAATGGTTTCAAAACTCTTCGATTCATCTACATTAATAATGCCATCTTTACCTACTTTTTCAATGGCATCTGCAATTAAATTACCCATTTCTGCTGAACTAGAGGAAATGGTAGCAACAGAAGCAATATCTTTTTTAGAATCAATTGTTTTCGTCTTTTTTAATAAAGCTTCCGAAATTTTTTGACTTGCAAGCACAATACCTTCACGCATTAAAACTGGATTAGCCCCTTTGTCTACAGCTTTGATTCCATTATGAATCATTGATTGAGCTAAAAGTGTAGCTGTTGTAGTTCCATCTCCAGCTTCATCATTTGTATTATTAGCCACTTCATAAACCAATTTTGCTCCCATATTTTCATAAGAATCAGCAAATTCAATTTCCTTTGCAATGGAAACTCCGTCATTCGTAATTAATGGGGATCCATATCCTTTGTCTAAAACGACATTTCTTCCTTTAGGTCCTAAAGTTACTTTAACTGTATCAGCTAATTTATCTACTCCTCTTAACATGCTTTCGCGTGCATCTTTTCCATAACGAATTGTTTTTGACATAATTTATATCCTCCTATTCAATGATTCCAATAATATTAGATAATGAAACAATTAAATATTCTTCATTATCTTCTTTAAATGTATCACTACTATATGATTTGAAAAATACTTTATCACCAACTTTTAATGGCATATCTATTTTACTTCCATCGGGTTTAATACCATTTCCTACTGCAACAACAACTCCATATTTTGATTCTTCTTCTTTACTAGACAAAACAATACCACTTGTTGTTGTAGAAGATATTTTTTCTTTTTTTAATACAACATTATCAAATAAAGGCTTAATCATTTTT
Source organism: uncultured Bacillota bacterium (assembly GCA_902491575.1). Lineage (GTDB taxonomy): Bacteria > Bacillota_I > Bacilli_A > RFN20 > CAG-631 > CAKPXW01. The sequence continues at coordinate 19,612 of CABUID010000017.1, forward strand.
TTTATTCCTCCTGAATTAGCATTTAAAGTTTATGAGTGCTAATCTCATTATTATTCTAACACTTTTTAGCACTCTGTCAATACATCTGCTAATTTTTTTTGAAATTTTTTTTCTTTTTAATCAATAAAACGTGTAATTAAAAAAATTTTAGTAAAAAATCTTTTGTGATAGTGAACATTTTGTGATAATTTATATATTATAAGTAGAAGGTGGATATATGGATAAAAAAATATTAGATTTAATTGCTTTAGAAACCAAAAGACAAAATGAAGGTATTGAATTGATTGCGTCTGAAAATTATACGAGTAAAGATATAAGAAATGCCTGTGGTTCTATTTTAACAAATAAATATGCTGAAGGTTATCCTAATAAAAGATATTATGGTGGCTGTGAGTTTATAGATGAAATTGAACAAATAGCTATCGATAGAGCCTGCCAATTATTTGAATGTCGATATGCTAATGTACAGCCCCATAGTGGTTCTCAAGCCAATGCGGCTGCTTATAAAGCTTTGTTACCAAATGGTGGTAAAATTTTAAGTTTAGTTTTAAATGATGGCGGACATTTAACACATGGCAGTCCTGTCAGTTTTTCTAGTCATTTGTATCAATTTGTTCATTATCCTTTAGACGCCACTGGTCATTTAGATTATGATCGTATACTTAAAATTGCTCAAAAGGAAAAACCAGATTTAATATTAGCAGGATATAGTGCTTATCCTTATGCTATCGATTTTAAAAAATTCAAAGAGATTTGTGATAGTGTTCATTGCTTCTTTATGGTAGATATGGCACATATAGCTGGTTTAATTGCTGCAAAAGTTCATCAAAATCCTTTATTATATGCAGATGTAGTCACTAGTACAACACATAAAACATTAAGAGGTCCAAGAGGTGGTTTGATTTTGACCAACAAAGAAGACCTCATCAAAAAAATCAATAGTGCAATATTTCCATATTATCAAGGTGGTCCATTAGAACATATCATTGCTGCAAAAGCCATTTGCTTTCAAGAAGCACTTGATGAATCCTTCCATCATTATGCCCAAAATATTATTGAAAATACCAAAGCATGTCGAAATATTTTTCATCAAAAAGGTGCATTTGTAAGTGATACAGATAATCATTTATTCTTACTCGATACTTTACAATCTTATCATTTAACAGGAAAACAGGCTCAAAACTTATTAGAAGAAATTCATATTACAACTAATAAAAATATGTTACCCAACGATACACTTTCTCCAAAAGAAACAAGTGGACTTCGCATCGGTTTAGCAGCCATTACAACGAGAGGATGCTTAAAAAGCGAAGCAGAAAAAATAGCGAATTTAATTCATTTATATTTAAGTCAAAGCATCAGTAAAGAAAATGCACTTCAAGAAGTTTCTGTAATTATTAAAAATTGGAAAAAGATTGAAGAAATTTAAAAAGATGGGACTATAATGAACCCTAAAAATCGAACAAAGATTTGAAAGGTTAACGATAGTTCCATCTTTTTTATTTAATTTTTTCATTTAACTTCTTAACTGTTATTTTAATCGATGTATAAATACTGATCCATATAATAAAATAACCCACAACAAATATACTAGTAAAAATGAAAACATCCAACCAATTCGCTTGTATCCATGAATTAATTAGATAACAAGACAAATAAGTAATATATAATGCAATAGAGTGAATTAAACTTGATTTTAGTAAACTTAATTTTTCAATTTGGTACAAAATAGAACAACCCGCCACAATAAAAGCTAATAGATAAGATGAAAGAGTAGATAAAAGAAATTGATTCGTTGTAATTAAGTTTTCTTTTGTGCTTACGCCAATAATAGCATATACAATCGACACAATTAAAGGACCAAATCCAGAAAATATCAAACCTCTCAATACAAAACTTTTTATAATTTTTTTCATTTATGAATCCCTAACCTTTCTTTTACGTTTTTTAATTCACGTCGGCTTACATAATCCTTATAATCATTTTTAAAAATAACTTCTAAAAAACCATTAAAAGAAGCAGAAAATTTTTTAATTTGTTTAATATTAGCTATACAACTTTGATTAATTCTAATAAAATCTTCTGTAATCATTTCTTCGATTTGATAAAGTCTCTTTTTGATGAGATAGGAATGATGGCTAACCATTGCATAAACTTTATTTCCTTGTGAAAAAAAGCAAATAACATCCTCCATGGGAATCAAAATGATATCATTATTCTCATAGCCTGTTATCGATAAAGAAATTTCATTTCCATTTGCTAATTGTTCAATTTTATCAAACCAATCTCTTTTATAATGACAAATAATTTTTATTTCTTCCTCTTTTTGTTTATCTATTATCAATTGGTATTTCATATCTTTTACTCCTTCTTTATTTATTATAATCATTTGTCTTCTTTGTAAAAATAGGGAATGGATATTTGGTCAAAATAAAAACGTAAATGGTTAAATTGGGATGTATGCTTGAAATCATTTTCATCTTATGGTATAACATTTTTGTTTAAAAAGGAAAGAAGAAAATGAAAAAAGAAAGCATTAAAGGAAAAATAATATTATTGATAGCTTCCATTTTATGGGGATTTGCTTTTGTCGCTCAAAATAAGGTTGCTAATCTCGTGGATACTTTTACTTTAAATGGTATTAGATGCTTATTAAGCGCTTTATTTTTATTTCCTTTTGTTTTAATAAGAAAGAAAAAAAAGACTTCAGAATTAAAACCCAAAAAGAATTTATGGATTTCTGGAATTATTTGTGGAATCTTTTTATGCATTGCCATGAATTTACAACAATTTGGAATTTCCACTTATCCAGACGGTATTGCTAGTTCTGGAAGAAGTGGTTTCATTACAGCCTTATATGTTGTATTTGTCCCCTTAATGAGTTTGTTTTTCAAAAAAAGGCTTCATATCAATAACCTAATTAGTTCTATTTTGGCTACATTGGGTATGTATTTATTATGTTTTAATAGTAAAATAGATAGTATATATATAGGCGATTTGATTGTCTTGGGTTGTGCGCTTGCCTTTTCTTTTCAAATTTTATTCGTGGATAAATATTCTAACGTAGTAGACGGTTTTCAATTATCCTTTTTGCAATTTTTAACTTGTGGAATTTTATCCTCCATTTTAATGTTTATTTTTGAAAAACCTAATCTAAAAAATATTTTATCAGCCTCACTTCCTATTTTATATCTAGCAATTGTTTCGAATGGTATAGGCTATACTTTACAGATCATTGGTCAAAAATATTCGAAAAGCCCAACGATTGATTCAATTATTATGAGTTTAGAATCCGTATTTGCAGCAATAGGTGGGGCCATTTTTTTAAAAGAACAATTGACCAATCGTGAACTTATTGGCTGTTTCATTCTATTTTTAGCTGTCATTATCGCTCAAATTCCGTTTCATCGTCTTTCAAAAAAAGCCAAAACAAAGGTTTAATTGTTTTGACTTTTTTGTTGTTTTCGATGATGTTTGGACTGATAAACATTGAAAAGAATATAAATGACGATTAAAAGGATATCTGTTATCACTAAAATGAAATACATTGTTCTCATGGAGACCAAATGGTCAAAGAAATAAATATTACAATCCGTAACATCTTGAACGGCTAATAGTGCTGTATCGGGTAGATTGTATTGTGACAATTGTGAAATTGCTCCTTGCATTGCATGATTTCTTAATAAAGATGTTCCATACGTTCCTGGCAAAAAAGCCAAAACATTTTGAAGCGTTTTTGAAAAGTTCGATATCGGCATGTAAGCCCCACAAAGGAAACCATAACATGAACTCACAATAGTTCCCACTGCTGAAATTTGTCCTTGTGTGGATAAAAAAGAATTGATAATAGAAGATAATGCTGTCCCAAATATTACCAATAAAAACACATCTAGGAAAATGAAAACCACATCTTTAAATGTCAAGAACCATCCACAACTAGCCATATAAACAAAAGAGGCTAAAGTGGCTAATAAACAAATAATTAAAGTATTTATTAATGTAGAAATATAATAACTAATAGCCAATGTCGATTTCTTCAATGGTGTAATCATTAAATCTTTATAAGCACCTGTAACTTTATCTTGAACCATAATCATATTCGAGCAAAAGGAGACAGTTACACAACAAACAGCTAATAAGGAAGAAAATAGTTGACCAGCAACTAATCCATTGATAACATTGTCAGCTACATCCATGCCTTCAAAAGCAGAGACAAAACTATTCTTATAAACATTTCCTAAAAAAGTAATGAATAAAATTAACAATATCACTGGAGTAATTAATGATGTAAAAAACATGCCTTTATCTTTAAAAAACAACTTTATATTTCTTTTTAAAAGTATTTTTACTGCTTTCATTTTTCATCACCACCCGTTAATCTTTTGCCAGTTATCGATAAAAAAACATCATCCATTTTTCCTTTTGTAATCTCATAATCTTGAAACAATTCAGGATATTGCATAATCAAACGAGTAGCTTCAGCAGTATTAGAAACTTCCATTCGATAAGCATCTCTTATTTTTTCATATTTTAAAGATAATTGTTCAATGTCACTTTGATCAATATTGTATAATGTGATGAAATCACCCGTATATTGATTTTTTAATTGTAATGGAGTCCCTTCAGCTACAATTTTACCCGAATCTAAAATAATTACATAGTCAGCATCACTTGCTTCTTCCATATAATGCGTTGTCAAGAATATCGTCATATGATTTTCTTTTCTTAACTGGTTAAGCACATTCCAAACAAGTTTTCTTGTTTGTGGATCTAAACCTGTAGTAGGCTCATCTAAAATAAGAATTTTAGGTTGATGGATTAAAGCCCGCGCAATATCAATTTTTCTTCTTTGACCACCCGATAATTTCCCAACTGATTTAGATAAGAAACTTTTAAAATCAAGTAAATCGGCCAATTCATAAAGACGATTATAAAAATCTTGACCACAAATATTATATAAAGCTGCTCGACTTTCTAAATTATCCTTTACACTTAATGATTTATCCAATACCGAATTTTGAAAAACAACACCCAATTCATTTTTAAAACTTTCCGTATTTAAATCTGTATCCACACCATTTATAATAACTTGTCCTTGATCTTTTTCCAATTGACCACAAATAATCGATATGGTTGTCGATTTTCCGGCACCATTTAACCCTAAAAAAGCAAAAAGTTCTCCTTCTTTGACTGAAAAACTTAAATCATAAACTGCTTTTACATCTTTAAAGGATTTAAATAGATTTTTTATTTCAATTACATTTTTCATTTTTCTTTCCTCAATTTTATTTCATTATACAGTTTTATAATTTTTTTTTAAAGTTTTTTAGGTAAGAGATGAAGGATTTTATTTAAATGGTTCATTTTTAACAACAAATGGCTTTTAATTAGGCAATACTTCATTTACAATATTTTCAAATTTTTCAATAAAATCCATTGAGGACATTTCAACGCCATCATAAACTACTTTTTGAGAAGCAATAAATCCATTTTTTGTATTGAGTATAATTTGTCCATGATAAACAGATTGAATTCCTCCATAAGGCAAATATTGTAAAGTGATTGGTCCTTTATAAATATAAAGATTTTTTAAAATAAGCGATTTACCATAAAGTGTCGTCTCTATATTTTTTGTTAAATCTAAGTAATGATTAAAATTAGTCATATAAAATATCCTTTCTATTTCTATATATAGTATATTAAAGAATTAAAAAAGTGTATAATTAATTTATGATTATTTTAAGAATAACATGTTAAGATTTTAAATAAAAATAAAATATGTTAAAATTTTAAATTGGAGGAAAACTTATGGAAGAAAATAAATTAGTAGTATCCCATCTAAAAAAAACATTTAAATTAAGCGCTAAGCAACAAAAATTACAACATACGAAAGATAAATATAAAGTCGCTGTTAATGATTTATCTTTTACCGCTTATAAAGGCGAAATCTATGGTTTACTTGGTCCAAATGGCGCCGGTAAAACAACAACACTTCGTATCATTTCTACTTTGATTAAAGCAGATGAAGGTGATGCTTTTATCGACGATGTCAGCATTAGAAATGAACCTGAAAAAATTAGAGGCAAGATTGGTTTTTTAACAAGTGAATTAAAATTGGAAGATTTCTTTACACCAAATTATTTATATGATTATTTTAGTAAATTGCATGGTGTAGATGATCAAACACGTGAAAAGAGAAAAGAAAAGTTATTTAATCAATTTGGCATAAATGAATTTAAAGAAGTAAAAGTTGGAGATTTATCCACAGGAATGAAACAAAAAGTTTCCTTAATTATTTCCATTGTACATGACCCTGATTTGATTATTTTTGACGAACCAACAAATGGTCTTGATGTTATTACTGCCAAAACAGTGACCGATTTTTTACAAGATTTAAAAAAAGAAGGTAAAACCATTATTATTTCAACACATATTTTTTCCTTGGTTGAAAAATTATGCGATAGAGTAGGAATTATTTTTAATGGAAAGATGTATTTAGAAGACTCTTTAATTCATCTTACTAAAGAGATGTCTTTAGAAGATAAATTCTTTGACTTATACAATCAAGAAATGGAGGGACATCATGCTTAATAATATTTGGACAATTATCAAAAAAGAATTAAAACGTTTCTTTACAGACAAAAGAATGTTGATTACTTTGTTTTTACCAGGAATTTTAATCTATTTTATCTATAGTTTAATGGGCAATTTTATGAGTTCCGCTATGACTTCAGATCCGAATTATACTTATAGTATTTACATGGAAAATGTCACCGATGAGTTTAAAGAAAATTTAAATGAAAGTGACTATAAAATTGAATATGTCGATAAAACTTTAACCATTGATGAAATTAAAGAAGAAATAAAAAATAAAAATATCGATTTATATTTAGGTTTTGAAGAAAACTTTATAGATAAAGTCAATAATCAATTACAACCAAACATTACCATTTATTATAATTCTAGTTCAAATGAATCTTATGAATTATACAATTATTGCTATACTATACTTTCACAAAATAGTGCAATAATTACTTATCAATATATGGTCAATATGAATCCTGATATCCGTTATGATTTAGCAACAAACGAAGATGTGTCTGCCAAAATGATTACCATGATGCTGCCTTATTTGCTTCTTATTTTCTTATTTACTGGTTGTGTAGCGATTGCTACTGAATCAATTGCTGGTGAAAAAGAACGTGGAACCATCGCCACATTATTGGTTACTCCAACAAAAAGGAGTGCGATTGCGTCAGGTAAGATTGTTGCCTTATCGATTACTTCCTTAGTTTCTGCAACCATCTCTTTTCTTGGATTAATCGCTTCTCTTCCAAAATTAATGGGTGGTGAAAACACAGGCATTACTTTATCCATGTATGGATTTACGACTTATCTTGGTATTTTCTTAGTTATTTTAGTTACAGTAATCTTTTTTACTACTCTTCTTTCTATCGTCTCTACTTTTGCTAAAAATGTAAAAGAAGCTTCCCAATGGTCTTCCATGTTGATGGTTATTGTCATGTTATTAGGTTTGTCTTCTTTAATGGGAATGGGAAATATACCAACTAATCCTTTTTTATATCTTATTCCGGTATATAATTCCGTTCAATGTATGAGTAGTATATTTGCTTTATCTTTTAATAGTATTAATTTTATTATAACGATTTTATCGAATATTCTTTATATTGGTTTTGGTATTTATATCTTGACAAAAATGTTTAATTCAGAAAAAATTATGGCTAATAATTAAAAAATTTATTTGAATATGAAAGTAGGGAAAACAAAATGTCAAACTTAAAAAAAATCGATAACGATTCCTATATTCAATTAGAAAAATTTACTTATTCTAAAAAGCAAGAACTTATAATAGATGTTTTGAATTGTGGTGAAAAAGATTGGGTTGGTATCTATGCAAAAAATAATGAACCTGGAATGAGTAAAGCAATCGTTTGGAAATATGTAAATAAAAAGGAAAAAATCAATTTTGATATATCTTCTTTAAAAGAAGGGGAATATTCATGTTATCTTTGTCAACAGGATGGATATGATGTTCTCTTTAAAGTGGATTTTTATATAACAGAGGATAAAAATGATTATCAAATCAAGAAAGCAAATTTAAAAATAAGTAAAAAAACTTATTCAAATCAAGTTACAATAAAAATCTATCCTTCTTCTAAAAAGAATTTAACTTATTTTGTTTATTGGTGTAAAGATAAAAAAAGATTAAAAGATTACACTGAAATTAAGCAAATCCATATCGGTAATGTTGATTGTTTTGATATTGTGCTTAACGAATGTATATTTATGCCAAATGAAGCAAATGGTATTGAAATTTTTGTCTTAGAAGGACATTCAAGTTCTTATTTTTTAAGTTTAGATGATACCTTAAAAATTCAAAAATCCAAATATTGCTATAGTTTTCAAATATTAACAGATTTACATATTGAAAATTTTAAAGAGCGTCCTCAGCATGTTTCACATTTAAAAGCTGCATTAAAACAGGTGAGTCAACTTTGTAAAAATAGCCAAGCAATTATTTCCATAGGTGATCATACAAATCATGGTTATATTGAAAACTATGAATGTCTTTTTACGATTCTTAAAGAAGCATATCAAAATTATTCTTTACCGAAGATTTATTATGCTTTAGGAAATCATGAATACATTTATAGTCAAAATTTTTCCGAACAGATTTCCTTGTTTAAAAAATATACATCAGCACCTAATAACTATTATAGTTTTAATATTTGTAATCATCTATTCATCATTTTGGGTTCAGATAGTATAATTGGGGAAGGAACCATTCACAAAACACAATTAGATTGGTTAAAAGAAGAACTGGCACATACCCATAAAGATCAATTTACTTTTCTTTTTGTTCATCAACCATTAATGGATACAGTTTCAGGTTCTTTATATTCAAAAGATGAGAAAATACAATACTGGTATGGAATCGATACAGGAGAACAAATAAAAGACATATTGAAGGAATATCCTAATGCAATTTTATTTACAGGTCATACACACTGGACTTTAGATGCATTCCAACCCCTACTATTTGGAAGTGGAAAAAATGCTCATTTTGTAAACTGTTCTTCTGTTGGTTATCTATGGAATGATAATGATCAGTCTGAAAGTGGTTCAGAAGGAATGTTTATTGAAGTTTATGAAGATTATCTCTTAATACGAGGTAGAGAATTTGTAGATCAAAAGTGGTGTTCAGCAGCTCAATTTATTTTTCCTTTAATCAAATAAAGTTAAAAAAAACGTATTACTATTTAAAATGGTAATACATTTTTTATTTCATTTATTTAATTTTAGTAAATTGAACCATCCCATTTTTATATTTACATGGATATTCTTTTGAAATTAAAGGTAAAGCATATTCAATATATTGATCGGATATATCACATTGATTTACAATCCATTCACTCGGGAAGAATTTTGTTTGATTAGCGATTAGTTGTATATCTTTTAAATGATAATAAACACCATAACGATTACCTTTTTTTCGGCTCATAACGACCATTTTCCCAGTTTGGTTATTTAAAGCTTGTTTAACGGCATATTCTCCACAATGAATAGCTTCATGAATATCCACCCCAGAAGCGATATGGGAAGAACATCTTTGAAGTAAATTTAATTCTATTGCCCGCACAGGAATATTCAATTTTTCTTTTACAACGTGAGTTAAAACACTGGCTGCTCCCCCTAATTGCATGTGACCAAAAACATCATTATCATTATTATAGACAAAATCGTTAACTACATATTTTCCATGTTGGTTTTTTATTCCTTCAGAGATACAAACAAGTACTTTTCTATTTTTTTGATACAATTCATTAATCTTTTTTAAAAAATCATCTAAATCAAAAGCAACTTCTGGTAAATATATTAAATCAGGAGCATTTCCATTTAAACAAGCTAATTTACTACCTGCAGTTAACCATCCTGCGTCTCGACCCATTATCTCGACAATCGTAACGCGGCCATTGCAATAACAACTTGTATCTTCTTTGATTTCACTTATACTATTTGCAATAAATTTAATTGCACTTCCATAACCTGGCGTATGATCTGTTAAAATTAAATCATTGTCAATCGTTTTAGGTATGCCAATTACAGCGCAATCATACTGTACTTGTTGACAAAAAGATGAAAGTTTATAAACCGTATCCATTGAATCATTTCCACCAATATAAAAGAAAAAGCGAATATTATATTTTTTAAAAGTTTGTAATATTTTTTCATAATCTGTATCCGAAAAATTCTTATTTAAACAATAACGAACACTGCCTAAAACTGCACTAGGTGTCTGTTTTAATAATTCAAAATTTTCTGGATCTAAATGTGTAAGATCAATCAAATTATCTTGAATTGTTCCTTGAATACCATTGAGTGTACCATATATTTTTTGAATTTCGAAATGCTTTTTTGCCTCTTTAATGACTCCATATAAAGAAGAATTGATCACACAGGTTGGTCCACCAGATTGGCCAACTATACAATTACCTTTCAACATCATTTTTATCCTCACATGTAAATTATTTATCGATTGATAACATCAATATGCAAACCATTTAAAACATCAAAACATTTTTCTTGTGTAACTAAATCAAAACTAGAAGTCGCCTTTGCATCAATAAAAATATGTGCATTTGGCAAAGCAGACTTAACCATAATTGCATTACTTAGAACACATATATGAGAAACTAAACCGCATAGTTCAATTTCATCATAAAAACCATCCTTTAAATAATTAGCTAATTCTAAGGAAGGAAAAGTATTTTTTTCAAAAACTTTTATAGCTTTTGAAGAAAAATCACAACTTTTATCTATCTTCCAACCATCACTATTTTTTAAACAATGTTCAACGGGAAGTCTTTGACCCTCAAAAGACTCTAAATAGTTTTTATCATGCGTATCCATCGTATAAATTAAATCATCATGATTCCTTAAATAGTTTTCAATTTTATTTTGAATGATTTCTCTTAATTTGACAGCATCCTTAAAACCTAAGGACCCATCAATAAAATCTTTTTGAAAATCAATCACAATTAATAATTTTTTCATGGTTACTTCTCCTTTTTACTAAATTAGTATTATTGTATCATTTTTTTTAATAATTCGCATTAAAAAGAAAATATTTAAAACATTCTTTTTACTAACGATTTCCCTCCATTTAAATTTGATATATTTTTAAGAAAAAATAAAATGTCTATTTTTTTTTTGTATTTTATGTTAACATAAAATATATAGTTTTATGGTTATCTTAAAAGAGAAAGCATAATTAATAAGAGGAATAGGAAAATGGTTGAAAAAATGATTGAGCTTGGAAAACAAGGTTCAAAAATCAGAGAATTATATGAATACGGAATAAAAAGGAAAGAAGAAATTGGTGAAGAAAATGTCTTTGATTTTAGCATTGGTAATCCTAGTGTCAGTTGTCCTGATATTGTCACCCAAACATTAATTTCTTTATTAGAAAACACTCATCCAGTAACATTACATGGTTATTCAAGTTCAGCTGGAATGACTTTTGTTCGTAAATCTATCGCAGATTATTTAAATACCACATACAAGACTCATGAATCTTATGAATATATTTATTTAACTGCTGGAGCTGCTGCAGCTTTATCCATCACTTTAAATGCGCTATTAAATGAAAAAGATGAAGTGGTAGTTATCGCTCCTTTTTTCCCTGAATATAAAGTTTTTGTAGAAAATGCAAAGGGAGTTTTAAAAATTGCCTCCTCCAATTTAGACAATTTTTTGCCAGATTTCTTTTCACTGGAAAAAATGATCAATGAAAAAACAAAAGTGGTTATTATCAATTCACCTAATAATCCAACAGGAGTTGTCTATGATGAAAAAACAATTCAAACGTTATCTTGTTTATTAAAAGAAAAAGAAAAACAATATCAACATCCGATTTATCTTCTTTCAGATGAACCTTATCGTGAATTGATTTATACACCTCTTTCTTATCCATTTATAACAAATTACTATGACAATGCTATTGTCAACTATTCTTTTTCAAAATCTTTATCTTTACCTGGTGAAAGAATCGGCTATATCGTAGTAGGCTATCAATGTGAATATAAAAAAGATATTTTTCATGCCATTGTTGGTTCAGGAAGAGCTTTAGGCTTTGTTTGTGAATCTACTTTATTTCAATATCTAATTCCTAATTGCTTGGGACAAATTTCTGATATTAATGTCTATAAAGAAAATCGTGATATTTTATATTCCTTTTTAATACAAAATGGTTATGAAGTCATTTATCCTCAAGGAGCTTTTTATTTATTTGTAAAATCTTTAGAGAAAGATGCCAATCACTTCTCTGAAATAGCTAAAAATTTTGAACTTTTACTTGTGCCAAGTGATTCTTTTGGAGTAGAAGGTTATGTAAGAATTGCTTATTGTGTTCATAAAAAACAAATTTTAAATTCATTAAAAGCTTTTGAACAATTAATGAATTATTACCAAAAGAAAGGATGATAAAAATGAAAGAAGAGGTTATACAAATTCGTCAAAAGATTAATAAAATTGATCAAGAAATGGCAAGGTTATTTGAGCAAAGAATGGAAGAAGCAAAAAAAATTGCTCTATACAAAATTGAAAATGCTCTTCCTATTGAAGATAAAAAACGTGAAAAAGAACTCATCCAACAAAATTCATTACTCATTAAAAATTTAGAGATTCAAGCTTATTATCTTGATTTTTTAAAAAACATGATAACTTTATCAAAAAGATATCAATCAAAAATTATGGAAGGAATGAAAATTGCTTACTGTGGTGTGGAAGGAGCGTTTTCTTATATCGCCAGTAAAAAAATATTTGATAATCAAAAAACCATCTCTTTTTCAAGTTTCACTTTGGCCTATCAAGCGGTAGAAAATGGAGAATGCGATGCTTGCATCCTCCCTTTAGAAAATAGTTATGCAGGCGATGTTGGTGAAGTGATGGATTTATTGTTTTCTGGAACACTTTATATTAATCATATTTTAAATATCGATATTGTTCATAATTTAATTGGTTTAAAACATTCTTCTTTAGAAAAAATCCAAACGGTAGCCAGTCATCCTCAAGCCCTAGCACAATGTAAAGAATATATCGAAAAACATCATTATAAAACTTTAGAATTTCCAAACACTGCCATTGCTGCTAAAAAACTTTCTGAAATGAACGATGAAAGTATTGCTGTCATTGCGAGTAAAGATGTCGTTCCTTTGTATGATTTAAAACTTTTAAAAAGTAATATAAATTCAAACAAAAGTAATACCACTCGTTTTGCCGTTTTTTCAAAAGTTCTCAATGAACTTCATTTTGATGTTAAAATGGGTGAACATTTTATTTTAGTTTTTACTGTTTTAAATGAAGCTGGCGCTTTAGCCAAAACTTTAAATATTATAGGTGCACATGGTTTTAATATGCGTACATTACGTAGTCGTCCAATGAAAGAATTATTATGGAATTATTATTTCTTTGTCGAACTGGATGGAAATATTTATTCGCAAGATGGACAAGATATGATAAAAGAACTGAAAAGTGTTTGCGATTGTCTAAAGATTGTTGGCACTTATTATTCACATATTGAAAGGTAATAAAAAAATGATTTTAAAAATTCAAACTTTAATTGGAAACTATGATATTATCATCGAAAAAAACATTTTATATGAAGTGAAACAACATTTAAATTTAAATCGTAAAGTGTTGATTATTACAGACAGTGGTGTGCCAAAAGAATATATAGAATTGGTTAAAAATCAATGTCAAAATGCATATCTTTTTACTTTGCCACAAGGTGAAAAAAGTAAAAGTTTTCATTATTATCAAAAAATAATGCAGTTTTTAATCGAAAACACTTTTACAAGAAGCGATGCAATCATTGCTTTAGGTGGTGGGGTTGTTGGAGATTTGAGTGGATTTGTAAGTTCTACATATATGCGAGGAATCGATTTTTATAATATTCCAACCACTTTATTATCACAAGTTGATTCATCCATTGGTGGAAAAACGGCGATTGATTTTATGGAAATCAAAAATATTATTGGAACTTTTTATTCACCAAAAAAAGTATTAATAGATCCTAACACTTTAAATACCTTAAATGAAAGACAATTTTATGCAGGATTAGTTGAATCCATCAAAATGGCTGCAACTTGTAATCAAGACTTATTTGATTTGATATCGAATACTACAAATTTAAAAGATGATATTGAACAAATTATTGTCCAATCATTACAAATCAAAAAACAAGTGATTGAAGCAGATGTTAAAGAAAAAAGCATTCGTAAAGTATTAAATTTTGGTCATACTGTCGGTCACGCTATTGAAAGTTACTACCAAATGGAATGGCTTCATGGTGAATGTGTCGGAGTAGGGATGCTTTATTTTTCAAGTTTAGAAACCAGAAAAAAAATAGAACAAGTATTAAAAAAATTTCATTTGCCAATTAAAACAAATATTCAAAAGGAAGATCTTTTTTCACTTATTGTTCATGATAAAAAAACAAATGGTGAATGGATTGATATTATTTATGTCAATCAAATAGGCGAATACCAAATTCGAAAAATAAAACTTTTCGATATTCAAAAATATCTTTAAAGGAAGTGATATCATGCGAAATGTATTAGGAAATGTCTTAACTTTAACCTTACTTGGAGAAAGTCATGGTGAAAAAATCGGGATTGTCATTGATGGACTGACTGCTGGCATTTTTGTAGATGATGAATTTATTCTAAAATGTTTAAGTCAAAGAAGGCCTCAAAATAAAGGCGAAACTCAAAGAGTTGAAAAGGATGACTATAGTATTGTTAGTGGTGTTTTTCAACATTATACCACAGGAAGTCCTTTATGTATTTTAATAGAGAATCAAAATGTCCATTCATCGGATTATGAAAAAATAAAAGATTTAGCTCGTCCCTCTCATGTGGATTATGTAGCTTTTAAAAAATACCATGGCTTTGCAGATTATCGAGGGGGAGGTCACTTCTCTGGAAGAATAACCGCCGCAATCGTTGCAGGAGGCGCTATACTTCTTCAATCACTCGAAAAATTAGGAATTAAAATTGGCTGTCACATAAAACAATGCGGTACAATTCAAGATATTGATTTTCAAAATGTAGAAGAAGAAATTGATCAAGTCAATCAAATGAATTTTCCTGTTCTTTCCGATGTTCAAGATGCGATGTTTAAGGAAATTGACCAGGCTGCTAGTCATAATGATTCAATTGGTGGAATCATTCAAACAGCTATTTGCGGTTTACCTTCTGGTTTAGGTGAACCTTGGTTTTCTTCCTTAGAAGGTGAACTTTCAAGAGCTTTATTTGGAATTGGAGGAATTAAAGGAATTGAATTTGGATCTGGATTTTTATTTGCTTCATTACTTGGAAGTAAAGCAAATGATTGTTTTACCATTAAAAATGGTAAAGTGATAACAATGACCAACCATAATGGAGGAATGAATGGAGGAATTAGTAATGGAATGCCCATCCTTTTTAATTTAGCTGTTCGTCCGACAGCCTCGATTGCCCAAATGCAAAACACTATTCATTTAAAGAAGAATACAAAAGAAAAAATAATGATTACTGGAAGACATGACCCCGCTATTATTCGCAGAATGAATATTATCGTTCGATGTCTTTGTGCTTTCGTTATTTCTGATATGTTAATGATTAAATATGGTTCTGATGTTTTTTCATTAAAAAAACTGGATTAGAGGTTCATATGGAATACGGATTAATTGGGCTTTCATTAAAACATAGCTTTTCAAAAGAAATACATGAAAAAATTGGTCATTACCCTTATGAATTAAAAGAATTGAATGAAAAAGAATTTATAGTTTTCATGAAAAAAAAAGAATTTAAAGGAATTAACGTCACGATACCTTATAAAGAAAAAGTGATTGACTATCTCGATTATATTTCACCAGAGGCAAAAGAAATACAAGCAGTAAATACCATTATCAATCACAATGGAAAACTATATGGTTATAATACTGATTATTTAGGATTAAAAGAAATGCTATCCTATTTTCAAATACCAATCATGGAGCAAAATGTCATGATATTAGGAAGTGGAGGGACTTCTAAGACAGCTTTAAAAGTTTGTAAAGATTTAAAAGCCAAGACAATCACTATCGTATCACGAAACCAAAAAGAAAATAGTATCACTTATAATGACTTAAATTTATTTTATGATTCCGCTCATATTATTATCAATACTACACCATGTGAAATGTATCCAAACAACCAACAAAAAATATTATCTTTACAACCTTTTAAAGTTTTAAAGGGGGTAGTTGATGTCATTTATAACCCTTTAAGAACAAATCTTATTCTTGAAAGTAAAAAAAAGAACTTACTATGTTGTAATGGTCTTTATATGCTGATTGCTCAAGCGTTTTATGCAAGTCAATTGTTTTTAAATAAAACTTTAGACAAATTTATTCTTAATCAATTCTACACATCACTTACACAGTATAAAGAAAATATCGTTTTGACAGGTATGCCTTCTTCTGGAAAAACAACGATTGGAAAATTGCTTTCTAAAATATACCAAAGAGATTTTTATGATGTGGATGATGAAATTGAAAAAAAAGTCAAAATGGATATCCCTACTTTTTTTGAAAAATTTGGTGAAGAACGATTTCGTGAAATAGAAAGTGAAATCATCGATGAACTTTCAAAAAAGAATCATATTGTTATTGCTACAGGAGGAGGGTCTATTTTAAAAGAAAGTAATATTTCCTATTTAAAACAAAATGGACGAATTTATTTTTTAGATTGCTCTTTGAAAAGATTAACGGCAACATCTTCAAGACCTTTAAGCTCAACGCCTGAAAAATTAAAAAAACTATTTGAAGAACGTTATTTAATATACAAAAAGACATGTGATGTTAGGATTGATGCAAATCAATCCATTGAAGATATAATTTTGCAAATCAAAGGAAGTGATTAAAATGAAAATACTTGTTTTAAATGGTCCTAATCTAAATATGCTTGGAATTCGTGAACCTCATATTTATGGAAAGGAAACCTATCAACAATTATGTCAAACAATTTTAAATTATTGCAAAGAAAAACAAATAGAAGTAGACATTTATCAATCGAATCATGAAGGGGATTTAATCGACAAAATCCAACAAGCATATTTTCAGCATTTTCAAGGAATTATCATTAATCCTGGTGCATACACACATACAAGCATCGCTTTATTAGATGCTTTAAAAGCTGTAAATCTTCCCACAATAGAAGTTCATCTTTCTAATATCCAACAACGAGAAGATTTTCGAAAAATAAGTTATGTATCTTTGGCGTCATTACAAACCATTTCTGGCGAAGGAATAAACGGATATATTCATGCAATCGATGTTTTACTAAAAAGGACTAAAATATGAATGTAACTATCAAAAAGTGTCATCTTAACGGCAAAATAAGTGCACCACCTTCAAAAAGTTATTGCCATCGTTATTTAATTGCATCCATGCTATCTAAGAGTCAATGTATTGTTGAAAATGTTTATTTAAGCGAAGACATCCAAACTACTTTAAATTGTTTAAAAGAATTGGGTTGTTCTATTTCTTTTGTAAATAATCAAATAACTTTATCTCCTCTTTTACCCAATTCACAAAATCATCTTTTGGATTGTCATGAAAGTGGTAGTACTCTTCGCTTCCTTATCCCAATCGCCTTAACGATGTTTGATAAAGTTGAATTTACAGGTACAAAAAGACTTATGGAAAGAGGAATAGAAATTTATGAAGAACTATTGCCAAAGCATGGAGTAGTTCTTACAAAAGATCAACATAAAATTATTTTGTCTGGGAAATTAAAAGCAGGAGATTATGTAATCCCCGGAGATATTAGCAGTCAATTTATTACTGGTTTATTATTTGCTTTACCTTTATTAAAGGGAAATAGTACCATTACAATCATTCCTCCTATAAAAAGTATTTTTTATATTCATATGACTTTAAATGTTTTAAAACAATTTAAAATTACCTATGAATTTGAAGGTGAAAAAATAAAAATATTAGGAAATCAACAATATCAAGCAGTGAATTGCAAAGTTGAAGGGGATTATTCAAATGCCGCTTTCTTAGAAGCTTTCAATTATTTTAATCATCATATTGTTTTGGAAGGTTTAAATGCATTAAATACACAAGGTGACCGAGTCTATCAACTTTATTTTAATATATTAAATGATTATTATGCTGTTTTGGATATTTCAAATGCAATTGATTTAGGTCCTGTTTTATTCGTTTTTGCAGCTTTAAAACATGGAGCAACTTTTACAGGAACAAAGCGTTTAAAAATCAAAGAAAGTCATCGTGATCAAGCAATTGCTGAAGAACTTAGAAAAATTGGTATAAAAATGAAAGTAGAAGAGAATAAAGTTAAAATTTATCCTTCTAAAATCCATGCACCCGTTGAACCCTTTGAAAGTCATAATGACCATCGAATTGTGATGGCGCTTTCCTTAATATCTTCTTTTTTTGATATAAAGATTAAAAATGCGAGTGCTATTAATAAGAGTTATCCAAATTATTTTGATGATTTAATGAAATTAGGAGCTGAAATTGATTATGAGAATGAATAAGGATATGAAAATTTTAATTGTTGGATTGGGACTAATTGGGGGTTCTTATGCCAAAGGCTTAACAAAAAAAGGGTATAAAGTTTCTGCTATAACAAAAAATGAAAAAGATATCGAATATGCTATCAAACATCACATTATTGAAGAGGGTACGACTCAAGTAAATAAAGATTTTGTAAATCAATTTGATCTCATTATCTTTGCTTTATATCCAAAAGTATTCATCGAATGGATAAGTTTATATAAAGATTATTTTAAAGAAAATACTATCTTAACAGATGTTACGGGTGTGAAAAGTAAAATTATCTATAAAATTCAAGAAATGCTTCCTGAACAAGTTGAATTTATTGGAGCACATCCAATGGCAGGTAAAGAAGTCTATGGAATAGAAAATAGTGATGAAAACCTATTTTGCAACGCTAACTATATTATTACACCTACTTCAAAAAATACTTCCCATGCTATTGAAATAGCAAGTTTAATTGGACAAGAATTGCAATTTAGCAATATTTCGATTTTAACGCCCCAAAAACATGATGAGATGATTGCTTTTTTATCGCAACTTACTCATTGTATAGCAGTTGTTTTAATGACTTGTAAAGACTCACATCATTTAAAAGAATATACAGGAGATTCTTTTCGCGACTTGACACGAATAGCAAATATCAACGAAAATATGTGGTGTGAATTATTTTTAATGAACAAGAAGGAACTTGTAAAACAAATGGAATTGTTTTCAAAACAATTTGATAAGCTAAAAAATGCTATTGAAAAAGAAGATATTTCTACCATAAAAGGAATGATGAAATTATCTACTAAAAGAAGAAATTATTTTAACTAGAGGTGACGACTATGAATATGAATTTTATTAGAAAACTACCCACTCCACAAGAAATCAAAGAGATGTATCCTCTTGATGAGAAATTAAAAAAATTAAAAGAAAAAAATGATGAAGAAATACGTAAAATTTTTACAGGCGAAGATCATCGTTTTATTCTAATTATTGGACCATGCTCAGCAGATAGAGAAGAAGCGGTTATGGATTATATTTCAAGATTAAAAAAAGTACAAGAAAAAGTAAAGGATGTATTACTTTTCATTCCACGTATTTATACAAATAAGCCACGAACCACCGGTGCAGGATATAAAGGCATGTTACATCAGCCTAACCCTCAAGAAGAACCTAATATGTTAAAAGGATTAATTGCCATTCGTAAACTACATATGAGAGCGATAGCAGAAACCGGATTTTCTTGTGCAGATGAAATGCTTTATTCTGAAAACCATCGTTATCTTTCTGATTTATTATCTTATGTTGCCGTAGGAGCTCGATCCGTTGAAGACCAACAACATCGTTTAACAGCTAGTGGATTAGATATCCCTGTAGGAATGAAAAATCCAACGAGTGGTGATATCAGTGTTATGTTGAATTCCATTAGTGCTGCACAACAAGGACATACTTTTATCTACCGCGGTTGGGAAGTGAAAAGTCAAGGAAACCCTTTAGCACATGCAATTCTTCGCGGCTATGTAAATCGACATGGTGAATCTTATCCAAATTATCATTATGAGGATTTAATTACATTAACAAAAATATATGATTCTTCTCATTTTTCGTATCCATCGGTTATTGTGGATACAAATCATGCGAATTCTAATAAAAAATATGAAGAACAAGTAAGAATTGCCAAAGAAGTTTTACATTCTATGAATCATCATCCTGGGATTGCTAAATTAATAAAAGGACTCATGATTGAATCTTATATAGAAGATGGATGTCAAAAAATCGAAGAAGGAATATATGGAAAATCCATTACAGACCCTTGTTTGGGTTGGGAAAAGACAGAACGTCTAATTTTTGAAATTGCAGAAATTTTAAGAAAAAAGAAATAATTAAAAAATGTTTGTAAACCTTTTAATGTCTACAAACATTTTTTTATAACTTATTCATCTTCTTTTAACTCATTTTTTATAGTTTCTAAAAAAATCAATCTAATTTGTCTTAAAATAAGGTGTAATCTCTTTAAAATAAAATCTGCGTCATAATGAAGAATAAGAACTAAATCTTTAATATCTTTTTTAAATATGATGACTTCAACAAGAATTTGATTATCTAATTCATTGAACAATTTATGGACTTGAAAATTTAATAAATACAATTTAGGTGGAAAACTAAAATCGATTTTGGACAAATCTTTTTTACTAATTTCATCATAGTGAAGCATAACATAATTTTTAATTTGTTGAACAGCATATCTTTGTATTTTATCTTTTAAATTCATTAAATTATCAAATAAATAATCAAAAACAAGTACGCGTTCAACAGTTTTTGTAATAATTTTAAAGGTTTCTTGCGGATCTTTGATGATTAGCAGAATATCCAAATAACAATTTTCTAAGAAATTATTGTATAATTTTTCGTATCCTTTTGCTTTTGAAATCTCATTCATATATTATTTTGAAGCTTTTATCATTAATTTACACATTGTATTTGAAAATTTTACAGGATCTTTCAATGGAAAACCTTCCATCAATAAAGCTTGAGATAGTAATAATTCAGCATAATCAGTTAATGATTCATCATCATTTTCATTATAAATCGTTTCAATGGTTTTAAATAAATCATGATTTGGATTGATTTCTAATATTCTATCTGCTTTTGCACCTTGACCAACAGGATTTTGAGATAAAACTTTTTCCATTTCAAAAGAAACACCATCGGATGAAACAAGACAAACAGGAGAATCTGTCAAACGTGATGAAATGACAACATCTTTAACATCATCTTTTAAAACTTCTTTGATTTTATCAATAACTGATTGTTTTTCTTTCTTTACTTCTTCTATTTTTTCTTTTTCTTCTTTTGATAATAGATCTAAATCACCTTGATTAATCGATTTGAATTTTTTACCATCATATTCTTGTAAAATAGTCATAACAAATTCATCAATATTATCATTTAAAATTAGAACATCATAACCTTGTTTTTTCAACAAATCCATTTGTGGCATAGCCATCACTTGATCTTTGTTGCTTGCACTTGCAAAGTAAATAAATTCTTGATTTTCTTTCATACTTTCCACATATTTCTTTAATGTGATTTTTCCACTTTCATTGATGGTATTATAAATTAATAAATCTTTTAATTTATCTTTATTTACTCCAAAGCCATCATAGACTCCCCATTTGATATTAAGACCATAAGCATCAAAGAATTGAATATATTTATCATAATCGTTATCTTTTAAACGAGTTAACTCAGCTAAAATTTTCTTTTCAACAGATGAAGCAATTTTTTCAAGTTGCTTATTTTGTTGTAACATTTCACGCGAAATATTTAACGACAAATCACTGCTATCTACTAAGCCTCTTACAAAACGTAAATAATCAGGAACTAAGTCTTTACATTTGTCCATAATAAAGACACCCTTTGTGTAAAGTTGAAGTCCTTTTTCATACTTTTCAGAATACAAATCATATGGAGGTTTACTTGGAATAAAAACTAAAGCATTATAGGAAATCATACCTTCTGTGTTGATATGCAATGAAACCATTGGGTCTTGATAATCCATAAATTTTGCTTTATAGAATTCATTTAACATTTCATCAGTTACTTCAGATTTTGATTTTTTCCATAATGGAATCATTGAATTTAAAGTTTTATCTACGATGACATCTTCATACTTTCCTTCAATTTCTTTTCCTTCTTCATCTTTTTTATCGACAGATTCTGTCACTTTCATTTTGATTGGATATTTAACATAATCGGAATATTTTTTAACTAAATCTTCAATCGTATATTCTTCTAAGAATTTATCGTAATCTTCATCATTTTCATTTTTTCTTAAATATAAAGTGATGATTGAACCGTTGTCTTCTTTTGAAATTTCCTCGATTTCATAAGTTTCTGTTCCAGTACTTTTAAAACGATATGCCTTATCAGAATGGACAGATTTTGTCTCGACTACTACTTTCTTTGCAACCATAAAAGCAGAATAAAAACCTACTCCAAATTGTCCAATTATTTCTAATTCTTTATTTGGATCATCATCTTTCAAATTTTTAAGGAATTCAGCTGAACCTGATTTAGCAATTGTTCCTAAATTGTTCACAATTTCATTATAATCCATTCCTATACCATTATCTGAAATACTGATAGTTCTTTGCTTTTTATCCACGTCAATTCTTATTTCATATTCTTTGGATGTAATTGTACCATCTTTTAAGGATAAATAATGATATTTATCAATTGCATCACTTGCATTAGATATCAATTCTCTTAAAAATATTTCTTTATTTGTATAAATAGAATTAATCATTAAATCTAATAATTTTTTTGACTCTGTTTTAAATTTTTTTACATCAGCCATATTTGTATCACTCCTTTTTTTGACAAGTATAATTATATAATTCTTTTTTAGCACTGTCAACATTTGAGTGCTAAAAATTAAAAATTTTAATTTCTTATCTATAAAAATGTCGAATAATGTCAAAATAAACATCTTATGTATCATTTATTTCATCATTCTTTTTTAACTTTTTTTTATTATATAATAAAATATATATTATTCATTCTATATAGTTTAAAGAAAAATAAATCTAATCCAATTATTCATTTTTTTTATAAAAACAATTTGCTAATTATATTTTTTAAAACACTTATTATTTGTCAGTTACTTTTTATTAAATAATTAATACTAATAGAAATATATTCTATTTAAGAAAAAATAATATAATGAAGATTGATTATTAACAATTAATCTAAATCCATCACAAATCAATAAGCCAATCATGAATAAACAAAAAAATCGTCTATTGAATAATAAAAAGAGATGGTTTTTTTCATTTAGCAAAAAAAAATAAAAAAAATTTTTTGTAAAACAGAAAATATTTTTCTTTTTAATAAGTGAAGGGGAACAAAAAAGCCTTCAGAAAGGAAAATAACTATGAAAAACAAAAAGAAAGTCAAAA
>CABUID010000018.1 GCA_902491575.1 uncultured Bacillota bacterium
AATCACTAGTAGGTCCATTTGATGTAGAATTGTTTTTATTTCCACATCCTGTAATTGTCATAGCTAGCAATGAAATTAAAGCAAGCTTTAACGTATTCTTTTTCATAAGCAATTATCCTCCTTGTTTAATTTGCTTTTCCAATTCTATTATAATCAAAATTCTTATTAATGTTAAGTCTTTTTATTTTATTCTCTAAATTATCCAATTATTTTCCAAATATTAGATACTTTTAAAACAAAGTTTGACAATAAATATTTACCGAAATTTTCTAGCGGCTTGAATCGCATTTTTCCATCCCTTATAAAGAGTTTGAATTTCTTTTTTCTCCATAGTAGGAATATATACGCAATTTAATTTACGTAACTTTGCAATTTCCTTCGTGTCTTTATAAAAACCTACACCTAAACCTGCTAGGAAAGCCGCACCAAGGGCTGTAGTCTGTGTTGTTGAAGGTAAAATAATCTTTACATTTAAGATATCGGACTGAAATTGCATTAAATAAGAATTAGATGAAGCGCCGCCATCAACAGCTAATTGTTTTAATTTTGTTTTTGTTTCTTTTTTCATTGTTTCGATTACATCTTTACTTTGATAAGCAATGGATTCTAAAGTTGCACGAGCCAATATATATTTATTGCTTCCTCTTGTTAATCCAAAAATTGCCCCTTTACAGCCATCATCCCAATAAGGAGTTCCAAGTCCTGTAAATGCTGGCACCACATAAACACCTTCAGAAGAGGCCTGCGAAACTGCATATTTTTCAGTATCCGTCGCATTTTTTATAATTTTTAATTCATCTCTTAACCATTGAACAGCTGCACCCGCAATAAATACAGATCCTTCAAGTGCATAAGTGATTTGTCCATTTATTTTCCATGCAATCGTAGACAATAAACCATAATTGCTCTTTATGACTTTTGGTCCTGTATTCATTAATGTAAAACAACCCGTTCCATACGTGTTTTTTATACTTCCTATATCATAACAACATTGCCCAAATAAAGAAGCTTGTTGGTCACCTGCTATTCCAGATATAGCTATTTTTTCTTTGGTAATATTTGAATTAATATAACCAAAAATTCCACTACTTTCTTTAACTTCTGGTAATATACATTTTGGAATGTTGAATAATTTCAATAATTCATCATCCCATTTTAAGGTATGAATATTCAATAAAAGCGTTCGCGAAGCGTTAGAATAATCTGTAGCATGAACTTGACCATTCGTTAAATTATATAAAAGCCATGTATCCATCGTACCACAAAGTAATTCTCCATTTTCTGCTCTGTTTTGAAGTTGTGGATAGGTATCAAAAAGCCATCTTAACTTTGTTGCACTAAAATAAGGGTTAATAATTAGACCTGTTTTTTCACGAATCATTTCTTTATTTTCTTCCATTTGTTCTGCAATATCTTTCGACTGTATAGATTGCCAAACAATCGCATGATAAACAGGCTTTCCAGTTACCTTATCCCATACAACAATGGTTTCTCTTTGATTTGTAATACCAATGGCAGCAATATCACCAAAAGATAATTTTGCTTCAAAAATACTATCAAATAAGCAAGCCAATGTTTTATCATAAATCTCTTCTGCATCATGTTCTACCCAACCAGGATGAGGATAATATTGTGTAATTTCACGATCAACCTGACGAATAACATCTCCATTTTTATTAAAAATGATTGCACGTGTGGATGTAGTACCTTGATCAATTGCTAATAAATATTTTTTTTCCATATTTGAAATTCTCCTACACAAATGTGATCTCTTATTCATTATAGCATGTTTTTTTACTTTTTTTTAAAAATTTCATTATTTTTTATTCATTTTTTTTTATATATTTGCTAATATATAATATAGTAAATGAAAGGAAGGTGTTCCTATGTTACTTTCAATTTTTCCAATAACTGGTCCTGCAACACCTTATATTGATATTGGAATTTCTATTTTAATGATTGGCTTTATCATTTATGCTTGTATTCATTATAAACTTTCTTTAAAAGTTATACTTTCAGCCATTATTTTCACGTTATTCTTTGTATTATCTTCTTTATTTGACCTTCCTATCGTTCGTGGAATAACGATTGTTTTTGCCGTATTGTTTTGTATTTATGTATCCTTATTATTGACTACCCCTGAAAAAGAACTGGAATTAAGACATAACAAAAAAGTATCCAAAAAAGAAGATGCTTTGACCATTAGTGAAAGTGATAAGTTAATTGAAAAACTGCAAAAAGCTATTAATTCATTATCGATGACTCAAACGGGTGCCTTAATTACAATAGAAAGGTCTGATGATTTATCTTCGTTTATGCAAAGATCTGGTACAAAAATTAATGCCCCTGTAACTCCTGAAATTTTAGAAACGATTTTCTATAAAGGAACTCCTTTGCATGATGGTGCAACTATTATTCGTGGAAATATGATTATCTCATCTGCTGTATTTTATCAGCCAACACAAAAACCATTAAATGGAAAATATGGTTCACGTCATAGAGCAGCTATTGGCATTTCAGAAGTATGTGATGCTTTAACAATCGTTGTTTCTGAAGAAACCGGTAAAGTATCTTTTGCTTATAAAGGCGAATTAATTTCTGTTCCCGTTGCACAATTTAGTGATAAATTAAAAGAATATTATTATAATGAAAATAAATAATATTGAATATTTTAAATTATAATTAACAAAAAACCTTCAAAAAAACATTATATGTTTCTT
Source organism: uncultured Bacillota bacterium (assembly GCA_902491575.1). GTDB lineage: Bacteria > Bacillota_I > Bacilli_A > RFN20 > CAG-631 > CAKPXW01. The sequence goes on from CABUID010000018.1 coordinate 2,721, forward strand.
TTGAAGGTTTTTAATTCAATCAAACCATTAATTTAAATAATATGAATTCAAAAACTCAATCATTTTTTGATTATGGAAAGCCAATAATTCTTCTTCATTCATAAATTGTTGAATACATTCCTCGAAAAAGGAAATGGTAACTTGACCATTTTCAATCACATCGTTATGATAAACAATATCTTGCTTTAAAAGACCATTTTCATAATATTGTACAGTAGGTATTTTTCCATTACGATAATCAACAAATTGATACTTACTGGCAAAAGAAATCCAATTGTCCCAATATTGTTTAGCTAATTGATATTCTTCAAAACTATTATAATCATTTTCCTTAGGTTCTTGATTCGGCTTGTTTTTTCGATAATTGTCACTTTCTAAATAATAGATTACATTATCCGCATCTTTTTCAAGCAAATAGTCATTTAACACTTGAGATTCTAATAGTTTACAATCACCGCATTTATTCCATCCTATATAGAGAATAAAAGATTCCTTATTATTTATTTTTAAATCTAATAATTCCTCACTAATACTTATTAGTTTTGGACTAACTACATAATTACCCATAAATTCCTCAAATTGTGTTATATTTGTAAACTCTTTTTTACCATATTCATATTTTAATGTTACCCAAACTTCCCCTTCCTTATAAATCATCAAAGAAGGTGCTTCTTTTAAATAGGGTTTATTTTCATAATTTTTATAACTTTCTAATTCTAGTAAATCGATACCATATAAATTTGCTGAAGTTTTTTTAATATATGGATTTAAAACTTCATTTTTAAAATTTTCGCAAGTACTACACGTTGAAAGTAAAACAACAAGTACAAAATTTTCATCATTTTGAATTTTATTTTCAAGGGTATAATTATCTAACATTATCACAGTTTGATTTTCTAGATTACCTGACAACATTATCTTACTTTCTTGTTTTTTACATGAAGTAAAAGAAAATAGAAATAAAAGGCTAATAATAAAATAAATACTTTTTTTTATCATTATCGGAGACCTTCTTTCAAAAGTTCTTCTTTATTACAGCCGTTTAAAAATGATGGAACATCCATTTTTTGTTTACCTTCTAATTGAACTTGTAAAATTTCCAAATAACCATCTTTACAGCGAACGAGTAAACGATTTTTATTTTCTAATTTTAATGTCCCTATTAATGCATTATCCTCGACGAGTTGAACGATTTTTGCTTTATAAATTTTTAATTCTTTTCCTTTATAAAGACAATAAGCTCCCGGTGTTAAGGATAATCCTCTTATCAAATTATGTACTTGTAAAGTGGAAAGAGAGAAATCTATTTTTTCTTCTTCCCGTTTAATATTCCAAGCATAGGTTACCTCTTGTTCATTTTGAGATTCCCCTTTTAATTCATTATTCATTAATTGTGGCAACACTTTTAATAATAAATCTCGCCCAACATATTGTAATTTTTCAAATAATTCGGTCGTATTCATTTCCAAATCAATATCGACTTCTTCTTTGGCATACATTTTTCCTGCATCCATCTTATCCACCATTTCCATAATGGTCACGCCAGTTTTTTTCTCTCCATTAATAATAGCACGCTGAATAGGTGCTCCTCCACGATAACGAGGTAACAAAGAGCCATGAACATTAATGTTATTAATCTTAGCCAACTCAAGTACTTCATGAGGAAGAATTTGACCATAAGCTGCAGTAATTAACATTTCAAATTCCATTTCTTTTAAAAAGGAATAATCTTTTTTTAAAGAAATGGGTTGATATACAGGAATATTATACTTTAAGGCAACTTCTTTTACTGGTGTAGGCGTTAATATTTTTTTTCTTCCTATTAGTTTATCAGGCTGTGTAATTACAGCTATAATCGAATAATTTGCATGAATTAATCCTTCTAATACACAAGCAGCAAAAGATGGTGTACCTAAAAAAACAATTCTTTTTTCTTGCATTTTCATCACCATCACTATTATACTACACCCTAAAACCTTATGAAACTATTTTTTTAACGAACTCAAAGAGTAAATCAATTCCTTTATTGATTCCCTCGGAAACTAATTTTCCTACTTTACCATTGATTTTTCCAAATTCATTTACATTTTCTTCATTAAATGGATCTGTTGGAGCGTAACCACTCGTATCATATTCACTTACATTATCAAAATCACTAATGATAGCTGTCACATCATTATTTGGACTATTTTTTATACTTGCTAGTATTCCTCCTAGCATAAAAACAATAAAACATAAGATGATAATTTGTGCTATTTTTGATTTCATATTTATTCACCAATTCAACTATATAAAAAGAAAAATAAATATTTTGTCGAATTACATCTTTTTAAACTCACTATGAATATATTTATTAATGGATTCAGCGATTATTGTCGATAAATGTTCTATGTCTTCATCGATTTCTTTTGGCGTTAGGACTAAATTGTAACTTTGATCATTTGGAATTTTTACATTTTTATCGAGTTCTTTAATAATTTGAGTGGCTTCGACAACCGTCGCAACACCAATCGCAATAACTTTCGTATGCAAGTTTTTTTCATTAATTTCTTTACGATGATTCCCAACACCCGATCCTGGTGCAATACCTGTGTCAGAAAGTTGGATAACCCGATTTATACGCGTAATGGAAGAGGAAGCAAGAGCATCAATAACAATAATCACATTCGGTTTAAATAATTTTGTAACTGCAATAATTAAATCAGCACTTTCAAGTCCAGTTTGTCCCATTACTTTTGGCGTAAATACGCAAACCCTTTTTAAATCCTTATCTAAATCATTAGGGAATAAAGAAAACAAATGATTCGTAACTACAATTTTATCTGCTACCATTGGTCCTAAAGAATCTGCTATAATTTTTTGATTTCCTAAACCTACAATTAATACTTTATCTTTTTTCTTTATTTTATAAAGAATTTGTAATGATTCTACCAAAAGATTAGCAATATTTTTTCTTAATGGTTCATCGACCAATGTAGCAAAATCTAAAGAAATATATTTCCCCTTTTCTTTTTGATAGGAATTATTTTCATTTAATATATCAATAACAGTCATTTTCATATTACGATATTTTTTAGTTATTTTTTTAAAATCTTTATTCTTTTTGTCGACTATCTCATCTGCAAAATCTGTTCGAGTATTCATAAACATCACCATTATTATTATTTACACTTATTTTATATTTAAACCGAAAAGGAAATGTGTTAAAATAATAATCGTGAAAAAGAGGTGCCCTATGAAAAAAATTATATTTATTCCTTTAGATGAAAGACCCTGCACGTATGATTATCCTAACATGATGGCCAAGATGGCAAATAATATCGAATTTGTAGAAATTCCTCGACCATTAATGGGGGATTTAAAGAAACCAGGAAATATAAAAAAGATGTCTGAATTTCTGCTAAAAGAATCGATTCATGCAGATTATGCGATCTTAGCTTTAGATAGTCTTTTATATGGTGGAATTGTTCCATCCAGACTACATTATGAAAATGAAAAAACCTTAATTGATCGATTAAATATTTTAAAAGAAATTAAAAAAATGAATCCTCACATTAAAATTTACGCTTATCATTTAATTATGCGTTGTCCATCTGGATCAAGTGACAGTGAAGAACCTGATTATTATGCCCTTTGTGGACGGGAAATCCATCTACTAGGAAAATTTGAGCATTTATCTTCTATTCGAAAATTAAATGCAGAAGAGCAAACCATTTATGATGAAGTCAAGAATTTTATTGCAACAAATCATTATGAAGAATATGTTCAAGATTATTTAAAACGTCGTCAAGTGAATACAAATTTAAATTTAAAAACTTTAGACTTTGTAAAGGATGGTACGATTGATTTTTTAATTATTCCTCAAGATGATAGTGCTCCTTATGGTTACACAGCAAAAGATCAAATGGTTGTAAGAAATAGAATTAGTGAACTTCATTTAGAATTAAAAGTTCTAATGTATCCTGATGCTGATGCAGTAAGTAACACATTACTAGCTAAAACCATTAATGAAATTAATCATATTCAACCAAAAGTATTTGTTCGATATAATTCTTGTAATGAAGGAAATATTATCCCAAATTATGAAGATAGACCCGTTTCTGAATCTATAAAATATCAAATTCTTGCAGCTGGAGGATTACAAACTGTAAGTTATAAAGATTCAGATATCGTTTTAATGGTCAATGTTCCTCTTGACAACATGAAAGAAGCACGTCATCTTTATGATTCTTTACAGAATGTAGATAATCCTGGCGAAACCGATTTAAATTATACCGTTGGAAGAAATCTTGTAGAGTATGTCGAATATGTTAAATATTTAATACAAAATCAGAAATGTGTAGCTATCGCTGACATTGCCTATGCAAACGGTGGCGATACAAATTTATTTAATTTATTAAAAAATGAACACTTACTTTTTAAAGTAAATGCATATGCAGGCTGGAATACTGCAGCAAATACTTTAGGTACTTGTATTCCATTATCGATGATTAATCACCAATATGGTACGAGTCAAGAATGGCTTGATTTTATGGGATTGCGCTATTTGGAAGATGTTGGATATATGTCAAATGTTCGTTTTGAAGCCTTTGATTTATTTAAAAATGAATTTCCTTGGAAAGAAATTGATGGAAAAGAAGATGGAAAAGTCGCTACTTATATTCGTCAAAAATTATATTCATGGGCAGACGTTCATTTAAATAATGATGAATTTAAAGTAGAAATTATCAAACATAATCAACCATGGAATCGTTTCTTTGAAACGGGATTAATCGTTCAAACAAAAAAAATGAAAGATTAATACTTTAAAACTGATAGAAAAATGAAGGAAAACCTAAATTTAAAATGATTTAGGTTTTCTTTTTACTTTTAACTCTCGGATGCAAAACTATCAAACACTTTATTTTGTTTATCAAAAAAGCAATGGAATATATATTGATTTACCGACATTCATTTTACTTCAGAACAAAAATTGTATTTAACAGCAACGATTTTTTTCAATAAATTTATTTTATAGGGTTTTATGATTAACAAAAAATATCAAAATCTTATTATAAAACTAATGAAATATTTTATTTAAAGTTTTTAAACATACTTTTAATCGATTTTGCAAATTTTCTGCAGTTTCCTTAGAACCATTTTTTTGCCATGTAATAACAAAAGCCGAAATACAAGCTGTAAGCGTTATCAATAAGTAATTTAATTCTTCTTTATTTGTTTCAGGGAAGAAATAGGTTTGAGCTTGTCCGATAAATTTAACATGGGCATTATATAATAAATCCATTCTATTGCTTTCAATTATTGCTTTTAAAAGTAGTTTGTTTTCCATACATCTTTCTATAAAACATAGAGTAGTTTGGTCTGTTGTAGGATTCTTCATTTTTGCAAATTCCTTGCCAGCTTCAACAAAAATTCGATCACATAAAAAAGATAACACATCCGATGTATTATCAAACAAACGATAAAAAGTTGCTCTTCCTACACCTGACTTTTTTTGAACCTCGGTCACAGTTATATCGGTGAAAGATTTTGTTTGTAAACATTGTACAAATCCATTGCCTATTTTTTCTGCTGAGACTTTTGCTCTTTTATCTTTCGAGATATGATACATTTTAATCACCTTTTGTTCCATTACTATTTTTATAATTATGAAACAATTGTATCATAAAAAACAAAAATGGTACAATCAAAATGTAAATTTATTAAGGAGGCGTGAAAGGATGAATTTTATCTATTGGTTTGTGGGAACAGGTTGGTTATATTGTATTGGAATTATCGGAATCGTATTAGGTGTAATTTTAGCTATAAATTGGAAGAAACAAGACTGGTTTCAAAGACTTGGCATTATAGCTATTTTAGTTTTAATCTTGCATGTTTATGAAGAATGGGTTTTGCCAGGAGGTTTCCATTATATTTACAACTTAGATTCTAGTAGTCCTAGCAACTATCCTATGAATCAACTTACTGACATGATAACCAATTTTGGCGGAATAATTTTGGGATGTCTCGTTTTAAAATTTTGGAAATTTGGCAAAGGGTCAGGCATCGCAATAGGATTATTTAGTCTTTTTGAAGTTATTATTCATTTAATACTTGCAGGAAAGTCATTAAAAGCTTTTTCGTCAATGGGGCAAACCGCCTTTTATGCACCAGGGTTAAACACAGCACTTTTTGGTTTTTTACCAGTATTTATCGCATATTTTATTGTTTTTATAAAAAATCATCCAAATTGGAAGCAAATTGTGGGTGGAATATTTGCTATTGTTGTGCTTTCATTCTTGCTTGTTAATTTACCAGAAATATTACTAAAAAGTGAAAATTCAAAATTTGTTTTTTTAAGTCATGGCTATTATGACCAATTTATCAATGATACCGCGCCATCGGGAATATCTGGTGGAACGATAGCTTCCATTATCATTGCAAGTATAATGATTTTAAGTATTGTGATATTTAGTATTGTTTATTTTGGCGCAAAAAAGAAAAAATGGTCAGATTTAATAAACTATCTAGAAGAAAAATTAAAATAAATTCATCCTATTTTATAGGCTTTAAAAGCTAGATTATTTGAGTTTTTGTATTTTTACATTTAAAGTCAATGAAAGATAATAATTTTTATATAAAAAAAACTAAATTACAGAAAAAATCATTCTATAATTTAGTTTTTTTATTAATCGTTTATAACTTTTTGATATTCAGCAAACTCTTTATCATTACAATAAATAAAGTGTCCAGGCTTTATTTCTTTCATACTTGGCTTATCAATAGAATAATCGTGAACTTCATTTGGTTTATAGACAATTCTTTCACGCGTTCTTTCTATAATAGGATTTGGCTTTGGTATTGCTGATAATAAAGATTTTGTATATGGATGAAGTGGATGAGCAAATAATTCATCACTCGTAGCTAATTCCACGATTTTTCCATAATACATTACCGCAATTCGATTACAAAAATATTTAACAACAGATAAATCATGAGCAATAAAGATAATCGTAAGTCCTAATTCTTCTTTTAACTCATTTAATAAATTAATAATTTGTGCACGAATAGAAACATCCAAAGCACTAATTGGCTCATCACAAATTAAAAGTTTCGGATTCATAATTAAAGCTCTTGCAATACCAATACGTTGTCTTTGACCACCAGAAAATTCATGTGGATAACGAGAAGCATGTTCAGAAACAAGTCCAACTTTTTCTAACATTTCCACCACTTTTTTATGATTTTCTGCACGATTTTTCTTTCCTTGTATAATTAATCCTTCTTGAATAATATCTTCCACTGTCATACGAGGGTCTAATGAATCCACAGGATCTTGAAAAATCATTTGTATTTCAGTCAATAATTTTTTAGGTGTATGTCGATTATCAAAATGAATTTGACGAATTTTTTCTTTTTGTAAGTGAATGATATTTTGTGCATTCACTTCTGTTTTTAATTTTTCAGTATAGTATTCATCATCAATTTCCTTTAAACGTTCCTCATAATTTGAATCATTAGGATTTAATGCTTTTATTTTTTCGTTTTTTTCCTCTTTAAGTTTTTTCAAAGTAGATTTCAAACGAATTTTTGTATATTTTATTTCTTTTTGATTCCATCGCTCTCCAGCGGATATACGATAACCTTTATAGTAAATTGCTCCAGATGTAATGTCATAAAGTTTAATAATAGAACGTCCTGTTGTTGTTTTACCACAGCCTGATTCGCCAACAATTCCAAAACATTCACCAGAATAAACATCAAAACTAACATTGCTTACAGCTTTTAATTTTGTTTTACTTGGACCACTTCCAAAAAAGAAAAATTGCTTTAAATTTCTAACAGATAGTAATATATTACTATTCATTAACTCTTTTTTTCTTTTTAATACAGGATGAATTCCATATTTTTTTTCATCTGGATTAGGTTTATGAGGCAAAACCGTTTCATTTTTTTGATCTTCGTGATCATCAGAAAGAGGTTGACCTTCTTCGTTAGCTGCAATTTGACTTCTTAATTCTTCATCAAGATTGAAATCGCCATCTTTGCTTCGATTACTCATTTTCAGTTCCTCCTTCTTTCTTCATTTTCAAAGAATTTTTTATTCTCTCCGATACGATTTTAGGCATTTCAACTTTAGGAGCATTTGGATGCAATAACCATGTTGCTGCATAATGTGTATCTGTAATTTTGAAAAATGGTGGTTCTTTTTCAAAATCAATTTTCATTGCATATTTGCTTCTTAAAGCAAAAGCATCTCCCTTAGGCGGATAAATCATATTTGGAGGTGTACCAGGAATCGTTTCTAAACGTTCTTTGCTTTCTACATCAGGTATAGAAGATAACAACGCCCATGTATATGGATGTTTAGGTTCAAAAAAGATTTCATCCGAAGTTCCATACTCAACAATTTTACCAGCATACATCACAGCCACACGATCTGCCATATTAGCAACAACGCCTAAATCATGTGTAATAAAGATACAAGATAAGTTTCTCTCTTTTTGAATTTTCTTAATTAATTCAAGAATTTGTGCTTGAATCGTTACATCTAATGCTGTTGTTGGTTCATCACAAATTAAAATTTCGGGTGTTTCTGTTAAAGCAATTGCAATGACAATTCTTTGTCTCATTCCTCCAGAGAATTCAAAAGGATATTGCTTAAATCTTTTTTCGGGTTGAGGAATACCAACTTCTCTCATAATCTCTAAAGCACGTCTTTTGGCTTCAAATTTTGTAATTTTTAATTTGTCTGTACATTCTTTCTTAATTTGTTGCTTTTTTAATTTAATCTTTTTCTTTTCATCTTGATTTGTCGCTTTCGACAATTGCTGATTTAATTCTTTAATACCTTGATCTCTTTCAGATAAAGCCGTCTTTTTATACTGCTTTACTTTCTCTTTCGCTAAACGTTGTGATTTTTTTAAATTTTCTTTTAAAGGTTTTAATTTTTCAAGTGTATCATTTTTAATTTTCTGAACTAATTGCTGATAACTTGTTTTATAATTTTTTATTTCTTGATGGATTCTTTCCTTTTCTTCTTTAGATATATTTTCACTATTTAATTTTTCCTTACAATCCTGAATGAATTTATTTAAATTTTTCAATTCATTTTTTAATTGAATATCTCTTCGAGCAATTGTATTTTTATATGCAATCAAATCATCTGAAATCAAATCATCATACATTAATTTTAACTTATTCGAATTAATTAATGTTGCTTCTGTAATTTGTTTACCTATACGTACGATTGGATTTAAAGATGAAAGAGGATCTTGGAAAATCATTCCAATTTTATGCCCTCTAATTTTATGGAATTCTTCTTCAGAAACTTCTAATAAATTCTCGCCACGATAAATAATGCTTCCATTTTCAATAATCGCATTATTGGCAAGAATACCCATTATTGCTTTAGAAGTAACCGATTTACCTGAACCGGATTCACCGACAATACATAAAGTCTCTCCTTTTTTCAAATCAAAAGAAACACTTCTAACGGCTTGCACTAAACCATTATCGGTCTTAAAATTAATGGTTAAATCTTTAACAGATAAAATCGTTTCAGACATATTAGTCACTTCCTTTCAAAGATGGATTTAATGCATCTCTTAAACCATTACCAAACAAATTGAAGGAAATCATTAATAAAGAAATAATGATAGCTGGAAAGACAATTAATGCAGGATATGTCGATAAATGCTGTTGATTTTCAGATAATAAGACACCAAAGGAATCTACTCCTTGAAGTCCTAAATTCAAATAAGCTAAAGTCGCTTCACTAAAAATAACACTTGGAATCATTAATACACTTGAAGTAACGATGGTTCCTAAAGCATTTGGCAAGATATGTCGGAAAATCAAACGAGTATCTTTGGATCCTAAAGTTCTACTTGCCAAAACATATTCTCTACCTTTAAAACGATAAAATTGAGTTCTTGTTCTTCCAGCCACTCCAATCCAACCTGTTAAACATAGCGCTAACGCAAAGGTAAAGATATTATTTCCTAAAAGTAAAATCGTAAGTGTCATAACAACAATCCAAGGTACTCCACTTAATATTTCACAAAAACGTTCCATTACGATATCCACATTTCCACCAAAATAGCCAGAAATTGATCCCCAAATCAATCCAATAAACAAACAAATAAAACTAGCAATAATGGCAATAAGCAAGGAGGTTTTTAAAGAACTAAAGGCTAATTTTACTAAATCTTTTCCGTCATTAGTTGTACCAAGAAGATAACGAGGCATTTTATCATAGCCTAAATATTTATAATAAACCACTTTTGCATTTACTGTATAAATATCATATTCACTATCATATGATTGTGAATAAACTTCTTCAATAGGACATTTTTCTGCATCTAAAATTTTAAAAGAATCAATTCCTATATTAAAATCATATTCACACCAACCATTTTCAATATAAGTTTTTAAATATGAACCACCTATATTCATATTTTTAGAGCCAAAAACTGCTGCATATTCATCATATACAAAAGAAACTTTTCTCATTTCAGCATGATAAACATCTTTATTCGCATTACTTTGCCAATAACCTACTGGAAATTGATTATTATCTCCTTTACTTAGTAATGCACAAGCATTAGCATCTAAAAATGAAATTTCTTCTAAAACTTCTTGTATTTCTTCGTCACTGCTATCACAATTTAATTCAAGCGTTTGGATTAAAATATAAGTTTTATATCCTACAACAGGTTTAATATCAAAACGAATTTTCGCTTTTTCGACTTCTTCAATACCATTATTTAGCAAAACTTCAGATAAATTAATGGTATAATCGGAGTAATCTTTTGACCAATCTTTTACTAAAAGAAATTCATTTTTATTGTTTAAACGATATTGGATTTGGATTCGATATTCTCCTAATTTTCCACCATTGATATCATCTGTATCATCCATATTAACTTGTAAAGTATAATTCTCGTTATTTGTTATTTTAAAATCGGTATAATTATACAAGAAAGCCAAATTATCTAAAGGATTTTCATTTTCTCCAATAATATCATCTTTAAAGACATTTAAATATCCGCCTTCTGCATAAAGATAAGGCTGATCTATATAGGTAATTTCATCAATCGTTGAACTAATAACGGCTTCTTTCTTAAAGCCAATAGGTGCATCCGTGCTTCCATCATACGCAATATTACTATATTTTTTAGTACCATCCCAAAAACCGGTTCCTGCATTAAATAACTTAGGTACAAGTAAACTTTGATCTGCATGAACGCTTTTTATATCATATGGGCTAACAAGTGGAACGATAAATGAACAGAGTAATAAAAATCCAATGATAATAGCCCCTACTACTGAAGATTTATTTTTCGTAAATCTTTTAAAAGCGTCTTTTGCAAAGGTTGTAGGTTTAGTTTCAAACTTTGTATCATGAATTCGTTTATCGATTTGAATAAATTCAAAATCTTCTTTTTTCAAATTTGAATTATCATTATTTATACTATTATTATTCATATTATTTTTTAGCCCCCATTCTAATTCTTGGATCAATAAAGCCATAAGAAATATCCAAAAATACACCTGCTACTAAAGAAATTGTAGTGAATAAGGCCATATCCACAAACAAAACATTATAATCTTTAGAATTTAATGCTTCAACAAACAATGAACCAATTCCCGGGATACCATACAAGTTTTCTAGTATCATGGAACCTCCTAAAATAGATATAAACTCTGCTAAAATTGCAGGAACAATAGGCACCATTGCATTTCGTAAAGCATGACGAATAATAGCTTGTTTTTTGGTTAATCCTTTTGTCCTAGCTAATAATAAATATTCACTTGACATTACTTCACATAATTCTGCTCTTGTAAAACGGCAATAGCCGCAAATAGAACCAAAGGATAAAGCAGCTACAGGGATGATATAGCCCAATACTTTTTGGCTTGTAGGAGCAGATGGCGATGGCCATTGTGGTGGTAACCAATGTAATTTATAACATAAAATCAATATTAAAAATGTAATCAAAACAAAACTAGGAATGGAAATAAAAACCATTACTAAAGTTGAAATTACATTATCTGTAGCTGAATTTTTTTTCAAAGCTGCAACGATTCCTAAAATAATGCCTAAAGGAACAGAAATAACTACAGAGATAATATTTAGATACATTGAAGTAGGCAAACGACTCGAAATAATTTTCATAGCATCAACATTAGGCATGATGTAAACGGAAGTTCCCCAATCCCAGTCAATTAATATATTTTTCAACCAAGAGAAATATTGTTTCATGATTGGAATTTGATAATAATAATGCTTCAATCCTGTAGGATCTGTATATTTCCATAAAAGTACTTTTCCTTGTAATTCTAAAGGTGAATCCATTAAAAATCCTAATTGCACTTGGTGATTAAAATAACTATATTGTGCATTTTCAGTACCTATTGGCCGCTGAAATGGTAATAATTTCATTAAAATAAAAGTTAAAGAAAGAATAATAAAGGTTGTAAAAATAGCTAGTACTATTCTTTTTAACACATATTTCCACATATAACTACCTCCCCTTTATTTATTTATATTCTTTTTTATAAAAATGCATCACCTTCCATTTTTATAAAAAAGCAAAATTTAGGATTAGTGCGCTTACACTAATCCTAAAATAAATGAATTCAATAATCTATAATCTATACTGGAATACTGAAAAATAAAGTAACAATAGCTTCGCTTCCAGTACCTAAAACCTCACTATAGAAATAGAAATCTATTCCAAGATTATCTTGTGGAAGGGCTTTATATTTATCAACTAATTCTTTTGATAAAACAATTGTAACTGTAGTTCCATCTGCAGATACTGTCGCTTCAACTTCATCTTCAGTGTAATCATCACCTGTACCTGAATAAGTGAAAATAAAATTAGCTGCTAATTGAGTCTTAACTTTTCCATCATCTGTAGAAACTGCTTTTATATTAGCGGTCAAAGTCATTGTACCATCATCGTTCATCTTTCCTGTTAAGCCACTTGCAGCATAAGTAGAAACAGCTTCACCATTTTCTACATAAGCTCCTTGATCTGCAGCTTTCCATAAAGCATCAAATGACCAATATTTTCCATCATATTCAATCGTATCATCACAAACATTTGTATCAAGACCCCAGTTTAATGTAAATCTTGAAGAGTTATCACTCTTTAATACTTCTAAGAAGTTTAATGGATTTAATGGGTTACCATTGATACCACCTATACCAATGTCATAATGACCAATTTGCATTTTCTTTGTATAAGCATCTTGCCAGTTATTTGGTACATAATGCTTAATACTTAATGTTAATCCACCACCACATGAATTGAAAGCACTTTCCCAATATTGTTTAATTGCATCGCCATAGTTTTCAATATTTGAATTGGATTGCCATGTTGCTTCTAGTTCAATTGTATCGCCAACTTTATATACGCCAGCAGCAATTAAATCATCACAAGCTTTTTTAAATGCAGCTTTTGCTTTTTCTTCAGAATAACCATATTCATCTGTACCATTTAATAAATCAGCAATAGCAGCTGCGTGTTGAGGAGTAGAGTTATAAGAAACACCATTTTCTGGATCAGATAAATAAGAAGAACCAAAGTAATTAATAGAAGGTGTTACACCTAATGTAGAAGCAATCTCTAATCGATTAATTGCATAACTTAAACCTCTAACAAAATCTTTATTACTCATTATTGGTTTGCATTCCCAATATTTTCCTTCTTCTGTTTGATAAATAGATCCATCTTTTCCAAATAAATCATTCCATACTTCTTGTGTACAAGTATTTAAGTTTAATTTAGAAGTGCTATCTCCAACAGTAGTTGTTGTTCTAGGGTCTGTTTTATATTCAGCAAGTTTTGCTTTTGGAAGTGAAGTTGCATGAATATAACCTTCGATAAATTGATTAAATCCAGCAAGTGGATCATCTTTTGCAGCCTTTAAAATATTGACATGAATACCGGCTACTTTAAATCGGTTTCCATCTACATAATATGGATTTCTTTTAAATACAAATTCTTGATCTGGAGACCAGGATTCTACCATATATGGTCCACTAGAAAGAGTTGTATCTACTGGAGACATCGATAAATCACTTGAGAAGTTTTGATAATTCTTTACACCTTCAGTGAAATTTCCATTTCCTAAATCTTTAATAAAATCTTCAGGAACTGGTGAAGTCAAAGAACCAGCTAAATAATACATAGCATAGAATTGGTTGGTAGCTTGATTAAATTCTACTTCCAAATAAGATTTTCCATCTTCTACATAAGATTTAAGTCCTACATTATTCCATGCAGCTTCATTATAACCACTATCGGATGCATTATAATATGCTTGCATACCTTTAATTGAACCTGTACCAGATAATTGGTCAGCTCCTCTTTTCATACCATATGCTTGTGTATATAAAATCTTATATGGAGTGATATAGTCTTCTAAAGCAATTTCACGTCCATTATATTGAGCAAATTTAGTACTTGCAGTACCATATTTTGCTTGAGAGCCTACTTTAACTTCAAATTTATATTTTGTTGCTAAACCATCAGCATCTGCATTAACGGCAATTGGTCTTTCACTTACTGCTAATTTTGGTGCCCATTCATACCCATCTTTTGTTTCATTCATTTGAGTATCCCAAAAACTACCGCCAATATAACCAATATAATCACCAACAACTGAACCATCATCGTTCATATAATTCAATGTCATTGGATCTTCAGCTTCATAAGTATGATAATATCTTTTCCAGTTAGCGTTAGTTTCTTTAGCTAAATCGGCTGTAATTTCACCTTCAGTAACGACACCAAATCCATATCCTGGAATATAAGTGTTTGTTCCTTTTTTAACTGAAGTATCATACATTACGTATCCACCATTTTCATAAATGGTAATACCAGTTAAATAATTATCTACAGCGAATTTCTCTAATTTTCCTAAAATCTCTGTTCTTTCTTCATAAGAAGCAGCCACGTAAGAGAAAGCACCATTAGCTTTTTCAGTTACAACTTCCTCGGATGAAGATGATGATGATGAATCAACAACACTGCTTGAATCAGTTGGTTCATTACTAGGACTTGCTGACGGCTTGTTTTTATCACAAGATGTGATTAACATAGAGGCCATCAATAATACTAATAAATTTCTTTTTTTCATTTTCTTTCCTCCATTATTTTATTTTTGCCTTTTTAAAAGCAAATTATTCGAATAAGAAACTCAAATTTGAGACTTCTTACCAAGCACTAAAAATAGTACTTATTGAGATTATACATTATTTACTTGACAATTTCAATAGTTTTTTTTATTTTTGAAAAAGGTGCTCTTTTTTGTATAATCTTATTTTAGTATTATATTATAATATAAAAATATAATTTCAATTATTTACCAATTATAACCATAGCATTAAAATCATCGAAATCAATAAATAAAGACCTCCAATTATAAAATAGGAAAGATAAATTTTCCCTTTTTTAGAGCGTTCTTCTTTTTTCCTAGATGAATAGGTATATAAATCTTCTTTTCCACCATTTTTATCTCTTCTGTTAAATAGATAACCAAATATTTCAAAACCACCTAAAATATTAATCAAGGCCAAACAGCCAAAGCAAACTAGGCTAAAGCCACTTATAAACATTGCATTACAATATCCTAAAAGACTTTGCCAACTTGAATTAACCCAATTATAGATACAAAGAATTAAAATTCCATAAACTAAACAAAAGATTAATCGAATTCTATGATTTTTAATAAATTGACCCATACGCTTATTTCCTTTCAAAGATTGCCTTCTTGAATTTGCATTATACCATTTCTGAAGAAAGGATGCAATCAAGAAAAATGATCTATCTTAACTTCAAACAAACCATTTTTATTTAAAGAGTAAACTTTATGTGAAACTTCGAATATATATTTACGATCATGTGAAACAGAAAAAATGGTCCCTTTAAATTCTTTCAATATTCTCCGAATAATGGGAGTGGATAATGGCGAAAGATTTCTTGTCGGTTCATCCAATATTAAAACATCGTATTGGTTTAAAACAAGATTCAATAAAAATAGTTTCGCTTTTTGTCCTCCAGATAATTTAAAAATAGGAAGATTACTTTCAAATTCTGCAAAATTTAATGCACCTAAACAAGTCATGATTTTGTTTTTGGTATTTTGATCATAGCCTAAAGATTTTTGTAAATAGTTTAATGGCGTTATATCTATATTCAATTCTTCATCATAGTTTTGTGGCATATATCCAACATGAATATTTTTGGTTTGTTTTAGTTCATTTAAAATTTGTTTCAAAAGGGTTGTTTTACCACAGCCATTTCTTCCTATAATGGTAACATGTTCCCTCCCTTTAACCAGTAAATGAATTGGATTGGCCAAAACGACTTCATTTAATTTCAAAATACCATTTTGTATATTCAAAATAATTTTTTCTTTAGGCAAAGTAATATCTTTTGAAAAAAACAAGTTTATTTCGTCTTCTACTTCCAGTTTTTCTACCACTTCCATTTGATCTAATTTTTTTTCTTGTGCTAATATATTTTTCATTTTTTTAGCTAATAACCTTCCCCATTCTGGTTGTCTCACTGCTCTATTTAAATCATTTTCAACGAGTTGATGTTGACGAAGTAAAATTTGTCTTTTCCTTTCTTTTTCTTTTGATGTTCGGTAGGCTTCTGCATTTTGCTTCGCTATTAAACTTTCTCGAGTTGCACAATAAGTTTGATAGTTCACTTTCGTAAAAGTAAATCGCATAATCGATTTTTGATGGATTTGTTCAAGATGTAAAATCATATTTGCCGTTTTGGTTAATAACGTTTCATCATGACTAATAAAAATAATGGGTGTACTTGTACAAAGTAAAAATTTTTCTAATAATTCTATTGTTTGGATATCTAAATCATTTGTAGGTTCATCCAGTAAATACAACTTCGGTTGGTGAATCATTAATTTAATGAGTTGAAGTTTTATTTTTTCTCCACCAGATAAATGATTAATTAATCGTTTATTATTTAAAATATTAAGATCTAATTCATATTCATCAAATAGCTTTTCAATTTTATAAAAATTTTCGTATTGCTCATATTCTATATCAGAAAACAAATCTTTTTTTAGCAAAAATTCCTCTGCAGAAAAAAAATTCCAATTCACATCCATCATTTGTGGCAAATAACCTATTTCTTTTTTCTTTAAAGAAATATCCCCTGTAAAATGACAATATGATTCAACCATTGAATCATCATAAAATAGTTTTAAAAGCGTGGATTTTCCATTTCCTTCTTCACCAATAATTGCTAATTTATCGTTTTCATTTAAAATAAAATTTAAATTTTCTACTATTTTCTTACCTTTTTTTAAAGATAACGTTACATTATTTACTTTTATCATAATTTATCACCTCGTTAAAAAACAAAGCTAATTATGAATATGAATAGCACTTATTGGATTGAATTCATCTTCCTGCCCCTTTCATTTTCACTAGTTTATCATTTTTTCAAGCAAGTATCAATATTGATATTTTCAATTTTATCTCTTATAAATTAAAATTTTTATAAATCTGTCATCAAACAATGGATTTTTCTTGTATTTTTTTTAAAATATGTTAAAATAGATATGCTTTGAAGCTTGTGTGTTGAAATTGGTAGACAAACTTGACTCAAAATCAAGCGGGTAATTCCGTGCCGGTTCGAGTCCGGCCACAAGCACCATATTGGAACGATAGGTTTGATACAAAATATCAGACCTTTTTTTATTATTTATAGAGAAAAATAAGCATTTTTGATACTTTTTCATTAAAATTAAAGGTATAAAAAATGCTTTTATTTATTTTAAGCAAAAATTGCTCATATAACTAAAAAACGATTACTCTTAACTAGAAAACTTTTATAGAGAATAAGAAAACGTTTTGTCCTAACAAGAAAACTTTTAGTGACAACAGGGAAACGTTTAGGTATAACAAAAAAAACGATTACTAGAACTAGAAAACGATTAGGTTTAAGCAACTTCAAATGTGAGAGGGTTTTTAGTGATTACGTTGCCTTTTTATATACAGGTTTAGGTTGTAGCAAATATTTACATACTGTAGTATTAATTCAACATAGTTTATAATTTTTCATACGACAATATACGACAACATATTTACGACATAATTCTTGACTATATTATTGATTTTGATATAATATTTATAGATTTGGAGGTGTTTTTATGAACTTTGGTATAGAAGATGAAACATTGGAATTCAAAAAATCAACTGGAGAAATTAATGAAGCTATGCAATCAATTTGCGCAATGCTTAATAAACACGGGTATGGCACTATTTATTTTGGTGTTTTACCAAATGGAGAGCCAAAAGGTCAAATGATTACTGAATCAACATTAAGAGATATTTCAAGAAAGATTTACGAAACAATTGTTCCTCAAATTGTGCCCACTATAGAAAAAAGAATAATAGATGATAAGGGAATAATTGAAGTATCTTTCAAAGGTAGTGATAGACCATATTCAGCAAAGGGAGTTTATTACATTCGTATAGCTGATGAGGATAGAATTCTTGAGCCTCATGAACTTAGACAATTGTTTGAATATAATAAACAAGAAAGTTGGGATTCTCAATTATCAAACCACAGTATAGATGATATAGACATTAAATCATTAGAAAAGTTTTATAAAAGATCAATATCATGTGGGAGAATAAAAGATGACGATTTTGAGCCAGAGAGATTGCTTTCAAAAATTGGTTTAGTTAAAAATGGTAAGTTAACTAATGCAGGATATTATTTGTTTTCAAAAAATGAGCCAATAGTATTAAAAATGGCCGTTTTTGCTACTGATGAAAAATTAACATTTTTAGACATAAATAGGATAAGTGGAAACATATTAGATTTAATTGATGAAGCATATACTTATATTAAAAAAAATATTTTTTGGAAAGCAGAAATTGTTGGATTTGATAGAGTTGAAACTCCTGAAATTCCATTAAAAGCTTTACGAGAAATCGTTTGTAATAGTTTTGCTCATGCTAGATACAATTCAAATACTGAACATGAAATTACTATTCATCCGAGTATGATTAGAATTTATAATCCAGGAGAATTTCCAATAGGATATAAACCTGAAGATTTTGTTTATGAGAATATTCCTTCTAAGGTGAGAAATCCATTAATCTTAAAGACTTTATTCTTATCAGAAGATGTAGAGTCATATAGTAGTGGTCTAAAAAGGGTATACAGTGAATGTGAAAAAAATAATGTTGATATTGGTTATATAACAGATAGAGATGGATTCACTTTCATATTCAAGAGAAATGTCGTAAATAGTGTCGTAAATAATGTCGTAAATATCAATTTATCATCTGATGAAGAAATAATTATAAATATTCTTAAAACTAATCCAAATTATTCATCAGAAACAATTAGTAAATTAGTAAATAGAAGTTCACGATCTGTTCAAAGAATTTTGGCTGAACTAAAGAGAAAAGGAGTCATTGAAAGAATAGGTGGTACCCGAGGATATTGGAAGGTTAATAAATAAATTAGGATTTATTAATTATAATGAGGTTATATCAAATGAATGAAGTAAAATATGTTATAAAAAATAATTTAAAAATGGATTCAATGCATGATTCTTATGCTACTGAAATCAAAATTGAAAATAAATGTCTAATAGTTATATATGATAATTTGGATAAAGGTGTACTTGGACCAGATGGAAATCCATATTATAAAAACAAACGTTTAACAATAAAATATGAGTTTGAATCTCACTGCGATGCAAAAATTTATTATGGAGATAATAAATTATTATGGATTGATATGGTGGAAGATATGAACAAATTTAAAAAAGTTACAAAAGATTGTTTATATATGTCTTATAAATACTCAGTTAGTAGTTTTGATGAATTATTGTTGGATTTTTCACTAAATAAAATCATTAATTCAAAACATTATAAATTTAAATGTTGGGGATTAGAAATTAATCTTGATGCAACAAATGTAACATACATTTGGGAATAAAGTGGTTTTTAAATTCCAATTTGTTAGAATGATAGGAATAGTTGCTGTTTGCAATTTTGCTCAGGTGTTTTCAAATTCTAAGTAGGTGTTTGTATTTGTATCAAAACAGAACATCCTTGCCATAATGATGAATATACCCTCATTTATTGGACAGGTAGGTTAAATAGATGGGGGTATTTTTTTATGAAAATAACAAGATAGCCAAAACTAAAAATGGCAAAAGAACATTTAGACCACTAAATGAAATTGTAAAGTGATTTAAACTGGTCACTTTTTAATAAAGCAACATAATTGCGCAGTATAAATTGTTAATTTCGTTTTAAGAAATAATTCTAGAATATTATCAGCAAGATCTATTCATAAATATTTAGTAGGTCAAGGCATTGTATGTTCGTCAAATACAATTTTAGGTTATATGCATTATCTAAAAGAGGCTTATGTTATAGAAGAATTACCCCAATATTCAACAAAAGTTAAAAGAGAACTGAATTTTAATCCTAAATTATATAATTCAGATGTATGTTTTAATTCTTTAAAAGTCGATAATAGAAGATATGATTTAGACCATAATTTAGAAAACTTTGTATATAATGAACTTTTGTATATGGGTTATGATTTAAAAGTTTTTGATAACAAAGGAAAAGAGATAGATTTTGTAGCGACAAAAAAAGGAAAAACGTATTTAGTTCAAGTCGCTTATAGCGTTGTTGATGAAAAAGCTTATAAAAAGGAGTTTGGTGCATTTGCTGACTTAAATAGCAGCAATCAAAAAATATTAATAACTAATGATGCAATAGATTATTCAACATCTACGGTACGTCATATTCAACTTGAAGATTTCTTAATGATGGATGAATTATAGTGTATAGAAGTGATTTGCATGAATTGATATTTCCGTTATTTGAAATAATAAAAATAAGTTTTGATAATTTCATATCAACAAAAAAACTTAAGAGGTGTTCCGACGATTATTTCAAAATATGCTATCTTAATTTCCTTACCGTTTCCGAGAATAAACACTACGAATCCATCGTGAGTCACAAGCATTTTTTGAATAAGCTTATTGAACAATGATTCATCAAATTGAATTACTTTTGGAAAAACAAATGCACAAACTCTTGTTAGAGAATTTAAAGAAGAAATTGGTGTAAATGTTTCCGTTGGTGAATTAAAATAGGTACAAGAAATTTTTTTCACATGGATAAATAAACCATGTCATCAAATATGTTTGTATTATATTGAAGATATTGATTATGTTTTGTATAGGCATATAGAAAGAATATATCTGATTTGTATTAGAGATTTTTTTGCTCATTTTATGGTATAATTGATTGAAGAAATTTTTTTGAATTAGTGGAGGTGTAACTATGATATTTCAACTATCTAAAGCAATGAAAGTATCCGTATTACCTGAACAGGAGAAACAATTGTCTTCTAAGCAAAAAATTGAATTTGCATGTTTAAATGAAAATGTTTTAGCTTTTGATATTTTTTCAGATGGTTTACTAATTGGATTTGCGATGGTACGTAAATTTGATGAAGGAAAGTATTTTCTTTGGAATTATGCAATAGATTACAAGTATCAAAATAAAAAGTATGGTACTAGAGCATTGTTAGAGTTTATATCTTTCATGAAAGAAAATTATAATATGAATGAAATGACAACAACATATTTGTGGGGCAATGAGCATGCTAAGCATATTTATGAAAAAGTTGGTTTTATAGAAACTGATGTTGTTTTTGAAGATGATTATCATGAAGTAAATATGGAGTATTTAATTAAATAAATTAGAATTTTACGGAGGTGATTGAAGTGAAATGTGCATTGGCATCACTGGGATTTGTTAACGAGGATTTACAACATAACAAGCAAGTTATTATTGATACATTAATTAGTTGTTCAACGAAAGCTGATATTGTAATATTCGGCGAAGCTTTTTTGCAAGGTTTTTATGGAGCAACATTCAATGTTGAACATGATAGACAAATAGCAATTTCACAAGATGACCCGATTGTTAGAGAAATTTGTTTCGTTGCAAAACAATTTTGCATCGCCATTTCTTTTGGATTTATTGAAAAAGCAGAAAATTGCTTCTACAGCTCTCAAATTACTATTGACGCAAACGGTAGTGTAATTGATCTATATCGTAGAGTTTCTCCAGGCTGGAAAGAAGTTTTTGCGAACAATCAATATTGTGAGGGAAAAGGATTTCATACATTTCGTTTCAGTGGAAAAGATGTTATAATTGCGCTGTGTGGAGACTTATGGATTGATGAAAATGTTAATGAAATTAAACGAAAAAATCCTGACGTTGTATTTTGGCCAGTATATACTGACTTTAACTTTAACGAATGGAATAGCACGCTGAAGTATGAATATGCAACTCAAGCAAACCTTTTTTGTGAAACAGTATTGTATGTGAATTCCTATTGTAAAGATAAAGATGGATATGAATTTGCCAAAGGAGGCTCTGCACTTTTCCAGAATGGTGAGATAAGTGCGGAAATCCCATCTGGTAAGGAAGGAATTCTTTTTGTAGAAATTTAATGTGACAGACATATTCCAATTTAAAGAGGTGTTTAGAATGAGTAAATACGATCCACTATGGAAATATTTTAGGATTTGATATAGATCATTCATTTTTAACTTACAAGAAAGAATCCAAAAAATATGGAAATGAAGTCGGCAAAATATTAATAAAAGAAAAAATTGTGATTTTTAATAAGCTCTCATCACTAAATTCCAATTTACGAAGTATTGAAAAGGAGAAATGCATATGTATATTGAGACAGAAAGGATGATTATTCGAAACTACACAAAAGATGATTTAAAAGATTTACAAGAAATTTTAGGAGATCCTGAAGTAATGAAAAATTGTGAACCTACTTATAGTATTGAAAAGACACTTGATTTCTTAAAAGAATTTTGCATTGGTAAAATGGGTGCGGTTGCTGCAGTTCATAAAGAAAGTAGTAAAATGATTGGATATATTTTATTCAATAGAATTGAGGAAGGCCTATATGAAATTGGTTGGTTTTTCAATAGAAACTTTTGGTGTCAGGGTTATGCATATGAATCTTGTAAAGCTGTTATTGACTATGCATTCAGTGAGTTAAATGCACAGAAGATATTTGCGGAAACAATCGATGCCAAAAAATCGGTAGGTTTAATGAAAAAACTTGGTATGCAGCTTGAAGATATCGAACATAGTAAAATAAAAGACAATGACGAGTATTTACATTGTTATCATCTTTTAAAAGATGATTGGAGTAAGTAAAATTAAAATTTCAATTTGTCAACAAAACAGTGCCAATTAAATAAACGTGCGGTAGAAAATAGGACTGCCTTTTAAGAATGAGTAAATTGGTATCAATATAGGTAATTTGTGCCATAAAGAAAGCATAGGTTTGATATAATGAAAATGAAGTAGATTTTCAAGTGTCAGCCTTTTTTTAAATTTATTCATTTAAAATCAATCGTTAAGCGAAAAATAAGTTGGACTATTATATACCTATATTAGTTAATAGGCATGAGTTGAATTAAATTGACACTAAATTTTATATTATAAAGGACTGGAATGAAAACTACGGGATGTATTGTTAAAAAGTACTGGGGGGGTCAAAGAAACTGGCTTATGCCTTTTGGAGTTTTAGGAATATTACAAAGAATCAAAAAAGTCTCAAAGCCAAAGATAGAATTTTTTATTTGATGTAATAGAGTGTTAATTGCCAAAACTTACAACTTAAATGTACTAACTTCCTTAGCTTTATTTTTGCTTTTAAAATGCATAAAAAGTCAAAAAATAAAAGTTTTGGCAGTTTACTGCTTAAAATCTTGATAATTTATTTAAATCATAGTATAATAAAACAAACCTGGAGGTGCTTGTTTATGAGTCAAAATCGCAATTTAAAAAATAGAGATGCATATCTAGAAAAGCTGATTAGTTTTAAAGATACTGAACCAATTAAAGTTATAACTGGGATTAGAAGATGTGGGAAATCAAGTCTATTAAAATTAATGGCGAATTACTTAAAAGAAATAGGGGTAGACGACAGTCAAATTATCGAGATGAATTTTGAAACATATGATTATCGAAAAATGACTGCTGATGACATCTATTCTTATGTAAAAGAAAGAATTGTTTTAGGTAAGAAAACGTATCTTTTTTTTGATGAATTGCAACGTATCGAATCATGGGAAGATACCATAAATGCTTTTAGAGTTGATTTTGATTGCGACATATATATAACTGGTTCTAATGCGTATTTACTATCATCAGAATACTCAACATATTTATCTGGTAGATGTGTTGAAATTAAGATGCTTCCTCTTTCATTTGCTGAGTTTTTAAACTTTCATAATTTTGAGATAAGAGAGAGTTCTTTGGATGCGAATAGGAAATATGCATATTCTAGAGATGGTGAACTTCATAGTCTTGAAGAGTTGTTTGACTCTTATATGCGATTTGGTGGAATGCCAGGAATTGCAGATGTGGGGTTAGAACAAGATAAAGCGTTTGCTCTTCTAGATGGTATATATTCGACGGTTGTAGTACGGGATATTTTAGAACGTGAAAAACGCAGAGGTCAACAAAGAATAACCGATGCATTTCTACTTAGAAAAATAATCCTTTATCTAGTCGATAATATAGGAAGTAATATTTCAGTTTCAAATATTGGTAATGTACTTACTAATGAAGGACTTCTTGATGGTAGCAATCGTAAAGGAATACCTAGCAACCATACTGTTAGTGCATATATTGATGCGTTGCTTGAAAGCTATTTCTTCTACGATATAAAGCGTTTTGATATTAAAGGTAAAGAATATTTGAGAACGCTCGGCAAGTATTACATTGTCGATATTGGAATGCGTAACTATTTGCTTGGTTTTAGAGATTGTGATAGAGGACATGCTCTAGAAAATATCGTTTATCTTGAACTATTGCGAAGAGGTTATGATGTTGCAATTGGGAAAATAGATAATAACGAAGTAGACTTTATTGCTACAAACACATCCAATAAAATTTATATACAAGTAACAGAAAGTATGCTCAGTGAAGATGTAAGACAAAGGGAACTTGCTCCGCTTATGAAAATTCCAGATAATTATGAAAAAATAATATTATCTTTGGATCAAAGAGGTATAAATGTTTATGAAGGCATTAAATCTTTCAACTTGATTGATTGGTTGTTATCGAAATAAAATTTGTCTTGAGAGCATCTATCAGAAATGGTAGGTGCTTTTCTTATACTCAAGAACTAATTCCATATGCCGAAGAAATTGTTGCAATGATAAAGAAAAATCAGATGTAAACGATTAAAAAAATTTCTGATTTTACTAATTGGAGAGAGTATTGTTTGTACTTAAGAAAAAGAATTCATTCTAAATGAACTAGTGAAGAATATCCTGATGGTGGATTATTACTTGCTTCTCGTATATTCTCAAATAGACTAATTGAAAATGTGTTCAAAAAATATATAAAGGAACAAATAAGAAATAATTATTAAATAATATTTTAAAAGTAATTTTAAACAATAATAAAAAGAAAAATATTAAACTAAAAAAGATTGTAAAGAATCTAGTTTAAATTAGATTCCCTCAATCCATTTTTATTTTATACATGAAATATCTTTTAAATTGCCCACTTATATAGTTGTAACTTTTATAGATATATTTAAATTAAATGAATATGTTAAATCTGCATTTTGTGTAGCGTTAAGTGTAGATATTAATTGATTATAATCATCTTTACTACTAACATTATCAATTACTCTCTCCTTTGATATCCATTCAAACGAAAGTGTAAAATCAATATTTGTTTCTTGCATATTTGTCACATCCGTAATATGCTCTTGATCTTCGATATCTTTTGTAAAAGGATTGCTAACTTCCTCGTCATTGACTTTGATGATTGCTCTTAAACAATCTTTTAAATTTTCATTTAATAAAGTAACTTCTATTTCATAAGCTTCAAATTCACGTGTCGTATTAGTAGATGAAGTCCACCGCCATCCAGTTCTTTTCCAAATTAGAGGTCTATTTACAAATTCAAATTCTTTACTAGGAGTAAATCTGCAATCGATTTCACCATTATTTATAGCATAAGTTTCATTTTGATCATTTTGATCAATGGTTAAATTATAATCATCATATTTCGTATCAATCGTAAAATTCATAGGGACAACTTCTGCCATCGTTAATCCACCAGAAATTTCATGATATGACTCTTTCACATCACCTATAAAAATCCATTCTGAAAAGCCATAGCCAACTAACACCAAACAAACAAATACAGCAAGGAAAAGTGGAATAATTTTTTTTCTATTCATATAAATCTCCTCCTACATACTCACCGCATTGTGTACAACTCGTATTATACTGTTGATTTTCATGACCATTTGGACAAGTGGTTAAAAGATACATTGTAATTCTTAAATTTAAATCCATATTAAAACTATACTCATCACCATTCGTAATATTACATTCTTCTTTTAACTTTTCTACATAAGAAAAATATTCATCTAGTGTTGTTGGTTTATAAATGCCAGTTTCTTTATCTTGATTAATATAAGAAGCTTTAATTGCAGGAAAAACCAAATGGTCAGGATTGGATATTTCATCTTTCGTTAGGATGATTTCATTAGAAGAAGCGATATAGTTTTCATCTTTTCCAAATCCAAATTGAACAAATTTTAATAGTCCAGTATATAATTGACCTTGTGTGGTATAAGGCTCTAAAACAAATTTAATTTTATAATCTTTTTCATTAAATTCCATATTAAAGAATCTTTCATTGGGAACAAAAGTCGAGATAATTTCATCCACATAATTATCTCCCTCATAGGCATAAATATTTACGCCACAATAAACATTTTTATTTCCTAATTCATCTTTAATAATTCCTTCATTTTTATCACTTTCATCAAGTTCGATAGTAAAACGATTACAGTTAAAATCTATTTCGCCAATTTTATCAATTATATCAACTGCTGTAATTGTACCATTTCCTTCAATCGAAACATTTGTTGTCGAAAATATTTCGTGAAAATGCCATGCAGAAAAGCCACTACCAATACAAATAATAAGGATAGACAAAGATATCCATAATACTTTTAATTTTCTATTCATAAAGACACCTATTTCTTTTTTGGCTTTTTTATAACATAACCCTCATCCTTATTTTTTTTCATTTTATTTTCACTTGGATGATTGTCTTTATCAACTAAATAAATTTTTTTCTTGGTACTAAATAATTTTTTAATGAATGATTCGTCTTTATGGTTATATGCAATACGAATTCTAAGTTTAACTTCATTTTTCTTCAATTTTTTCTCAATTACTGGGAAAATTTGCTTTAATAAGATTTTCTTTCTCTGTGTTTCAACAATATTTGCTTTCGCCTCAAAAATATCAAAAAACAATGCTGAAGAAAAAGCAAAGAAAACTGTAATGAGTCCAATATTGGAACTTAAATATAAATTGCAAACACCTAAAATAAAATTGTTTGTTCCATTATAATGTCCTATAACTTTATCAAGGGTAATTTCTCTTTCATAACTTGCGCTTACTGTATTTGCGTCACCTCTGAAAGTATATTTTTTTATGCCATCTTCTTCTTTTATTGTTATTAGTCTATGAACAATGATATTTCCTTCATGATCATAAAAAGCATAGATATCGTAAAGATTCATTCTTTTTTGATATTCATTATCTAGTTGAATAAGTGAATATTGTTTAATTTGATTATTGAGATCATATTGAAATAAATACTCGTTGGCTCTATTTTTACTTTCCATTGAACCAGTTTTAATGACTAAATATGAATTACCAAAATAATTGGTCAATCCCGTAGTGACCCTACTATAAATACCAAAACCAAAAAGTAAAATCATCAATAAATATAAAACGCCCAAAATCAAATTTAAAGATAACGACATCCGTTTCTTTTTAAATTCAACATGTTGTGTAACGGTATCAAAATCAATCGGTGTATTACTTTTTTGCTCTAATAGAGTATCTTGAACAATTAATTTGGCTGGTATGGGTTTTAAGAACTCTTTATATTCTTCCATAATTACTCTTTTTAAACTTTGATCTTCCAACCCATGTTGAATACATTTAGCATAATAACGATGCCATATATAAAATAACATAATATAAGTAATGGCAAGTAATCCAATTACAGCGATAGCCACCCCTAATGAAATACTTTCTAAATCTTGTGAGCCACTAGAAGAAAATAGAATCATTTTGTTCATTAAAACCTCACCACCTTTCCTTTATTTATTTTTTGGTATAAATACATAATTTTTTAAAACTTTAAATCCTGGATTTTCTAAGTTTTCACTATTGAAAACAAATTCAGTAATGCTATCAACTAAATCTTGTCCTTGATCGTTATAATACTTTATAATCTCTTCAAGCGTATATTCTTTTCCTTCTTCAAACACACTAGCAGGCGCTTTTTCTGTAGCTATAAAAATATCTTTTAATCCAACTGGAGTATCTAAGAATACATTTTTAGCAATAAATGCATAATGAATCGATTGACCACTTAAATCTGGTTTAATAAATCGACTATTTTCGCCTTCCATCAAGTCAAGATTATAATCACTTTGATTATCATAAATAACTGTAAAAATATTTGTCTCTCGATAAGCATAAATTTCGACTGAAGAAGGATAATATGGTCCGAAACTATGATGACCTGCAGTATTTTCAATTTCTTGATAAAATGAATCACTATACTTAATATTTAATGCTAATGAATAAATACCATATCCCATATTTTTTTCAGGATCGTCGCTACTCACATTACTTTTTGTTGGATTAATGACGAAAGCATCTTGAATAGAATAGTAGCTATGACTAGTTGGCGAATATTGATTCAAAATTTCATTATAATCTTGAATTACTGAGCCATCTAACCTTCTTAAATAATCATTATAACTAAAATCGGTATTGGTCATTGCTTGATTTATATTTGAAAAATAATGGGTATAATTATACATCGTATAATTTACAAGACCTACATCTTTAAATACCTCTTCTGCCTTTTCTTCGCCATAATTTTTTTTAGAAAAAAATTTCACAGGATTATTTAACGAAACATTAAAGAAAAGATTTGAAAATTGTATTCCATTTTCACTATGCCATGAAGTCGTATCTTTGTCTGAAAATGTAAATTCAACATTTTCAAGAGCAAACATATTCGGATTTGTAACAGCTCTTCTAAAGGTATGTTTTTTAACATTTTCATTATTATAATCAAAAGATCCTGTTGGACCTCCAACTAAACGAGGTTCATAAAATCTTTCAAATACTAAATAGAAACTATTTACATATGTTTTACCATAATTTGTTTTACTTATTGTATTCATGACGATAGAGTAAAAAATCGTAACTTGACGAGTTTTTAAAAAATCATGAAAAAACTTTATTTCACTACTAGAAAAAACATTACCCGTGCTACCTTGTTTTTTAAAAGCATAGATTGTGTATACACCTTTTCCCACTCCATCAACAGATAAACCATTTCCATTTGGATGATTTTCTATTGTCTTTTCATTTTCAATAAGTAAATCTGCAGAGCAGCCATCAGAAGGTTGTAAATCCATCCAACCATTCCATCCTAACTCACCACTATCATATTTAAAAGTCAAGTGTTTAAATCCATCAATACTAAAAGCATTTTTTGAATAAACTTTAACATTTTTTTGTAAATCTTCTTTTTCATCCTCTAAAGAATTATTGGTAAAATCATATGTTTCAGTAAAAGTATCATAACTATCATTTAAAGCTTTACCTTCATTTAAATATGCTTCTTTATAATTTGAAGAATCAATGATGTCCTCACTATTATATTGAATTTGTATAGGATCATTTCTATCTTCATAAATACTAGTTACATAATCCTTTCCAGATGTATATACAGGAAATAAAAAAATATCATCCACATTTTCACTACGTTTATATATACTAAAATTAGTATAAGGATTATCTAAAGATTCTATATATCTTTGTATAGAAATTCCAAATCTCATAAAAGAAACGGCTTTATCATCATGTGGAAAACTTCCTGTTACTCGTAAATATCCGCTGTTCAAATTCAATCCATCATAATTACCAATTTTATAGTTTAAAGCCCAACCATTAAAATAAAGTGGCCATCCATGACTTGTGGATGGTTTATTGGCTCTATCCGTTACTTCCGTATAAGGATAACCTATTGCCGTATGCAAATCATCCATAGATATTTCTGTAACATTACGAATTACTTTATAATGTGATCCATCTTCGAATTGACCATAACGTAAATCGAGTTCATTATTGGTTATTGTTGATTTGTAAAAATATTCATATGTTCCATCTGTACTCGATGTTGGATTAGGATCAAAATCGCTTTGTGCCATAAAATATATGTTATATCTTTTTTGTGGTAATGCTTCATAGTCATAACTATCATTAAATACATAATTATCACGGATATTATCCCAACGATAATTTCCATTTATAGAATTAAAACTTTTAGAATTATGTAATAAAAAAGCCCCATAGCCGCCACCGACAATGAGTATAATCAAAAATGATAATAATACGACAAATACTTTTTTCCTTAGCACTTTTATTTCACCACTTTTTAGTTCAAAATTCTATCTTCTAAATTCAATTTTTAAATTAATCATAAAAGCATACTCAAGCTGAAGTTCTTCTTGAGTGTCATCCAGTTCATTGACCATTTTTACAAAACCTGAAGCACTACTTGGTGGAATATGATCTCTATCATCAATGTATCGAAAAGAAGGAGTAATGGTTCTTTCATACACTCCATCCATTAATACTTCATTTTTTAAATCATTTGTAATATCTTCTTCTAAAAAAACTTGATCAATACTTTGATTCGTACTTGGATTAAAGGCTTCTACATAATTACTTAATATCGGATTCAAAAATGATACACTACCAACTAAATAAGCTGTAGCACCAACATTAAGTGTATAATTCGTATATACCATATTTATGTTCGGTAAAAACGTCAAACTTGAATCAATATTACCATAACTACCATCTGCTTGCTCTAAAATTAAATTAAAAGTAGTATATCCCTTCAAAGGAAGAATGTTTAACTCTCCCTCCTCTGAAAAGGCTGCAACATTTGCTTTTAATTCAAAACTTTTATAGATTTGGTAACTATTTTCAAATTGCCATACGGCAAAACCCGTTCCAATTAAACTCAATATGCAAGCAGAAGATAATAAATATCTTAATATACTACCTTTCTTCATATTCATTTTTTTAATTCAAAACAAAACTATGCTGCATCAGTTGATAATGTTGCAGTTACTTTAACATTAAAATCAAAAGCCTTCGTTGTAGAATCAGCACTTAAAAGATTAAGCATATTCGTATAATTGTCTAAACTTACTGGTTTATTAGATGTCCATGCAAACTCAACATTACCTTCAATAGAAGGTGCAAGTGCTGCACTAGCCTTTGTAACCGTCGTATTAACGTATGTGCCAAAACCATCATTTCCTGTAACTTCAACACTGAATTTTACAGATTGATAACCGGTTTCTTCTAAGTAATCAACCATGTCTTGGTCCATCGATAATGTATAAGTTAAAGTATCATATGTTAAACCTTTGTCAGTATAATCAGCTGCACCTACTAAAGCATCTTGATCTAACTTTAAATAAACTGTATTAATATTAAATTTTAATTCTGCATCGTTAAAAGTAACAACATCTTCTACAGTTCCATGACCAGCTGCACTTGCATCAACACTTGTTGCCACTTCTCCAAAATGCCATGCTGAAAAACCACTTCCAATAATAGCCATAAAGCCAAAAACAGGTACAATCAAACTTAATAATTTTTTATTCATTTTTTCTTTCTCCTTTTTTAAAATTTAATTTCATTTTCCATACATAGTATAAGAATATATCTCCTGTCACAGTAAGTCAATCTTTTTTTCAAAAAAATCATTGACATAACAAATTTGTTATGCTATTAATTTTTAATTTAAAGAATTAAATCGTTATCTTTTAAAGATTAATTGATTTTATAATCTTAAAACAAAAGAAACACTTATAAAATGCATTGAGATGATATATAATTTATAACTATATAATATCTAATTCTAACCTTATATTTAAACGAATTTGTGTCATCTTTCTCTTGACTAAAACATTTTTTTGCTTTCATTTGTTTGCAAGAGAACGTTTTAATTACACGTTAAATGTATATTAGTTTTAGATGGAATTTATTCGTAGTTAACTTAGATTATTCTATTTCATTTTATTTATTTCTTTGAGAAAAAATGCTTATTTTATTAAATTTTATATATTGTTCATTCAATATTAATCTTAAAATAAATAGAGAAACTATTTTCTACTAACAAAATAAAAATTCGTGAATATACAATTTTTATTGTTTATTTTTTCAAACAACCGAATCATAAAAACGATTGTTTTCGTTTTAATTTAAACGTTTTAGGATATTTAAATTGTATATATTTTGTTGAAAAAGAATTTTATAGTATAATAATATCGTTGGAGAAAGATTCGACAATATAAAGGTGAGGGTATATTATGAATAGTAATGGTAATGTAAATGTCTTTAGACTCATTTTTTCTTTAGTTTTCTCATTTTCAATTTTAGCAGGTTTAACTTATTTAAGTATGCTGCTAAAAGATATCCCATATATAAAATATATTGGTTATTTATGTTTTGGTATAACACTTATCATAATCATTGTGAATTCCATTTTACTTATTAAACATAAAAAAGAAATACTCAATACGAATATAGAAAAACAATATAATAAAATGTTAGATTATAAAGATAGTATTCATGAATTTGATAAAGTTTACAACCATTTAAAAAAACAAATATTCAATACGAATTTATATATCATTTTTATTTTGTTACTACAAATGATAACTTTTGTTTGTGCTGCTGCAAGTGGTGTATTGGGGATTATTATCACGGTATTTTCATCTTTAATAATGATTGATATTTTAAGTGCTTTATGCAATCGAACAAAAACAAAAAAAGACATCTCAAAAGATGATATATCGAATTACCCTTATATTAAAAATATCATTGATAAGTGTAAAAACAAATTAGGAATTAAAGAAGAAATTTACATTCATTTTGCTTTAGACGATTTATTTAGTGTTGGCAAAACAAATCATCAAACTTATTTAAATATGGGAATCGGTGCACTTTCTATTTTAAGTGGAGAAGAACTTGAAAATATTCTTTATCATGAAATGGCTCATATTTATAATGAAGATACACTTTTATCCTATAAAGTATTGAAATCATGCTATCTATTCCGCAATCTTGATCAAACATTTGTATCTTTAGGGTTAAACTATTTACTTTTTACTTTAAAACTAAATAAAGTAAAAGAAGAAACAGAACTCTTTCTACACTTTATGCAATTAGAAAGTGAGAAAAAAGCGGATGCATTTATTATTGATAATGGGGATAAACAACAATTTATCAATGCTGTAGCTAAAACATTGTTATGCAATTATCAAATTGAATATCGTTTTCCATTTAATGTGTTTATCTATGAACAACCTATTGAAAATTATATTGATTTGTTTGCCAAAGAAAGAATTAAGAATTATTACGATAAAAAAGAAATGTATGATCATTTTTTAAAAAACACTTTACAAAGACAATTTGATACTCATCCAAGTTTAAAAATGAGAATGGAATATCTTCAAGTGGACGATTTTCATTTCGATTTTAATTTTCAAAGAAGTGAACAATTCGAAAAAGAAATACAAATGATTAAAGATAAATTAAATAAAGAATGGTACGATAATATTAAAAATTCTTGGGAAAATCAACGAGAGTATCATTATAATTTTTATGTTAAAGAATATGAAAAATTAAAAGATAAAGATTTTTCTTCTTTACCTTTGGATGACCAATTGAAATATGCTTATTGTAATTTAGTTTTTAATCAACCAGAAATTGCTCAAAAAGCATATGATGAAATTTTAAATAAACATCCAAATAATATTTTTGCTTTATTGAACCGTGCTTTAATAAAATTTGGAGTAAATGATTTTTCTTGTATAGATGATTTTGAAAAAGTGAAAAAATTAGATTTTTCAAAAGCAGATCTTGTAAATTTTTATATAGGTTTAATGTATAACAATAATGGAAGAAAAGATTTAATTGAACAATATCGAAAAAAACATATTGAAGATATGAATCAATTGCTACAAAATGAAAAATATTCACTTCATTTAGGGAAAAAAATATATAATTCTGCAGACTTGCCACAAAATGTATTGGATAGCATTCAGGAAAAAATCAATCAATATTCTTGTTTCAAAGGTGTTTATCTTTTAAAAAAGCAAACAAACGAAAGTACACATTGTTATATTTTAGGTTTTGAATTTAATTTTAAAAGTTCCGAAGAAGAAAGAAAACAAGCATTGGATGATATGACAATTTTTGTTTCTTCTATCAGCGATTATTTACTTTATCTACAAGACTTTTCTTTTAATTCATTTTTTAAAAAGATTATCAAAAATAAAAAAATTAAAAATTTAAAAAATAAATAAAATATTACTTTAAAAAAATTGTCAGCATTGGCAATTTTTTTAGTCTCCTCATTTTTTATCATTTTAAAATTTAAAAAATTTATGAAAAAAGATTTAAAAATTGAAAATAAAAAAAGACGTGAAAGTAAAAATAAAAAAAAGCATTGACTATGCAAAAAAAAAAAGATAAACTATACTATATTTTAACAATATTTGTTAAATATAAATAAGAAGGAGGAAAATGCATGAAAAAAGCTTACGAGAAACCAGATTTAGAGGTTGTAATTTTAAATACTGATGAAACGTTAAATGGCGCAGTTGAACTTAGCAATATGCCAGGCGATAATCCATTTGATTTTGGTGAACTTGAGTGAAAAAATTAGTTTTAGGATTAATCATTTTATTATGTGGTTGCTCTAATAATTCTCATATGGATTCAAATTCTTCTAAAAGCAATTCAAATAGTATTACTGAAAATTTTCAAAGTGATACCAATGAAGAACAATCTATATCAAATTATTATTCGTCAACAAACTTTCAAAATGATTCATCAAGCACAGCAGGATGGTTACCTGATATAAAACCTATAAAAGGAGGAAGAAAATGAAATCAAATAAGATAAAAACAATAGTGATTTCTTCTACGATGTTATTGGCTAGTCTAACAACAATTCTTACTTTATCTTTTGCAAAAAGCGTATCTAAAAATGATGATCCATTGCAATTAAAAAATGAAGACTTGTCTGACCATTATCAAGGAAGAACATTACAAGCCGTAAATTCTGGTACTTCCCTATCGGATGAAACAGCACTTGTCAGTGTACGATTAGGTGATGCCCCAGGAATGAGATTTAAATATGAATTATCTGCAGACATGATTAATAATGCTTTTACGACTGCAGCAGAAGATTTATCATCCTATTCATATGGTGTAGTCGTTGTTAAAAGTGAAAATTTAAATCCATATGATTTAAAAGAATTATTACAAGATAATTCCGATCTTGTTAAAAATGCCACAACAAGTGGTACACTTCAATATGAAGGCGAATTTGGAACTATAAAATTATATAATTCCATTGCTGAAAATAAAGTTGTAGTCGATGATGGTGTTGCTTTTGCAAGTGTTTTGACAGGTTTTGAAAATGCAGATGAATCTGTAAGAGCTACTTTATATAATTCTAACTATGTTTCTGTTGCTTATGTTTTACTTGGTGATGAAGTTCATTTCACATCTGCTACAGAATACAATTATTTAAAAGCTGTTAACACTTATTTAGATAATGCAGAAATGTATGAATTAACAGAAGAACAAGTGACTGCTTTAAATGATTTAAAAACCAATAATACTATTCGTTATCAATTGACATCTGAATCAAACGTTCCTTGCTTCTCATTAGATCAAAGTGGAACTTACACATTTAAAGATACCGAAACTCCAGGTGTTTATGTTTCAACGAATAAAGGTACCAATAGTTCTACCGCTAAGATGGTGTTAACTGTTTTAGATGATGGCGTTTTAACTTTTGATTATGCTGTATCAACTGAAAGTGGTTGGGATAAATGTACAATTAGACATAATTCTACTACTTTAGTAAATGCTATTAGTGGTACAGCCTCTGATTCTGTAAAAGTAGAAGTAACAAAAGGTGATCAAATTACTTTTGAATACTCAAAAGATAGTTCTGGCAGTGGTGGTTCAGATACCTTTACAGTTTCCAATGTAAATTTTGAATCGAATCAAGGTTTATATTCAAAAAGTAAACTTGTATTTGATTCAGTAGGTGGTTCGGATGTAACAACATTACAAGTTTATAATAATTTACCAGTATCTGCTCCTGAAAATCCTACTAAAGATGGATATCGTTTTGATGGGTGGTACACGACTTCTTCTTACGATGTTCAATTTGATTTTGCAAGTGGTTTAACAAAAAACACAAAAGTTTATGCAAAATGGGTTGAACAAGTTAATGTCAACATTTATGATGGCGAAACATTAATTACTTCTGAAGCCATTGATATTCATTCAAATTATACGCCAAACATTCCTTCTGATTTTACAAAAGTAATTGAAGGATATTATATGGATGCTTCTTTGAGTAATGAATGGGTAGTAGGATCTGAAGTAGATAGTCATCTTGATTTATATGTAAAATCTACTGCTTTAGAAGAAATTATCGCACCAAGTGGTGTTTTAACATCGGCTACAAATATGGCTGATTATGCTTTTGGAACAGAAGTTCCTTATAATTGGCAAGTTACAAAGCAAGCAAATGATATGTTTACTTTAACATCTACAAACGAAGGTGTAAATAGTTCTGTTTCTTCTATCTCATTTGTTGTAGCTAAAGATACATTGTTAACTTTTGATTATTCCGGCTCTTCTGAAAATAATTATGATAGATTTACAGTTGGAGTTAAAAAAGCTGACTCTACATCTTGGAGCCAAGAATTATCTGTCTCGGGTGAAGAAGTCTTTACTGGAAGTTATTGGGTTAAATTACAAGCAGGCGATGAAGTTAACCTTGGCTATCGAAAAGATAATGCGGGTCATAAAGGTGATGACAAAGTCAGCATTACAAACTTAAGTTTTACAGATGGTATTCCTACATTATCTGTTCATTATGTTTATAATGATAATGTAACAGATAGTGATAGTGTTCTTGTAGATTGCTATTCATTATTAAATGATGCATTAGTAACTCCAGAAAATGTAAGAGATGAAAATAATTATCTTTTTGGTGGTTGGTATTATGATGCAGCATTTGAAAACAAAGCTTCAAAAGGTGATTATACGAATACCGAAGATTTAACTCTTTATGCAAAGTGGTTAGAAAAAGTAACCGTTAACTTTGTAGTTCCAATTAGCGATGTTTCATCTAGTTTCTCTGCAACTGAATGGGCTGAAACACCAATTACTATTGAAAATCCTTCATTAAGTAATCGTATCTTCAGAGGATGGTATACTGACGCTTCCTATAGTGAAGAAGTTGACTTAAGTTTAGGTGTCAAAGAATCTTGCACTTTATATGGTAAATTTGAAGAATATCCTTTAGGATCAAATGTTGAAAAAGCACATGAATTGATTTTAGTAGATTCATCTGTTGGCACAATCAATGTTTCAACAACAGAAGAATTCTATGAATATTATTTCAAGTTTACTCCTGCAGTTACAGATTATTATTATTTTGTATTAAATGATGATTTAATTGCAAATAAAACTGTTGATCCATCTTATACTGGTTATGTTTATAATTCACATGCTAAGTATTCTATCGTAGATGATGATGGTCAAACTGTTTTATCTGAAACAAGTTTTGATGATATAGCAAAACAAGTTAATTTAGAAGGTGGAAAAACTTACTATATTAAATGTAGTTTAGGTGGCAGTTCATATAAAGCATGGGGCGATTTTGTATTTGAAATGTTTACCTATGGACATGACCATGCAAATGAAGCTTTTGATTATGTAATGGGTGATACCGTTACTATTCAAGGTTTATTTGAAAGTAGATCTCATGTTTTAGTTTACACATTTACTACAGATGAAAATACATTTGGTGATTATAAAGTGGTTACTTCTGGAACAGGTTGGGCAAGCACTAGAATTTATAGTGATGCAGATTTAAAAACTCAATTAATTTCAGTAAACCATTCTGGAAATAATGTTGGAATAGGAAATGTTACTTTAGAAGCCAATACAACTTATTATATTACTGTAAGTAACAACTGGACAACTTCTGAACTTCCTAATTTAAATACTGTATTTTCAATTTCTGAATATGGTCAAGGTTACACAATGTCTAATCCTTCTCCATTAACACTTGGTGAAACTGTTTCTACTGATTTTACTGGTGGTTTTAATCAATATTACTCTTTTACTTCTTCTGTAGATGCTACATATAAAGTAACTACAAAGGATGGAACAAGTTCTTATTCAAAACAAGTTGCTATTTATAACACTGATGATTTAACTACAGCAGTAGTAACATTTACAACTTCTTCTACAAGTGAAAATGTTAACTATGTGAATTTGCCTGCAGGATCTTACATTGTAAAAGCAAACTATTCTTCTACAAGTGGAACAACTGCTTATACTTTAAATATTTCTGTAGCAGTTGCTGGAGAACATTATTTAAATGCTATAGACACAACTGTTTCTAGTACAGACGATACAAATTTAACTGTATCTTCTTCTACTTATTATAAATTAGTTGTAGATACAACTAAATTCTATAGTTTTACATCTTCAAACGATAGTAGTGTTGTAACACTTTATAAAGTAAATGGAACAAGCGTTGTTAAAACTGGAACTAAACAAGTTGTTACAAAATTAAATGCTGGTGATGTTTATTATTTATATGTTTCAGATAGTAATGATACACTTTCTGTTACTGTAACATCTTTAGATGAATATGAAGATGGAACAACACCTGAAACAGCTTATAACGTTTTAGAAGGTGCAAACTGTGCTACGTTAGATATAAGTAGCACTACTTCTTACACTGTATTTTACAAATTTACAGCAACTGAAGATGGCACTTATGCATTCTATACATTAAATAATGGAACTATAGATACAAAATTATATTTATATGATGATGAGTCTTGCTCAACATCTATTGCTTATAAAGATGATGGTGGAGCTGCTTTGATGGAACCTTTAGGTGGTTATAAATATGATTCCTATTCTACTTATAATGTTGTAGCAGGAACAACATACTATATTAAAGTAACTTATACAATTTATTCTTCTAATACTGCTACTTCTTTGACACTTAATGTTGTTGAACAAGTTGCATAATGAATATTCAATTGTAAAATACTTTATCTAAAATAAGCATTTACGAAATAAACGGTGTAGCAAATTGCTACATCGTTTTTAGTTTCTAGTTTAAAATGTTAAACATTATGGGATAAAAAAATCTTGAAAAATATAAGATAAAATAAAGAAAGTACAATGATTTGTACTTTTTTTATGTACTAAACAAAATATATTGAATTCTTTTTTCTTGAATTTGCAATTTTTTCATCATCAAAAAAATAAATCAATTTCTTTCCGCCATTTAATGATGAAACTTATTAAATAATACAAACTTTACTATTTTTTAATCAAATTTCTATCA
>CABUID010000019.1 GCA_902491575.1 uncultured Bacillota bacterium
ACGCAATATCTTGTGCTTTTTGTGTGTTGTAGCTTTTTCGTACAACAAAGATGGCACCCCTGACACGACTCGAACGTGCAACGCTCGGTTTCGAAGACCGATGCTCTATCCTTTGAACTACAGGGGCATTTAACTTTTTTTAAGGGAAAAGTTAAACCCATAAAAATAAAGCCAATACTTTACTTAAAATTCTTCTTCTAATGATTTTAAAATATATTCACGACTACCAAAATGTAGTTTTTCTGCTGCTTCAATAGTCAATAAACCATTTCTTGATTCAATTCTTTCAATCAATTTATTTTTACCTTCATCTTGACTTTGATAAACCAAATCTACACATGCTTGATCTAATGCTATAGGGTCAAGTGACGCTAAAATTCCTACATCCTTCATACATGGATCTTCCGCAACTGCGCAACAATCACAATCGACAGACATGTTCTTCATCACATTAATAAAAATCATTTCTTGATGAAAATATTTTACAACCGAACTTGCTGCATCTGCCATAGCCATTAAAAAATCATTTTGAGGTGTGGAATGATTCCACAAGTCATATTGATTGGCTGTTTTACCTGCACTATGAATATAAGCTTTACCAGCGGAAGATGCAACCCCAATGCTTAATTGCTTTAATGCACCACCAAAACCTCCCATAGGATGTCCTTTAAAATGAGACAAAACAAGCATGGAATCGTAATTCTTTAAATTTTTTCCCACATAATTTTTATGAATAATTTGACCATTTTCAATTGGAAGTTCCATATCTGGTCCATCTTCATCCAATAAATCTACAGCAAAAAGTTCACTCCAACCATGTTTTATTAGAGTTTCTTTATGTTTTAAAGAAGTATTTCTTTTACCCTCATACGCTGTATTACATTCAACGACTGTGCCTTGTACATGTTCAATGATATCTTTAAAAAATTCTGGATGTAAAAAATTTTGATTGCCTGGTTCACCAGAATGTAGTTTTACAGCTACTTTCCCTTTTAATTCTTTATGAAATACATCATATATTTTAACTAATGACTCTGGTGTAATTTTAGATGTAAAATAAACAATTGATTTTTTTTCCATAAAGTTCTCCTTTTAATTCCATTATTATCATACTTCATTTTGATAAAAATTTACACTATTTTTTTGAATTTTTTTTATATTTACTTTTTGAAGGTATTTTAAATAAACGCATAAATAATTCTTTCAAATCAAAAGGAATAAAAGGATATAAATAGCAAATATCAAAACTATGAATCGTAACTAATGAAAGGAATAAAATTGTTGACGCAATAAGAAAACCTATTTTATAAAAAAATCCGACTGCTAAGATGAGAATTAAATTCCAAAAATTAATCGCTCTACTGGTTTCATAATTACTTATTGCAAAGGAACAAATCGAAGAAAGAGCACCATAAAAAACAACTTCTGGAGAAAGTAATCCTGTTTCAACTGCTAAACTACTTAAGATAATCGTCGCTAATAATGACATCGAAGTGGATAATAAAGATGTCGTATTAAAAGAGGCTAAGCGAATAGCCGATAAAAAGATTTGAACAGAAAGAATTTGGATAAAAAGTTTTGTTTTAGACATATTTTCAATGATTAAAAAGGAAGAGTTAGGCGCTTTTCCTTCTATACACATGATGAACCATACTGGGACTAAAAACAATCCAATTAAAACACAAAAAAACCGAAAAATACGATTAAAAGTAGAAATTAATGAGGGAAGTTGATATTCTTCTAATTGTTCATTTAATTCAAAAAATGTTGTAGGAACAATAATACAAGAGCTACTTGTATCGACAATTAAAACAATATAGCCTTTCAAAATATGAATAGAAGCTATATCTGGTCTTTCTGTAAATCGTACTTTAGGAAAAATCTGATATCTTTGTGAAAAGATAAGTTCTGAAATGGCTTTATCCGCTAAAATTAAGGAATTGACATCAATTCTTTTTAGTTTTCTTTTAATGCGTAAGAGCAAATTGGGATTTGCTTTTCCTTCTATATAATTTATCGTTATATCCGTTTTACTTTGTTTACCAACTTGAAATAATTCGCAACGAAAATTTTCATCTTTGATTCTTCTACGAATCAATGCTGTATTCACTAATATGGATTCTGTAAATCCATCGTGTGAACCTTTTAAAGATTTTTCTGATTCCGATTCACTGACACTTCGATTAGGATAATTTCGTGTTTCTACAATATAGCATTCGTTATTTTCAATTAAAAGCATGCATCCGGATAAAACACTTGTTATCATTTTATCAAAATCTGTTTCCTGATTTACAGAGCCATTTACAAGAGGTTCTTTTTTTAAGATCATTCCTTCAATGATTTGATTGACAGAAGTAAAATCAACCAAACTGGATAAATAATACATAATTGTATTACGACTAATTTGTCTTTTTATAACATCATAATTGTTGCCAAAATTCAACTTTTTTTCAATATAATTTTCAATGTTTTTCATGATTTTGGTTTAAAGAATAGCGTAGAAAGAAAAGCTAAAAACAAAGCAAATGCAATGAGAATTCCACACTTTTCAAAGACACCTTGAAAAATGCCTAAAAAGCCTAAATTATCCACACCTTCTTTTACTCCTTTCATGATGACAGAACCAAATGAGCATATAGGAAGACTAGCTCCCATACTTCCAAAATCACGAATACCATCATATAGATTAAAAAACTCAAGAATGCTTCCGATGACTACAAATAATGATGTAATATGACCTGGAGTTAATTTACTATTTTCTAAAATCAATTGCGAAAGGGCACAGACAATACCACAAGTTAAAAATGCAAATAAAAATGTTAAAAACATCTTAACTCACCTCCAAAACGATTGCGTGGGCTATACAGGGAATCGTTTCTTTTTGTTGAAACGAAATCTGTGAATGTAGTGCACCAGTAGCGATTACTAAAACTTTTTTATAAATTCCTTTTATCATTTTATTAAACACATAAGAAAATGTGACACACATGACACATGCAGGACCTGATCCGCCCGAAGATGTATGCTGTTTTTCTTTATCATAAACGATTGAACCACAATCGATATATTTGTCATGTATTAAAAATCCTGTCTGTTCTAATTCTTCTAAGAAAACACGGGACCCTACTCTACTTAAATCACCTGTTACGATTAAGTCATAATCATCTGTATTTTCCATATTGTTTTGTAAATGCGTCTTAAAAGTATCGATAGCGGCATAAGCCATACATGTACCCATATCATTGACATTTTTAGATAAAATATCGACAACTTTTCCAACAGTAGCTTTTGTAATTTTTATGGCTTTCTTTTGATTCGTTAAAATAATCGAACAAGCTCCCGTTAAGGTATTGGTAGTCGTATCTTTTACTAAAGAAGCATATTCAGTAGGATAACGAAGTTGCCTTTCTGAAACACATAGATGTGAACTTGTAAAAATCAGTGAATTATCTAAATCTGCTCCCTTCATGTAAAGACTAGCTATAATCATTGCTAAAATGCCACTTGCACAAGCAGCATAGATTCCTACAAATGGAAATAATCCATCTTTAACTGCAGCTGTAGATGAAAAAATTTGATTCGATAAATCTCCACCAATAGCCAATTTTATATCGCTTATTTTATAAAAAGATTTTGATAAAGCATTGGCTATTGCTGCTTGTGTTAATTTCACTTGAGCTTTTTCAAAGGTTTTACAACCAAAATAATAATCAT
The DNA here is from genome assembly GCA_902491575.1 of uncultured Bacillota bacterium. Classification (GTDB taxonomy): domain Bacteria; phylum Bacillota_I; class Bacilli_A; order RFN20; family CAG-631; genus CAKPXW01. The sequence goes on from CABUID010000019.1 coordinate 3,715, forward strand.
CAATATAATGATTAAAGTATTTTCCTAAAGGACCTTCTTTTTCTTTTTTAGACACGATGATTCCTACAGAATCTATAAAAATATCTGAAATATTAAAACTTTGACTTTTCATTTAAATCACCTGAATTAAATAATAAATAATGCCTAAAAAAATGGAAGAAACAATTCCATAAGTACAAACACAGCCAATTAATGAAAACATTTTCGCTCCAATTCCAAAGATTAGTCCTTCTGCTTTTCCTTCTAATGCGCATGAAGTAATGGAATTTGCAAAACCCGTTATCGGAATTAATACCCCAGAATGAGCAATTAAAGCAATTTTATCGAAAACACCAAAACACGTTAGTAAAAAAGCTATAAAAATAAAAAAAGCACTCGTCAAAATCGTTGAATTATCCTCACTGATATGTGCAACATTATTAAAAAGTAAATAGATGCCTTGAGCCATTATACCTAGTAAACCACCAAAGAAAAAAGCCAATAAAATATTTTTTAATTTACTTTTATTTTTTGCATTTTCTTTTAATTTTTCCTGGACTTTACTATCATTTATAATCATACTATCACCATTTATAGTATGGATATTTTTTTTTAATATAAACAAAAAACACATTTAATCTTTTGATTAAACATGTCTTTCATTTTTTATAAATTAAATTGTTTTTTTAATTTTTCTAATATTTTCTTTTCCATACGTGATATTTGGACTTGAGAAACATTAAAATGTTTAGCAATTTCATCTTGATTCATATCTAAATAATATCTCATTTTAATTAGTAATTGTTCTTTTTTAGATAATTTATTGATTTCTTCTTTTAATGTAATTTTATCAATTAAAGAATATGTTTCTTTTTCTTCAATTCTTTCTTCAATCGTTATGGTTGAACCATCTTTTTCATAAATCACTTCATTTAAAGAAGTAGGATAATACTTAGAATCCATTGCTAAAACAATATCTGCTCGACTTACATTTAACTTTTCAGATAATTCTAAAATAGAAATTTCTTTATGATTATTCATTAAATATTCTTCAGAAACTTTTACTATTTTTTGATTTAATTCTTTAATGGATCTAGAAACTTTAATTGCCCCATCATCGCGAAAATGACGTTTGATTTCACCAAGGATAATAGGAACCGCATAGGTCGAAAAGGTTACATTATATTGAACATCAAATTTATTGATGGCTTTAATTAAACCAATGCAACCAATTTGAAACAATTCTTCTTTTTCATACATTGAATTATTAAAACGATGAACTAGTGACCATACCAAAGAAAGATTTTCTGTAACTAATTTATTTTTTGCTTCTTCATCACCATTTTGTGCCTTTAAAATGATATCTTTAAAATCTTCCATTTAATTGCCTTTTATTGTTAGTACCTTTTTAATAATTAATTTAGTCCCCGCATCTTTTTTCGATTTAATTTGCAAATCATCACATAAAGATTTAATGATTGTAAATCCTAATCCACTTCGGTTTTTACTTGAATAATTTACTCTTAAGGCTTCCACAACATTTTCTATACCGACTCCTTCATCTTCAACAATAATAACCAATTCATTTTCATTTAATATACCTGTAACATTAACATCTTTCGTTTTATCTTGTTCATAACCATGAATAATGGCGTTACTAACGGCCTCGCTAACAATTGTCTTAATATCAATAATATCCTCTATGGTACAATTCACTGTCGATGCAAATAAACCGATTGAATTGCGAACGACAGCTTCATTTTCTAAAGTTGCATTAAATTTTATTTCTATTTTATTCATAACTATTTACTAACTCCTTTATATTTTCATAAATATCTTCATAGGTATCAATAATCATTGCAATTCCTGAAATGGCCAAAGTTTTTTTAATTTGCTGATTAACACCACAAATTATCATTTGACCTTTATATTCTTTTATTTGTTTGTATCGTCCTATTAAAAGGCCTATGCCACTTGAATCTATAAAACTGACTAATGATAAATCAAAAACAGTAAGTTCAGCTCTTTTTCTAGCCAAGATCTCCGTAATTGCATTTTTGTATTTAATGCAAAGTAAATTATCAAAATCACCTTCTACTTTAAAAATGATTACATTTTTTAAATCTTTGATAGATATTCTACTATCCAATTTTATCACCTCGTGTATATCATACACCTTTTTTTTGCATTTTTTTTAAATCTGACAAAACAAGAAAAAAGTAGAAAAATATCGACAAATTTCTACTTTTATTCAATGAATTTTATCTTTTATTTTCAATGGATTAAAACAATATATCTTTCATATAAAAGCCCATTAATTCTTTAATATCAAGTGGTTCTACTTTATTTTTTACCATTAATGGATATTGATATTGATCTTCACCATAAGTAATTTGTAAATAACCAACTTCTTCATTTTCAAGAATTGGTAAAGATAAATTTGAATTTAAAATAATCTCTTTTGTAATTTTTGAATTATCCAAAGCACCTTCATAAACTAATATAATATCTTGCTTTGTATACACTGGAATTTTTTCATCTTTTGCTTTTTCAATACTAATTGTTCCTACTTGTGAGTCTGCATTGTACAAAACACTACCCTTAATTTTGGAAAAACCATAATCTAGTAATGTTTTTGTCATTTCATTTCTTTTAACTGAAGATGGAGCTTTCATGATTACACTAACGAGTCGAACATTATTTCTTTTAGCAGTAGAAGTCAAACAAAAGCCAGCTTTTGTTGTATAGCCTGTTTTTAACCCATCCATTCCTTGATAATATTTAACCATTTTATTGGTATTGACTAGCCAAAACGGATTATCACTATCTTCTCTTATATGAGTATCATATATAGAAGTATATGGTAAAACCAAATCTTTATATTTGAGTAATTCTAAAGCAATCATAGCCATATCTTTTGCACAAGTATAATGTTCATCATCATCAAATCCAGTAACATTAACAAAATGTGTATTTTCAAGTTTTAATTCTTTGGCTTTATCGTTCATCATTTTAATGAAATTTTCATTTGTAGTCCCGACAACTTCACTTAAAGCATACATCGCATCATTAGCAGAAGCAATACAAACACATTTTAATAAATCATCGACGGTCATTTCCTCAAGAGGTTGTAAAAACACTTGACTTCCTCCCATAGATGCAGCATTGCTTGAAACGGAGACCATATCATCCTTAGAAATGGTTTGGTTTTCAATGGCCTCACAAACCAACATTAACCCCATCATTTTCGTCATACTCGCTGGATGCATTTTTACTAATTCATTTTGTGCATAAAGAACTTTGCCACTATTTTCTTCTACTAAATAGGCTGATCCACATTCTAAATTTAATTCAACCATGGCATTGGTTACTGTTTCTTTGTTTTTTAATCCATTACTTATAAAATAGGAGCAAAAACCAAAAACAATTAAACATAATGAAATTAATCCATAAATAATTTTTCTTTTCATTGAAGACACCTCTAAAAAAATATATGCTTCTTGAAGTGTCTTTTATACATTCGTTAAAGGATATCTTTTTATTTTTCTTATACTTTAAATAAAGTAATCGAAAAAAATAATTTTTATAACTATAGACAAAAAAGATAATAGAATTGATTAAATAGAAAAACAATTAATAGTAAAATGAAATTTATTTATATCTAAAAAATATTAACTCTATTTTTATATAATCTATACTTTGATCTTAAGTTAATCATTTTATATAAAATTCGTAGTAATAGAATAATCATATATCTTGTAATATTTATTCATAAGCTTTTAACATTTCATAACTTTCCATAGCATTCTTTTGTCTTGAATACATTTCATAGTACAATGATTTATTCTTTAGTAATTCTTCATGTTTACCACTTTCCACTAATACACCATCTTTAAATACTAATATTTTTTCTACATTAACAATACTGTTTAAACGATGGGAGACAAAAATAACCATTTTATCATTCATTTGGTTAATCATTTTTGTAGTCATTTCATAATCAGCAATCGGATCTAAGGCACTATTTGCTTCATCTAGAATCATAGTTGAACAATTATTTACATAAGCTCTAGCAATAGCAATTTTTTGAAGTTCTCCTCCTGAAAAATTTACACCATTTTCATCAAATTCTTTAGTAACATATGTATTGGCTTGGAATTTACAAGATTGAATTTTATCATATAAATCTACATATTTTAAAGATTCATCAATTAACGAAGAATTAATATTCTCATTTAACATAATATTTTCGGCAATGGTAAAAGCATAAATTTTATAATCTTGGAAGATAGTTGAAAAACAAGCTCTTAAGTCATAAACATTGTATTCTTTTATGTTTATATTATCTAGTAAAATCTCACCAGAATCCACATCATATAATCTTAAAAGTAGTTTGATAATGGTTGATTTACCTGAACCATTTCTTCCAACAATAGCAACTTTTTCATTAACATTAATTTTAAATGAAACATTATTAATTGCTTTATTATTTGAGTTTGGATAAGTAAAAGAAACATTTTTAAATTCAATAGTATGTTGTTTTGTTGAATCAATAGAAAGTGTACCACTATTTTCAATTTTAGGTTGATAATCTAAGATTTTTCTTAAATTTGAAATATAATATTTACTTTCAAAATTCAAATTAGAGAACACATTAATGATATTTGCCATATATCCTGCTAATGTGAAAACTGCACCAAAAAGCATAGTAAATTCACCAATTGTGAAATGACCATTCATTGTCATATACGCTAAATAAAGTAATAATGTCGTTGAAATGATTAATGAATTGATAATAGAAAATATCAGTTTTATATTCCAATACTTTTTATTTGTTATTTTGAACATTTTAAATTTTTCATTAAATGCAACATTTAGTTTTTTCCTTAAAAAATCAAACAGATTATAAGCCCGAACTTCTTTAGCAAAATCATGATGGTGGGCAACTCTTTTTAAATATTCCGCTTGTCGATTTATAATTTCACTTGCATCGTATAATTCCATTGAAACATGGTTAGATAGAATAGTATCAATACTACTTGAAATGATCATAATTACGATAAAGAACATTAATACATAGTCTAATACACCTATAACGCTTCCTAATAGAATAATAGAAAACACCGAACTAATTAAACTTGTAATGTTATTTAATATTGAAATTGCTTTATTATCAGCAACTCTCATTGCTTTTGTAAAACTATTATAAAAATCATAATCTTCATAGCATTGTAAATCGTGTTTTGTTGCTTGTTTTATAAAGTCATTTTGAAGTTCATTTTGAATTTTAAATTGCATTCTTTCAAGCACTCGCTTTTCAAGTAAATTGATTAATAGAGATAATATGAAAAAACTGATTTGTATAATCGTTACTATTATAAATACATCATCAATCGTTTTACTAATCATTGCATCAACAATAAATTTAATATATAAAGTATTAATTAATAACTTTAAACAATCAATAATAATAATTAAAATTTTTAAAGGAATAAACCATTTATTCTTTTTATGAATTAATGACAGCATGTAAATTGAATCAGAAATTGCTTTTTTTACCATTGTGAATTTTCTCCTAAAGTTATAGTGTTAAAAAATATAGTATTCCAGCATAGCATATATATCAAATAAGTCAAAATGTAAAAAACTTAATTTTGAAAAAAATCCATGTTTATTTGCTTTATCAATAAGCATACATAATGCAAATCAAAAACTTCACTATTTGTTTTCATATATAATAAATTGCTTATTTGTGCTTAATATATCGTCATATAAACTTGCACCCACAATTCATGTTACATTCAGAAGGACTCTTTCCATTTGCACTTGCAATGGAAACCAAATCGCTTAACTATTATTTCTCCTTATATCTCGTCTATTTAAATTTAGTATAGAATCTTTTGAGATAAATGTCAATATTTTTAAAAAAGAAGTCATATTTTATGATTTTCTTTAATAATAACTTATACGTTTATGAATTAACATTTCAATTTACACTTTTGTGATTTATGAAAATAAGGAATAAACCTCCTAGATTCAAACAAATTATTTAAAATACTAACCTGTAGTTGAATTTCATATCAACTTAAAAAATTAATCAAAACGATTAAAGTTTATTACAAAAAAAAGTTGTTAGAAAACTTTAAAAGTTATCAACAATTTCTTTTTTTTATATTTATTTGCTATAAATTAATAAAATCAAATTTCACAGGCACTTTAATTTTTTAATCCATCAAGGACAAATGAGAACCAATTATATACAATGAGAATCCTCTATGAATAAACTTCTTTTCATTAAAATTTTTAAAAAAATAACTGTTTCTTGAAGTGCCTTTTATACATTCGTTAAGAATATCTTTTTATTTTTCCTTAAAAGTTAATTTACTATGAATCATACTATAACAGCGATGTCTTTTTATTTTTAATGTAGAACGTTGCAATACAAACAAATCCACAGCTTCCCAAACAAAAACCCAAGCAACAACATCGATAATATTCACTAAAACTTCACGTAAATGAAAATGTTCAAGAATTATATCTAAGGCAAAGAAAAATGCTCCAATGAGGATCATTATAATGGCTAACCATTTATTATGATTAAGATCTCTTGTAATTTCAATAAATTCCAAGCCGTAATAATTTTGAATTGCTAAAGGATATATCTTTTTTTCATCATCATCAATCGTTTCACTTTTAATGACAAAATGAATCTTGCTATTTGGTTTTATATGTTTAATACTATGTTCTAAAAACTCAGCAATTTCATTACTAATAATTGGTTTTTCAACAGATGAATACGGTGATAAAAAATTACTATCATCTTGAATAGAAAGGTGAATAATTTGACGACCTTCATCATCCAATTGAACATGATTTGATTGTCTTATCTCTTTTATAAGTGTTTGATACTCTTTTAATTTTTTTATCATATATGACTCCTTTAAATAATAAAAGTTTATTATATAATAAACTTTATTACATCTATTCTATGACAAAAGCATCAAAAATTAAATCTTTAATTTCTGAAGAAACTTCTTTATCTGTATAACAAGTTGCTAAAACTTCTCCTTCTTGGACATTATCTGGTGTTTTTTTCCTTAAAACAATTCCAGCAGACATATCAATCATATCCTTTTTATCTTGTCTACCACCACCAAGTAGCATACTTCCATGTCCAATTGAAAGAGCTTTTACCATTTTAATTTTACCTGATTTTTTAGAAATAATATCAAAGGAATATTTAGGCTGTTTAAAAAGACTATAATCATCCACGACAAAACGATTTCCACCTTGAGCTTCAACAAATTCTTTAAATTTATCTAATGCCTTTTTAGAATAAAGTACCTCAGACGCATAGGCATAAGCTTGTGAATATTGTTTGAATTTTTTAGCTTCTATAAGAAATTCAGCACAAATATGTAAACATAATTCCGTTAAATCTTTAGGACCTTTCCCTTTTAATGTTTCAATGCATTCAATAACTTCTAAAGAATTGCCAATATTGTACCCTAAAGGTTGATTCATATCGGATATGACAGCTTTTACACTTCTTCCTAATTTTTTTCCTACTTCTATCATTAAATCTGCTAATTGTTGTGCCGATTTTTTGCTTTTCATAAAAGCACCATCACCATACTTTACATCTAATTCAATGATTTGTGCACCGGAAGCAAGTTTCTTTGAAATAATGGATGAACAAATTAAAGGCATCGAATCGACTGTTCCTGTTACATCGCGTAAAGCATATAATTTTTTATCTGCAGGAACCAATTCACTCGTTTGTCCTATAATAGCAATACCAATTTTTTCAACTTGTGAAATAAATTCTTCATGGCTTAAAGAAGTGTTAAAACCTGGAATCGATTCAAGTTTATCAATGGTTCCACCTGTATGTCCCAAACCTCTTCCAGACATTTTCGCAATAGTAAGACCACAAGCTGCTACCAAAGGTGCTAAAACGATGGTCGTTTTATCGCCTACTCCTCCTGTAGAATGTTTATCCACTGTTACACCTTTTAAAGAGGATAAATCATTAACCTCTCCTGAATATAACATCGCACGAGTCAAATCAATCGTTTCTCTTTTATTCATTCCATTCAATTTAATGGCCATTAATAAAGAAGCAATTTGATAATCAGGTAAAATAGAATTTGTATAACCATTTACAAAATACTCAATTTCTTCTTTCGTTAGCGCTTTTTTGGAGGCTTTTTTTTCTATTATGGAAATAATATTCATTTTACATGACTCCTTTTTCTCTATATATTTCAATTTGATTTTGAATCATATTTCTTGTTACTTCATTAAATTCTTTTTTATGTTGTAAATAAAAATCATATGTTAAAGGCTCAAAAAAACGAATGTTTACATGTTCTTTTGGATAAGTAATAAAATGCCATGATAATGGTTTTTGTGTATTATGCATGCATATTAAAATAGTCTCCGATTCAGAATAATGAATAATGGTTGGTAAAGCAGCTTTAAAAGGAGCTACATTTCCATCTTTGCTACGAGTTCCTTCAGCAAAAATGACAATATCAAAACCATTTTTAGCGAGTTTCCCTGCTTCTTTACATATTCTTAAAGATTGTCGAATATCTTTACGATCAATGCATAATGTATCAATAGCTTTTAAATGTGTATTTAAAATCGGAACTTTTTTATTTTCTTTTTTAGAAATAAAAATTAAAGGTTTTTCAGATAAAACAAGCAATGCTATTACCTCGTAAACATTATGATGATTAGAAACATAAACTCTTCCTTTACTATGTGGTGTTGTTATGATTTCTCGTTGAGTAATGTTCATGTCTACTCTTAAAAAATAATTCACCCATATAGCTGTTTTTCGGACAATAGAATATCTTTTTTCTAAACTATACTTTTTTTTGTTTAAATTCATAAAAAGTAAAAGAATTTCACTATATAATATTCTTGGAACTGCAAATAACAAAAGAATTAACCATTTAATCATTCATTCCACACCTCTTATAAATTTTAATGATAAATTCATTTTTCTCCTCTTCACTTTCTAAAATAAAATCTTTTTCAAAATCCGGAAAAAAAGCATCTCCATCATACTCTTTTTTTACTTCAGAAATAATTAATTTATCAACATAAGGCAAGGCTAATTTATAAATCGTAGCCCCACCACATACTACAAGTTCTTCCTTTGAATGTTGATATTGCTTCAATGTTTGAAATAAATCATGAGTAATCGAAACATCTTCATGTAGGTATTGAAAATCTTGTGTAGTAGCCACAATCGTTTTACGATTTGGAAGGGGTTTACCGATGGAATAAAATGTTTGCTCCCCCATAATAATTGTTTTATTTATTGTATAATTTTTAAAATGAAGAAAATCTTCTTTAATATGCCATGGAATTTGATTGTTCTTTCCAATGACCTTATTCTTTTTACTATATGCTACAATAAGTGAAATCATACTGCAATTGCTCCTTTAATGGCTGGCCATGGGTCATAATTTAGAATCATAAAATCTTCAAATTTAAAATCTGTAATGGATTTTGCATCATCCTTTAATATTCTTAAAGTAGGCAATTTCCTACATTCTCTTGTAATTTGCTCTTTAATTTGTTCAACATGATTCAAATAGATATGAGCATCACCAAAAGTATGAACAAAATCACCTAATTTCAAATGGCATACTTTTGCTAACATCATCGTTAAAGTGGCATATGAGGCAATATTAAAAGGAACACCTAAAAATACATCTGCACTTCTTTGATATAATTGGCAAGAAAGACGGTCTTCATCATCCACATAAAACTGAACAAAAGCATGACAAGGCGGCAAAGCCATCTCTTTAATTTGAGCTGGATTCCATGCACAAAGAATATGTCTTCTTGAAAATTTATTTGTTTTTAAATCTTTTTCCAGTTCTTTAATTTGATCCACTCCAAAAAAATCACGCCATTGGTGTCCATAGACAGGACCTAATTCGCCCCATTTTTGAGCAAATTCATCATTACTAACAATTTTTTCAGCAAATTCTTTAATCGTTTCATTTTGATAAGAAGAACTATTTTTATACTTTTCAAATGGCCAATCATCCCATATATGTACATTTTGTTTCACAAGAGGTTGAATGTTCGTCGAACCACTTATAAACCATAAAAGTTCAATTAAAATACCTTTAAAATATACTTTTTTAGTCGTTAATAAAGGAAAACCTTCATTTAAATCATAACGACATTGATAGCCAAATAATGAAATTGTTCCTGTTCCTGTTCTATCTTTTTTGTATTTTCCATGTGTTAAGATGTCTTCACATAATTTTTTATATTGCTCCATACATTCCTCCAAATGCTATATAATTAATTATACTTTTTAATCCTTTTTGAGTAAAGGAAAATTTATAAATTATATGATCCTTTTTATTTTATACATAAAATAAAAAAAGTGATTAAAATCACTCGTGAAATTGTCTTAATCAATTGATGTAAAAAAAGGATATGATGTAGTTTAAAACACTAAAAGAAAATAAAAGTCCGTATTTTCCCTACAATTTAAAAACCTTTCACATTGAATTATTAGCACAATCTTTTCATTTTCATTCAATCACTACAACGGCTACAGCCACTCCAGCATCATGAGAGATGGTCAATCTCGCATTAGGAACTCCTTTAAAACGTGGAATACCATTTTCATCTTTATAAATAGAAATATCGGATAATGAAACGCCTTCATACGTACTAATGCCGATAGCTTTTAAATAAGCTTCTTTACTGGCTAAACGACCGCCTAAAAACTCCATGGCTCTTTCACGGTCGGTTTTTAAATAAGAATTAAATTCCACCATTTCTTTTTTAGATAAAATCTTATTTGCAACTTTATCTGAAATTCGTGATACACTCACGATATCAATTCCAATACCTTTCATTTCATTCACCCCTTAAAACAACAAGTGTTGTAACTGCTTGACATATATTTTCAAAAGCTTTTTGAATATCTTCAAGTGTAAGTTGTCTAACTTCTTCAATTTCTTGAAAGAAATCATTCGCTGATGTAAATAAATCATAAACAAAGTACGAACATAAGCCATTTACAGATTCGTAAGATCTTAAAGTATATCCATAATGGCTTCTTTTTAATCCTTCAAATTCTTCTTGAGTCATATTAAGTTTTTTCTTTCCGTCAAAAACCTTTTTGATATTGTCTACAACCAACTTAATATTCTCACTTATATTATAAAATATTATGTAGTCAAGGTCAATATTGCTACAAATTGAATATTCAAGTAAAGTCGAAATAATTTCATTTTGTAACCATTTTTCCGATAATTTGCCACTACTTGAAAAAAGATAATCTAAAATAAAATAATAACAAAAATAATTTTTATCTTTATCTTTTTGGTTTTTTACAGGTTTTAATTTAAACAACAAAGCAAAACGAGGAATTTTAATCGTGGATAAGAAAATTTCTTTAAATTCTCCTTTTACTTGTTCTGGTTCTTTTATTTTTAATGGCGTTATTTTTTTTGTATTTTTATTTTGAAGTAAATTTTTAAGTAAAAAATTTTCTAATTCATGATGGTCAATATCACCACAAACAACAAGTGTCAAGTTGCTTGGATCATAAAATGTATTAAAAATAGCATCTAATATTTCTTTATTTGTGTTTTGGATAGTTTCATCTGTCCCAATAATATCAACTGAAATTGGATGCTTAAGATAAGCTTGTTCAAGAATAACCCGATTTATAATATGAGAAGGTTCTTCTTTATACATGTTTGCTTCCTGTAAAATAATCGATTTTTCATTTTCAATTTGCTCATCTGTAGAAGAAAACGAATCCATCATTTTTAGTAAAATTGTTAAGCATTCATAAAAATTTTTTTCGCAAGAAAAATAATATGCTGTTTTCTCATAAGTTGTATAGGCATTCGATGTGGCACCATATAAAGAAAATAAATCACTTGCATCTTGATTCCCAAGTGAAAACATTCTATGTTCTAAAAAATGAGCCGCTCCCCAAGGAATTTTCATTTTATTTCCGTTTACTTCCATTTTCCTTATACTATCAAAATGGCCAAATTTCGTCACTATATAAGCATTTTTTTCAACAAAACCTGGTTTGTATAATAAATATACTGTCATTTTATTTGGTAATTGAGTGGTATAAACACATTCATCAATATTTTTATAGATTTTCTTTTTCATAATGACTCCTTGTCTAATACACAATAACAACAAAAAGTTAATAATTGACTTACTTTAATAACATCTTCTTTTTGAATTTGATTATATTTTTTTAATTCTTCTTCCAGTACGAAAGAAGATGAAAAATTGGTATAGGTCTTAATCATATTTAAAGTACCAAATAAAGTATCATCAATACTTAGCAAATCATTTTGTATACCTTCTTTGGCTTGTAAAAATTCTTCATCACTGATATTTCCTTTTTTAAGTTCATTAATTTGATGATCGATTTCATCAATGACTTTCAATATGTTCTCACTACTCACTCCAGTCGTTACAATAAAAGTACCATAATAAGCCGAGTAAGTAGAACTAATAGAATAACATAATCCCATTTTTTCACGAATAACCTTACCAAACTTTGAAGAAAGTGTTCCAGATAAAACTAAACGCGCAATGCGAAAAGCATATTGTTCCGGTTGATTAAATAATACGGGAATTCGATAAGCTACTGCGACTTTCGCTTGTGAGATATTTTTATAAATCCTTATGGGTTCATAAGTCTTTTTTTCAATCAGATCAAATACACTATAATCAATTTTTTGAATTCCTTTTTTCGAAAAATACTTTCTTAATATCTTTTCCATCTTCAAAAAAGAGTATTCGCCTGTTACGTATATGTCAAAAGGTGCATGAAGCAATCGACGATAATATTTTAAAATGTTTTTATGATTAAAATGCTGTAAAACTTTTTTGTCCCCTAAACTGCTAGAAGCCATTGCAGAATGATTGTTTTGACTAATTGTCTTTTTTAATTTTTTTAAAACATAACCCATATTATATTCATCTAAACTTTCCACATCTACAAGACAATTTTGTTTGCAGATATTAAAGATATCTTCTTGGAAGTAACCTTCTTGATTAAAAAGTGGACGATAAATCATATCGTGAAAAAAAGTTAAAATTTCTTCACAAAAATTATCATCTTGAATGTATTTTGGATTAATAAAGTTTATAAAAAAATTAACAGTAAATAAAGATCCTACATATTCAGATTTAATTCCTACTGCCGAACCATATAAATTATCAATTTGTTTATTAAATGATTCAATACTTGGATAATTTGCACTACAATTTCCTAAATATTTTGCTAATATATTAAAAGCCGAGATATTCTTATCATCAAACTTCATTTTATAGACAACACTTATACCTATCGATTTAAATTTTTTGCTTTTATTCATATAGATAAAACGATGTCTTCCAAACTTTATTTTTTTAAGATTCATCATCGTTGATTTGTTCCTCATTTGTAATTAAAACTTCACGTGGTTTTGAACCATTTTCAGGTCCAACAATGCCATTTTCTTCAAGCATGTCGATATAACGTGCTGCTTTGGAATAGCCAATACCAAATTTTCTTTGTAAAAAAGAAGTGGAAGCTTTTCCTTCTTTAATAACAAAACGCTTTATCTCCTCAAATAAGGAGTCAACAGCATCATTTTCATTGTTATTATTACCCGATAATGCATATTTTAATTTCTCATCTTCTGCTTTTTCTTCTTCTGTCCTTAAATCTAAGAAATTAGGATCATATTGTGGACCAGCTTGTTTTTTACAATATTCAACAACATCACTAATTTCTTTATCGGAAACATAAACCCCTTGAACCCTTCTTAATCCAGTAAAATCAGGAGTTAATAGCAACATGTCTCCATTATTTAATAACTTTTCTGCTCCTCCTACATCAATAACAGTTCTTGAATCAACCAAAGAAGACAAACGGAACGTCATACGACAAGGAAGATTCGTTTTAATAGTTCCAGGAATAACATTCACATCAGGTCTTTGCGTCGATAAAATTAGATGAATACCTGCTGCACGTCCTAATTGAGCTAATTTTTGAATTTTTTCTTCAACAATATTATGATTCTTGCAAAGCATTAATTCCGCAAATTCATCTACAACCAAAAGGATAAATGGCATTTTATAATTTCCATTTGCCACCATGTATTCATTATATGAAGCAATATTTTTTACTCCGACTTTCGAAAAAGTTGTAAATCTTTTATCCATTTCAAGACAAAGTTTATCTAAAGCCACTCGAGCTTTTTCAGATTCGGTTATAATTGGGCATAATAAATGTGGAATATCTTTATAAAATAACATTTCCACACGCTTTGGATCCACCATAATCAAGCGAACTTCACTTGGCTTATAATTCATTAAAATGCTTAAGATAATCGTATTTGCACATACAGATTTGCCAGAATTAGTAGCACCTGAAATGAGACAATGTGGCATGTCACAAATAGGGAAAGATAAAGGTGTCCCTGTAATATCCTTTCCTACTGGAACATAGAGTTTTTGCTTTTTATTCGGCATCTTCGTAATGATTTCTTTCATTGACACCATTGCACGATGAAGATTTGGTACTTCAATACCAATGGCTGATTTTCCAGGAATTGGCGATTCTATTCGAATAGAATTGACACCTAATGCCAATTTAAAGTCTTCTTGAAGATTCGTAAAGGATCCTACTCGTACACCTGGTGCTAAAGCAATCTCAAAACGCGTAACAGAAGGACCAACTACAAAAGCATTAATAGTCGCAGAAACATTTAATTCTCTCATTTTTTCCATTAAAATTTCCGCTTTTTCTTTTGCTACTTCCTCGTTTTGTGCATTAGCCCCATTATCAGAAGCATCTTTTAATAAATATAATGGTGGTAATTCATAAGGGATTTCGTTAAAATCAGCTGTTTCTTTTCCTTTTTCAAGATTCTTATTTTTTAAATTTGCAATTTTTTCATCAATCGCATTATTTTCCTTAATAAGGACATCTTCTAAATTTTCAAATTGTACTTTTTCTTCTATTTCAATTTGTTTCTCATTCTTTTCTTTTATTTCAAAAGATTCGTGTATATTTTCTAATTTAACATTTTCATCTACTTCAAAAGTGGGTTTCAATTGAATTTCATCTTGAATCAGTTGTTGTTCCTTTGAATCCATATTTTGAGTATTTAATGATGTCATTTTTAAATCTTTCTTTTCTTTGTTTTCTTTTTCAATTTCAGCAAAATCTTCTGAATAAGTATCTGTCAAGCGAACTTCACTTGAAAAATCATTCACTGTTGAACTCTTTGGATTTAAAATAGTTTCTGGATAAATATCATCGTCAAAAGAAGATAAAATATTGGATAATTTATTATCTTTTTTATTACTTGATTTAAAATAATTGTAATTATCTCCTGTAATATTAATTTCTGTTGTTTCGAGTAAATCATCTATGTTTTCACTATTATTTTCTGTTTGTAAATTAAATTCTATGGCTTTTTCTTCTTTCAATTTTTCTTGTCGAAGCTGTTCTTCTTTTTCTTGCTTTTCTTTTTTCAGTTTTTTCCTTTCAGCACGTTTTTCAGAAGACTTTTTATAGATTTTTTTAATAAAACGAATGACTTTGGCAATATAAGGAGCTAAGAAAATAAAGATAGTTCCACCTAAAATAATCCAACTAATAACAATTGTAATGGTATAATTTTGAGATGTAATACTATTGATAATTCCATAAATCATATAACCGATCATTCCGCCACCTAATTGCGTAATACTATTTTCTTCATTTGCCAATAAAAAACGATAATTCCAACGATAGATTCCATCTCTTCCTATATAACGCCCAAAGCATGTAGAAAAAGTCATTGTTTGATTAGGTTCTGTAGCGGTTGCTAAAGTCAAAGAAAAAAGAATGATTAAACTGATTAAAATATATTGAATCGTCGAAAATGAATTAAATACTTTTTTAAACATTAGCATATAAATTCCCATAATCGCTACAATTAATAAAGCAATAGGTGTAAAAGAACCAAATAAAAAAGAAAAAGGAACACTTAAAGCACAACCAATATCACTGGATGTATAACATAATATACTATAAACAATTAGGAATAAACCGATTAAACGGGTTAATGATGTTTTTTGTTCATCTTCTATAGAAACATTATTATTTTTTAAATTACTTTTTTTCTCTTTCATTGAAATCACCTACTGCTATTATTATATCTTTTTTTCTTTTTAAAATAAATAACAAAGTTATTTAATCCACATTTTATATTTTTAAGTTTAATTTGTATTCCATAAAATTATGGTGATGAAAAAAGGAACGTTATTTAAAGGGATTATTTTCATCACTTTATCCGTTCCTCATTCTTATAATTTATACATTTTCTTTACTTTTTCTGTAAAAGCTTCTGTTGGACGATTTTTTCCTTTTAATTCTGTATTTCTCAATGCTTCATACATCGCCTTTTCTTCTCTTGAAAGCGCAGTAGGTGTTTTAATTAATAAATGAACAATCTCATCTCCATATACATCACTATTTACACTTTTAAATCCTCGATTTCTAATTTTAATGGTATCGCCTGTCTGAGCACCTGATGGAATTGTAATCTTTTCCACTCCATAAACTGTAGGTACTTCAACATTACCTCCTAAAATAGCATCTAAAGGTGAAATCGGTAATTCCATATGAATATTGTTTCCATCACGTTTGAAAGTAGTTGATTCTTCAACTAATATTTCAATATATAAATCTCCACATTCGCCACCGAGTTTACCAGGTTGTCCTTTTCCTTGAAGTCTTAATTGTCTACCATTACCGATGCCTTGTGGAATTCTTAAATCATAGTTTTCTTTAACTTTTTCATAACCATTTCCACCACAAGTAGTACAACGTACTTTAATACGTTTTCCCACACCATTACAATCAGGACAAGTTCTTTCTGAAGTCATAGAACCTAATAAAGTTTGTTGAGTTACACGAACTCTACCTGTTCCACGGCATCGACTACAAGTTTCAAAGTCTCTTGGCGTTTGTGCACCTGTTCCATGACAATTTGAACACATTTTGTAATAAGTTAAAGGAATCGTTTTATTAACACCTTTTACCGATTCCATAAAGGATATTCTCAATTGAGAAAAAACATCTTCTCCACGTGTTGGACCTGCTGATTGAGAAGATCTTTGACGAGCGCCTCCACCAAAAAATTGAGCAAAAATATCACCTAAATCTGAAAAATCAGCTCCTGCACCATTAAAGCCTCCAGCACCATTGAAACCACCAGCTTGTGGGTCTACACCAGGCCATCCAAATTGATCATAACGTGCTTTTTTATCTGTATCGGATAAAATATCATACGCTTCTTGAACTTCTTTAAATTTATCTGCTGCTCCTGGTTCATGATTTAAATCTGGATGATATTTCTTTGCCATTTTACGGTATGCTTGTTTTATCTCGTCTTGTGAAGCATTTTTATTAATTCCCAAGGTCTCGTATACATCTTTTTTTTCAGCCATAAGATTCACTCCTTTATACAAAGTTAGGAGTGTAGGAATACTCTACACTCCAATTCATTATTTTAATTATGCATTAATTGGTGCATCATCCGATCCTGAAGAATTATTACTTCCTTGATCAGAAGAGCCTGGGGCTTGGTAACCTGCACCAGCTTGTTGAGCTGCTTGTTCATAACGAGCAAATTTTTGTTCATATTCAGGCAACTTATTCTTTAATTCATCTACTGGTAAATTATTCATATCATTTCTTAAATCAGCAATGTCAGCTTTTAATTGATTTGTTACTTCTTCGGAAACTTTATCGCCAACTTCGCTCATTCTTTGTTCCATTGTATTAATATAGGATTCAGCCTTATTCTTTGTTTCAGCTTCATCTCTTCTTTTTTCGTCTTCCGCTTTATGTGCTTCTGCTTCTTTCACCATTTTTTCAATATCATCTTTGCTTAAACCAGATGAACCAGTAATGGTAATGGATTGTTCTTGATTTGTATCTAAATCTTTTGCTTTGACAGCGACAATACCATTCGCATCAATATTAAAGGTTACTTCAATACGAGGAGTTCCACGACGTGCAGGACGAATACCTGTTAATTGGAAATGACCTAATAGCTTATTGTCTCTTGCCATTTGTCTTTCACCTTGATAAACTTGAATGTCTACTGCAGGTTGATTATCTTCTGCTGTTGAAAATACTTGTGATTTCGTTGTAGGTATAGTTGTATTACGAGGAATTAATACCGTCATTACTCCACCTAATGTTTCAATACCAAGTGATAATGGAGTAACATCTAGTAATAAAACATCTTTTACATCTCCTCTTAAAATACCACCTTGAATAGCTGCACCAATTGAAACAGATTCATCAGGGTTAATGGATTTATTTGGTTCTTTACCTAATAAACGTTTTACTGAATCTGTAACAGCAGGCATACGAGTAGAACCACCAACTAATAAAATTTCATCAATTTGACTTGGATTTAATCCAGCATCCGATAAAGCTTTTTTAACAGGAGCTTCCGTTCTATCTAATAAGTTTTGAGTCATAGATTGGAATTTTGCACGTGTTAATTTTCTTTCAAAATTATATGGACCTTCCGCTGTCATAGCAAGGAATGGTAACATAATGGTTGTTTCTACCATACCAGATAGTTCAATTTTAGCTTTTTCTGCTGCGTCTTTTAAACGTTGCATAGCCATTTTATCATTTTTTAAATCTAAGCCTTTTTCAATCATGATTTCATCTAATATCCATTTTGAAATGGCATTATCCCAGTCATCTCCACCAAGATTACTATCACCAGAAGTAGAAATAACTTCAAAAGTTCCTTCACCAATATCTAAAATAGAAACATCAAATGTACCACCACCAAGGTCATACACTAAAACTTTTTCATTAGATTTATTTTCCATACCATAAGCTAAAGCAGCTGCAGTAGGTTCTGAAATAATTCTTACTACATCTAATCCAGCAATAATACCTGCATCTTTTGTAGCTTGTCTTTGAGCATCATTGAAGTATGCTGGAACTGTAATGACTGCCTTTTCAATTTTTGTACCAAGATTATCTTCAGCATATTTTTTCATATAGGCTAAGATTTTAGCACTGACTTCTTGTGGTGTTAAATCTTTATTTAAACAACCAATGTGTACTTTTTCATTCGTACCCATTTTTCTTTTAATGGAGTAAACTGTATCGGGATTTGTGACCATTTGACGTTTAGCTGCATCACCCACAATTTCTTCTCCTGAATTTTTAAAAGCAACAACAGATGGCGTTGTATTTTTTCCTTCTGGATTAGGAATCACTTTCCATTTTCCATCTGCTTGCATATAAGATACGACAGAATTTGTTGTACCTAAATCGATACCGATAATAATATTATTGTTATTTGCCATAAATTTATCCTCCTAACACTAAGCATCAGCTTGTGTACTTTCATTTACATTTTCATTTTCAACTTTTTTTTCATCATTTTTAGATTTACCAACAATGACTGTAACGGGTTTAATTAAACGATCATGAATCTTGTAACCTTTACGAACGATTTTAATGATTGTATTTTCAAGAGACTCGTCTTCTACTTCTTGTGCTTCCATGGCACTATGAATGGTATGATCAAATTTATCTCCTATTTTTACTTTAATCTCACTGACTCCTTCGCTTTCTAAAGCTTGAACCATTTGTCGATAAACCATATCAAAACCTTGTATATAAGGTTTAACTTCATTCGGTAGATTATCTACACTTTCGATAACCATAGAAAACATTTCAAAACTTGGAATTAATTTTTCTGCTAAATCTTGAGATGCATATTTTAATACTTGATGATATTCTTTATCGTATTGTTTTCTTTGGTTATCCATATCTGCTATGGAACGATAATACTTATCTTTAAACATTTCAAGTTGTTCTTTTAAAGAAGCAATCTCTTCTTCTTTGGAATCGAGTTCTTTTTTTAACTTATCTTTCTTTTCTTTTTTTTCTTCTTTTTTATTTTTTTCCAATGAATCTTCTTCTTCTATTTTTTCTGAATCTTGATTCTTATCTTTAACCTCTTCCGTCATTTAAGATTCCTCCTTTTTATTATTTTCTAATTCTTCTAATTTATTATTTAAGAATTCTAAAGCTTCAATAACTTGATTATAGTCCATTCTTGTAGGGCCTATCACGCACACACTACCTAAATTACTTTGATTTACCTTTAATTTTGTTGAAACAACAGATATATCCGATAAATCATCCAGTTTATTCTCTTTACCAATACTTACATTAATTCCTTCTTCATTATCGAAACTTTTCCATATATTCGTATTTTCAAGCAAAGAAGCAATTTTTTTTATTTTCTCAATATCGGAAAAATCTTTTTGAGATAATAAATTGTTTTTCCCATAATATGAAATTCTTTCTTGAGCAAATTTTAAAAATGTATTGGCAAAAGCATTGTAAACCATTTCATAATTTTTAATATGTTCAGACAAAACAAGTTGGACACCATCTAAAACACTACTTATCTGATTTAATTGGATGCCTGAAATTCTTTTGTTGATGATTTTTATACAATCTTGCAATTCTTCTAATTTTGTTTCCCCTGGAATATTAATTGTTTTATGTTCAACATAACCACTATTTGTTATAAAAATAACTATTGCCGTTGATGTATTCAAAGGAATTAATTCTACTTTTGCAATTGATTCTTCATTACCATTAGGTCCCATTACAACAGAAACTAAATTTGTCATATTGGATATGATGGCACAACATTCATCAATAATTTGATCCGTATGCATAACCGCACCATTTTCGTCAATAAACTTATTTAAACGATCTTTTATCAAATTAGCTTTGTCATCTTTACTACGTAAATGTTCAATATAATAACGATATCCCTTTGATGAAGGTACTCTTCCAGATGAAGTATGTGGCTTTTCAATATACCCTTCTTCTTCAAGATTAAACATTTCATTACGTATAGTGGCACTTGAAAGTTTCAAATCATAAGTATCAATTAAGGTTTGACTTCCAATGGGTTTGGCTGTTTTAATAAATTCTTCAACAATCAATTTAAGAATTAAAAATCTTCTTGATACTTGTTCCATGTTTCTACCTCATTAGCACTTTTTGTTTTCAAGTGCTAATACTATTATACACATTTTATTAGCACTGTCAACAAAAGATTGCTAATTTTTTTTATTTTTCTTTTTTTTCTTCTTCTTTTTATAATTATTCTATAATAATTTAAATTCAGTTATCTTTTTTATTCTAATTTCTACCATTGGTTGAGTTTATTCTTTTTTTATGTTAGGTATTCTTTTTTCAAAATGTGTATAATTGTTTTAGAGGTGATAAGGATGACAACAAAAATAGGAACAATTATAAAAAACTTAAGATTGGCTAACAATGAAAGCCAAAACGATTTGGCAAATGCTTTAAATATTTCTTTTCAATCGGTAAGCAAGTGGGAAAATGGTTTATCTTATCCCGATATTCTGATTTTAAAAGAAATTGCCAATCACTATCAAGTAAGTATTGATTTTTTACTTGGAAATGAAAAAATGAAAGAAAATAGTAAAGAATATACATACGCCATAACCAAAAATCAAGAATCTTCTTTTTCCGTTTTTACAGATACAAATGAAAATCCAAATATTTCTATTTTAGATGCTTCTCGCCATCGTGGTCCAAGTAAAATCAAATATCGTGCAAGCGATGATGAGAAGAAAACGATTTTGGCCATCAATCAAGAAGGCAAATTGATTTATGCCGGAAAAAAACTAGGTTATGGTTATGCTACACCAAGTGATGATACTTATCATGATGGAAGTTCAAGTCTATCTAATTGCGAATGTTTTCTTATAGAGAAAAATTTTGTGTTTTATAAAAATCGATTGGATAAACAAGCTTTAAAGTATTATCCAAAAACAAATCATTTCTTTGAAACTTCTTTTAATGAAGAATCATCATTTAGTGTTTTTACTGATTTTGTCATTAATGAAACTATCGCTCCTGTTGCTTTAACAAACAAAAACTATCATAGGAGTATTGCAAATGAAAGTTACCGTGCATCCAATAACAAAGAAGATATTATTATCGCTATTAATGAAGAAGGTCAAATTATTTATATGAGTAATTATAGTGGATTTAGTTACGGAAGTCCTTGTGATTGTTTTTATACAAACAAATTTATTGATGGCATAAATGTAGAATGTTTTCTTTTAAAAAGTGATTATTTAACTTTTGCTGAAACTCCTTTTAGAAAAACGAATTATTTATCTTACGAGTTTGTCATTCCAAAAAATGGTTTAATCATTGTTGGCAACATGCAAAATCAATCTTTTTGTCAATTTATGAAAATTTTACTATCTCAGCATTTTTCTTATGCGAAAGTAAATAATCCAAATTTTTATAAAACTTTAAAATCAGGTTGTTTAAATGATAAAATTATTAAAATTATAAATAATCAATTGTGTATTGAAACAATACAATATGAAGATTTACATTTAAATTATGAATTTGTCGTTCCAAAAGGTGGTTTTATCATTCTTGGCAATTTAAATTATTATCCTTTTTACCAATTCTGTAGAAATTTATTTCCAGATATGAGTGAATCTGAATTCAAAGAAATTGATAGTTATAATAATAATTCTCTTTTTGAATCTTGCGCTTTAAAAGGTCAATTCAATGAATATCATTTTAGTTTAAAAGAGAATAGATTGAATGTAAAACGTCCTTTAAATGAAGAAGAACTTATTTTATCACAAAGTAACAATCTTGATTTAGATAAACTAACGAATATTATGGAAAAAAGAATCTTAAAGAGGCTAAAAAATGATGATTTAACGGATCGTTTGAATGAACTTGAATCGCAAATCGAAGAGCTTGATTCACAAATAGACGAACTTGATTCACAAATTGAAGAGCTTGATTCACAAATAGACGAACTTGAATCGCAAATCGATGAATTAAATAATTAAAAAAAAAGGATTTCATGTGAGCAAAATGAAATCCTTTTTTAAATTACTTTTTATTTTTCTTTTTAAACAAACGTTTAAACCAATTTTCTTTTTTTTCGTTTTCTTTTTCTTTGCCTTTTAAAACATCTCGTAATTCTT
Source organism: uncultured Bacillota bacterium (assembly GCA_902491575.1). Taxonomy (GTDB): domain Bacteria; phylum Bacillota_I; class Bacilli_A; order RFN20; family CAG-631; genus CAKPXW01. Next base: position 26,818 of record CABUID010000019.1, read on the forward strand.
CTGTGTTAATATACCCAGTTTCATCAGTAGGAACTTTTTTTTCTTCTTCTGCCACTATTTTCACCTATCCTCAATTAATTTGTACTAAATAAATAATATCATTTAATCCTTTTTTTTGCAATAAAGATATGCATATTCCTTGAAAAAATTATTTTATGGCTTCATTCCATGGTAATCGTTTATTTTTATCTATTTTTGCCACAACTCTATAAATTGGCATATTTAATGATCGAAATTTTGCTTCATATTCGGTCATAAAATCTCCAGGAATGGTTTGATAATCATAAGATAAAAATTCAATATCATAATTTCTTATTTTAAAATTTTGAACTCCCATTTCAAACAAAGTTAAATTATCCGTTTTAAAAATAAGTTTTCCTTGATCAATCATTAATTTTTCAAAAATTTCTAAATGTAAAGGATGAACTAGTCTTCTTTTACGATATCCATTTTGAGGCCATGGATCAGAGAAATTTAAATATATTTTTTCAATAGAATTTTCTGGAATGATAGTCAATAAATCCATTGCTTTTAAATTCAACAATCTGACATTTTCTAATTTCTCATTTACTACTTTCTTCATTGCCATTGCAAATATTGAAGTGTTAATTTCCACACCTATATGTAAAAAAGTAGGATTTGCTTTCGCGTTCGCAACGAGGAAATCACCTTTTCCTATACCAATTTCGAGCGTAAGTGGTAAAGAAATCTTTTCTTCTTTGCAATAAATCAAATCATGATGGGCAGCAATAAAATCTTTCGCCCAAGGTTTATTTCTACCACGCATGATTTATCGAGCCTTTGTTTCAATTTCTTTTTGTAACATCGAAATGAAATCTTCTAATGAATAACTTATTTGTTCCTGAGAATTGAATTTACGTACTTTAACCGTATGATTATCTCTTTCATTATCTCCTAATACAACTTGATAATTCACTTTTTTAACTTGATTATCACGTATACGATAGCCAAGTTTTTCTTCACGATCATCCAATTCAACACGAATATTTGCTTTATTTAATGCTTGAACGACTTCTTTTGCATATTGTAAGTGATATTCATTATTTACTGGTAAAACAGCTACCTGGCGTGGTGCTATCCATAAAGGGAAATGGCCTGAGAATTCTTCAATTAACAATCCAATAAAACGTTCTAATGAACCATAAATTGTACGGTGTACCATCACAGGTCGAACTTTATTTCCATCAGAGTCAATATAATTAATATCAAATCTTTCTGGAAGTTGGTAATCTAATTGTATAGTTCCCATCTGCCATTCTCTTCCTAAAGCATCTTGCATTTTTAAATCAATTTTTGGACCATAAAAGGCACCATCACCTGGATTTAATACCCAACCATCTTGCCCAAAATTTTTATTTAATACTTCCGTTAGTTTATTTTCTGCATCATTCCATTTTTCAATTTCACCCATATAATCGTCTGGACGCGTTGATAAATAAGGAGTAAATTTTAAACCGAAAATATCATAAAAATAATTAGCCATTTTTAAAATAGAAGTAATTTCATCAAAAATTTGATCTTGACGAATAAAATTATGAGAATCATCTTGATGGAATACACGAACTCTTAACAAACCATGTAAACTTGCGGCTCCTTCATTTCGATGAATCGCATCGACATCACAAAATCTTAAAGGTAAATCTTTATAACTTCTAATTTTATTTTTATATACTAAAATTGAGTTTGGACAACTCATTGGTTTTAATGCTTGTTCGACTCCATCAACATCTTCCATTACAAACATATCTTCTTTATAATGATCCCAATGTCCAGAAGTTTTCCATAAAGTAGCCATGTTTAACATAGGTGCAGAAAATTCTTGATAACCATTTGCTAGATGTTCTTTTCGCCAAAAATCAACTAATGTATTATAAATGAACAATCCATAAGGAAGCATATAAGGCATTCCTGGAGCGGATTCATCAAACATAAATAATTCAAGTTCTTTCCCCAATTTACGATGATCTCTTTTTTTAGCTTCTTCAATTAAATACAACTGCTTGTCTAAATCTTCTTGTGTCTTAAAACAAACTCCATATACCCTTTGAAGCATTTTGTTTTTTGCATCACCTTTCCAATATGCCCCACTTGCCTTTAAAAGTTTAAAAAACTTAATTTCCTTTACACTTTCTACATGAGGACCACGGCATAAGTCAATATAATCTCCTTGTTTATACGCGCTAATAATGACATCATCAGGTAAATTTTCGATTAAATCTAATTTATATTCATCTTCTTTAAACATTTCTAAAGCTTCTTGCTTGCTTATTTCTATTCGGATAATCTTTTTACCATCTTTAGAAATCTTTTTCATTTCTTTTTCAATTTTTTCAAAATCTTCTTCTTTAATGACCTCTCCATTTAAATCCATGTCATAATAAAATCCATCATCAATGACAGGTCCTACCCAAAACTTAGCTTGTGGATATAAATGTTTAATCGCTTGAGCCATCAAATGAGCACAGCTATGATTCAAAGTGTTTAATTCTAAATTTTCTTTTATATTTATCATGGTTCTTTCCTCCTATAAAAAAAGTCCTTAGAAAACTCTAAGGACGAATTGTCGCGTTACCACCTTAGTTCATAACAAAAAAGTTATGCACTTTCTTATTCTTTAACGCAGAATATACGCTACTATTAATAGAGCTCATAAAGTAGTAAATCTTAAAGTTCATTATAGATTTTTCAGCCTTGAATCTACTCTCTAAAAACTTCATTTAAGATTGTTGTCTTTAATCTTAGCAATAAAATTATATAATTCTTTCGCCATAAAAACAAGTCTTTTAGTAATTTTTCTCTAAGGATTTTATTTCCACATTTACGGTACGGTCTTGCATCAAATCGATAATGGCATACGTTTTCCCATAAGAACTTCGAGGATAAGCTAAACTGCCCGGATTTAATAAATAAATCCCTTTGTAGTACTCATAAAAAGGTACATGGGTATGCCCATAAAAAAACGCATTGCATTGATGTAGATTTGCCCTAGCGACCATATTTTCTTTGGATAAATGCATCTTATGTCCATGTGTCATATAGATTTTTAAATCATCTATGGTTACTATTTTTGTTTCCTCTTCTATAAGATAATCATTATTTCCTTTAACACTGATAAAAGGATAAATATTTTGCAAACTTTCTTCACTGTCTCCTAAGTGTAGATAAAGATCTGCATGAGGATGGCATAAAAGAATTTCCTTTAATATTTGGTGGTTACCATGTGAATCACTAACTACAATAATTCTTTTATCCATTATCTAGCAATAAAGAATATGATTATTACGACGACAATGACTGCAAATAAAGCATATAAAAAATCATTATTTTTTTTCACACTTTTTACTTCATGTTCTAACTGATCTATACGAGCTTGAAGCATTACTTTTTTTAATTCTTTCGTTTCTTCTTCTACAACTTCTTCAATTTCTTTTCCAGAACATTTCCAACAATCTTTCGCTCCAGCTGATAAAATTTGTCCACATTTCTTGCATCGATAAATGACTTGCACTGGAGCATCATCCTCTGTGGAAACATCTTCGATTAATTCATCATCTGTTAACATTTCTTTTTTTTCTTCTTCCATATTCTATTCTCCTTTATATATTCATTATAAAATTATCAAATTCTTCTTGATGGTCATCTTTAAATACTGCACAATCTCTTAAAACATTTACATAAACTTCTCCAATGCCATCTTCAATAAGTTTATTTACATTCTCTTTATTTATTTTCTTTTTATCAAATCGCTCATTCGCCCAGTCTAAATGTTTTTCAATTTGATTCCGTTCTTCTTCAGTTATACTTTCATTTAATAAATATTTTTCTAAAATCAGCATTTCTTTTTTTAATCGTGAAGGTAAAATAGCTAATCCCATCACTTCAATCAAACCAATATTTTCTTTTTTGATATGCCAATATTTTTCCTGGGGATGAAAGCACCCTAATGGCCGACTCGATGTCGTAAAATTATTTCTTAAAACTAAATCCATTTCATAGGCATTTTGATTTTTTCTAACAATAGGAGTAATGGTATTATGTATTCCATTTTCATCTTCATCGATGATCCATAAGGCTTCATTCCGATAATGTCTCCATTTATATAATACTTTTTTAGCCTCGGTGAGTAAAGAAGATTTTTCATCCGCCACAAGACGAATCACGGATAATGGCCATTTTAATTTATAAAATTTTACCTGGTTACTTTCTTTTATAAATACTTTTGTCGCGTTAGCCATTGGAAGTATAGCCTTTCCTCCTTGAAAGTGTTGATGATTTAAAATCGAACCACCTACTATTGGTAAATCTGCATTACTTCCAATAAAATAATGCGGAAACAAACTAACAAAATCCAATAACTCATCCATAGTATTTTCATTAATTCTCATATTAAAGTGCTTTTTATGGAAACAAATTAAGTGTTCTTCATAATAACTATATGGTGAAAATTGAATATAATAAGGCTCTTGATGTAAGGTAATTGGAATACATCTTAAATTTTCTCTTGCTGGGTAGCCTATACGCCCTGAATAGTTTTCGTTTTCAATACATAGCATGCATTTAGGATAATTGGATGGTATAGTCTTCAAAAGCTTTTTAATATCATTCGGATCTTTTTCCGGTTTTGACATGTTAATAGAAATATTCATGGTTCCATATTCGCTTTTATAATTAAAATGGATATCTTTACTTATTCGATCACAACGTATATAATTTACGTTTTTACATAAATTATAAAAATATTGAGTAGAAATTTCTGAAGAATCATTTTCTTGTAAAACTTGATAAAATCTTTTGATGACCTCAGAAGGTTTAGGCGTCATAATACCCATTATTTTTGTATCAAAAAGATCTTTACTTTCGAATGTATTATCGATGATTTTTTCTTGAATTGCATACTGAATGAGTTCTTGCAAAATAGTAGGTAATGGTAAATCGATATGTTCATTAGGTTGTTTATAATCATTTAAATGAAATAAAGCTAGATAAGCATTAATATAATAATAAGTATCTAAATCATCGATTAAATGATTTCTTTTACCATATAAAATTAAAGAGTCTATCCATTGATATATATCCATAAAAGCACCTTCTTTATCTTACTAATTCAATCCCTTTATTTGTTTTGCAATAGCAACTGCTACATCATTTCCTTTTAATGTAGATACGATTTCTAAGGCAAAATCACAAGTATAATACATTGAACGTGCTGTTATAAAATTTTTTGAATGAACAAGTGGTTTTTCGCTTAATATTCCCTCTTTAATGTTTTCATTAAAACCTGGAAAACAAGTATATTCTATATCTTTAAAATAACCATATTTGCCAATTAAATAAGGTGCTGCACAAATCGCACAGACCAATTTTTGATGATTGCAAAAATCGATGATTACTTTGTTTACTAAAGGATTTTGATCTAATACTTTTAAAACAGCAGGTCCTCCTGGAAGAATCAAAAAATCATATTTTTGATAATCGATATCTTTTAAAGAAATTTTAAAGCAAATTTTATTTTTTGAAGCAGTTGTAATATCTAAATTCTTATCCACTGTGGCACAAGTTAAAGGAATATTAGCTCGATTTAAAATGTCCATTGTAGCGATTCCTTCAACATCTTCAAAGCCATTTGCGAATATCATTAAACCTTTCATACAAAAGACCTCCATTTTTCATTAATCATATCATATTTTTATGTAAATATATACATATTTAATAAAAATTTTTGAATAAACTAGCATTTTTTTACAAGATATTATACAATGAATTAGGTGATAAAAATGAAAAACATAATTCATAGAAGTTATACATGCTTACTTTATATTTTCTTTGCTTCTTTCATGTTATTAATCCGAATGGATGCCAATGAAATGAAAAATTTTTTTTGCATTGGGCTGATTCTTGGCTCTCTCATTTTATCTTTTGTGCCTTTTTTGGTTAACCGATGTAAAAAAATACAAATTCGTCGGTGGTATCTTGCCTCTTTTTTATGTTTAAATTTTTTTGTCCTTTTACAAGCAATTTATTTATTATTACTAGATAATGTATTTATTAATAATTATCAAAATTATGAATTTGAAAATAACTTATGGGTATGGATTTTAAGATTGAGTCAAGCATTTTTCATTACGACTTTCTTATTTACACTCATTTTCACTTTAAAAGATTTTTTCAAAAAAGATTATGTTTTTCAAAGATTTGATTTGGAAACGATTCAAATGGTGATAAATTTATTGGCTTATATTTTGATTATTTATGTCGTTTTTGACTATTCTGGTTATTATATTCGCGAATCGATGAATTCGATTGATTTTAAACCAAATGGGGATTATATTTTATGTTTTGGCAATTATTCACTTGTTTTAAATGGGATTGGAATTATTTCATTAGCTTATATTACATCTTATATAACCATTGAATTAATCAAATATTATAATTTTGATAAAAAAGAAGACTCATCTAAAAATGTTTTTAAATAGGAGGATAAAATATGATTTGGGAAAATCTTACAGTAGATGAATTTAATGATTCTTTAAAAGAAACAAAAGGTGTTGTTTTAGTTCCAATTGGATGTTTAGAAAAACATGGTAATCATATGCCACTTGGAACAGATATTTTAATTGCACGGACGATGTCTATTAAAGCGAGTGAAAAAGAGCCTGCTATGGTTTTTCCTTACATTCCTTTTGGAATTGTTGGTGAAGTAAAACATAAAAAAGGCACTATCAGCTTAACAAGTAATTTGATTTATCATATGTTAGAAGAATTATGTGATGAATTAGCAAGAAATGGTTACTATAAAATCATCTTTGTGGATGGACATGGCGGAAACAAAAATTTCTTACAATATTTTATGCAATCTCGTCTTGAAAATAATCATCCTTATGTAACTTATTATTTTGATTTAGGCAATAAAGGAAACGAATTTTGGGATTTCTTCCAAAACAAATATGGAAAAGTTTTAGGTAGTGGTCATGCAGATATCTTTGAAGCTTCTGCTGTATGTGCTATTGATTCAAGTTTAATGAGAATGGATCGTATTCAAAAAGAAGAAACCGCTCCTTTACATCGTCTTGATAATGTCGCCGATGCAGGATTATATACCGGAATTGGTTGGTATGCAGATTATCCAAGCCAAATAGCAGGTGATCCTACAGGTGCAGATGCTGAAAAAGGTAAAGATGTTAACGAAAATCATATCAAACGTCTTGTTAAAGCGATAAAAGTAGTAAAAGAAGATGACGTTTCCTTTAAATTATTAAAAGAGTATTACGATAAACATCAAAACCCTGAAGGTTATTAAAAATATTTTAAGATAAAGTCGGTGTGATTTATCATACCGCTTTTTTTCTTTCTTTTTTACTAAGTTATCTTTATTTTCATTTAATATGAATCCTATAACCTCCTAATTTTATTTTTACCTTTATTCATTTTATTAACATCTTTATCTTTATGTCATTTTATGGAAATTTTCACAAAAAATATATAAATTAACATAAATATATTCACAGTTAAATATTATTTTATAAAAAGAAAAGGTAAGTCTACTCATAGAGTAAACCTACCTAGTTTTTGCTTGTGAAAGTAATTTACTATTTATTTAAAATTTCATTTATCTTTCTAACATATTTTTTGTAATTTAATCCTAAAAATGAAATCCAAGAATCATTCATATATACCTCGCTAGTTTCTTCATTAATTAAGTAAAATACTACAATTGTATTAACGTTGTTAAAATAATGCAAATCGACTTTTTTAAATTTATCTTTTGTTTTACCAATCACAATTAATGTTTTATACTCTGTAAAGTTTGTATTTTTAGTTTTTTCTTCCAAATAATTTAATACTTCTTCTATTGAATCTTTTTAATCAATTCATCCCAAAATATTAAATCTCTCTTTTTATCTAATAAATAACAATTTAATTTAGAATCAACTTTATTAACTAAGGGATAATTTTGAGTGAGTTTTTCTTGAATGTTCATATTTCTATTCTCCTATAAAATAATGGATATAACGGAACAACCGGAATGATAGGTTTATGTTTACTCCAGTCATTTTTCTTTATAAAATTGACAGTTCCAGATAATCTTGCTCCAATAGTTGTTTGTAACAAAATTTTTTGACCATAAGATTTAGTAAATACACTTAAAAATTTTTGTGGTTGGATCCATAATAATTTCCAAGCATAATTGGCTGCTGAATCTTTATAATTGAATATTTCTTGTTCAGAAAACCTACTATATTTATAATCTAATTTTATCATAATTCGACAATTATTTCAAAAAATAAACAAAAAAATAGCTACACTCCTGCAAGTCTGTGTTATTTAATAATGATGTTTTTTATATTTATTTTTTTTGTTAGTTTTATTAAAAAAGATATCTCTACGTTTTTTTCTATCTCATCTTCTAAATAATAAACCATCAACTTTCCACCTTTGGAATCTCCTAATAATAAGGTAGCAAACCTATAATATTCACTATATTTAATTTTATTATAATTAATCTCTTTAATGATATTTCCTTTTCTAGTTATTTTAAGAGAATCATTTGCAAATTCATAATATGTTTTGCAAAATAAAGAATATAAACAAAATACAATAATGCCAAGAATGATAATAATCCCTATTATTAATAAGTAATTTAAAATATTAGTTTTTGTCACTTCAAACCCTAGAAAAAAACCAAAAGTTACTAAAACAATGCTTATTAACACAAAAAATAAATCGAAGAATATTACATGATATATATCTTTTTTTATTTTCATTTAAACCAACCTTTCTAATACAAGTCTGGTATCATCAAATCAATCAACCATCTTGCCAATGCCGCAGAACCACTAACAAAAATTGCTTTTGACAATGTTTCTCCGATTAATACTTTTGATCCCCAAAATATAGATCGTAAGGTACTCATACCACCATGATTAATATAGAATGCATCTGCTGTTCTGAAATTACCTAATTTATTAAATAATCCTGATTTACCACCTACAAATGCTAAACCAAAAGTAGCTGCTCCTTGTAGTGCACCTTCTACTCCCGATAAAACAAAACCACTAAAATTCCAATTATTTTCATTAGAAGCGACACAATCAAGTGAATATTTTGTCATACCAGCAACAGTGGTAGCTCCAACAGATATTCCTAGAGCCGCTCCTGTAGATAATCCAAATCCAGTTACGGTAGCTCCAGTGGCCGCTAATCCAGCAGCTCCGCCTAATGCAATAGTTGCCCCAATAGCAGCGCCAAATAAAGCTCCTCCAGCAATGTCTGCAACTAAATCCCATCCTCGTTCACCGGATTTATATGCACTTACACCAGCTGTCGCTCCTCCAATTAAAGCTGCAATACCCATACTAATTAATAATGCAGAAATAAAAGCGTGTCCGCTAGGATCAGCATACATAATCGGATTGTTCAAGCAGTAGCAGTATAGA
>CABUID010000020.1 GCA_902491575.1 uncultured Bacillota bacterium
ACCCATAATCATTCTCTGAATATGGCATATTATTTTTTTTGTTTCCATACACCTTTTTTCCATCGGAAGCAAAATATAATCGCACGACATATTTCATCTAATGACATCGATATCCAAACACCTGCGATACCTAAACGCAATACAATTCCTAAAAAATAACTTCCAACTACTGCTACAAACCAGCAAAAAATAATCGCTAAAATTGTCGGAAATAATACATCTCCACTCGTTTGCAAAGCGCGAACCAACACGATATTGATAGCCCTTCCCACTTCCAAAGCAATTTCAATCAACATAATTTGCTGACAAAGACGTATGGCTTCTTGATCTTTTGTAAAAAAACGAAAAATATATTGAGCTAATACAGCTTGCAAAACAGCTAAAGAAATGGAAACTATCAAAGATAAAATAACGGTATTCTTAACGAGTAAATTTGCTTCTTCTTTTCGATTTGCTCCTAAATATCTACCTAATAATATTTGCATTCCTTGTGATATACTCGATGTAAAAATATAAGTAAATTGAATCATAATCGATGTATACGTTTTAGCGGTTGGAGCAGCAAAGTTTAGTTTTAAACCAATGATATTAATAAAAGCTAAAATGACAATTTGAGAAATCGAATAAGATAAAGATTCACCTGCAGAAGGTAAACTTAATTTCAATAATTTTTTTAATTCTGACCACGAAGTATGAAAAACTTCCTTTATATGAAAATGAATTTTCAATAAACGTTTTATTATAAAAAATAACATTATACATCCTATTCCTCTCGATATAACCGAAGCAATAGCAACACCTTTTGCTCCTTCAATCTTAAAAACATATAAAAATAAAGCGTTTAAAATAACATTGATTATATTAAAAATCACAGATGAAATTAAACTTTGTAAAACATATTCATTACTTCTTAAATAAGATGATAAAGATAAAATTATGGCTTGTAAAAACAAAAAACCACCATTAATTTTAAGATAAAGGATAGTTTCATCAAAATAAGCCTCATTCACATTCATCGCATAAAAAATAGGCTTTGCAAAAATAAGCAATAAGCCTCCAAGAATAAAACCTAAAAACAAATTAAAATAAAAGGAAATGGCATAAATTTTCATTTCACTTTGTCGATCATTTGCTCCTTTATATTGGCTAATTAAAATAAGACTTCCGGCTGCTAATACCGAAATCGACACGGTTAACATTTCCAAAATAGAATTAGCTTGATTAATTGCATTGGCAGAATAGTCGTTTCTTACCATTACTTTATCTACATTACCTAATAGAATTTGTAAAACTAATTCTAAAAAAATGGGAATTGTTAATTTAATTAGTAAACGCATATCCATTTTTTTTGCCATGTTTTTCACCTTCATTATAAATATCAAAATATATTATAAAGTAAATTATAGCGTTACCATTTTAATAATTCCTGTAAATTATGAATTTTATATTCACAATCTACCTTTCCAAATCCATAAGAGGCATGAATAAAGGTTACTTTTGCTTCTTCTGATGAAATTTTATCTTTGATGGTATCCCCAATATAAACCGGATTTTTTAATTGATATTTTTCAACAAGATAATGAATGTTTTCTCCTTTTGTCAAACCATTACTTGAATTGACTGTTTCTATAAAATATTTTTCATAATGAAAATGTTTCAAAAAAACTTCAATATACCCTTTTAAGCAATTACTCACAATAAACAATGAATATTTTGAAGATAAATCCATTAAAAATTTTTCATTTGGAATATAAGTATCTCCCATTTCTTTTTCTAAATAGTCGATTTCTTCAGCACTACAAATTTCAATTCTTTTTTGCGCTTCATTTTCATTTATATTTGGAAATAAAACAACTCCAATATCATGACTATTTAAGCCCATGACATTTTGAATCTCGTCTTTGGTAAAAGTTCTTTCCCAATTATATTTTTTACAAGTCATATTCCATGATTTTGTAATTTGACTTACAAAATTAACTAAAGTTCCATCCATATCAAATATCATTGCATCAATCATATTTCCTTCTCCCATCTTTTTTGATTTATATAAATATAAGAAGATTCATCTTGTAACGCCTCGATAATTATTTCCTTAATGGTTTGAGCAAGAATATGACCATCTTTATTCTTTCCTAAAACTTCATAGCCCATTCCCCTTAGGAAATAATCCGACGTTACAATTTTATAATATTTTTCTGTTTCTATCAATTGATTATTGATAAAAAACTGTAGTTTATTAGGGAATGATTGCTTTATTTTGCAATTGTAAGAAACATGTAATTTTCCTAAAAATGCACCTCGAAATCCAGGTCTTCGATAATGGTCATGACATTTTTCTTGTTTCGTTGACATATTTAAAGCTTGAATAATAATTTTCCCTTGAACAGCCATTGTTGAAACATACAAGGGACTATTACAAACTTCAAGTATATCTTTCATAGATATTTCTCCTGCTTTCAAATTTGCCTCTGTTAATCCAGAATTTACAAGAGCAAAATCACACTCAAAATGATTTTTCATATAATCTGCCAATAAATTGGTAAAATTGCATTCTTGATCAATGGAATACTCTAAATTGACAGGTATGCTCAAGATTGGTTTTGATAAATTATAAATAGCCATTTCTTTATATTGATTAAAAAGGACAGATAATTCTTTATCAACAGATTTACTTTCATCCATTGCAATATTTTGATCGGTCACTTGTATTATTTTATGCTGTTGAATGAAAACATCCATAACCCCCACATGCGAACCACGAACCCCAGATTGATGAATGTAGGTTTCATTGACCTTTACACAATTCATCACATGATGAGAATGTCCTGAAATGATTATATTGATTTCTGGAATAGATTGACTCATTAAAATATCCGTTTTTAGTCCCAAATGAGAAAGTAAAATAACAAAATCAAATTTTCCTTTATTTTTCTGAATTTCTTCTTTAATGTACGTAAAAGGTTCAAAAGCTACTATACCATAATTTTGATAATAAGCATTATAAGAGGGCAAATAAGGAGATACCCCAATAATCAAAAAAGTCTCCTCATCGATTGTTTTAAAAACAGAGGGTTTCAAGCCTTTTATTTTTTGACCATCTTTACAAAATAAATTACATGACAAAATATTGACCAAACCATAATTACAATTTTCTTCAATGATATTTAAATTTTGGAAACCTTCATTATTACCAATGGTTAACGCCGTATAATTTAATTGATTTAATAGTTTCAAACCGATATATCCTTTGGTTCCTAAAGTAATCGATGAAGAAAAATCATTAAAATCTCCCGCATCAAGTATGATTTCATGACCATTTTTTAATGACTTTATCTCTGCTGCTATCTTTAAAAAATTATCATAAGAGGAATGAATATCATTTGTATGTATAATTCTTATTTTTTTCATCAAACTTTGCCTTTCTATTTTTAAAAGTAACTAACCTTTATATTTTTCCCTGTTTCTTTTAAATTTGCAATTAATTCTTCAATAATTTTCATTTTAGTTTTTTCTAATAAACGATTGGATCGATTTTGATAAATAGGATTGACGGCGCAACCGATAAAAAAATCAATATCTGTTGCTTCTTCAAAGAGAAAACGTGCAAGCTGACTAGCGCCATCTTCCATATAAAACCATGTGAAATAATCTTGATTATCTTTTAATAAATTTTCGGAATATTGCAAAACTTTATTTAGTGTGACGGCTCCTTCTGTTACTAAATCAACCCCATCGATTATGGAAATAGGAGGTATATCCTCTGCAGGACTTTCTTTTAATACCATTAAATCTTTTTTTAAATATTGAGCAACCATTTGACTTGTACTACCACCGCAAACAATATGCTTACCTTCCTTTGAAAAAAACAAAGATAACATTTTTTCATCATCTGCCTTATTTTCAGATGGACCTATTAATACATTAATATGATTTCTTTTTCTAATTTTTAAAACTGCACAAGTCACATCATCACTTGGTTTTTTTCCATATAAAGTATTCACATAATCGATTAAAACCGTTGCTATGGATTTTGCCGAAGAATTTTCATCATAAAAACTTTCAGCATAACTATAAATTTGCGGCAAATCCCAATCATAGTTTAAATTTTGATCTTGCCCTGCATAAATCATTCCATCACTCATCAAAAATAAAGTATCATTTTCTTCCATAATTAATTTTGTATAATAAATCTTTTTTTGAGCAATTTCATCACATTTCATCGATAATTCTTTTACTTTTCCATTATGGATTAAAAAAGGCTTAGGATTATCATAATTGTAAATTTCAACATATCGATTTTCAATGACTTTTGCAATCGTAAAAGTGGAATAAGCTACTTTTCTTTCTTTGCAAACCGGTAAAGCTTCCATAACCGCTTTTACACATTCTTCTAATGAAATATTATTGGCCATCATAGTGGATATCATTTTTGCAGTTAATGTCGACAAAATATTAGCCTTTACACCACTGCCCAAGCCATCTGCTAATACTAAAACACTTGTTTGATTATTAGGTCGAACAATTTGAATATTATCTCCACATAGTTGTTCATTTTCATGGTTAAGTGATACATAACCTATATCACAGATTTTAAAATTACTCATCATTTTTTAAGGTATCCTTTAATGATAATAAAGCCACCTTCGTTTCGGCAGCACTTTCCCCCAATAAAGAAGCAATTTCTTGAACTGTTCGCATGTTTTTTTCAATTACTTCATTCGTGATTTCCATTGATTTTTTTAATATTTCATTTCTTTTCTCTGTATTTTTTTGTTCGGCAGTAATATCTCTCATAATCGAAATTAAAATATCGAATTTTTTATCATAAATAATGGTTGTTTCAACATATTTATCATAATCAAGCAAATATTGTTTTTCATCTTTGATAATTTTATCCTCTAAAGCATCTAAAAATAAATCAGGTGCTAATAAAGTCGTTATATTTAACCCAATTAAATGTTTTGCCTCTTCAACATTGACTAGGCGGCACATCGCTTTATTAATTTGTTGTATTTCTAATTGTGTGTTTAAAACCATTATACCATTAGGCGTGTTTTTAACGATATTATTTGAAAAACTGGCTGCCTTTTCCATTAAATAAGGCAAACACATTTCTTTTACTGCTTTTCCTTGGAAAATAGCAATTGCTTTATCTTTACAAGATGGATAACCGCAAGAACCACAATTGAATTCTTTTTCTTTTGATGTTTTCCCCATTTCTTTTAAAATTCTTTCTATCTCTGAATCGCTTGGAATATTTTTGATGGATAAATCCTCTTTATATACATGATAAATATTATCGTTTTCTACTTGGAAATCTTTCATTCCTGCATTTTTTTTAATTTGGATATATCCATTTAATAAATGAGTATCTTTCAAGCTCATTGCTGGACCATTAATACAACTGCCACTACAAGAAGACATCTCAATGAAACATTTTTTTAAATTTCCTTTTTTAATTTCTTCTAAAACTTGAATAGCATTTTCTATCCCACTTACTGATAAATATTCATATTCTTTATTGTCGCATTTCATTGTCTTTAAAATTCCACCATCAATTGGAAATAAACGTGCCTTTGAATTTTCAATAAGTTTTTTATTTTCATCTTCTTCTATTTGAAGGTCTTGATTTTTTAACCATTCATCCAATTCTAAAAACGTCAAAGCATAATCCACATAATGTTGTTCGTTTTTATCTACTTCATCTTTTTTAGCAATGCAAGGTCCAATAAAAACTACATAAGCATCGGGTTCTCTTTTCTTAATGTTTTGACCATGCGCTAACATAGGTGATAATACCTTAGCTAAATAAGGAAGACATTCTTGATAGTGTTTTTGAATTAATAAATTTATACTATGACAACAAGAAGAAATGATTATCTCTTGACGATTTCTTAAAATCATTTCATCATAATTATTTTTTACTATAGTTGCTCCAACAGCGGTTTCTTCCACATCATAAAAACCCAATTGTTTTAAAACTTTTTTCATAGTATTTATCGAACAATTCGGATAATTTGCAATAAAAGAAGGTGCTAAAGAAACAATAACTTTTTTACCTGAATGGAGAAGATTTTGCACCTCTTTTAAATCATTACGTATAATTTTTACTTTTTGTGGACAAGCCAAATAACATTTACCACATAAAATACAATCCTGGTGAATAATAGAAGCTTGATCGTTTGAAAAAGAAATGGATTTTGTTGGACAACCTCTTATGCATTTATAACAATTTTTACAATCATTTTGCAAACTTTCTAAAGCATAATTCATAATTCTTACCTCCTATTATTCTTTTTAGAATACATTAATAATATAATCTTTTTTTATCTTTTCTTCAATGGATATTTATTGTTATTCTACGCAAAACAACCCATCTAATTTTAAGTAAAACTATCAAAAATATTTTTTCAATGTTAAAAATCAGTTATTTTATATCAAAAAGTATAAATTAAAAAATTAATATCAAAATAAAAATGGAGGTTGTTATTTATGAAAAAAGAAAACAATGAAATAAATGTACTAGATGAATTAAACAAAGGTGCCTGTATGGGTATGGATGCAATTCATTTTGTTTTAGAAAAAGTGGATGATAGTGAGTTAAAAAAAGAGTTAAATAATCAATATAAAAAATATAAATTAATTACAGATGAAATTTGTGATTTATATTCAGAGTATAACCCTACAGATGAACCACATAAAACGAACACAATGAACAAAATGATGACTTGGTATGGAATTGAAATGAAAACGATAAAAGATTCTAGCACTTCTAAAATCGCAGAATTAATTTTAAAAGGAACGAATATGGGAATTATAGAAGGAAGAAAACTTTTAAATCACAATGACACAGATAAAAATGTTTATCATCTAATTCAAGAATATGTTAATATGCAAGAAATGGCAGTTGAAAAACTAAAACAATTTTTATAATCAATACTACAAATGAAAGTTACAAAAAATCCGCTATAATTTCCGATCATAGCGGATTTTAGTATTTTCATTTAACTTTCCTATCATTCAATGCGATTGATGGTTATACTAGAAGTATAAGAAGTATCTCTTTCCATAACTGTATCCAAAATGACCTTCGATACTTCTTCAGGTTTCATAAATTTTTCTACATTTGGATTTAATCCACAATCCGATGTCCAAAATGGCGTATTCATTCCTCCAGGATAAACTCCTATAATATGAATATTACTTTTTTTATAATATTCTTGCAAAGCTTCTGTAAATCCTCTAGCTGCCCATTTTGATGCACAATAAACGGATTCATTTGCATTTCCTTTCAAAGCGGCTGTAGACATAATATTAATAATGGTTCCACCATTATTCATTATTTTACAGGCTTCATAAGTCATCAACATTAAACCAACTGTATTGGACTGAAAAGATTGTTGAATTTTTTCTAAGTTCATGTCTTTTGGTTCACCAAAAATAGCAACACCTGCACAATTAAATAAATAATGGACATAATACTTTTTATTTGTTAAATCTTCAAAAACATGTTTTACAAAATTCTCATCCGCAATATTACCAGTATAATAGATGATTTCATGGTGAATTTCTTTAATCATTTTTAATATTTTACTTTCATTTCGAGAAATTACACATACCTCCATACCTTTTTCTAATAATCCTTTTACCAATTCTTTTCCTAGTCCGGAAGCGCCTCCAGTAACAATACTAATTTTTTTCATTTTTTTCTCCTTTTTATCCAATATTAATTAACTTCATTTTTATCATTATAACATTTTCATAAAAAAAATAATTGTTCGAAAAGAAACTTTTTAATTCTATTCATAAAATTCTACGAGTCAAAATAATAAAAAAACTTAAAATCGCATAAAATAATTCAGAAAGGAGTCATAAATTATGGAAATTCAATCTTTAATTTATTTACTACTTTTTTTATTTGTTATCACTCCTTTATATGTTTTTTTACGAATAATGTATATACGCAAAAAAAATAAAAATATATATTTTTTTCGTGAAATAGGACTTTTCTTATTCATTGCTTCCATTTTCGGAATACTTTATTTTACGATTTTACCTAATTTTCTAATGGTTAATGAACAATTATATATTACCTTTAAAAAGGAACAACATCATAACAATATTGTTCCATTTAAAACGATTAAAAATTTAATTTCTTTATTGAAAAATAAACGCTTTTTCAATTATGCTTTTACTAATCTATTTGGTAATATTTTTTTATTTCTTCCATTTTCTTTTTTGTTTTATTGTTTATTTAACCAGTTCAAAGGCTATCAAATTCTATTTATTTCCTTAATTTTTTCAATAATTATTGAATTACTTCAAATTCCTATGCAAAGAATTTCAGATATCGATGATGTCATTTTAAATAGCTTAGGTTCTTTTTTAGGTGTTATGATAGGTTTTATCATCTTAAAATTTTTTCAAATACAAAAAAGAAAATCGAATACCTAATTCTTTAAGATGAATTCTAACTTATAAATCAAGCAAATAAGATGATAATCTTTATATAATTAATGAAAATCTTTAAAAATTTAGCCCTTTCAATCGATCCATACATTAAACAGTTTATCTTTCAATGATACGATAAAAGTTAATATCTTATTATTTATTTAAAATAGAATCGAGAATATATTTACCATATAGTTTTTTCATAGAATAAGTCAAATCGCAATGTCCTCTATTTAAAACAACATCAAAGGTTATTGAAAAACCATTTGCTTTCATTAATTCTACAAATTTTCTTGAATGTTTATCTATGTTTACATCCATATCCTTATCACAATGAAAAATATGATAGCTCACTTTAGGTAACTTGTTTATTATATGTATAGGTGAAATTCTTTTCAATGCATCTTTGATATTTCCTTCTTCGTTAGCTACTGCACTATATAATGTTCTTGGCAAGTCTACTCTTTCAGTAAAATGATAAACCACATCACATACAGGACAATTCACTACGCAAGAAACAGGTGTTTTTTTTGCATAAGCCATATATACTAAAGCTGATTGCCCACCCATGCTTCCACCAGAAGATACCAAAGGGATATCGGGTGATAAATTGAATTTATCAAGAATAACATCTATAATTTCATCGGTGTATTGCACAGCTTGTTGATTCATCCATGACCAAGGATTATTATAAGGAATTACATATAAAATGCCTTGTTCTCCAAAATATTCTCCTTCAGTTATTTCGTTTAAAAACATCGAAGTGCTTCCCAATCCAAGAAAACGAAGAACAATCCCTTTAATTGGCCCCACTAAAACTTTATCGTTTAAATAAGCAAATTGACTTATATTTTCGCTATTCATCATTTTTTCCATATTTTCACCTTTTATTCTACACTTTTCATTATAAGATAAAACTACGATATTATCTAGTTGAAACTTGTTTTATTTTTTTCTATCTTTTTCATTAGAATTTAACATATTTCCAACATGTTTCTTTTCGAAAAATAATTCTTTATTTGTAAAAACAATAATCATCGCTACTCCGGTAACGACTATTGTTTCTAAGCATTTTGTTTGTGGTGTCATAGCCATTTTTTCCTGCATTATGTTAAAAAACAAATGGAAAATGATACAGGCAAGCATGCTACGATTGTTTTTTACATAAACCCAAGTTGTTAAAAATCCTAATGGAACAACACTAATTAAAAAATTCAA
Organism: uncultured Bacillota bacterium; assembly: GCA_902491575.1. Classification (GTDB taxonomy): domain Bacteria; phylum Bacillota_I; class Bacilli_A; order RFN20; family CAG-631; genus CAKPXW01. The sequence goes on from CABUID010000020.1 coordinate 9,670, forward strand.
CATATATCCAATACCAAGTTCTTTTAAACCATAATGGTATGTTCCCTCTATCCAAAATAAAGGTAAATGCCATAATGCCCATACAAAGCCAAAAACAATTGATTCTGTAAACCAAGAAAAATAAGAAGCTATAGCATCTTCACCATAACCTCTCCAACCAACTTCTTCTATAATTGCCGCTAATAAAATAGTCAACAATGCTGAAGTGCCACCTACTGAAAAAGAAAAATCTTCTGTAAAAGAAAACTGTTTCCATGATCCGCCAAAAAACGTAGAAATAAAAATAGAAAGTACAATAATTACAACAAAAACAAGTACAGCAAGGAAAATATTAAAAGGTTTTATACGGTAAAAGCCAATTATTTTTCTCTTTAAATCTTGTTTCAATGCTTTGCAATTGGAAGTGAAAACCGTAATTATGGCTGTTATAGCAGGTGCTATTAAACCTAATAACATAAACACATTGGATAGATTATCGTTTGCGTTTTTACTGATAATGGCTGCAATTATCCAAAATAACCAAGAAGTAGCAAAGCAAATACTATAAAATCGAACCGGTTTATATTTATATTGAATCATAAGGATTATTCCTTTGGATGAAAAGTGGAAATAACTAATTCACTTTTAATGCCATTTAATTCGATTACATTATCGGCTTTTTGCATAGAAAAGGCTTTGGAGGGAATTCCATCTTTTTCAAAAGATAGCGTTGTTTTTATTCCTTTCTTGATGGTCATAAATTCAACATTATCTGGAATAGTAATTCTGGATGTAGCTGAAATTTGATTAATCGCCACTGCTCCATTTAAACTTTTACATTCAATGTTCATATCTAAGTTACTATTGATTTCAACGGTTCCTTTTACTTCCTGTAAATAAATATTGGATGATTTTACATCTAATTCAATATGCTTACAATCTAAATCTTTTAGTACAATTTCATCTGCATTTATTGCACATTCTATTCGCCCAATATATGATAAAGGCATTTGGATAAAAATAGATAATGCCTCTTTTGCATTTGCTTCTGTGATATCTTTTTTGCGGTGCAAATCAATATCAATTCTTTTTTTCACGTCATCAATTTTAATCTTAAAATCACTTTGTAATGTCGTCAAAGTATTCGAAGCCAATCGAATATGAATTTTTTCACCATTGTAACCTGATATACACAATTTTTTTGCTCCGCCAAGTTTCATATCATAATGCTTTAACTCGGCAATATCATATTCTGTTACGCTTTCAAATAAAAAATCATCTGATTTCTTTTCCATTAGTTTACTTGAAAGCAATTCATCTACAGAAATATGAAAAAGTTCAGAAATAGCCATAATATTTTCAATATCAGGAATTCCCATATCGGTTTCCCATTTTGTAATTGCTTGTCGTGATACCCCTAGTTTTTCTGCAAGCTGTTCTTGCGAAAGATTCGCTTGTTTTCGTATGGTTTTTAATTTTTCTGCAAATGTCATCTTTAAAACCTCCTTATTAAGTAAGCTAAGTATAGGAAAAAAAGGATTGACATTGCAAGCAAACTAAAACGTCATTCTTAATTTTTCTGCTACTTTACGTGGCATTTATTAAAATTTAGCATATTTATCGATAAATTTCTATGTTTTTTTAACTTAAAAAATAAATTGACGCTTTCCTTAACATCGAAAATACCATTTTTTTAAATCTATTACTATAAATATCTTAAATATATTCATCATCAAAAGATATAATTTTTTCCACTATCTATGGATATATTTTTTTTCTTAATATGAAATTTATCATCAAAAAAATCCAAACTTTTTTGCTAAAATAAGTTTGGAAATATTTTGTTATATATACTTTTAAAATGAAACAAAATCAACGTCTTTAATGTCGAATAAGGAGTCTAAATAAAATTCTGACAAGAGGTTGAATAAAGAAAAGCTGTGAGAAAAATGCAAATGGGAAATTATAACACATTAGTTTTATCCAATCTGCTATTAGTGTTAAAAAGTGAAATCCATTATAATAAGGATAGTATAAAAAAGCAGCAATTAAACTCATGGATGTACACATGATAAAAACCGTCACACAGATAATTACGGATTCAAATAAAACAGGATGTGTTGTTTGCCTATCAAAATGCTTAGTAGCTATTTTAAAAGAAAATGGTTGACCTAAAATCATTTCTAATGTCATTGCAAATACAAACTCAACGATAATGACTAACCAAATTGGACACATATTCCCAAGCATGTATATACCGCCTTGTTGATGAATCGCTTGAAGGACAGAGTTTGTATGGTTGATATTCATTAATGTGGATCCGTTTATTACATATAAACTATAAAACACATAAGCATGAACAGTAATAATGACTGTCATTAAAGCAAAAAGTAATTTTTGTTTTTTGTTTTTGGGCATAAAATGATTCCTTCTTTCTATTGATTTTTTATTTAAGAAAACATAAAAAAAACACATGAGCCTCATCCTTTTTAGTTCCGTGATCAGGTTTACGAGATTACTCTCTACATGTGTCATCTAAGTATTCTTAAAAACTCTTAGTTATTATACTATAAATTTACTTTTTTCGGCAAGAAAGAAATTGAATAATTAAAACAAATATTTTTCTTTGTCATTTAACGTATATTTTTGTTATCTATGAATTTTTAAACAATCATTTCATTACGAAGTAGATAAAGATAATTTATGAATTCTTCTTCTGTTAAAATGGTTTTTCTTTTGTCGTGTTTACCGATAGAATGTTTTAATAAACAATTCTTACTACTTTTTAAAGCATTATAAAAGGCTTCATTTTTTAACATTTCCTTATAAGCTCTTAAAAGAAGTTCGTCAAATTCTTTACTTATTCTTTTATATCTTTTTCCTTGCCAGTATAAGTTTCCACTAAATCGCCAAAAAAATTTCTTTTTTCCTGCTTTTTTGGCTTCTTTACCGACAAGACCACAAATTTTTATTTGTTTTTTAATACTACGATATTTTAAAGATTGTAAAAAACCTTCCATACATGCACATTCCACTCCATCCATTATAAAATTGTTTGGACTAAAATTAGATAATATATTTGCGGGGTAATCACCTTTACTATAAATATCGATCAAATTTGACATCTTTTTTCTCTTTCCTTTTTTTAATTTTTATTTATGATACATTATACAAGTGGATATTTTTAAGTTGTTAGCCTTTCTTTTTATAAAATATATTGTGGGTTTGATAATCTTTATCTTTTCGATAGAAAAGTTTTTGAATATTATAAATACCATACAATAAAACTGCAAAAATAAGGATCATTGAAATAGTATATATCCAATTAATTGTAAACCATCCATATTTTGCCCGTTCACCAATATATAAAAATTCTAAAGGTACACCATCCGCATTATAGATGTAAAAATAATTGATGGAATAACCTTTCACATCATTAAAATATGAGTTTAAGATGATAGCAGGAATTAATAATATAAAGATAACTCCTATTCCATATAAGAAAGATTTAAAATCAATTCTTACAATTTTAAGCATTACTGCATAAAGTGCTCCAACCACAATTAATAAGTGTCCCCAAATATAAGCTTGTGCGCGTATACACCAAATCGTGTTATAATTTGCTAAACTATCTGCAAATATTAAAGAAGCAAAAGCTGCAAAAAGATTTAAACTCCAAATAATGGATGTAGAAATTTTACTTCTAAACACAAGACTTATAAATACCATAATATTTCCAAAATGACAAACTTGTAATGGAATAATTTCTGGGTCAAAGCCATTCGATAAGTAAATATCTATATTTCGGGTTATTAAAACCGCTAGTGATAATACACCAATGATTACTCCAATAATATATCGTGTCTTATAAGAACGTTTTCTAAGTGAAAAGTATAAAATAGACATGATAATAATGGGTGAAAGTATATAAAGAATATGCCAAACTGACCATAATTCAAATTTCATTTTAATATAACCCCTTTCCTTTCATTATTATAGCACATATCTAATGACAAAACTATTTGGAAATATCTCTCAGTAAATTATCTTATTCACTTTCCTTATTTGATAATTTTAAATTAATCTTAATCTCTTTAAACATATTATCTTTTAATATAAACTTAAATAATTATCAATACCTGCTGTAAAAAGTTGGTAAGCCTAATCGTTTTATTGCTTATTTCTTACTTTTGAAAGCCATTCTCCCGTATCTATTACTTTAAAAGAATATTCTAGATGCCTAGATTTTGCTATTTATTATTTTGGATATGCATCTTTTATTTTTAAAAGAAATCCACTTCTCTTGCAAAGTTTTTTTCATCATGGATATATATTTTCTCATTTTTTAATTGGCACAAAGTCAATTTCTTTTTGATAAAATACTCCCACAAATTTTTATTGTTTTCTCGAAATAAAATGCTTTTCAAGCATCGAAAAGTTTATAGTTTTAAATTAAGACATCCTCAAATCTTTTTATATTTTCTTTGGCAAAAAAAACTTCAAAAAAGATTTATAATAATTTATTTGCCTATTTTGAAGACGATACATTCTTACAAGTATGTATTATTTATTTTGATATGAATTCTTATTTTATTTAGTCTTCAACTTTCCATTTAAATCTTGATTTAAAATCATTAAAACATGTCTTACAAATAAATCTATAATTATCTATAGTGCAATAACATTCATCTTTTGTATCAATAGATATTTTATCCATACAAAATTCGCAATGTTCATGTCTATAAATATTATTTTTAAATAGCAAAGATTCGCTTGGTATTATTTTTTTTTAAACATATACATAACATATATTTTTCTTGATTCGTTAATCTCCAATCTTCCATATTTATTTTCTCCTTATTTATTTTAAAATCTATGATAAATCTATACTACTCTTTATGATTTTTTTAATCAATATCTAATAGTTCAAGAAAATATTTATAAATAACTTCAAGATTTCAGTGTATTTCATGAAGAATCATGTTTATAATAAAACTATTACAATCATACATGAAATTGTAACCACTAAAATTTTTAACCTCCATATTTACGTGATAAATGAAACTATCCTTCAGCAATTATTCCTTTAAAACAATTATAAGTGAAACGTCAATTTTGATACCAATAAAACCTTCAATAAACGGAATTGATATAGATAAACTAAAATCAATAACATTGTACTACAAAGTGTAAAGTTTAAAAAGTCTAAGAATTTAATATCATATATTTTGACATATTTTTTAACTACTATATCGATAAAAAAGGGAAACATATTTTTGTTTAGTTATGTTTCCCTTCTTGATTGAAATTTGAAATGAGTTTTTAACTTTTATTCAGGATAAATAATATTTACTTCTAATACAATGGTGCTTTTTGGTAAATAACTATTGGCAAAAGTTTTACCCCTCAATGTATGAATACCACTGATTATTAAAAAAATTCCAGCTATCAAAATACCTATTGCTACAAATAATAATACATTACGATAATAATCATAATCAAATTTCATAGAATTCTCTACTTTTCACTCTTTATAGTACTTACCAATTAAAACCTCAAATAGAAATGTCCTATTGATTCACCTACAAATTCTATTATTTCATTGGTAACTACAAAACAAAAGTTACAATTTTCACAACATATCCTTTTCTTTTCAAACCAGCATTCAAGTTACTTGTCATAAATGCTTTTGTCATTTTTAGAACGATAAGGACAAATCACTGCTTCTGATTGAATACTATCTAATATAACAACTCTCTTGTTTTCTAAATTCGATTCTTTAAAATTACTAATTACTTTACTTAAAATTGCACTATCTTTACAACAGATTTCAAGATTTCGATGATCAATAATTACTAATGACATAAAATAATTTGAATCTATAAAATCTTTGTAAGTCGTTATATTTTCGGTGTTCTCTTTAATAGTATTTAAGAATAATTCTAAAAACTCTGGGTACACTTCGCAATTATCATATATTAACTCTTTTTTTGCAAGAGTCGGATCAATATAGTCTAATTCATTATAATCATTAATCATCGTTGTTTTTCCATATGATTCCCAAAAATTAATATTAAAGTTCCAAGAAGAAATATCTATATCTTTAAATAAAACCTTAAAGATATTTTTTGACCAGTTATCAAATTTTAAAGTTGCTCCTACCATGTATTATCATCTCCTTTGCCAAACAATATAGCCCAAAAAGCTAGAAAAGATGTGACAACAGCGGGTATTAATGCATCATCAGCGACACCAACACCCGTGCTATCATTTGCAACTAACCATATTAACGTGACTCCAGTTCCAATAATTCCTAATGCTGCTACTACCTTACTTGGTTTTTTTGCTGGTCCTCTATTAGGTTTTTCGTCATCCCAATTCCAATCGTGATCATGATCATGCCCTATTGCTCCCCCCCGGATGATGATTATAATCTACAACTACTCTACCATCCGGACCCAATTCTCTTTCTCTATAAGGAGAACCATCTGGCAGTTTCTGTTTTCTAACACTATTTTGAATCACTTTTTGTGGGCAATGAATGTGGCATAGGACCATTCTTTTTTACAAACATATAATAGCGTAAAACATATTTGGTTCCATAAATTAAATAAACCATAAATGTGGGAATTATATAATTACTTATTAACACATTATTAATAGGGTTATTACTACAATAGCAATATAAATTTAATCCTATTAAATTATTAAAATTATCAACAGATATAAATCTATGCAATTCTGGCGAATAATACCTAGAATTCAAATAATAGAAACCAGTTTTTTCATCGATGACGCGAATATCCACGAAAGGACACTATGTTTATCTGTGACAAAATCCGAAAATTTGTAGGCAGGATAAGGAGTTGCCACAAATACAATTTCCGATACCCTATAAGCGGGATTTACTTTTTTAGCCTACCATCTTTTTGAAGCATATTATGAAATTCTTCAAAAAATTTTTCAATATCAAAATCATGATCGTATTCTTTTTGGATTATGCCTTTATCGAAATCTTCCGCAGATATACCCGGTAAATATATTATATAATCAAAACTATTTTCATCAAATCCAATATCAACTGTTAGATTATAAAAAAAACATTCAATCTGTAAATAATTTCCTTTTTTATCTATTAACGGATAAATATTAATTTTTTTTAAATTATAGCTTTCTAATATTTTTTGCAATTTTCCATTTACATAATATATCAATATGTTATCTAAACAATTATAGCTGTTATTTTTCGATTTTAGATACTTATTAATTTTCCCATATTTGAAGTATCGTGTTATCTTTCCTTCCATTTTCATGCCTCCTATGAAAATATTTTGTTAATAGTAGACCGACATTACTCAATCTGCTATTAACTTATATAATTGTTAGTCCTTATATCCTGTAATTTCTCTAATGAGCCACTCAAATCCCATACTTAATAATATAACGCTTCTTACAACCACAATGCCTGGTATGGCAAATCCCGCCATAGCAAGACCGTCCTCTATAAGAGATGTTGTACCTAGAATAATGTTACTTCCTCCTAATTCAAAAGTGGTAGTTTCGTTTGGAGTAGTTTTCTTGGTTCTGGTTCCTTCACTATTATACTCATAAGTACTTCTAGTGATTTCAATTAATCTTTTACCATTCCACTTTAATGATTTCTTAGCACCTTTGATTATCATTTCACTTGGATGAAATAAATTTTTACTATCATAGGTAATGTTAGACCATATTTCATGAATTATCTTGATATCTAAATCCCTTGATTTTAGAACCATCTTTGCTAAATCTAACTTCCCTCGTGGCATGAAGATGATACATATTGCCTGCAACTTGACCAATACTTGATGCAAAATTTAATCCCAAATATGATTAAGCATATGCAGTATCGCTCATACCAGTCCATTTTTGAATGTAGTTAGCACCAGTAAAAGCATCCATTACTTTATTTGCACCAGATTGTGTTGACTAATCTTTATAATTCTAATCTGTTAAAACAAATATGTTAGTAATGATAATAATAAACATATGTTACAACAAATTAATGTATATATAAGTCTTTTTACAAATGTTCTTTTTGCTTCAATTAATGCCGGAACTTTAATATTTTCTGAATTCTTATACAATTTGAGACTGATTTGATGTATAAATTTTACAATCATATTAGGGAACAAAATCCCTAAAATATAATACAAAAGAAAAATTATAGCAAAAACCAACATAAGTATACTATCATTATTAAGTCTTTTGTTATAAAGAAACATGACATTACCTATGCTAAGTATACATAATATAAACAAATTGACAATTGTAACAATCTTTTTTTTCATTAAAACCATCCTATTCCTAAATTTCCTAAAGCTTTAGTAACACCTCTAGAAGAAGCTACAAATTCATGACCTGCAGCAAAGAATGCATTAGTATCGGTTATTCCTAATTCAAAATAATCCATAAAGGTCATTCCGCTATTTTTAAACACGCAATTTGAAACAACTTTTCCTAAACCATAACCGACACCAGTAGCTATGCTACCTACAGCAGCACTTGCACCAATATTTGCCCAACTTTTATTTTCAAGAGCCGGTGTTCCTGCGTTTGAAACAGCCCCAATTGCTACTGCTCCCCAGAAACCTCCAATACCTGTGATGAATGCCGCACCAGCAATACCACCCATTATTACAGAACCTAAACTAATATCATTGAAAAAACTTTCACCACTTAATACATTGCCAATGCCCTGTCCAACAATACTTGCAGTGGATCCCATAGCAAAGCCAGCTGCTAATAATCCAAATGAACCACCTGATACTATAGTTGCTCCTATTGCTAAAGCAGCAAGACCAATAACTGCCGTTACGCCTAATGTTGTTTTCCAAAACTTATTCCAATCAAACGTTCCGTTTGGATCATAACCAAAGATAGGATTGTTCATACAATAACTATACAAATTTAATCCAGAAAAATCAGATTCATCAATGTATTCAAAACTATCAGGACTAATAAATCGATGTATTTCAGGATGATAATACCTTGAATTCAAATAATAGAAATTTGTTTCTTCAAAGCTGACACGAATATCCACAGAAAGACTGTCATTATTCTTGTGGTAAAACAGGAAATCGGGTTTCCCGATTATTCCCACAAAAAAATCAATTTTGTTGCATTTTTCTTATCCTGCCACAAAATTCATAGTTTTTACAACAATCCTTGTGGCAAAATCCGAGAATTTGCAGGTAGGATAAAGAGATTGCCACAATGGACAATCTCGCATACCTTACAAGTGGAATCCCCGCTTTATACTTTTAATATTAATAATAATGTTTTAGCAAATCTCTCATATTCAACTTTTGATAAAATAATATTATCATTGTCTTTGATTATAGGAGGTAAAATTTCAAAAACAAAATTTGTAAGCGTTTCTATATTAATATCTTTATGTTTCTCAATAAATTCATGAATTTTTATGGCATAACTTGTATATTCATCTTGTGGAAACAAATAAATTTCATATGGATCCCACAAATCTAATAAAGCATTAATAATTAATATCATAAATTTATCCTCCAAATAAAACCTTTATAATCTCCAACATGCCTGCGTCATAAAAGACTTTTCCATAAGTTGTTATAAGAACGCCTGAAGAAGATACAACCACAACAGCCTTTTGAGTAACAAAAGCAAATTTTCCACCTGCTTGTGAAAGTGCAATTCCTCTACGAACTGTAGAATTTACAACTCTTTTAGTAACTCCTCGTTGAAACATTCTTTCAGGTCCATGAATCATGCTTTTCGACCAGTTCACTTTTATTCCTGGATGTTCCACAACTGTACCCATTTTGCCAAAATTAGTACCTAATGCTAAACTATAAGCACTTGCACCAATGGCCCCGCCAATAGCAAATCCAACAGCGGCACCAGTTCCTAAAATAGCCAAACCTGCAGCTACAACAATTAATGTTAAACCTATACCACCAATTAACCACTGCCACCATTTAGGAGCATGCCCACTAGGATCCACATACATTACAGGATTATTTAAGCAATAACAATATAGATTTAATCCAGAAAAATCAGATTCATCAATGTATTCAAAACTATCTGGACTAATAAATCGATGTATTTCAGGATGATAATACCTAGAATTCAAATAATAGAAATTCGTTTCTTCGGAGCTGACACGAATATCCACAGGAAGACAGTCATTGTTTTTGTGGAAGAAGAGAGAATCGGGTTTCCCGATTATACCTATACAAAAATCAACTTTGTTGCATTTTTCTTATCCTGCCACAAAATTCATAGTTTTTGCAACAGACCTTATGGCAAAGATTTGGAATCGACAGGCAGGATAAGGAGTTGCCACAACGGGCAACTCGATACCCTCAAGTCAGAACCCACTATACTACATGTTATAATACTTTTTAAATAAGTCAATAAGTTTTACCAAAATCTTAAAATGTTCTTTAGCATATTCATCAAATATCGAAATATCAGTCTGACTTAAATATCTTTAGTATTCATCCAAAATAAGTTTAAATTATTTTTTGAATTTGAGTTAATACTTCATCAATGTCGTCAACAGGCTGACAAATAATCTCTACAACACCCTCTTTGAAGTTCAAATAAAAATCACATTCATTTTGTTTAACGATTGATTTTTTGAAAACAGGAACGTTGTAATCTAATTTATCATTTAGATATTGCTCCCAATCTGTATAGCAGTTCCAAATATTCAAATCTTCAAAATTACATACTTCTAATAATTTAGTAATTTGTAATAGATTTTCCGTTGTTGCCTTTAAATGAATATCCTTTGTTTTTGCATTTCTGTCGGCTGTTGCTATCAATATATTGTCAACTTTAGATAATGCCTTATAATCTTGTTCTTTGATTACAGCGGTATAAACATCTATAAAAATGTCTTTCAAATCAAAAATTTCACACAAGCCGAATAGAAAATCATATCCATTTTTGTCAACACTAAATTCAATTGATGTGACTTGCTTATTTGTTTTGTGCTTAATTCTTTTCATTAAAAACCTCCTATTATACCTGCAATAACTGTACCGATTGGAATATGCTTAAATCCAAACGCAGCTAAGTGTAACAATGATTTTGTACTTACGTCGATGTGTGCAAATTTTCCGAATCTAACTAACGTGCCACCATAATCGTAAAACTTCTGACCTTTTTTTAGAATACCGGCAATTTCTTTAGCGCCTTTTAATCTATCAGGTGAAAATATTGGTGATTGCTTCAAAGTTTGTAACTTTCCTGCATTATTTGCAATCGTCGCTACGCCTTTGAATACTCCGCTTAAAACTTGTGCGCCGCCTGCAAAAATACCTCCCCACATAAATCCGTCAACCGCCCCATCAAGCATTCCGTTGAAAGCACCTTCCCACGTTCCAGTGGTTATGCCGCCAACAGCCAATCCTATTCCTGCACTTATTGCCGTACTTATTGCAACAGCCTTTGCCGAAGTTAGTAAAGCGGCTCCGAAAGCTGCCATAAATCCTGCGCCTGTTCCCGCCGTTAGTGCGGTTACTACTGCGCCCACAAGAACCACACCTATACCTATAAGCAGTTTTCCCCACCAAGGAATTGGCGCGTGTCCATCAGGATCGACGTAAAAAATCGGATTATTTAAGCAGTATGCATACAAATTAAGTCCGCCGATCGTTTCAGGATCAAGATATTCAATTGAATCGGGTGAAATAAACCGTCCCGTTTCAGGATCATAATATCGTGAGGTTATTAGAAACAGCCCCGTTTCGTCATCTAAGAAATATCCCTTATAAACAAATGGATTATGCCGTGACGCAATGCAATCAATCAATATCTGCTTTTCAAGTGTTTTGCCCCATGCATTGTATGTATATTTTACCACATACTCTCCTTCTTGGTCAATTAATCCGATAATATTTCCAGTGATATCTCTCATATAAAAATAATTGCCTTCACTTGTGCTTAATCCTACTAACATACTTGACGCATCATATACAAAGTTAAGAATTACATTTTCATTTGAAGTTACTTTATTCATTTGAATAATGTTACTTCCTTCTAATTCAAAAGTAGTAGTTTCGTTTGGAGTGGTTTTCTTGGTTCTAATTCCTTCACTATTATACTCATAAGTACTTCCTGTTACTTCCATTAATCTTCTCCCATTCCACTTTAATGATTTCTTAGCACCTTTGATTATCATTTCACTTGGATGAAATAAATTTTTACTATCATAGGTAATGTTTTGAACAATATTTCCTGATATTAAATCTTTCACTTTTAATAATCGATCTTTTACAGTTGAATGATAAGAATATTCTTCTTGAACGATTACTTCATCGTTAAGAATTACTTCTCGGTACTGTATATTACCATTTTGATTATAGGTAAACTTTTCAATCTTACCATCTGGGTATGTTTCTTTAATTAATCTTCCTAATTGATCATATGTGTAACGTATTTGTGATTTTACACCATTTTCCAAATAAGTCTTACTAATGATGTTGTTCATAGCATCATAAGAATAAGTGATTTTGTCGTCATTAGAAAAAGTTTGACTAATCACATGTGTTTTATAATATCCATAAGTAGTTTCATATTCATCCTCATTGATGAATATTTTATTTTTGGTTACTCTACCTAATGAATCCAATTGATTTCTGATAGTGATCGTTTTTCCTTTTTCAAAGATATTACTTATTTCTTCATCGCTTGCAAAACTATCTTTAAAAGCGAACATTTCAATGCAACCATTTAATGGATAAGAAGCGCTTTTATCATTTCCCAAATATAGGATTTTATTCGTAAAGTTGACCGTTTGTGTCCCCGTAAATAAAGGTTGATTAAGCTCATCTAAATAAACTTGTAGTTTATTATTTTTGAATCGTAAGATGAAGTGATGCCATTCTTTATTACCAATGATTTTTGTATTGGTAGAAATCATTTCTTGATTATTTACAACTAGTTTTAATTCATTCAAGTCATCAATATATAATCCTAGATATTCCGTATCTGAAGCAGATGAATTTAAACTAAAAATTTGATAACACATATTTTGACGTTCTTCATACTTAAATCTTAATGCAATGGTTCCTTCGGTGGTTAATGGAAGTTTGTATGCTAATGCTGTTTTTGTTCCAGGTGTCAAATTCACAATTCCATCATAACATCCAAAAACATGTTTTTGAAGTTCTTCATCATATTTAAAAATTCTCGTTTTATCAAAGCGATAAGATTTATCAATGGTGGCAATTTTTACAGGTTTTAATCCTTTCGTTGATTCAAGTGAACCATTTAAGGTAATGACATCAAATCCTTTATAAGCTTTTTCATCATAATAAATCGTCGCATTTGATTTGCTGATAGTACCTTTAAATAGATATTTTAATCCTTCATTATAAATGGCTGTGAATTCATCTTTTGTGTAATCATATGCCCCAAAGGACATTAAGCAAACTTTAAATGGCATGACTAAATTGGATGTCGTACTGGAACCACCTGATGAAGTAGTTGCTGAATCATTTGTAATTAAATTGTATTGATTTGCTACGAGTAAATAATTCATTTCATCAACATTTTCACTAATTTCAAATTCACTTGTCATCCTATTATTCAAAATGATTTGTGCCTTATGTTTTCCATCCTTTTTGAACAATTTAATACCAACTAAGTTCCATTCGTTTAATTTAACCGTATTATTGGTAGATGCAAGGATATTACTATCTGCTGGATAATAAGCGATTTTACCATCTGAATTTACACAAAGATGTGAAAAAATTTCAATTGTTCGGTATCCATTATCTTGAATTTCTAATGAACCAAATGTGAAAAGATTCTCTTTTGCATAACTTCCGGTTGGTTTTATGAACATATAAAATGTTTTATTATAACGAAAACGACTATCCCAACTTTTTTTAGAATAAATTTTTCCATTTACGACGCCACTCGTCCTATTCGAATTAAAAGTATCCATTTCATAATTAATAAAATCATACTTGTCAACAAAATGAAACACTTTCATTCCCATTTCATCATCGTCTACTGATGAGTAAGTCGCATAAATATGTTTCGCTCCGAATTGTCCCTTTGGACCATGACCACTGACAATGATTTCATCTCCAAACATCGTGGCAAGTCGATTAAAATAACCTTCTTTTGTATATTCGTTTAATTCATATTCATACTCGTAATCGATACTTCTTAGGACTGAATTTAGATTGTAAGAGACTTTTTGAATATTTCCTACATTGTCATAAGTATAGGAAATGGAATCCTCTTTATTGGTTTTCTTTTTAATCAAATTTCCCTGCAAATCGTAAGTAAAATAAGAAGATACATTCGCTTTTTCATCTTTCAATTCATAAACATTACCATTTTCATCATAGGAATAAGTTGCAATTAATTCATCATTTAACTTTACTTGAGTCACTTGTCCTAAATCATTATAACTAAATTCGTAATACTCACTGGTACCTAATGTTTTCTTCAATAATTGTCCTTTTTTATAACCATTCACTAAAGAATCATATTGATAACGTTCTAGATTATAGCCATTACATTTAATTTGTTCTAATCTACCAAATGTATCATAAGTTAGACTATAGAAAGTACCATTTTCAGCTCGAATGGTTTTGGTATTACCGAAAGAATCGTATGTAAAACTGTTCTTATTCGTAACATCATCCACAACAGCGTATAGTTGCTCTAACTCCGATTTATGATTATAGGTAAACTCTGTTTCAAGACCTTTACTATCCATTTGTGAAATTACTCGGTTTAGATAGTCCATTGACGTTGTAAATTCTTTTCCAAATTCATTTATTGTTTTTTCTTGATTATTCACATCATCATAAGTCGTTGAATTTATAATTCTTTCACCATTTTTTTGCGTAATTGTTGTTGTAATGATTCTATCGTTGCTATCATATGCAAGATCTATTTTATTTCCATTTAAGTCCGTTACTTTTGATAATCTTCCTTTTGAGTCATAATTGTATTTAAAGTGACTGCCATCCGATGAATAAATTTCATCTATTTTGTTATTATCGTCATAGGATATTCTTGTTGCTGTCCCATCTCCAGAAATCGTTTCCGTAATATTACCCCTTGAATCATAGTTATAATATTTGCCAAAAGAATCTTTATATAATTGGAAACAATCGAGTAATACTTCAGCTCCTCCATCATATTCAATTCCGACGACAACTTCAGTAAAGTTATCTTCTGCAACGACCGATCTTGTTAGCATTTGCCAATTATCAAAATGCTTATCAAAATCAAATTGAGAATATACAGGATCTTTATTTTCATAAATAAATTTAATAAACGCTCTAAAAATAATATTAGTAGTAACGCAACCTTTAGCAAAGACACTGAAAATGAATTGTTCACCAGCAAGTCCTGTTATTGGTATCGATTTAAACATTCGTTTCATTTTATAATCATTAATCAAGTCTGCCTTTTCTACGTCGCCAGGTGCAATTCTCATGACATGATTGCCTAGCATAGATGAATGAATATTATCTTCCTCAATCATGGCAATAGCATCTTCATTATCTAAATTTTCAAATGACCATCCATGAGGTCTATTGTTACTATCAGCAAATTCCATATATCCATTTTCAATTAGATTGTATCTTGTAAAAAAGGATGAATTCGTTAATTGTAAATCATCTAGATAAATTTCAGTTGCCATCGAATTCACAACTAATTCTACAGTCATTGTGATATGATGAGCTTGTGCTGGAATGGAAACAACAGGTGTTTCAAATGAATACCATGTTAGTTTTTCAAAATCCAGCAACGCATATTCGTTATAAGAATAAGTAACAGTATTGGTTTTTGTGGTCGTTGTATTCGAGTTCACATTGACAGTCACTGTTTCTTCTACTTGATAGGTTCCTTTAATTCCTACTTTTACATTAGATGATGTTATATTAGTAACATTTGGATGTTTAATAAATCCTTTTAAAACATAATTACCCGATTTTGGATGAACAATTGACTGATGAATTGAAGTTTCACCATTATTTACTGTAGTTAGTTTTAAGCATTTTTCTCCTAAAACTCCATCGGTTAATATTTCAACTTTTGAATTGGTATTTCCTGTTTTTTTCCAAGCAATACTATTTGTTGAAAAAGCATTTTCATCCTCGAAACTATGATTTTCTAGTAAATTTCTAGAATTATTTTGTGTTTTCGATAAACCAATTAAATTTTTACTTTCACCATTTTCAAATTCATCGTAATTATAGGTAATTGTTCTTGATTGATTATCCATAATGGTTTTGATTCTTCCATAATTGTCAAAATGGTAAAACAATGAATTTCCCTCTAAATCAGTTGCTTTTGTAAATTTAGTAGAATACGTATAAGTTGTTACATAATTTTTTGTGGTTCCTGAAGCATTATATATACCAGCTGATGTCACTTGATTTTGTGCATTGTTTGTTAAAGATAAATAATATCCCGTAGCAACATCAAGAATTTTTATTAATACATTTGAACTAAAATATAGTTTCACTTCATTGATTGTCTCTTCATAAACTTCTTGTGATGAACCTGTACCAATTTTTTTATAATAAGTTCTAATATTTAAAGTTTGGTTCGTTGTATCTTCCGTAAAATCTATGTATCGGTCTATTGATGGAAAAGATATTTTTTGAATATGTCTTTCACTATTATAGTCTACAAGCATCTCTTCACCATCTGAATTTGTGATTTTTTCTAGTTTTGTACTATTCCATGTATAGGTTAATTTAGACCCTATTGATGTTTCAATCGTTGAAATTCTTGCATTAGTCAAAGAAACAATAAAGGAAATACAGGTATCTGCTTTATCATACAAATGCACGATAGATTCAGTACTTCCTTCTTGTACATACATGTATGAATAATCGAGATGAGATTGATAAAGGATGGCACTATTTGTTAAATGTTCTTCATGCTTGATTCCAAGATTTTTCAATACTTCATCCTTGTTTTCTGCTGTGTATTCAACTTTTTTATAGAAATTCTTAAATCCCGTTGGATCTTCTACCACATAATCATCATCATATGAATAAATCCGATAATGAAAATTCGGTATCACTTTATTTCTAAAGTATTTTAAACTATCCGATTTATCCGTATTCTGGTATAAAGAAAAGTTAATTGGAAACTTTTTACCGACACTTGTCATGACATCCAGTGAATAAATAGGTTTTCCTGTTGCTAAGTTAACACTAACTTTTCCACATCTTCCAAAATCGTGTTCATCGTACTTATATAAACCACTTAAACCAGAAACTTCTGTCATCGTTGCAATACAAATTTCACTATTTTTTGCAAGTGCTTCTGGAGAATACATTCCAAAATCACTCGTTGTTCCATAAGGAAAACTAATAGCCATCATGATGGTTGGATTAATATTTGTTTCATCCTTTAAAATGTTGGTTAAGTCAAGGCTAAATGGCATATCGCCAGGCTTATTTAAGGAATGACCACGTCCATAAATAATTGTTTTCTCTAAAACTTCTTCTTCACCAGTAATGGATTGAGCGAATGACTTAATGTTAGAATTGCTGATATCTGTGCTATTACACTTAATCACTTTTACACCTGTGTTAGCATAAGCATTATAACACATCATATAAAGCATTAACTGACTAGCTTTTTGTGCACTTTGCAATCCACTAAAAGTTAATTTAATGAATAATAAATCATTTTTGGTGATACCCGTCACATATGAAGAAGTATTTACTGTTGTTTTATTAATTAAAAATTTTGATTCCACCTTAATTTTAGGTGAGTTCGTTTTATTACTAAATAATTTGATCATTTTCTTTTCCTCCTATTTTTAAATTAAAGTAATAATATTTTCCATTTCATTCATATCCAATTTTTCCATGGCATGCGTGAAGTCTATCAAGTCTATAGTTATTTGTAATTTCTCGCTTAAATATTTACTTAATTGCTCATTATTTCTTGCTCTTTCAAAATTAAGTAATTTTTTATCAAAAATAACTAATAAATCCAAATCACTTGATAGTGATGTTTTTTGTTTTGCATAAGAGCCATATAAATATAGTTTTTTTATATTGTATTTCCCTTTTAATATAGCTCTAGAGTCTTTTATAGTTTGAATAATCTGCCCTTGACATAAATGAGTTTCCCTATATTTTGGTTTTGAACTGACTTCAATTTCGGCATAGATGTACATTAATTTATTGATATTCTTATTTTCAATGGCATTAAAGTACGCATCAAACATAAAATCATATGGAATAAATGGATTTCTTTTCTTTTTTAACATAATTAAATTTGACATCATAAATGCAAACTCAATTTTTCTTTCTTCGACATTTTCTAAAACTGAAAAATGGATTAAAGTAGCTAGATAATGGGAAGTTTCATCGTAATGCTTATAAAATTGTTCGATAATTGTCTTACACTTTTCTTCTTCAAGAATACTACCGGTAAGCAAGTAGTAAGCTTTTTGAATGATGGTAGTTGTTAGACTTTGATTTTGGTTATTTATTAAATATAAATAAGCCTCTGAAAAACTTTTGACTCTTTGTTCTGTTATCGATTCTGCTTTAAAATTATCTAAAGCAATTAATTTAAATCTTTCGTGTGGTAAATCTACTTTTAATAATTTAGAAGTAAATTCGATAAAACGATAAAAATATTTAATTTCCATCTCATTATTTATAATCATCGAATACAACCTCTCTTTCTTTTAATGCATTTGTTGAAAAGTTGTGATACTGAGTGTATTCTACTAACATATCAACATCTCTTTTAAATAATTCAACAAAATAGTTTTTTAATATTCTTATTTCTTCTTCTGTTTTCTTTGTTTGAAACTCAACGTATAAATCAACATCACTGAAATCATTTTCTTCATTTCGAACAAAAGAACCATAAAGCCAAACCTTTTTAATATCAAAATGGTGCATCAAATGTTCTTTATGGATGTTAAGAAGATGTATAACATCTACTTTAGATAAAGAGCTATATTTCTTATCGTATTTGATGGATAAATCTTCATAGATAGATAAAATATCTTTTAATGAATTTGTTGTAACTTTTTTATGAATGATTTTACTTAGAAAAAATCGATAATCTTCCATAAAAATCATAGGTATATACCTATTTCTTTTGATCATTGCGTTAAAAATTAAAATACCTAATATATCAGAATTTTCTTTTAATGGTTTTTCATAAAAGAACATCTTTAAAAACCATGTAGCCAGATATAAAACTTCTTTGGTCGATAATCTTTGATATTCGGCTTTGATTTTTTCTTTTGCACCATCATCAACTTCTGTTTCAAATTCTATCGATGCATAGCCTAATATTTCATTAATATTCAGTTCGTTATTGAATAAATAATCATAGACATGTTTAAGTTTTTTAAACCATTTTCCTTGTGTGGATATTGCTTCAATGTCACTGTCGTAAATCTTTTTCGTTTCATAGTAATTCTTTGAAATATCTAATTGTGGATTTAAAAAATATAACATTTTGTAATCAATTTTAGGATTATAATATTTACCAATTTTTCTAAACATAGTTATTCCTCTTTATCATTTTTACTAAAGAATTGTTTAACAATTTGATTCGATCCTGTTGCACTTGCACCACTCACGATTCCAATTTCTAATGCTATCCAGATATTACTGGCATTTAGTATCATCTCTTTATTTGTTAAATA
>CABUID010000021.1 GCA_902491575.1 uncultured Bacillota bacterium
ATAGGTTTTTACCTTATTTTTGGCATAATTTATCGGAATTCAAATTCCGATTTTTCATAAAATAATTATAATTTTTTATCCACAATGAATTTATTGGATAGTTCAAGTAAATATTCACGTCCTATTGTTTTGAGCATTTCATAGGATTCTTCTAAATTTTTTCTTCTTATTTAAATAACCTTTTTACATCGTTTTACAATGACATTGTGAATCAAAAATAAATAATTTACTTTTTTTGCAAAATTATTTTATTAGTATTTGTTAAGTTCATCATAATCTATAAAGTAGATAGAACTTTATTGATTTATTAAAAATAAAATATAAAATTGTTTTATTTTTTCTATAAAAGATAAATCCATATTCTAAATCATTTAAATTTGTTTATATCAAAGCAAAAGATCACAGATTTTTGTAAACCTATGTTCTTTGAATAATATTCAATTTATTCATTTAATGTTGCGCGAAGATGAACTACGTCTTCTATATCTTTATTCCTATATGACTCTCACTCATGAAAACATAAACGAGCACATGCTTTTTTTGTTTTATTGACTAAATATTGGTATCTGAAAGGTCTTTAGTTTTTTATACTACAAACATTAATTATTGTCCACATATATGAGCACTTATTTTGTCCATATAAATATTTCTATTATTTTATTATACTATTATTCCCCCCCCAAGTTTTTTACCATTCGTTTTTTTAATACCCTTAACGTTTTTTTATAAGACCTTTCATTTTTTTAATAGTTCTATCATTTTTTTAAAGAACCTATCGTTTTTAAGAAGATTTGTAAAAACAAAAAAATCCTTAATCTTAAGCATCAATCACGCCTAAGAATTCAGGATTTTGTGTTAATATGGTTCATTCAACTATCAAATCCGGGACTTCAACCACTATATCAAGGCGTAAAAAAGGCTTGATACCTTAATTTCATTGTATCAAAGTATCAAACCATTGCTTTCAATATGGTACCCACAGCAGGATTCGAACCTGTGACCCTGCGCTTAGAAGGCGCATGCTCTATCCAGCTGAGCTATGTGGGCATCAACGCTTAAATATTATATATTATTTCTACTTATTTGACAAGTAATAAATTCTTTTTTCTTTAAAAATGCATTGAAATAATAAGATAGAAATGTTTCAAATAAGTAAATCATAAAAAAATAGTAAAAATATTATTCCTTTTATATCTTAAACTTTTAATTATTTATTTTTCAATATAGCTTTATTTATACGAACGGGCAATTTCACTAACAAGTGCCATATCAACTTTTTCTATAAAATGTATTTTAAAATGTTTCATAATTGAAGGTAAAGATTTATCACTGAGTTTTTCAATTTCCATAATAATTTCATCTTTACTCATCATTTTAGGCAAATAAACTTCTAAAATCTTTTTTTGACGTATTAATTCTTCATATTGCTCTTTTCGATTTGCAAGTAAAAAAGCATTGGCTTCATCGTCCACTTCTTTAATTACTTTTCTTATTATATTTAATACATCATTATCCGTCAATTCTTCATTTTTAGCTCTTTTTTCTGTTAATAAAATCGTTGATTTGGTAATTACTACACTTAAAATGTTTCTTTTTGTAGTATTATGTTCTTTTAAAGCAAGTAAATTTTCTTTTTTAAGTTCATCATATAACATAAAATTAACCTCCGATTACATTTTACTATTTTTTTAATCTAATTCCTACTATAAAATATATTTTTTCATTTAGTACTTGCAAACTAAATTTGAATATGTTAATATAATTGAGCAATAAATGCAAATGTAGTTCAGTGGTAGAACTTCAGCCTTCCAAGCTGACTATGCGGGTTCGATTCCCGTCATTTGCTCCATTAAGTATGAATATACCCCCATTTATTGGACAGATATGTTAAATAGATGGGGGTATTTTTTATGAATTTAACAAGACAGCAAAAACTAAAAATGGTAAAAGAACATTTAAAGGAAGAAGTACCTCTAAATAAATTAGTTAAAAAATAAGATTATGATTATGATTCATCAAAGAATTCAACTTATAGACCATTTAAAGATAATATATCATAATGTGCAAGACTATAAAACCACCATCCAATTTTTTGGGTAAGTTCAATACATTGTATAGGATGTTAAAACTTTTTTTATTTTAATTATTTTTTTTGTACCATTACTTTAATGGTTATAGCATTTCATATTCGAACATAACTATTAAACCATTAACTATTGATAACAAAAGGCGGTATTGCATTCCAATAAAAGAATAACCATTGATTGAAAACAATAAAGAAATTGCGATAAAGACGAAAGAAAGAAAAATTCTTTTTTTGCGTTTATATACACGAGGTTATATAATAAATAAAAAGGAAACCAAGGAGTAAAATCATGTATCTTCGAAAATATATCTCTTCAGATTGTAAACAATTAACTATATTATTTTATCAAACCATTCATTGTATTAACGCGAAAGATTATACTAAAGAACAATTAAATGCATGGGCCAATGATGACATTGATTTGATAAAGTGGAATGAATCTTTTCTAAAAAATTATACTATTGTTGCAGTGGACAATAATGAAATAATTGGATTTGGAGATATAAATGAATCTGGATATTTGGATCGATTATATATTCACAAAAATCATCAACGAGAAGGAATTGCCACTGCCATATGTGATAAATTAGAAAATGCAGTCAGTGCAAAAAAGATAACTACGCATGCATCAATAACCGCTAAACCCTTCTTTGAAAATCGAGGTTACTTAGTTATTAAAGAACAAATCGTTATCAGAAATGGAATCTCTTTAATAAATTATATGATGGAAAAACAAATGCGCTAGTCACTACAAGGAGACACTCACAACTTTAATGGTGTCATCATTCAACTTATAAAAAAGTTTACTCAAAAAACTTAATAAAAAAGTATGCTAATAAGATTAAAAATTATTAAGAACACAAATTCTAATTTATAAATGATTAGGAGGTAAGTAAATGTCCATGGATATGAAAAAGTTTTCATTAACAAAACATGATTTAGAATTACAAAATTTAATATCCTTAACTGATCAGAAAATATTAGCAAAATGGGCAATCGATTGTCTGAATAGAATATTTTATATTTATGAAAAAAAATATCCTAACGAAACCATTCCTCAAACGGCTATAAAGATTTTAAACGATTGGATAAAGGATAAAATAACGATGTGGGAAGCAAGAAAATATTGTTGGACTGTATTAGAATTAGCAAGAAAACTAGAAAAAGAGGATAAAGTAAGTTGCCAAATCGTTAGAGCTACAAGTCATTGCTTAGCAACTTGTCATGTTCCAACACATGCAGAAGGAACAGCAATGTACGTTATTTCTGCTATAAAATATTTTAATAAAGATAAAGAGAATGTAATTGAACTTATGGAAAAGGAAAGAAAGTGGCAAATAAAACATTTATTAAAATTAAGAAAGAATTAAATAAATCAAACCATTTGATGCTTTTTTTTCTGATGGTTAAAGTTTATGTGGATTAACATTCATTTAAAATAGTATAAGGATAGAGGTACACTAAAATACAAAAAATAAGAAAAATAGTTTAAAGTCATTCTTCCAATATTAAAGCATTTGTCAAAACAAACACATTTGGTATATGAAGAAAAGGATGATGTTTATCAATCGCAATTTCATTTTGTTTATAAGGTAAAAACAATCTCTACAATAATATTGTAGAGATGTTTTCATTATGTAAAAATTATAGTTAGAAAATGGGTGAAAAAGAATCCAATAGATATGAAATGAATAAATCATTTTATTTTTTTATAAATCAACACATTTGTAAAATGTTGTTGTGTAGAAAAATAAATTATTCTTTTAAAATTAAAATGTATTTAGCAAGGAGGAAATGAAAAATGAATACAGATAAAATTTATGCAGAACAAATTGCAAATGAATATGCACCAAAGGATACTTCGAAAGTTGTTGCCTTAAAAAAGTTAGACAAAAAAGCAAAATTGCCAGCTGAAATCTTCACTTACACTTTTGGAATTTTTGCAGCTTTAATTTTAGGTATTGGAATGTGTTTATCCATGAAAATTATTGGTAGCGGTACAGGAATGATGATATTTGGAATTATTTTAGGAGTTATTGGTTTATTACTTGCAGGAATCAATTATCCACTATACCGAAAAATTCAAAACTATGGCAAGAAAAAATATGCATATGATATAATATTATTAGCCAAAGAAATTGCTGAAAAAGAATAAGAAAGGAAGCGGTATTATGGATAATAAAAGTAAATATTATAATACCGCTCTTTTAATGGATGAAGCTTTACTATCTATTTTAGAAAAAAAAGAATTTCCATATATAACTGTGAAAGAAATTTGTATCAAAGCCGGTGTAAATAGATCTACTTTTTATCTTCACTATGAAACTATCGATGACTTACTACAAGAAACCATTGATTTGATAGAAAACAGATTTAATTCATCATTTCATAAGAAAACATCTATTAAAAAAAGTATACTAGAAAAAAAACCTGAAAATTTGATTTTAATAACTAGGGAATATTTGAAACCTTATGTTGAATTTATCTTTAATAATCAAAAAATTTTCATGTTATCTTTATCAAAATCAATGTTATTTAAAAACTCAGATCGTTTTTTAAAAATGAATTATGAATATTTTGAACCTGTAATGGATTACTTTAAAGTAGATAAAAAAACACAACCTTACATGATTGAATTTTTTTGTCATGGAATTATTTCAATTATTAAAAAATGGTTAGAAAATAATTGTAACGAATCCATCGAAGAAATTATTCAGATTATTTTACAATGTGTTGAAATCGATTCTATCATGGAAAAATACGGAAAATAAATTTATATTATAATTAAGTTGATATTTTTCATCAACTTTTTTTTTAATTAAAATAAAAGTTTTTGAGATATAAAAGCACAGTTTCCATTCCTATTTTTATGATTATTCTTTTTGGTTTAATTATCTTTTATTTTCTTTTCAATCGATCTATTCATTCTTTTTCATTTTATTAATATCATTAAGGATGATCATTTAAAAAATGAATTATTTGATTGGCAATGCTTTTCATTCCTTTTATATTCGGATGATTATTTTCTTTTTCGATATCATGAAGAAGAAGAAAATCAATATTATAATGATTGCAAACTTTTATTATTCCATTTGTAATTTCATCTTTTAAGTCGGAATTAATAATATAGATAATTCTAGATTGAGGCTGCTTCTTTTTTAGATAATCACATAAAAAACAAACCGATGGCAAAAATGATTTCAAATCATCTTCATTCCATAATTCATACTTTACATTTCCTATGGGTGAATTTGCCCAAGAGTCATTTGTACCTCCAAATAAAAAAATAGTATCAAAGATATTTTTACTAAAATGTACTTTTGTTCTTTCAATAAAAGAACTTTCTTTGCAAATTTCTCCTCCATAACTTGTATAGCAAACACAACTTCCTGAATGACTACAGTTTATCCTTAGTTTTGATTTTGTTTCCATTAAAACGATATGCCACCATATCTGCTGAACACAATTAATTCCGTTTAAAAAATTTCGTGATGGTCCATAATAACTTCTATAATTTTCATTATACCCCTCGTAGGTAGAATAACTATCACCAATAATACCTATATTCCCTAAACTTTTCATAAAAACGCCTCCACAAAGAAATCATAACTTCTTAAATTCATCAAAATTCAAATTCAATCTTAAACTTAGGATAGGATTTTATCGTCATCTTTCCATTTAATTGCAATAGTTGATAACGTATACTTTTTAATCCATTTCCCTCTATAATAGATGGTGTTCCCACACCATTATTCGCTATAACAATCGTATAATTCTCTTTATTATTTTTGATCACTACATGCACTATACTGGCCTTTCCATGTCGAACTGCATTCGTCGTACACTCACGGATTACCTTTAAAACAAAATCGGATTTTACTGCATCAAGAGGTAATTGTCCATCAATTTTTAATTGTACATTTATAGTTGAGAAAGAACTTATTAATTGATGAAGTCTTTCAGAAGGCATGACTTGACCATTATTATACATATCCGATAACATCGATGAGATTAATGCTTTAATCTGTTTAATATCCTCTCCTTTATTTTCAATAATATAGCAATGCAAAATAGATAATCTTTGACTCATCGTATCATGAAGATTACCTTTTATTCGAAGTATTTCTTTTTCCTTCTCTATATTTTCGATTTCCATTACAGTTTTTTGTAAATCTTTTTGAATCAAATTTAATTTATTTTTAGTTTCTTCTAATTCTTTAATCATTTTTTCTTCTTCAGTTACATCCATACATATAATTTGTGAATATTTTTTATGATTTGTATTTTTCTTAAATTGAAAGTTTAAAGAAAGTTGATCAACATTGATAATGATGGAATTTGAGGCTAAATGTCTTGTCGGTTTTTCTATATGGAAGAGTAAATAAAAAATTTGATTCACTTTTAAATGTTCTTTTATTTTTAATAAGCGAAAATACTCTTTCATTGATTTGTTAATAAAAATAATTTGTCCTCTTTGATTTGCAAAAACAATCCCATATTTTAATGTATCCAAAGCTTCTTTAATTAAATAAATACCCGACTCATTTTTGGAAACAAAAAACATATCAAAACTAGCAACAATTAAACGAATAAAGCAATACCAAACACTTACAATATTAATAACTTCCCAAAAAAACAAAAAAGAAAAGAAAGGCAAATTCAGTATTAAAAAAACTAAATCTAAAATATAAATAAAAGTTTTCTTTTTTATAATCATAAGGATATCCGTTATGATTGGTAAAATTAAAATGGAATTTAATAAATGGAAGGTCAATAAAGAAAACTGATCATAAAGTGGAATTCTCGTCATCGTTAAAAATAAGATGGAAATAAATAGGCTTATTAAATAACTTATATGTTTTATATCTCTACTTTTCGATATTATCTTAAAGACAATTAAAATCATCAAAATGACCAAAATAATACTTAAAAGGACAAATAAAAACAGACGTAATAAAGTAGGTAAGTTATATATTTCTAGCATTATTATTTCCCTCCTTAAGTATCATTAAATATTCATTTTTATTTTTCTTTAATGTAACAAAATAACCAAAGGCAATGATTTCAGAAGGAAAATCCTGTAGTTTATAAATTTTCTTTCCAACCTCAACACGAATGGTACATCGAATTTTATCTATATCGATTGTCACTAATACAGAACTTTTTTTGCCTGCAAATTGTTCTCCAACATATTCCATTAATTCATTAAATGCCAAAGCAAAATCAACCGGTACTTCATGATGCCCTTTTATAACATGACCAAAATAGTCAAAACCAACATTCTTAATATCACTACAAATGACGTTAAATATAATTTCAAATTCATTACTGGCGATGGTTTTATTTGTTTTAGCTTGTAAAATTAATAAGCATTTTTGTTTTAAATAGCCAATTCTTAAACGAATTTTTCCAAGTATGTCCATTACATAAATTCTATTTGTATCATCTATGGTATCAGGTAATAAAGATACTAAAAAGTCTATTTCATTACTTTTTCTATAAATTGCCTTTTCAATTTCATTAAATAATTCGTTACGTGTTTTAATTCGAGCTTGTTCCTCATCAATATCTTTCCGCTTTAATAAAATTTTGTTTCCTTGAATTAATTTTTCTATATTTTTATTTAATTTATGATTTAATCCATTTATTTTTGAAATATCTTCTTCAATAATAACGCGCCCGTTAGTAATGGCATTTTCGATAAAAATTTTATTGTCATCATTTTTATTCTGATAGGATTCCTCATCAAAAAGAAAAGATGTATAGGTAAATGAATGATTGTCATTTTCAATTTTTAAAGGAAGCATACAATCATTGAAATTTCTCAAATATTGACCATTATTTTGAATTAATCCGTTATGCAACAATACTTCAAAAAATAGAATAAATAATAAGTTATAAACTAAAGGTGCATCGCTAATAAACATTGTATTGATTATAAAAGGAACTTTGCTAACATATAAAAAAGAATAACCAATTAGCAAAAATAAAACAAAAGTTGGTTGTAATAATTGTATAAAATTATTTCTTTTTATTGTTTTAATGATAAATATCATATTTGTGATAAATAATAAAAACAATGCATAAAATACAATAAAAAAATAAAGAGGTCTTTCTATGGCATTATCAATGGTTTTTTCTTGACCATCTGGAAATAAAAAAACCCATTCGTGCAAATCATTTGTGATAACCAACAGAAAGAAAATAAAAGAAATACATCCTAAAAATAGATATAAAATTATTCTACTTTTCCGTTTATAAACAAATATTTCATTACACATAATAAAGAAAAAGTATGGTATAAATAATAAAGGTAAATAATAAAAATAGTGTCCATAACGAGGAATGGTTACACCATTTGAAATCCAAGTTATATATTCACTAAATAGCAAAGTCACACATAAAAAAAAGATAACAAAAGATAATACTTTGCTATTATGCTCAGCAATGCGAAATAATGTAAAAGCATAATAAATAACAAATAAAAAAAGGAAAGGATAAGAAAGCATATAATAAATACTTCCTTTGATTTCACTTTTCGCATCTAAAGTAAAGCACAAAAAAACAATTATCGTAAAAAGTAACGTCACTGCTATGCAAGACCATAATTTAATTACTTTTAATTTTTTTTCCATAACCATTCGACCTCAAAATAATTATAGCACAATTTTTTTAAATTCAAAGATAGTAGAAATCTTATATTAAACTTAAATTGTTTGATTTTTTAATAATTTTAAGTATACTTAAATTGGAGTGTGACTTGAAAATGATAAAAATATTAATTGTCGAAGATCAAAAAATATTGTTGGATGGATTAACGAATACCTTATCGATGATTGAAGACTTTAAAGTCATAGGGAAATTAACCGATATTAGTAAAGCTTATGAATTCATACAAAAAAATCCAACTGATATTTTATTGACAGATATTTGTACTGAAAATAATAATAATTCGTTAAATTTCATAGCAACAATCAAAAAAGATTTTGAAAATATAAAAATTATTGTCATGACTGGATTACCAGAAATTTCTTTTACTGAAAAGGCAAGAAACAATGGTGCTGATTCATTTGTTTATAAAAATATATCCTTAGATGAAATGCAATCGATTATTCGTAGCACATATAGTGGATATCACATTTTCCCAGAAATTTCAAAAACAGAAAATACATTTGCTGATTTAAGCAAACAAGAATTAAAAGTTTTAAGATTATTTTGTGAAGGATATGATCGTACTGAAATTGCAGAAAAATTGTCTATTTCAGAAAATAGTGTTAAATTTCATATTAAAAATATGCTGGAAAAAACACAATTTCCATCTATGTCACGCTTAGCTATTTATGCTATTTCGAATCATTTGATTATTTTAGATTAAAAGTAGTGTCTAGAAAACATCTAGATACTACTTTTTTCTTTTAATGGCTAAATTATGCATATATTCTTTGAATTTACTAATATCTACATCATAAGCGATTAAAGATGGTTCTTCTTGTGGTCCAGTTTGGGACTCCACAAAAATGACATGAGGATTATTATCATCATTATATTTTTTTTTTAAATCTTCTAGATATAATTTATCTTTCATCTTCTCACCACATACTTATTTTTTACAAAAATGTCTATAATTATTAAATATTTTTATTTATAAATTTGCCCATTTCATTTATAATGAAATAGCAAAGGAGGATTTTATCAATGTTAAGTAAATATGTGACTTTTTTTGATAAAGAATGTCCTTTAAAAGAATATCCCAGACCACAATTTGTTCGTGATAGTTATTTATCATTAAATGGCAAATGGGAATTTGAAATGAGTAATAATGAACAAATTCCTACTTCCTTTTCTAAAACGATTATCGTTCCTTATTGTGTTGAATCCATTTTATCCGATATTTGTGAAAAGGTTGAAGAAAATACTTGGTTATTTTATAGAAAAAAGTTTAATCTACCTAAAAATATGATAAATGACAAAATAATTTTACATTTTGGTGCTGTTGATCAATATTGTAAAGTGTATGTCAATCAACATTTTGTTGGTGAACATCATCATGGTTATCTACCTTTTTCAATGGATATTAAGCCTTTTATAAATAAAAATGAAAACGAAATTATCGTTGTTGTAAAAGATGATTTGAATCATGATTATCCATATGGAAAACAAAGTCATCAAAATAAAGGAATTTGGTATACTCCCGTTTCCGGTATTTGGCAAAGCGTTTGGATGGAAGCTTTTAGTAATGATGCGATTGAACAAATAACCATTAAGCCAGACATCGATCAAAAAAGAGTAAGAGTTGTTGTTCAAACTCATTCCGAAGAAGTAAGTCTTAAAATTTATTTTCAAAATCAACTCATTGCTCAGCAAAATAGCAAAAATACGATTTTTGATATTTATATTGAAGATATGCATTTGTGGTCACCTGAAACGCCTTATTTATATGATTTAGTATTAAAAACAAAACACGATGAAGTAAGAAGTTATTTTGCAATGCGCAAATTTTCGATACAGAATAATCATTTTTTATTAAATAATCAACTTTATTTTATCCATGGAGTACTCGATCAAGGTTATTTCCCAGATGGTATATATACCCCTGCTTCTTATAATGCTTATAAAGAAGACATTTTATCAATGAAAAATTTAGGATTTAACTGTTTAAGAAAACATATCAAAATAGAACCAATGATATACTATTATTATTGTGATATTTATGGACTTATCGTACTTCAGGATATGGTCAATAATGGACCTTATTCTTTCGTTCTAGATAGTGCATTACCGATGATTGGATTAAAACAAAAAGCATTCCTTTTAAAAAAGCAAACTGCTACTCAAAAAGAAATATTTAAGAAAACGATGATAGAAACCATTGATTATTTTTATAATGTTCCATGTATTGGTTATTATACGATATTTAATGAAGGATGGGGACAACATGAAAGCGACACTTATTATCGTTTAGCAAAAGAGATGGATGATAGTCGTATCATTGATTCTACTTCTGGATGGTTTAAAGAAAAAGAAAGTGATGTTGAAAGTCTTCATATTTATTTTAAGAAAATAAAAATTAAGAAGAATGATTTAACAAAGCCGATCATTATTAGTGAATTTGGTGGTTATGCTTTCAAAATCAAAAATCATGTTTATGATGAAAAAAGTGAATTTGGTTATAAAAAATTTGCTGATGCATCTTCTTACATGCAAGCCATTTATAAATTATATCAGCAAGAAATCATCCCTAACATCAAAAATGGTTTAGCAGGCTGTATTTATACCCAACTGAGTGATGTCGAAAACGAAATCAATGGACTTTTAACTTATGATCGCAAGATATGCAAAGTAGATAAAACATTAATGTTAGAGATTAAAAAAAGAATAAAAGAGGAATTTTATCATGAATAATTTTGAATTTATCAGTCCTACCAAAATCTATTTTGGAAAAGATTCACATAAAAATATAGGAACAATCATCCATGAGTATGGCTTTAAAAAAATTGCACTTATTTATGGTAAAGGTTCTATTAAAAAAATCGGTTTATATAATGATGTCATTTCTTCGCTAAAAGAAATGAATTTAGATTATTGTGAGATTTCTGGTGTTCAAGCTAATCCAAAACTTTCTTTTGTAAAAATGGCTATTGAAAAATTAAAAAATCAAAATATTGATTTTTTATTGGCTATTGGTGGAGGATCTGTCATCGATACAGCTAAATCCATTTCTCATGCTTTATATTACCATGGCAATCCGTTTGATTTTAATATGGGCATTGCTAAAAGTTCATCTGTGATTCCTGTGGGAGTTATTTTAACGATTTCAGCTGCGGGTAGTGAACTATCTAATTCTTGCGTGATAAGTAATGATGAAGTTATTCCTTTTATAAAAAAAGGATTTAATGCCGATAGTAATCGTCCTTTATTTGCTATATTGAATCCAGAACTTACCTACACTGTAAATACATTTCAAACAGGCTGTGGAATTGTCGATACATTAATGCATACCTTAGAACGTTATATGAATGCTTTTGATTCTTGTATGCTTTCTGAACAATTTGCTCTTGCTTTAATCAAAAGTGTTTTACATTATGGTAAAATAGCCATTGAACAACCCGATAATTACGAGGCGCGTGCAGAATTGATGTTAGCCTCTTCCTTATCACATAATGGTTTGACAGGTTTAGGGAAAAAACAATTAATGAGAGTCCATGGCTTAGAACACATTTTAAGTGGCTTTCATGATGAAGTTGCACATGGAGCTGGATTATCTATTTTATGGCCTGCTTGGTGTATGAAAGTCGTTAATCATCCTAAAGCCAATGTATTACTTACTCAACTTGCGAAAGAAGTGTTTCATAAAGAAACAGCAATAGAAGGAATAAATGCTTTAAAACAATACTTTGAAGATATTTCCATGCCAACTCGTTTATCACAATTAAATCTCCAAAAACCTTTAGATATCAAGGAAATGGCACTCGCCTATTCTTGTAATAAAAGTAAAATCATTGAGGACTTTATACCACTTGGTTATGAAGAATTTATCGATATCTTTCATTTAGCGAGGTAAATTATGCTCATTCAAAAAAAAGCAATGGAAAATGTTCATTTTATAACGCTTTATAATCAAAAAGGAATGGTTTTAACATTATCTACTTTTGGCGCTTCTATTTATCAATTAGATTTCATTAATGATTCAAAAGTATTCGAATCAGTGATATTAACGCCTTCTAAGTTATCTGATTTTTATGATAGTGACGGGTATTATGGAA
Organism: uncultured Bacillota bacterium; assembly: GCA_902491575.1. Taxonomy (GTDB): domain Bacteria; phylum Bacillota_I; class Bacilli_A; order RFN20; family CAG-631; genus CAKPXW01. The sequence goes on from CABUID010000021.1 coordinate 12,850, forward strand.
AAACAATTGGACGTTTTTCTGGTCGAATAGATCATGCAAAATGTGAAATTCATCACCTTTCTTATCAACTCGATAAAAACTGGAAAAATCAACATTCTCTTCATGGTGGTAAAAATGGATTATCTTTTCAAAATTTTACTTATCATGTCCAAAATCATACCGATTATGTAGATGTTTTCTTTGAATTAGTGGAAAAAGAAAATGATTTGCCTGGCAATGTTCAATATCAAATCATTTACCGAGTTTTTGAAAATCAAAATGACTTTACTATTTTTTTTAATGCAATATCCGACAAAGATACATTAGTTAACCTTACGAATCATACCTATTTTAATTTATCTGGGAATGCGAAAAAGACCATATTAGAGGAAAACTTACAACTATTTTGTAATCGTTATGTCCAAGTCAACGATGATTTAATTCCTACGAAAATAGAAACGGTAGACTCTACAATGGATTTTCAAAAATCCCATCCAATTAAAAAGCATATCAACGATAAAAGTCTACTTTGTAGTGCTGCTAATGGTTATGATCATTGTTTTATAAAAAAAGATGAACAGCAGCCTTTAATAGCGATTTTAAAAGATGAAGATTCGAAAAGATCATTATCCATTGAAACTTCCTATCCCGCAGTTGTATGTTATACTTGCAATTATCCCGCTAGTATTCCTTTCAATAATACTTCTTTAAAAATAAAAAAACATCATGCCATTTGTTTTGAGTGTCAATATATTCCAAATGGAGTTAATCTTAATGATACTACCATTGAAAAAGGCATTTTAAAAGCAAATGAAAAATATCATCATTACATTCATTATCATTTCAATTAGGAGGAAAATTATATGCCGTTAACAGCTGGAATTGTTGGAATGCCAAATGTTGGCAAATCCACTTTATTTAATGCCATTACTCATTCACAAGTTGAAGCTGCAAACTATCCCTTTGCTACTATTCAACCCAATACAGGAGTCGTGGAGGTACCCGATGAACGTTTAGATTATTTATGCAAAATTTGGTCACCTTTAAAAAGAATAGCTGCAACATTTGAATTTACAGATATCGCCGGGCTTGTTAGAGGTGCTTCTAAAGGAGAAGGACTTGGAAATCAATTTTTAGCCAACATCCGTGAAACAGATGCCATCTGCCATGTAGTACGCTGTTTTAAAAAGAATGACATCTTACACGTGGATGGATCGGTCAACGCTTTAAGAGATGCAGAAACGATTAACTTAGAATTAATCTTTGCAGATTTAGATACCATTGATAATCGTTTAGCAAAAATAGAAAAAAAAGCGAAAACGACAAAAGAAGCTGATTTACTTGCAGAAGTAGAATTATTAACCTATTTAAAAACAAATTTATTAGAAAATAAGCCTATTCGAAGTTTAAATCTAACGGACGAACAAATAAAGCAAGTTAGAAATTTTCATTTACTTACTGCTAAACCAATGATTTATGTAGCGAATATGGGTGAAGAAGATATTCTCAATTTTGAAAATAATGAAGAATATTGTGCATTGAAAAAACAAGTAGAAATAGAAAAGGCTTGCATTGTTCCTATATGTGCAAAAGTAGAAGCTGACTTATTAGAGATTGAGGATGAAGATGAAAAGAAATTATTTATGGAAGAACTTGGCATTCAAGAATCAGGTCTACATCGTTTGATTAAAACAGCCTATCAAATTTTAGGATTACAAACTTTTTTAACCTGTGGACATGATGAATGTCGTGCTTGGACCTTTAAAAAGGGAATGAAAGCTCCTCAATGCGCTGGAATCATCCATACGGATTTTGAAAAAGGTTTTATTAAAGCAGAAGTTTATTCTTATCAAGATTTACTTCAATATGGCAGTGAACAAGCTGTAAAAGATAATGGAAGATATCGCATTGAAGGAAAAGAGTATTGTATGCAAGATGGAGATATCGTATTTTATAAATTTAATCGTTAATAGGGAGAAGTAGTCTATGGCTAAAAAAAAGAAAATAAATAAAAAAAGAAAACGTTTTCAGTTTATTATTTGGATATTCCTTTTATTACTGGTTGCCTTTTTTACGTATTATTTCAAAGATGAAATTTTCAAGCCAAATCCAAATCAAGGAAATAGTACAAGTGTTAGTGTAAATCATCCAAATGATCATAGTGAAAATATAATTGCCTACGATGATTTTCAAATTCATTTTATGGAATTAGGTGTTTATAATACGGGTGATGCTACCTATATTAAAGCTGGAAATACCGATGTTTTAATTGATGCTGGAGCTACTGCTGAATCAGCCAATTATTTAATCGAATATATAAATCAATATTGTTTAGATGGGAAAATCGAATATGTCATCACTACACATGCACATGATGACCATTATACTGGAATGTTTGGAAATCAAAAAGCATCTGTCAATTTTAAAAATGAACCTATTGAAAGAACTGGAATACTTTATTATTACGATATTGGAACGATTATTGATTTTTCACAAACTGCAAAAACAGCAGGAAATTATTTAAAATATATGGATGCAGTTAATTATGCTGTTTCAAAAGGCTCTAAGCATTATAATGCTTTGGAATGTTTTACAGAACAAAATGGTGCAAAAAGTCAATATATTTTAGATGATGAAAAAATGATTACAATGGATATTTTATATAATAAATATTATTTTGAATTATCGAGTGATGAAAATAATCATTCTGTTTGTACAATGTTTCACTATAATGACCATCACTTCATGTTTACAGGTGATTTAGAAAAGGATGGCGAAGAAGCTTTAGCACAATATTATGATCAATCTTCTAAAGAAAAAACATTACCTCATGTAGATTTATTTAAAGCAGGACATCATGGCTCAAAAACTTCTTCTAATGATTGTTTACTACAATTAATTACTCCAGATATTTGTTGTGTTTGTTGTTGTGCTGGCTCATCTGAATACACCACTGATAATAATAATGTTTTCCCTACTCAAGATTTTATCGATAGAATTGCTAAATATACAGATCGTGTCTATGTTACTAGCGCTATTAATATGGAAGAATCAAGAAAGCAAGGAAAACAAATCTTCCAATCCCTGAATGGTACAATTTGTGTTAGTTGTAATGGACAAGATGTTGGAGTTGATGCGACAAATAACGTTTTAAAATTAAAAAATAGCGAGTGGTTTAATGAAAAAATTTATGTTGTCACTAATGAAAAAGGAACGAATACAATTTGTCAAAATAAAAATAGTTCAAATTACTATAATGAAACAGATGAAAATGTTCAACTCATTCCAAGAAGAACTTGGCCAAGTTATTCTTAATATCTCCAAGAAAGGATATTAAAAAAATGGAAAAATTTAAAATTGCAAATTTAAGAGTAGATATGAATATTCTTTACCCTCGTTTAAAACAACAAGCTTTGAAATATAAAACAAAGGAATCAACTCCTGCGGATATCACCATCCAACTCAGCAAAACATTTTATGAAAAAAGACAAAAAGAAAACATTCATTTAAGCATTTCGGATATTGAATATCTCTATGCTGGTTTTTATTTTTATAATAAACTTTTAGAATTTAATGGTTTTATGTTGCATTCATCCGCTATTTGTAAAGATAATTTCGCGTATTTATTTTCTGCAGATTCAGGTGTAGGAAAGTCTACTCAAGCCTCTAACTGGATGAAATACTTTAAAAATGAAACTATTTTCTATATAAACGATGATAAACCTGCTATAAGGAAAATGGAGGATACTTTTTATTGTTGCGGAACACCTTTTAGCGGAAAAATGGATTTAAGTAGTAATTGTATTGTGCCGGTAAAAGCGATTATTTTTATAAAGCGCGGTCAGGTCAATAAAATTAAAAAAATGCCATCAAAAGAGGCTATTCATAAGATTTTTAAGCAAACAATTCATAGTCTACCTGAAGATAAGATGGATAAGCTTTTAAACCTTCTTAATGATTTATTAAATTTAATTCCTATTTATGAATTGGAATGTAATATGGACATTGAATCTGCTAAAGTTGCTTATGAATATATACAAAATGATACAAAATAATAATTTAAATAAAATATCAAAAATTACTTTTTTTGATATTTTAAATTACTAAAAAATAGAAATAAAGAAAATACACATCGACTGAGTTTTCTACTGCAATTTCAACCAATATTTTTAATTATTTCATCATAGATTCAAATTTTTTTAATTCAGTTCAGTCCCTAGTTTATCAAGCATTAATATTCTAATTTCCTTATTCATTGATTTTTATCTCCTACTAAATAAAAATCAATCTTACTTTTTCTTTTGATATAAAACTAGCTATATTATTAAACTACACATGCTGTAAAATATATTTTTTTTGACTATTGTATTAATTAATCCAAATTCACTCGCTAATGCAAGGCAAATAGACTCAAATATTTTATCATATAATTATCTCTTTTTACTTCATAACCTCTAATTTAAATGTTTAACTCTTTTCTTTCCATATATTTGAAAGAGAAAGATTCATTGATTTTAAATCACTCAAAGGAATAGTTTTAAAAACAAATAACCAATTATATGATTCTTCAGTAAAACCTGCAAATTCTACAGTTTTGGCAAAATATAAAAAATCATATTCTGTACTTTCTATAAATTTCATACTTTGTAACTCATCATTTATGAATTTAGAGATAAAGAATCTTTTAGCAACTCTAGTTTGCAAATCACGTAAAAATCCCATAACGAAATAATCATTCGATTCTTTATCGCACTCTATTATAGATAAGACTAAATCATCATTTTCATCAAACAAATATTTTTCTAATGAAAAATCATTTGTATTATATATTGCTAACCTTGTTTTAGTGGATGATATGTGTCTTTCAATATTAAATAAATATTTATCATCTTTAGTGAAAATAAGGTTATCATCTTGTGCTCCGTCTACTTTTGAAAAACGGAATTTCGTAATCAATTCTAATTTTTCAAGAGAATATACTGCTATTCTTCCTTCAATACTTTTAACCACTAATAAATCCTGATTATTTGAAACGCATCCCTTATATGCATAATTTAAATCTTTAAATTTTATGATTTCATTTCCTTGTTTATCATAAATGTAGATTGTCCTACTAGTTAAACCAATGTTATATTTATCAGTTTCTAAACAAGTCCAAAATTTCAATGCCATTATATGTGCTCCTTGACTCTACAAATACAAGATGTTAATGTGATTAAGAATAACACAGTAAAAATTAATAATAAATACTTCTTCATAAATTTTACCTTCCTCGTGAACAAATAATAAAAATTTATATGAATCTAAATATAAATAATCCTATCCCAAATGATAAAGCATTTGCAATTATTGGATATAAAATAATAAGCCAACGCTTCTTTTCTTTTAGTAATATTTGATAAGCTATGAATTCAATTATTAATATTGCAAATTCTAAAGCAAATAGTAATAAAATCGCACTGATTAAATTTGAGTTATATAATGATATGTTAATTACGACATTTAAGAATATTTGAGTTATTAAATTTGTAATTAGCACTACAATAAAATTACGTTTAGTGTAAAGTCTAAATAGGAAGAATAATCCTAATTCTATTGCTAGTGTAAGTACTATTCTTACAATCAAATTAAATATTTCACTAAAATAATCATACGTTTTAGTTACTTTAATATCTTCAGGTGATGTAACTGAACCTGTAGAAAAATCTATTTCATAATATGTTGCATATGCAAACATTTCTAAAGATTCAGTTGCAATTAAGAATTGATCATTTTGATATATTACTATTTTATATACTTCTGGACAATAGTAAGTGAAGCTTATTTTTGATTCACCACTACATTTATAATAAACAGTAATCCACTTGAATCCTTCATCATCTTTATATTCCATGATTGGATTATATTTCACATAATCTATTTCATATTCTATCCATTGTTCATAATCAAAGTTAGGTCCAGAAGCTTTTGTAGCTGCAAAACATGCTATATAATCTCCTTCAATTCCTTTGATGGTAATATATGAAGCAGGTTTTGGTCCCATGTCAGCTGAAACTCTAGTAGTTCCTATTGAAAAGATTAATAGAAAGATCAATACGCTTAAAACTATTTTTAATTTCTTCATTTTTCACCATCCTCATATAATAAGAAGATTTAATCATCTTAAAAGTTTAAATTAATAGAATTCTTTTACACTATAATTATACAATATATATTGCATAATTAACACTAGAACATCATCTCTTGTCAAGAGAACATAAAAGCCTCTAGTTATAATACCAGAGGTTAAATGTATGAATATTGATTTAATTCGTTTACTTTTTTGATAATATAAAATTTTTTATATTATCGTCGTATCAACCAATAACTTTTTTATTATTATATTCCTCTGGAAAAAATTTAGAGAATATAGAACTTGAAAAATAAGGATTCGTATCTACTTTTATAGTTTTATCATTATGAGTAAATGTAACTTTATAGTAAATGAAAGTATGATATGCATATGATGTCGATACTTTATCGAACACAACTTCATAGCATTTCAAGTGATTATAGTTCTTTAATAAATATTTTATTTACTGTAATATAATGCAAAACTTCCAAAGAATAATCCAAGGACTAAGATACATATTAACCATGTAATTATACCATGTCTTAAATATTCAATGCCGTATTTCATTAATAAAGTTAATGGGACAAATAAAGTAGCAACTGTAATGACTAAATATATTATTAGTAATTGCTTAGCGTGAAATTTTCTCTACTGACATACAACACTATTTTTTATTTCTTCTTTAGAAAAATTATCGTACATCTTTCTCGATTCTTTCAACTGATTCTTTATAAATTCATTAATTTATTTCACAGATAGAAATTTTGAAGTTTAATATTCAAAAACAGTATTAATAATGGTTTTTATTTGCTTTAATCCACTCTTACTACTTCAATGACAGCATTTTTAATTGCTTCATCCATCATGAATTCAAAATCAAATTTTTCTTCATAATGAATACATTCATAAGATTTTGGTTTAGTCGTAGGACGTTTAGGATCAAAGATTGTACAACAATCTTCAAAAGGAAGAATAGAAGTATCATAAGTGTGAATATTTTTTGCAATACGAATAATATCTAACTTATCAAATACAGCTAAAGGTCGAATGATGACATTATTCGTCACTTCATTGATGACTCCCATACTCTCTAATGTTTGAGAAGCCACCTGACCAATCGATTCGCCATTAATAATGCATTGACAATGATTCATTTTGGCTACTTTATCCGCAATACGGTACATCATTCTACGCATTAAAGTAATGGCGTATTTATCTCCAGCCACTTCATAAATCTTTTCTTGCAAAGCAGTAAAAGGAATATTGATTAATTTAATTTGTCCTTGAACTTTCGCTAATGTTTTTAATAACATTTTTACTTTATTGACAGCCATTTCAGAAGTATAAGGAGGACTTGAAAAATGAATTGCTTCAATTTTCACCCCTCGTTTCATCATCATATAACCAGCAACTGGTGAATCAATTCCCCCTGAAATCATTAACAACCCTTTTCCTGAACTTCCAAGCGGTAACCCCCCTAATCCATCATAAGTTTTCATCATAATATAACATGCATCTAAACGGACTTCTATTTTAATGGTTAAATCAGGCTGATGAACATCTACTTTACAGGAATTATTCTTTAAAATAATCGCAGCAACTTTTCGGTTGATATCATCACTAACATAGGAGAATGTTTTATCACTTCTGGATGCTTTCACTTTAAACGTTAAACATGGATTATCCAATTCTTTTAAAGTCTCTTGAAAGATTTCTAAGGATGTTTGACAAATTTCTTCGATATCTTTATTTACTTTTTTAACGAATGAAAAATTATGAATTCCTGGAATACTTTTTAAACGAAGAATAATTTCTTCTAGGTTACTATTTTCTTGAATATGAACATAAAAACGGTCATATTGTTTTTCAAATTTTAATTCTTTCATATCCGCTAAAGACTGACGGATATTGTTAGACAATGTATCGATAAAAGTTTTTTTATTTTTTCCTTTTAGTGTCAATTCGCCATAACGAATCATAATAGAATCATATTGCATAAAATCCCTACTTTCTTGTTTCTTTTAAAACTTCATTTAAACTTAAAAATAAATAATCCATTTCTTCTTTGCTCAATGGAAAGTCATAACTCATTCGAATTGAAGAAATACAAGTATCCATGTCCTTATTCATTGCAGACAATGTTGTTGAAATTTGATCTTTTTTTCCAACAGAACATACGGAACGTGATGATACATAAATTTTTTTGGCTGATAATGCACGAATAATCACTTCAGGATTATGTTTTAAAACGGAAAAATTGACAATATTAGGAATAGAATTTTCATAATTTGTATTGATGACAATTCCTGGAATACTCATAAGTGATTGCATTATTTCTTTTTGACAATTTTTAAGTCGCTCATAATTTTTTTTCATGTTAATAAAGGTGTTTTCAACTGCCTTACTTAAAACTACATTACTTGGCCAATTACTTGTTCCTGCACGCAAAGCATTATGAGCTGGATGACCAGAAATTAAAGGATAAAGATCGACTTTTTCTTTTTTATAAATAAATCCTGAACCTTTTATTCCATGAATTTTATGAGCAGACATTGTGGCAATATCGACCAATGATAAATCAACTGGAATTTTACCAATAGCTTGTGTCATGTCTGTATGAAAAATGATTTTTGGATATTTTTTTAATAACTGACCAATTTCCTTAATTGGCATAATCGAACCAATTTCATGATTGACATACATAATCGAAACGAAAATAACATCATCATTTAAGGAATTTTTTAATTGCTCAAGATTCACTACTCCATTTTTATCAACATCTAAATAAATACAATGAAATCCATAATCCTTTTCGAGTTGTTGAAAGCATTGTAATACAGAAGGATGTTCAACTTTTGTGGTGATCATAGTTTTCCCACGATTCTTATATTGAAAAGCCACACCTTTAATAGCATAATTATTTCCCTCTGTAGCACCAGAATTAAATAATATTTCGTTTGGCTTTACTTTCAATAATTGAGCGATTTTAAATTTGGAAAAAATCTCAAGATTCAATGTTTGTTGACCTAAAGAATGTAAAGAACCTGTAGAACCATACTGACTTGTTATTAATGAAATATATTCTTCTAAAACTTCTTTATCAATAGAAGTTGTTGCCGCACAATCTAAATATAATTCCATATTCCTTACCTCTTAAAAGAATCATAAGCAGCAGGATGATAATTATTTAAAATATAATTTAATTTATCTTGTGCTTGTATATAATCCCCGTTTTTAAATAATTCTTCTATTTGATTTAATGCTTGATTGACTTCAACAAATTGATAACGTAATGGATTCGCAAATACAATACATTTTTCAACAGTTTGATAATTTTCCAAGTCATTATGAAGGGATAAAATCAAATCATCCGCATTCGATACCAAAGAAGAAAAAGAGGAATATAATATCGAAATATCAATAGGTTTTTTCATCAATAAATCTTTAACATGTTTTAAAGAATTCATGATAGAAGTAGCTGTATCAATATATTTAATGTATACTGGTTTACATTTATAATAACGTATTTCGCCTAATGACTTCGTTATTTGAATCAATAAGTCATTTGCTTTTTTATAAGTGACTTCAACATATTCTTTCATTTTATTAAAATAAGAAGTAAAAAAATGAATATTATCTAAAACACGATCACAAATTTCATCTAATTTTCCTAATTTTTCTAGCATAAAAGATGCAGGATGTTTCGCTTTAACAAACAAATATCCCTGATATTCTACTTTTAAATCACTTAATAAAGTAGCGTCTTGTTGAAAGATTGAAAATTTTTCATGAATATCTTCTGATAACTTATAATATTCTAACATAACAGAAAATTGTCTTTTTGTTTTAATAAACTCCGATTCGGCCTTTTCAATTTTTTCACTAACTACTTTATACTTTTCGTCTAATTCTTGTTTAGACATAACTTCTTGGTCTAAATGCGCATGAATTTCACTAAATTTCGATTGAATTTCATAAGATACTTCATCAAAATCCCCAAAACGAAGATGTTTGAATTCGTTTTTACAACTTTCAAGAATTTGGTTAGCATTTTCAACAAATTCATTCACTCTTGCATGAGAAACAACATATCCTTGATTGGCAAGTTCATCATTTTTATTCATTAAATCAACAAGTTGTTGAGGAATAATCTCATCGACCATCTTACAATATTGGGCTATCGTTTCAACATGACCATAAACATTTAAAATGTGACTTTCAATATCCTCTATATTCTTTTTGGCCTCTTTATATTTAGCTGCCGAAATATTTCCATCAAAAATATCAAAATACATCTCGATATCCGCTAAATAATCCATTAGTTCATTTTTACATATCGAAAGGGAAGGAGTATACTTTTCAATATCACTTAAGATTTGCTGATATTGGGATTGCAAATTGGTTAATTGAATTCGTAAATCATCGCCCTCTTTAAAATAACTTTCTAAGTCTGTTTGAATATGCTTAATTTCTTTTTTATATTGATTCACTGCATTTTCAAAACTGCGAATTTGGTCTAACAAACCCTTTTTTATTTTCTTTTCATTATTAATTCTTTCTTTCAATCCTTTTTGACGCAATAAAAGTTTATCGCGTTCAGTAGTCATTAATCTTTCAAATTGTGCAGAAATTTGATTAAATATTTCTGTATAAGAATCATTTTTAGTAGCAATATTTTTTAATCTTAAAACATAAGCATCAATTTGTGCTTTATTTTCAACGTTGATTTCTTTTAACATATTATCTACTCTAGTTAAATACTTATTCTTATTCGTACTTTTTAAAACAAAGAAGACAATAAGGGCAATAAGGATGATTCCCGAAACAATACAAGAAATAATAATCCAAATCAAATGACGATTTTCTAAAGAAAACAGCATATCAACACTTCCTTTACTTCTTTATTATACAATAAACGTATAATAAAAAATAGAAGGAAATTACTTTAATTTTTGCTGTAAATATTGTTTATTTATTTGGTAAGCTTGCTGATTAGGTTTATATTTATTGGATAATTCATTATAGAAAAAAGCTTTTTCATAATTTTTTAATTTATCATAACATACACATAGTTGTATGGCTGGAATGTAATCTAAATAATCTTTATGAACAAATGAGATACTTGGAGAATAAGGATGTTCAAGAGCTAATTCATAATAATAAATAGCTTGTTGAATTTTATTTTCTAACAAATAAATATTTGCTATTGAGCAAAGTACATTTGAACGTGGCAAATCTTCATTAAAAGTCAAAAATAAAACTTTTAAGGCTTCATCATATTGGTTTAAGTCTGTATAAATAGACCCTAAAAGATAACAAGCATCAATTTTATTTTCAAAATAACCATCTGGACATTTTAAAAATTTTTGAAAGTAATAAATTGCGTCTTCTATCTTTGAGTGTCGATAAAGTTCTCGAGCATAATAGTAATAATCTCTCGGTGTAAACTCATCTTCTGAAAAACTTTCAAAAATCTTTAGATTCCGATCCGTTAATCCCTTATTTAAATTTTGTTGATGGATAGTAATATTTTCATATTTGGTCTTTCCATATGGAATAATCGCCTCATGAATTCGACCTTTAAATTGATAATTTTGATTTTTTGAAAATAACCTTTCTCGGTAAAAAGGCTGGTATTGGTCATCAAAATCATATAAAAAATAATACATATCATATTCATTCAAATTTTTTTTTAATTCTAATAGTTTTTTTGCCTGTTCTTCTTTTATATAATCGTCTGCATCAAGCCATAAAAGATAATTGCACGTAGCTTTTGATAAACTAAAATTTCTAGCACTAGAAAAATCATTATTCCATTTATAATGATAGATTTTATCCGTATATTTTTTAGCAATTTCAATTGTTGAATCACTGCTTCCTGTATCCACTATAATAATTTCATCTACACATTTTTGAATAGATGACAGACATTTATCTAATACTTTTTCTTCATTTTTTACAATCATACATAAACTAATTGTTTCCATTTATTATTTCACCATTTTATAATATGCAAAATAAATAATGAAAAGTTTTTATTTTCATATTTTATATTTCATGCTATAATCATTTTACAAATTAATATTAATTTGTAAGTATGAGGGTAAGGGTATGTTTTTAGTAGTAGATAAAGAAATTTTGCAATGTATTTTTTCTTGATTGTTTTCATTTTATTAGTACTCGTATTTATTTGTTTTCAAATTATTACTAGCATAATTTTTAATCGTTCTTTCAGCGCTAGTATAGTTGAAACTTACCTGCACTACACAAGCAAAAGAAAAAAACATGCCAAAAGTAGAAAAAAATTTGATAAATATCTAAAGAGACACAAAGAAAGAAGCGACGTTTTTATATTTCCAAAAATTAAATTAAAATCAACAGTTAAAGAATTTAAAATAAAAAATACACAAATCTATACAATTTCAAAAAATGAAAAGCCAACATTGACTATTATCTATCTTCATGGTGGTGCATATATTAGTCAACCTTTAAAATATCATTGGAAATTTTGTGATAAACTTGCTTCAAATTTGAATGCAAAAATTATTTTTCCAATCTATCCATTGACACCTAATCATCATTGGGATGAATCTTTTGAACTATTAAAAAACATTTATTTTTATTTACAGGAAAAAGAAAATTTGCCTATCGTTTTAATGGGAGATTCATCCGGTGGTGGTTTAGCCTTATCTTTTACGGAGTTTTTAGCTATACATAATCTACCACAGCCACATCATTTAATTCTTTTATCTCCATGGTTAGATATTACTTTATCTCATCCTTTAATTTACGATTATGAAAAAAAAGATCCTATGCTGGCGGTTGAACCATTAAGAGAAATTGGACTGATATGGTCTGGAACTTTAAATCCAAAAGATTATCGTGTAAGTCCTTTTTATGGAGATGCATCAAAAATCAATAATATTACGATGTTTGTTGGTACTCGTGAATTACTCTATCCAGAAATCACTCAATTTCATAAAGATTTATTAGATAAAAATGTCAATTGCAATCTTTATATTGGCAAAGGAATGAATCATGATTTTCCATTATATCCTATACCTGAAGCCAAAAAAGCACAAAAATATATTTATAATTCTATTAAAGAAGCATGTGAAATATTTTAATTCACATGTTTTTTGCCTAATTCATATGATGGCTTTGAACATATAATAAACTGAAATTATTCAGGAGGTGAATCATATGAATAATCAATGTGGTTATAATCCAAATGAAGCACCAATTTGTCCATGGAATGAAAATATTCAATTCCGTTGTAATAACTTTTCGAATTGCAATAATTTAATTGGTCCTATTGGACCTACAGGTGCTACAGGACCTACTGGTGTGACTGGGCCTACTGGCGTGACTGGACCTACAGGTGCTACTGGTCCTACTGGTGCTACAGGGCCTACTGGTGTTACTGGGCCTACTGGTGTTACTGGACCTACTGGTGCTACTGGTCCTACTGGTGTGACTGGGCCTACTGGC
>CABUID010000022.1 GCA_902491575.1 uncultured Bacillota bacterium
TGATAGAAATTTGATTAAAAAATAGTAAAGTTTGTATTATTTAATAAGTTTCATCGTTAAATGGCGGAAAGAAATTGACCTATTTTTTTGATGATGAAAAAAATTGCAAATTCAAGAAAAAAGAATTCAATATATTTTGTTTAGTATATAAAAAAAGTACAAATCATTGTACTTTCTTTATTCCAAAGAAGTTTAAATCAAATAGAACTATTAAACATTATTTTAGGCAAAGATGATCATCTTTACCATGTCTAACTTTGTTTGTAATTATTAGAAGACATGTTTTGATAATGCTGAAAAATATATTAATAAACTACTTGAAAGATGTTTAAATACTGTATATTGTGAATATGATGATATTGCTAAATCTTTAAAAAATAGAAACAGCAAATTATAAATTCTTTTGTAAGAGATTCTCATAATAAGAAAATTACTAATGCTAAAACCGAGGGGTTAAAAATGCTATAATAGATTTAGAAATAAAATTTTGTTTATTCTAAGCGATAATGCTCCCATTAAAATGTAAAAAAGGCAAAGTACTCTATTCAGCTGTACCTTGCCCTTCCAACTTTTTATAACAAACTCCATAATCACTTTGTCAACTTTTTGCCAACTATTTATTTAAAGAGCATTAAAAGGTGAATGGCTCTTTTAATCTTAAAGTAACTAAAACGAATCCGATAATTTAAAAAATTTCGTTTTTATCGATCTTTATGGTTTTTTAAAATATCCCTATGAATATCTTTTTCTTTTATCGAAGCTCTTTTGTCGACATTATGTTTACCTTTTGCTAAAGCAATCTCAATTTTTACACGATTGTCTTGATTAAAATATACTTTTAAAGGAATCATCGTCATTCCTTCTTTTTTTACTTTCATGGATAACTTTAATATTTCCTTCTTATGTAATAAAAGTTTACGGACACGTAAAGGATCATGATTAAACAAATTACCATAAGTATATTCAGGTATGTTCATATTTAGTAAAAATAATTCATTATTTTTGACTTGAATATAACTTTCTGATATAGAGCAATTTTTTTCACGAATAGCTTTCACTTCACTACCAATTAATTCAATTCCCGCTTCCATTTTTTCAACAATGAAATATTCAAAAAAAGCTTTTTTATTATTTGTGACGAGTTTTAACATTTTTTTGACCTCCTTGCTGAATCTTTGTTTCATGAGCAATATATGCAAAATTGATTTCACCATTGCTAACATTTGTGGATATTACTTTTACTTTTAAAATATTACCAATTTTAAATTTTTTTTGATAAAAAGATAAATTATAAGAAAATGCTCCCGGAATTGTTTCATATCGCATTAACCCTTCACATGTGTTATCTAATTTAACAAACAAACCAAAATCCACAATACCGGTAACAATACCATCATATATGCATCCAATAAATTGATTCATATATTCAGCTTTTTTCATGTCTTCCACTTCTCTTTCTAAAGAAAGAGCCTTCCTTTCAGTCACACTTGAATTTTCAGCAGCTTGTATCAAAAATTCACTTTGATCTTTAAAATCATTTTCTACTAAATATTTTTTTAAAAAACGATGGACAATTAAGTCTGGATATCTTCGTATAGGACTTGTAAAATGAGTATAACACTCGCTTCCAAGGCCAAAATGACCGATATTATTCACATCATAATAGGCTTTACTCATACTTCGTAATATCCAATTATTGATGACATATTCTAAAGAAGTATCTTTTACTTTCTTTAATATTTCTTGAATTTGACGGGAAGATAAAGAGGTTTGCTTAGAATGAATACCTAAATTCATTTCTTTTAAATTTTCTAAAAGATAAGAGCGCTTTTCTTCACTAATCGGAGCATGAACACGATAAATAAAAGGTAATTGCATATAAAAAATATGAGATGCTACTGTTTCATTGGCTAAAATCATAAAGTTTTCGATGAGTTTTTCGGCTTCTCCACTAACTCTTTTTTCAATGGAAATTACTTTATTTTTCTTAGAATCCATAATTAACTTTGCTTCATCGACATTTAATTGAATATAGCCTTGTCTTTCACTCCTTTTCGATAAAATTTGGGATAATCTTTTCATTAAAAAAAGCATCTGTTTCATGTCTTTACTATAATCCAAACGTGTTGGCTTATTTTGAAAAAGACGGTTTACATCTTCATAATCAAGACGAGCACTAGATTTTATATAAGAAGGCGTAATTTCATAATCGATTACTTTACCTTCTTCATCAATTTCCATCATACATGACATCGTTAATCGAATTTCATCTTGATTTAAAGAACATATACCATTACTTAAAGCATGTGGTAACATCGGAATAACTCTATCCGCTAAATAGATAGAAGTTCCACGTGTAAAAGCTTCTTTATCTAACATTGAATCTTCTTGCACAAAATAGGATACATCCGCTATATGAACACCTAATAAAAAATGACCTTCATCATTTATCGTTAATGAAATGGCATCATCTAAATCTTTTGCATCTAACCCATCTATCGTAACAATCATTTCTTTTGTCATATCTTTGCGACAAGATAATTCATTATCAATTTGAGCATTTTGGATTATTTTATCGGTATATTCAAGTAGTTTTTTATCAAATTGATAGGGAACTTCGCTTTTAACAATGGTTTTTAAAACATCCATACCTGGATCGTTTTTATGACCTAAAATTTCGATAACTTCACAATTTAAAATAAATTCATCATATTTTAAAACTTTTAACTTGACAATATGTCCTTCTACTAAATGAAAATGATTTTTAAAACTTTTTACTTTCAATTCATATGGAAAATTTCTTTCTTCTACTACAAATTCATGATTATGATAAATCGCTACAAGTTCCCATAAACTATGGGATAAAATGTCCATTACTTCAGCTGTCATGTCCTGGTTCACATGAACTCTAACTTTATCATTTAAATAAGCATTTTTTAAATGTTCATTATAGACCACGACTCTATTACCATCATTTAACTCTATAATGGCTGAGTATTTTTTTAAACTTTTTACTTTGCCTAAAAAAATATTGACTTTTTGAGCAAGGTGAATAAATCCTTTACTAGTGATGTAAAGAATGCCTTCTTCTTCCAATTCGTTAATTGCTTTTACAAAATTTTTAAATTCCAAAGCATCTATGTTTAATGAAAAAGAAAGTTCATCAATATTCTCTTTGTTATATTCTATTGAAGAAATGTAATTTAGTATTTTTTCTTTAATTTCCATAATATTCCTTTCTTAGTTTTACCCATAAATACTGAAATAAACTATTGATTAAAAAAAAGAGCCAACTGCTCTTTTTATAAAATCTTAATTAAAACTGCCAAAGTCATAAAGCAAATTCCAGAAATCAATGTGATTCTTGATACGACCTTTTCAAGACCTCTTT
Organism: uncultured Bacillota bacterium; assembly: GCA_902491575.1. Taxonomy (GTDB): domain Bacteria; phylum Bacillota_I; class Bacilli_A; order RFN20; family CAG-631; genus CAKPXW01. Next base: position 3,392 of record CABUID010000022.1, read on the forward strand.
CTTTGACATTAGAAAACAGATTCATTCCTCCACCCATAATGGCTCCAGAAGCTCCTGCAGATTTTCCTCCTTGTAAAAGAGTTGCAACAACAAGTACACCTGCTGATATAAAAAATAAGATATGTAACACAATTGACATCGTAATACCTCCTAAAATAATCTAAAACTATGATAAATCACTTTTATAGACTATAAAAATAGTATACCATAATTAAAAGAATAAATAAACTTATTTTTGAAAAAGATGAAATTGAAATATAAAAATACTTATTTTTATTCGCTTAACATCGTTGTTTGGGTATAAACACGTGATTTTAACTCTTGATTTAATAAATAAAGACTTCTTGAATCTTGACCAAACAATTCCATTTTCTTAACTAAATCTTCTGCATTTTTCTCTTCTTCTAGTTGTTCTTTAATGAACCAGTCTAAAAATTGCATTGTTTTATAATCTTTTATTGAAAAAGCTTCATTATATATATTTGTGATAAGTTCTGTTACATATCGTTCATGTTCAAGACCTGCATGAAGAACTTCCATCGCTTTAGCAAACTCTTTATTTGGTTTAGCAATTGAATCAAAAGTAACACGAACACCATTATCAATAAGGTATTTTCTTAATAAATAGGCATGATCTCTTTCTTCTTGTGCTTGAATTTCATACCAGTGAGCAAAACCATCTAGTCCTAAATCTTCGCAATAATTTGCAAAATCTAAATATAAATAAGCTGAATAAAATTCTTTATTGATTTGATCATTAATTAATTTTGAAATTTTTTCATTTAACATATATTTTCTCCTTTTAAACACGTATATTATAATTTATCTCTTCGTATTAATCAAGAATTTGCTTCTTTTAAAATAAAAAACTTCCGACAATGGTTATGTCCGAAGTTTTTAAAATTTTATTGACTAATATGTGCCGTATTCAATACTTTACCATCCTCAGTAATGATGGAAAGTACACATGCTTTATATACACTTTTTGTATTCCAATTACATAAAGCAACTTCCATTTTTACAGTTTGATTTGCATATGGTTGTAAAAATGCATATTGGCTATTGCCACTAGCGTATAAAGTAATATACTCTGCACTATCAGCACTAGCATTAATGGAATAATTATATTGATTTTGTTTAATATATGCCTCAATAACAAATACTTGCGTTGTATAATCAACCATTGCATCTTCAATTTTATTAAAAACATCCATAAAAGTAGTTTCAGTGAAGGAAGCAGTTGAATATTCATAACTACCATAATTATTTTGAAGTACTGTAGCAGAATCAATACAAGATTGACCAATAATATTCTCTGCATCTTTTGTAATATGGCTTCTAGTACCTTTAATAATAACTTCATTACCTAATTTAAGTAAAGCCAAATCATCTGCTGAAGTTAAGCGAACCGTGATGGAACCTGTCTCATCTATTAAATATAAACCTGATTTTTGATTTACAGTAGAAGAAGAAACAATACCTTTAACGATTACTTCCGTACCATCCTCTGTTTCAATAGCTTCTTTTACTGTTAAAGTCTCCACACTTATAGACTCATTAACAGTAATCGTTACAGTCATTTGATCGGAATAATTCTTGTAAGAAGCATTAATCGTAACTACTGCTGTTCCAGCATTTTTAGTATGCATAATTGTTTTAGAATCTATTGTTTCAAAGTAAACTGAATTTGTATTACTTGAAGTATAAGTAAGTACTACATTTTCAATGTTAAGCAAACTAGAAGTAACAGAAGTAACTACTTCAAGTTCTGGATCAGCATTATAAGATTGTAAAAATTGAGAAGCAGCAAAATAATCTAATGCAAAACGAGGTGCTTTGCTTTCATCAAATTGGAAATCTTCTTCCATCACTTGAATTGGTAAGAAACGATAAACACATCCAGTAGCTGTTGATTTACAATTAATTGGTGATAAATATACTGTACAAACTTTTCCATCATAAGTATCTAACCAAGAAAAATCATTACCATTATTTTGTGTGTAAGTATACGTTCCTGTTTTATCATCTAAATCATCAAAGTAATAATTTACGAATCCTTCTCCTAATGATTTATGAATGACTGCATTAACTTTATAAATGTTTGTTGTAATATTATTGGTTAATGGTGTTTCTAATATATCTTTGATTGTTGTTTCACTAACCCAAGACAAATCCACATTAGAAGTAGCCTTATCGTTTTCAATAATATAAGGTAAAGCTAATTGGTTAGAGCCTTGATAGCCAAATTGTTTAGCATATTGTATTTCACTATCTAGCACATAGAAATCTTTTTGTGCAGCAACGGTTATTGTATTTCCAACTTTTACTTGTTGTGCAGCATCTCCACCATAAACGTAAATTGATGCTTCGTTATCGGTAAGATAAAATCCATTTGGATTCATACCATTAGAGTAAGTGATGGCTGCTACTACTCCTGAAACTTTTACTTTTACATCATCAGCAACTTCACGTGCTTGAAGAATTGTTTTTTCAGCATATTGAGTTAAATCAACTTTGTCAGAAACATCTACTTTTTTCCAAGCAATTAAAGTTGATTTGCCCATTTCTGGTGAATCTTTATACATTTTTAAAGAACCATATACAACGATTTCATCACCGGCACTTGGTTTTTCAGGTAAATCAGCAAATAAACTTCCATCTTCACCATAGACACCATAAATATATAAAGAATCAGTTCCATCAGTAATCGTCAATTCACCAAAAGTCGAATTACTAATACTTGTGATTTTGCCGGCAACATAATATTTTTCAGTTGTTTCAGTTGTGCCAGCAGCATTTGCTATAGCAATAGCTTGTGCAATAGAAATTGTTTCATAACTTGGTTTATCACTTGAATTGGATTCATAAGAAGAATCACTATCAACATTAGAAGGTAAAGATGAATTCGAATTTGAATTATCTACTTTTCCACAACCAACTAATGCCAATAAAATCGTAAGACCTAAAGCATAAGTAAATTTTTTCTGTTTCATTTTGACTCCTTTTTTTAGTTTTGGATTAAATCCGTAGACATTATAACATATTTTTTTCTTTTTTCAAATTTATTAAAAAAAATTTTATTTAACATAAATATCCAATTATAAAATATAAACGAGCCAATTAAACCATTCTGGATAAACATTACGAAGTATAATACATGTCAAATAAATTGCATATAAAATAAGTAAAACAGAGCCTTTTAATTTGCTAATCTTATAAGATTTAAATGCAAAAACAAAAATTAATACAGCACTTAACGTCATAATAATAACATCTACCATGCTTGTCCAGGCAATTTCAATTGGACGGATAATGGATGATAATCCTAAAATCAATAAAACATTAAAAATACTCGAACCGATTGCATTTCCTACTGCAATATCATTTTCACCTTTTTTAGCAGCTACAATACTGGTTACAAGTTCTGGAAGTGATGTACCAACGGAAACAATTGTTAAGCCAACCAGTAATTCACTCATTCCTAATTTTAAAGCGATATCACTCGCTGAATTTACAACGAGTTCGCCACCAAAAATAATTCCAGCCATTCCAATCAAAACAAACAAAACATTAATGTACCATTTTCTTTTTTTATCCTCTTCTTTGATTGTTTCTTGGCTATTTGTTTCTTTTTTGTTTCGAATGACCAAAAAGACAATATAAGAAATAAATAAAACAAAAAGTACAATCGATTCCCAAAGTTGTAAAACATTAGGTGAAATAAGAAAAGCAAATAAAAATAGTAAAACATAAATACCTATTAGTATAGGAATATCATATTTATACATACTTTTTTGAACAATCATGGGAGCAAATAAAGCACTAAAACCAACAACTACTAAAACATTGAAAATGTTAGAGCCAATTACATTTCCAAAACTCATATCATTTTTTCCTTGTATTGCTGAATTTACACTCACACTTAATTCTGGCAAACTTGTTCCGATGCTAACTAAAGTTAATCCTATGATTAATGGCGATATTTTCATTGCTTTGGCGATTTTACTTGAGCCATCTACAAAAAAGTCAGCACCTTTAATTAATAGCACCATTCCTAAAATTAATAAAATTATATTGTAAAACATTTCCATATTAGCCCCACTCCTTTCAATTAAAAAGACTCTTATCCCTAGTATGGATAAAAGTCTTGAATTTTAAAATGAATCCGAGTAATAATTACTGGCTTGACGAATTCATTCCATATTACTATGGTTTCTACTCCCTTTCAATCGCAAAATTATGTTAACACTACAAAATAGAGTTTGTCAAGAAAAAACTTTATCCATGATTTTCTGATTTTAATTCTAAAATCATGTCTCTTAAAGTAGCAGCTTGTTCAAAATCTAAATTTTTAGCAGCTTCTTTCATTTCTTTCGTTAATGATGCAATTAACTCTTCTAAAGATTTTTTGGCTAGTTTTTTATCTTTACTCTTATATTCTCGAATCAAATCTTGTCTACTCGATAATGTTTCAGGCTCTTTTATTTCTTTTATAATGGTATGAGGGATAATTTGATTTTTCTTATTATATTCTTGCTGTATAGTTCGACGACGATTCGTTTCCAATATAGCTTTTTGCATAGAATCCGTCATATGATCTGCATACATAATCACTTTCCCATTCTCATTTCTTGCTGCACGACCAGCAATTTGAATTAAGCTTCGATAAGAACGTAAAAATCCTTCTTTATCCGCATCTAAAATGCAAATTAAAGAGACTTCTGGTAAATCTAAACCTTCTCTTAATAAATTGATTCCAATCAGAACATCATATTTTCCTTTTCTCAATTCATATAAGATTTGTGTTCTTTCTAATGTTTTGATTTCATTATGCATATAAACAACTTTTAAGCCTATATTTTTTAAATAGGATGTTAAATCTTCCGCCATACGTATCGTTAATGTTGTAATCAATACTCTTTCATTTTTCTCCATTCGATACTTGATTTGTGTAATGATGTCATCCACTTGATTTTTTGTAGATTTTACTTCGATGATAGGATCTAATAGCCCTGTTGGACGAATCACTTGTTCGACAACTTCATTATTTACTTTTTCAAGTTCATAATCACCAGGTGTTGCACTTACAAAAATAGCTTGATGAATTTTATTTTCAAATTCATCAAATTTTAAAGGTCGATTATCCAAAGCACTAGGCAGACGAAATCCATATTCAACTAAAGTTTCCTTTCGACTCCTATCGCCATTATACATTCCACGTATTTGTGGCAAAGAAACATGAGATTCATCAACAACTAATAAAAAATCATCTTCAAAATAATCAAATATACAATAAGGTGTTTGACCTTCTTTACGTTGATCAATATGCCTAGAATAATTTTCTATTCCTGAACAAATTCCAAATTCTTTTAACGCCTCTAAATCATGAAATGTTCTTTGAGTGAGTCTTTCTGCCTCTAATAATTTCCCTTGTTCATTAAAATATTTAACTCTTGAAAAAAGTTCTTCTTTAATGTTTTCGCAAGCTAAAGCAATTTTACTACGTGAAGAAATATGTTCGTATGCAGGAAACAAAGAGAAAAACGATAGAACTTTCTTCGTTTTTTTACTAAGAGGATCCACTAAAGCTATTCTATCAATTTCTTCACCAAAAAAATCAATTCTTACAATTTCTTCACTTTTATCAAAAGGAGCAATTTCTAAAACATCTCCTTTAAAAGAAAAACACCCAGGTTTCAAGTCAATATCATTTCTTGTATACTGTGCTTCTACAAGAGCTTTAATTACTTCTTTTCGCTCATACGATTCATTTACACGAAAATCATAAGTTAAATTTCTAAATTCTTCAGGATTACTTAAAGCATATATAGCAGCTACAGAAGCAACGACAATCGTATCTTTTCTAGAAAGTATGGAAGAAACAGCCGATACACGCATCATCTCAATATCCATGTTAGACTGGGCTGTTTTATCAATATAAGTATCTGTGGAAGCAATATAAGCTTCCGGTTGATAAAAATCAAAATTAGAAACAAAATATTCAACTCGATTATGGGGAAATAATTCTTTAAATTCAGCATATAATTGCCCCGCCAAAGTTTTGTTATGAACTAATACAAGCGTAGGTTTATTTACTTGTGCGATGACATTACCGATGGTAAATGTTTTTCCTGTTCCTGTAGCTCCTAATAAAACTTGTACTTTTTTATTTTCCTTAAGTCCTATAACTAATTTATCAATCGCTTCCGGTTGATCACCTGTTGGTGTAAATTTACTGACAAGTTCAAATTTATTCATCCGTTTAAAGCTCCTTTGATAATTTCTTCTGCTTTTTTCAAATGCAATAAGGAATAATCATTTCTTTCATCATAAAAATCTTTTACAAAATATAAAAAAGTATTTTCATCCATTAAACCACTTTCAGATAACTGCTTTGTTTTTTGATAATGCTTAAGTGCTGATAAGCAATTTTCATCAAAATAAAAATCTATACGACAATCCATTTGATACATTTCATTAATAATTTCAAAGAAATATTTGTTTTGCGAAGCAACTTTATCCATTTGATATGCGTCACTATCCGTTTTATAAAAAACGTAACTATTATTCTTTTCCATTAAAGTTAATAGATTATTTTTTTCAATAGAACAATCTTTTGAAGGTTCAAAACCTAAAGGATAGTTATCATGATAAAATGATTCATTCATGCCTATCCATGTACCATCTGGTCTTAACCATTTAGCACAAGTATATTGTAAAGTATATTGATTATTTAAAACGTTTACTTTTCTTTGAGCAATACCTTTTCCATAGGATTTATTTCCGATTAAAGTCACTTTTTCTGGATAATAATAACTTAAAGTACTGATTAAAATTTCCGATGCACTAGCCGTATTACCATTTTGCAAAATAATGATTTTATCATATTCATATTTCAAAGGTTTTGACGTGATTTGAATACCTTTTGAACCATTTTTATAAATTAAAGTTGTGACTAATGTTTTTTCAGGTAAAAACAAATCACAAATATTTACTACAGAAGATAAATCTCCCCCACCATTATCACGAATATCTAAAATAAGATTTTTAGAAGGATTGTTGGATAAAATATCATCTAATTGATTACAAGTATCATTATTTCCAACACCCGATACAAAACTTGTAAGTTTTACCATGATAGTATCTTCAATGTTCTCCTCTTCGATATAAGCATAAGCAGTTTGAGTAGACCCTTTTAATTCAATTTCTAAATCAATATAGTGAAGTGCATTATTTTCATCAAATCGAGCAATCTTTAAAAAAATATTTTCACCAGGAATTCCTAAGGCTAAATTCAAAATGTTCGAAAAATTGACTTCATTATCCGTAATGGAGAATTCATCTTTTTCATTTTTTCCCGTTTTGGTAATAATATCTCCAATTTGTAATATTCCATAAGAGGCACCAAATTGAGAAACATCGATAATGACAGGATAATTATAATAAAAACTGATTGTAATACCAAGTTTTCCCGTTTCAATAGAAGGTGTACCATTTTCGTTTTTAATAAGATAGGTATAGGGATCTAATCTTACTTTATCACTTGTAGATAAAGCGCCAATAAATTGATCAATTAGAATATCTTCATTTGCATCTTCACCATAATAAATGTCACTATACCAATTTTCCTTCAAAATATTTACAAGTTGTTCAGTAGGGGTAGAAAAGACAGCTGTTTTTTTAGAAGAAGCAATTTTAATGCCACTTACAATTCCTATAACTAAAGATACACAAACTAAAACTATTCCAATTATAAATCGTTTGACTTTTTTATTCATTTCTCTTTTCACCTACTTTTATATTCCATTGCTATATTTTTTAATTTGATAAATAAATGATTGATTCCACTTTTTGTAATGTTTTTTTCTGTTTTTTCATTAAATTTAGTTGCTAATTCTTTTAAAGAATCTTCTGGATTTTCTAATCTCAATTGGGCTAATAAATATAAATCATCATCTAATTTTCGAAGTCCTAAAACTTTATCAATCAATTGTATATCTTTTATTTGCTCATTTGCTGCTAAATTTGTTCTTACTGAATTTGCAATATCGCAATTGTTAATTCGATTATCAATATTTAAAAATTCTCGTGCCATACGTATATCTTCAAATTCAAAATAACTATTAACAGCTCCTATACCAGCTAAAAAATCAGCGATTTCTTGTGCTTTCTTTAAATAAACTACAAAGAAATTTCTTCTTTTGATGATTTTAGGAGATAGATTGATTTTCTCTAATAGTTTTAACACCTCTTTTGCAAAATGTTCATCAAGAAAAGATAGTTCAAGATGATAATTCGTTTTTTTAGGATCATTTACGGATCCACTTCCCATAAAGCAACCGGATAAAAATGATTTTGTTCTTTTGTCACTTCTTGATATATTTTTTAATATATTCAATTCAATCAAATCCAAATCATTTAAAATATTATTCACTTTTTCGTTAATGGTCAAACAATAAACATTACTTTTTTTTAATTTCATGCTTTTATAAATGGACGTTATTGGTTTGACTTGATAAAAAAAATGAATCTTTTTGAAAATTTTTTGAGCTATTTTTGCATTTTCTGTTTTAAAATCAATAGCCATTATTCCTCTCGAAATTGTAATATTTCCAGAAGTTTTAAAAATAGCCGATAATTCATCTTTTTCATAATCGGCATCTTTTAAAGCAAGTTCATCTTTAACTTTTGATGCAAAAGACATATTATCAGCCTCCTTAATATTTATTTTTTATTTTTATGTGTTGCGATATATTGAGCAGCAATTGCACCATCAGAACAAGCCGTTACCACTTGCCTTAATTCTTTATCTACTACATCTCCTACTCCAAATATGCCATCGATAATCGTTTCATAATGTTGATTTACAATCATATATCCATTACTAGCAAAGATAGGATAATTACTTAAAAAACTATTTGATGGTAATGATCCAATTAAACAAAACAAGCCCTCTACATCAAGATGAATTGTGTTTTGTGTATTTTTTATTTCGATACCTTCTAAGAAATCATTACCAAATAATTTTGAAATTTTGTATCCTTTTATAATATTTATTTTTTGATGATTTAAAATTCGTTCATCTTGAATAACATCATCATAAAGTAAAGTAATCGAAGAAGCAAAATTAGCTAAATAAAGACATTCTTCTAATGAATGTTGTTGATTCGCTATAACGGCAATTTTTTTATGAGTAAATAACTTCCCATCACAAACTGCACAATAGGAAATTCCTTTTCCAATAAACTTTCTTTCATTTGCAATTTTTAATGATTGATAAGTTGTTCCTGTTGCAACAATTAAATTCTTACATTTATATTCATTTTGTAAAGTTTTTACTAGTTTATATTCTTTTTTATTAATCACTTCATTCACTTCATCAAAAACAAACTCTACTTTTAATTCATTCACTTGTTCATACATAATATAAGCTAAATTTGCTCCGTCTTTATCTTTATAACCCGGATAATTATTCAGTTTATTAATATTGATCAATTGTCCACCAGGAGTATTTTTTTCTATAATAATTGTCTTTAAATTACCTCTTGCAGCATAAATAGCAGCAGACAATCCAGCAGGTCCAGAACCAATTATAGCTACATCATAGATATCATTCATTTCCATTTTCTTTTTCCAAAGCCTTTCTTGCACGTATTTCCGCTTTTTTTGCTTCTATTTTCTCGTCAAGTAAACGATCATGTTCTTCTTTTTGTTGTTTTTCTAAAGTTTCTGCAGCTTCATTGATATATATTTTTTCATATGGAACTTTTCGGTAATATATGGCAGCAAAAACAAAAACGGAAACGCCAATTATAATATAAATAATAGACATCAATATGGAAGTACGAATGCCATTTTGAACCATAATATATTCAGGTTCACGTAAAGGTTCTAAGCACAAACGAATCGCACCATACCAAATGAAATATAAACTTCCCACTTGAAATGGCTTTCTAAATTTTTTCCAAAAGCGCCATATCACGTATCCTATTAAGATATAACCAACTATATTAATTATACTTTCAATATAAAACAAAGGTAAATGAACTTGACTAGCTCCAACTTGTGAATCAGCCCCTGTTCCCGTACAATAATCAATAATAAATTTAGGAATCCACCACGAAAGTTTACTTCTATCTACAACAATACCATATACTTCTCCATTAAAGAAATTTCCCCATCTTCCTAAAATTTGACCAATAAGTACAGAAGGAATAATCAAATCAAAATGCAAACCTAAAGGATATCTCTTTTTAATAAAAATGAAATAAATAAAACCCCAAATAACTCCAAATAACACGCCACCTTGAACAGCCAACCCAGACAAATTAAAAGTGCCTGTAACTTTATCATATCCAATAACATCTAAAAAAGAATGAAATTGATCAATATTTGATACGACATACCATAAACGTGTTCCAACTAATGCAATAGGAATTACGGATAAAAAGAAGTTATCATAATAATCGGCTGGTAAACCTTTTTTCTTGAGTTCATGACGGCAACGAACTAAACATAAAACCATACCTAATAATATACAAACCGCATACCATGCAATTGTAAACTTTCCAATTCTAAAGAAAACACCAAAATCACTTTCTTCTTTAGTGACAATCCATGGCCAAAAACCATTTCTATCCGAAAGTGAAATTAATAAATTACTTAACATTTCTCATCACATCCATTCTTTTTATATTTTATCACATATTGGTATTTTGTAAAACCATAATCAAAAATAAAAGTATCATTTTATTTATATAAATAAATACAAAAACAAAGAAAAAGGAATGGTTTTGTGTCATTCCTTAAATCTTAAATAATAAACTATTCAAATCATTGCAAATTTTAAGTTAATTTCATTTATAAAAAATTTTCCAATTATAAGGCTATAATAATATTACTATTTGCAAGAGTAATAGTTGACTCATTTATTTCAAAGTCGGTAAGATAATAAGTCAAACCATTGGATAATTCAATATAAATTGTGTCTTCTATATATTTATTAGCATCTACATTATATATACTATCTTTTTTAATAAATGCCCATATATATCCTTTTATATTTTTTTCTTCAATATTATTTAATGTAATAGTTTGTGGTGTTTCAAATAATGTATAAGATGTCTTACATTGCTTTAATAGTTGCAAGTTATAAGTCGTCGTTGACGTATCATCAATACTCCATGCAAAATGATTATTAAGAACATAATGTTTATCTTCTAAATAAAGTTCATCTTCCTTTAAATTATAATGACCATAAGTTAAAGATACAATCTCATGATCTATTATACTTTTCTTTTCTACTTGCTCATAAATTTCATTTTCATATAAATTTACATAATCATATGTATTCATTGAATATTGTCCATCAATGATATAGGATGTATTTCCAAATCCATAATCTATATCATAAGTATATAAAATATCTTTTTCGGATAATAAACTATAATCCATGATGGTTGATTGGAAATACCCATCTGCATCAATTGTGGTATAGAAATTCTTTACTATATTTCCTTCTGTTATTTTTAAAACTAATAAATTATCTGTTATTTTTAAATATTCCCCTTCTTGGATAAGTTTCTTATTTTCTTCTATCTTATAAGTCAAATCATCCTTTGAAGTTTTTAAAACATAATTTTGATCTTCTGTTTTATATTCCACATATTGCTTTGTTTGACCTTTATCTGACATGCTTAAATCTGTTGTATTTGCATTATCACACGATGTAGTTAAAGTCAAAAATAGGATTGCCAAAACAGAAACTCCAAAATTATTCATTTTCTTATTTTTCATTTTATTATTCCTTTCACTTTTAGTATAATCTTTTATTTTAATATGTATTGCAAATATATTATACAATAAAAATAATAATATGCATAGAAAAATAAGTGAAACTATACAAATATTTTATGAAGCATTGAATATCTTTTTTAAATATTGGCCAGTATAACTATTTTCTACATTCGCCACTTCTTCTGGAGTGCCTTTGGCAATAATTTGCCCTCCTTTATCTCCACCATCAGGTCCTAAATCAATTACATAATCAGCCACTTTAATCATATCTAAATTATGTTCAATCATAACCACACTATCGCCATTATCCACAATACGATTAATAACATCAATTAACTTTCTTACATCATCTGTATGTAAACCTGTAGTAGGTTCATCTAAAATAAATAATGTTTTTCCTGTAGCTTTCTTTTGTAATTCGTTTGCAAGTTTCACTCTTTGTGCTTCACCACCTGATAATGTTAAGGCATTTTGACCCACTTTTACATAACCAAGACCAACATCTAGTAAAACTTTTAAACGATTAGCAATTTTATAATGATTTTCAAAAAAATTATACGCTTCTTCAATGGTCATCTCTAATACATCATAAATACTTTTTTCTTTATACTTTACTTTTAAAGTGTCTTCATTATAACGTTTTCCACCACATAATTCACATGGTACATAAACATCCGGCAAAAAATGCATTGGAACACGAATAACACCATCTCCCTCACATTTTTCACAACGTCCCCCCCGAACATTGAAAGAAAATCTTCCTTTATCATATCCTCGTTCTTTAGCTTCAATCGTTTGAGCAAACACATCTCGGATAAAATCAAACACACCTGTGTAAGTAGCAGGATTACTACGTGGCGATCTACCGATTGGCTCTTGAGTGACATTGACAATTTTATCAATGTTTTCTACTCCTTCAAAACCTTTACAAGCACCATATTTCATTCGTTGTTTTTTATAGACAATACTATAGATGCCTTTATATAAGGTATCATTAATTAAAGTGGATTTACCAGATCCAGAAACTCCCGTAATGACTGTAAATTTGCCTAAAGGAATACTAACGGAAATATTTTTTAAATTGTTCTCGTTAGCATTTATAATTTTAATAAATTTTCCATTACCATTTCTACGAACGTTAGGAATAGCAATTTTTTTTCTTTTCGATAAATAATCTGCGGTAATCGAACCTTGCATTTTACTCACTTCTTCAGGCGTTCCTTGTGCAACAACCTGTCCACCATGTACACCAGCACCTGGGCCAATATCTACTAGATAATCTGCATTCATCATCGTTTCTTCATCATGTTCAACAACGATAAGCGTATTCCCTAAATCCCTCATTTTTTTCATAGTATCAATTAATTTCGAATTGTCTTTTTGATGTAAACCAATCGATGGTTCATCTAAAACATATAACACTCCCATTAATTTACTTCCTATTTGCGTTGCCAAGCGAATTCTTTGAGCTTCACCACCAGATAATGTAGATGCCATTCTCGATAATGTTAAATAGTCAAGACCTACACTAATCAAGAATTGTAAACGATTCGATATTTCATCCACTAAAAGTTTTGAAATCTCTTTTTGTTGTGGCGTAATTTTCATATTTTGTAAAAAATAATTAATTTCACCGATTTGCATATTCGTTAACTCTGCAATATTAATACCATCAATCTTTACGGATAAAGGTTTCTCATTCAATCTTTGCCCTTTACATGTCGTACAAGTTGTTTCCATCATAAAGGAAAAATACCAATCACGAAGCATTTGTGATTGCGTTTCTACATAAAGTCTTTCAATATGTTTTTTTGGTCCTTCTATAAAACCATTTCGATGATTTTGATTACCACTTCTTGAAACCAAGGTATATTTTAAAGGTATATCTGAACCAATTAAAGCAATTTGTTTTTCATACTTACTCAACTCTTTAAATGGTTTATTCATATCAATTTGATAATATTGGCAAAGATATTCAAACTCTTGCCATTCTAGATTTTCACTTCCAATGATATGTTTAAAATATGTGATGGCACCTTGATTAATTGAAAGGGAATCATCTGGAACTAAAACATCAGGATCTACTTCCATTTTTATACCTAATCCCTTACAATCATAACAAGCGCCCTGTGGAGCATTAAAAGAAAATAAGCGAGGCTCTAACTTTTCAATCGTAAAACCACATTCTTTACAAGCATAGTTCGTAGAAAAAGAAACATCTTTATCATCAATTAAAACATTAATAATTCCATTTGAATACTTATCTGCAAGTTCTAATGCTTCTACGATACGATCATTATTCGATTCTTTTAAAATAATTCTATCAATAACTAAAAAGATAGAATGCTTCTTATTTTTATCAAGTCCTTCTTCAACATAATCTTCTATCAGAGACATATTTCCATCAATTTTTGCTCGAACAAAACCATTTTTTAATAATTTTTCAAGCAAGTCTTTTTGACTACCTTTTTTTTCGTAAACTACAGGAGACATAATGACTAATTTACTATTTTCAGGATATTCAAATATTTTATTTTTAATTTCACTTATTGTTAAACCAACAATGGGAATATGATGTTTTGGACAATAAGGTGTTCCAATTCTAGCAAATAAAAGTCTTAGATAATCATATATTTCTGTAACTGTACCTACAGTTGATCTTGGGTTATGACTCGTCGTTTTTTGATCAATTGAAATGGATGGTGATAATCCTTCAATAGAATCTACATCTGGTTTCTTTATTCCACCTAAAAATTGTCTGGCATATGGAGATAAAGATTCTACATATCTTCTTTGCCCTTCTGCATAAATGGTATCAAAAGCCAAAGAAGTTTTTCCAGACCCAGACAAACCTGTCATGACAATTAAAGAGTTTCTTGGCAATTCTAAATTTATATTTTTTAAATTATTTTCTCGTGCACCTTTTATTACTATTTTATCGTTCATAATATCACTTCCATTTTCAATCATATCTTTTTTTATTATACCATTAAAATAAAAAACTTACCATATTTCTATAGTAAGTTTTCTTCTTTCGTCTATTGATTGATTATTCAATAATATCTACAACGTTACCAGCACCGATTGTACGTCCACCTTCACGAATAGAGAATTTAGTACCCTTTTCAACAGCAATTGGGTGAATTAATTCAACTGTGAAAGTAACATTATCGCCTGGCATAACCATTGCAACATCATCAGGTAATTCGATAACACCTGTTACGTCAGTTGTTCTAAAATAGAATTGTGGACGATAGTTCTTTACGAATGGTTTGTGACGTCCACCTTCTTCTTTTGTTAAGATATAACAAGTAGCTGTGAATTTGCTGTGTGGGTGAACAGATCCTGGTTTTGCTAATACTTGACCACGGATAACTTGATCTCTATTGATACCACGAAGTAATGCACCTACGTTATCTCCTGCTTCAGCAAAGTCTAGTAATTTACGGAACATTTCAAGACCAGTAACAACTGATTTTAAAGTTTCACGAATACCAACGATTTCAACTGCATCATTTAAGTTGATTCTTCCACGTTCAACACGGCCAGTAACAACTGTACCACGACCAGAAATTGTCATAACGTCTTCAATTGGCATTAAGAAAGGTTTATCTGTATCATGAACTGGAGTTGGAATATAAGAGTCAACTGCAGCCATTAATTCAACAATTGCTTTTTCATATTCTGCATCGCCTTCTAAAGCTTTTAAAGCTGAACCACGAATGATTGGTGTATCATCGCCTGGGAATCCGTATTCAGTTAATAAATCACGAACTTCCATTTCAACTAAATCTAATAATTCACTGTCATCAACCATATCACATTTGTTTAGGAATACAACAATGTAAGGTACTCCTACTTGACGAGCAAGTAAAATGTGTTCACGAGTTTGAGGCATTGGTCCATCTGTAGCTGCTACAACTAAGATAGCTCCATCCATTTGAGCTGCACCAGTAATCATATTCTTTACATAGTCAGCGTGTCCTGGACAGTCAACGTGTGCATAGTGTCTTGTATCTGTTTGATATTCAACGTGAGCAGTGTTGATAGTGATTCCTCTTGCTTTTTCTTCAGGTGCCTTATCAATTTCATCGTAACGAGTGAATGTAGCGCCTCCCTTTTCTGCTAATACTTTAGTGATAGCTGCAGTAAGTGTTGTTTTACCATGATCTACGTGGCCAATAGTACCAATATTAACATGTGGCTTACTTCTATCAAATTTTGCTTTTGCCATATTTTTTTCCTCCAATTTATTTTTTACTATAGCATTATTTTATTATTTTTTATATTTGAAATCAATATATATTGACTCAAAAATCATCTTTTTTTAATTTTTTGGCTCCATTTTCTTTGCAATTGACTCTGGAACAACTTCATAGTGAGAGAATTGCATTGTGAATGTTCCTCTACCTGCTGTAATGGAACGTAAAGAATTTGCATAACCAAACATTCCAGACAATGGAATAAATGCTTTGATAATTTGAGCATTTCCTTTTGCTTCCATTCCTTCAATCTTACCACGTTTTGAAGAAATATTACCCATTACATCCCCCATATATTCCATTGGAACAGTAACTTCTAGACTCATAATTGGTTCTAGTAATACCGGTTTACATTTATTAGCTGCAGCATGGAAAGCCATAGATGCAGCAATTTTAAATGCGGCTTCTGAAGAGTCGACTTCATGATAAGAACCATCAAATAAAGTTGCCTTAATATCAATGGCAGGATAACCAAATTTTACTCCGCCTTGTAAAGCATCGATTAGACCATCTCTTACAGGTTTGATATATTCTCCTGGCACACTACCGCCAACTGTTCCATCAACAAATTCAAAGCCTTTTCCAGGATTAGGTTCAAATTTAATCCATACATGACCATATTGACCTTTACCACCACTTTGTCGAACAAATCTACCTTCACATTCACCTTCTTGAGTGATGGTTTCACGATAAGAAACTTGTGGTTCACCAACACTTGCTTGAACTTTGAACTCTCTACGCAAACGATCGACAATAATGTCTAAGTGAAGTTCTCCCATACCAGAGATAATTGTTTGTCCTGTTTCAGCATTTGTATAAGCTTTAAAAGTAGGATCTTCTTCTGCTAATTTTGCTAAAGCTATTTGTAGTTTTTCTTGTTCATTTTTAGAAGCAGGTTCAATAGCTTGGGAAACAACTGGCTCTGGAAAATCCAAAGATTCTAAAATGACAGGTTGTTCTTCAATAGTCAATGTGTCTCCTGTGGAAGTATCTTTTAAGCCAATAATGGCAGCAATGTCACCTGTATACACTTCATTAATTTCACGTCTAGAATTTGCATGCATTAATAATATACGTGAAAATCTTTCTTTTTTACCCTTTGTAGAATTATAAACATAAGATCCAGAAGAAATTTTACCTGAATAAACACGGATATAGGTAAGTTTACCTACATATGGATCTGTCATAACCTTAAATGCTAAAGCAGTAAATGGTGCATCATCACTTGGTTGAGTGATAAATTCTTCATCATTTAATGTTCCTTTTGCAGGTTCAATATCCACTGGGCTTGGTAAATAATCAATTACACCATCTAATAGTAACTGAATACCTTTATTTTTATAAGAAGCTCCTGCAAAAACAGGGAAAAATTCACCTGATAAAACTCCTGAACGAATCGCTTTTTTGATATCGGAAATATCCATGTTTTCACCAGTTGGATCTTCCATATATTTTTCAAAAAATGCATCATCGTATTGCGAAATGGCTTCAAATAATTTGCCTCTTAATTCTTCTACTTTATCTTCATAACCTTCCATAACATGATCTAAGATCGATACATCTAGACCCTTGTCATCATTATAAATATAAGTTTTCTTTTCGATGATATCGATAATGCCTTTAAAAGCATTTTCTTTTCCTACTGGGTATTGAACTGCATAGCCATTTGCAGCTAAACGACTATGTAAAGTATCAATACACATCTCAAAATCAGCACCGATAGCATCTAATTTATTAACAAAAACAATACGTGGAACATTGTATTTAGAACCTTGTCTCCATACTGTTTCTGTTTGGGCTTCTACACCATTTTTTCCATCTAGTACTGTTACTGCACCATCTAATACTCTTAAAGATCTCTCTACTTCAGCTGTAAAATCAACGTGCCCTGGAGTATCAATAATATTTAAGCGATATCCTTTCCAATGTGCTGTAGTAGCAGCAGATGTAATGGTAATTCCTCTTTCACGTTCTTGTTCCATCCAGTCCATTGTTGCTGTACCATCATGTACTTCACCAATTTTATGACTTACGCCTGTATAAAACAAAATACGTTCTGTTGTTGTTGTCTTACCAGCATCAATGTGTGCCATAATGCCGATATTTCTTGTCATTTCTAAACTATATTCGCGTCCCATAATATCTTCATTAACAAATTAAAATTACCAACGGAAATGAGCAAAGGCTTTGTTTGCTTCTGCCATTTTATGAGTGTCGTCTCTCTTCTTCACTGAAGCTCCAACACCATTAGCAGCATCAATGATTTCAGCAGCTAATCTTTCTTCCATTGTTTTTTCACCGCGGTTTCTTGAATAACTTACTAGCCATCTTAAACCTAAAGTGATTTTTCTTTCTTTAGAAACTTCTACTGGTACTTGATAATTTTGTCCACCAATACGACGCACTTTTAATTCAACGATTGGTGTAATATTCGATAAAGCCTTTCCAAATACATCTAAAGCAGCTTCACCAGTTTTCTTTTCTACGATTTCAAAGGCACTGTATAAAATTTTTTGTGCAGTTCCCTTTTTCCCATCCAACATAATTTTGTTTACTAATTTTGTAACTAATTTTGAATTGTACACTGGATCAGGTAGTACATCTCTTTTTGCGATATTTCCTCTACGTGGCATATTTGATTTCCTCCTTTTTCCAATTATTTAGAAGCTTTTGGCTTCTTTGTTCCATATAAAGAACGACCTTGCTTTCTATCTTTAACACCAGCGCAGTCTCTTGTTCCTCTAATAATATGGTAACGTACACCTGGAAGGTCTTTAACACGGCCTCCACGAATCATAACGACAGAGTGTTCTTGTAAATTGTGTCCTTCTCCACCGATATATGCAGTAACTTCAAAACCATTTGATAGTCTAACACGGGCATATTTTCTATTTGCTGAGTTAGGTTTCTTAGGTGTCATGATACTTACACGAGTACAAACACCTTTCTTTTGAGGCGAATTAACCTTAATTTCCTTTTTAAGTAAAAGATTTCTTCCTTTTCCTAATGCAGGAGCTTTTGATTTAACAACACCTTTTTGTCTTCCTTGCTTAACAAGTTGATTAATTGTTGGCATATTGAATTTCTCCTTTCATTTACACAATACCAGGCGTTCCAACCTGATTCCATAAAATTAGACCTAATTAAGGCCTATTTTTCATATGCTTTTTCATTATACAATATAAATAAAAAATAGTCAACAAAGATTATAATATTTTTAATATATTTCATTAAGTTTATTCTATATTAAAAAATCAATCAAAATAAAAGCATCTCTGTGTAAAATTCACAAAAATGCTCATCTTGTAGAAATAATAACTTTTAAAATTAATTTCTTGATTCTGGTTTCCAAGACAAATACAAAATTCCACCAATTAAGCCATTAAATAATAAAGCAAATACCCCAATAGCTACTGATTTTTTGTTTTTTCCTAAAGAAATCAAAGCCAAAGAACCTGTAATTAAACATAATACCAAAAGAACAACATAAACCCAGACAAGACTCGTTGTCTCTGCAGTACTAATATTTAATATTGACGAAATTAAAGTAATAACCATTCCTAAAATATTAAATACAATCGCACAAACTTTCATTTTTATCTTCTTTCCCTTAACATACTATATATAAAATATCATATTAAATATGAATTATCAATAAAAAAAAGATGAACTATAATGAAAAAGAGAAGAAAGGGAAGTAAAAAAAAAGCCCGGCAACTTGCTACTCTCTCCTTACGGATACCATCGC
>CABUID010000023.1 GCA_902491575.1 uncultured Bacillota bacterium
TATACAAAAATGAAACAACTGAATTATGTCATATTCATACTGAAAATGAAGAAATCATCTGTACACCAAATCATAGTGTTTTAACTGAAAAAGGTTGGAAAGAAGCAAAGGATTTAGTTACATCTGATTTAATCAAAACCGAAAATGGATTTGAAAAGGTAGACTTTATAGAAAAAGAAGAGTTAGCAACGCCTATAGCAGTTTACAATTTTAACGTTTTAGGTTATCATACTTATGTAGTTGGTACTCATGGCTTAGTTGTTCATAATAATTGTAAGAAAGCAGATATTGAATTTAATTCTATGGATGACGCCATTAAATATGCAGATGATGCTTTGGGTCCAAATTCAACAATTGTAAAAAAAGGTGGTGTTGAATTCCATGTTTCGGCAGACGGAAAAAGAACATGGAGAGTGGATCAACATATAAGAGGAAATCCAAAATATCAAAAACCTCATATAAATTTGGAACGTTGGAAAAATTCTTTCTTAGATGGTGGAAGAAATAAACTTCTAGAAAACATTCATTTATTATGGTAGGAGGAATATGTATGTTGAATGAAGAAAAAAAATGGAAAAATTGTTACGAATTTTATAATCTTACATGGATAAATCAGCAGTTTATTAAATTTGTGAAAAAAGATGAACATATTGAACTTCAAATTAATTTAGAAGGCATTGAATCTTTATCTCAAAATATACGCAAATTAAGTAGAACACAAAAAAATAGGATTTTATATTTGGGTAATGCTGATTGGGGAAATGGGAGATTTGTCAATTATACTCCTTTCTGGTACTTAGATAAGGGATCTATCAAAGTAACAATTCTTAAATTACTAGGTAATGCTGAGGTTCTTAATGCAGAATATGTGGAATCAGAAAATGGTGATTTGAATGAAATTTATTTTGAAGGAACAAGAAAAGGCTTAGAAAAATTAATAAAAGTTTTATTTAATACTAAGGATACTAATCAACAAACTATAATTAATAGTGCTTGTGATAATAATTTTTCATTCCTTTTAACGACTATTCTTGTAAATTGCAAGGGTAGAGTGAATTAATTCAAATTAATATATTAGGACTATTAAAATAATGTGTTTTAATGGTCCTTTTTATTTAGAATATATAACATTTATTTTTTTTGCTAGTAATAACTTTTAACTTAATGAATACAATAAATTATTACAATTTTATGTGTTATGTTAGTTAGATGGTTCAATTATTGGTAATGAATTATTAGAATTAAATCCATTTATGTATAAAGGGTACTTCTATGATTTTGAAATAAAAATGTATTATTTAAAATCAAGATACTATGATCCTGATTTAGGTAGATTTATTAGTGCGGATGCAGAAATCGGTTCTGTTGGTGAAACCAAGGGTATGAACTTATATGCCTATTGCAAATGCAATCCAATTTGTTATTCTGATGAAAACGGAAATTGGCCTAAATGGGCAACTAAAGTATGTATTGGACTTGCTGTTATTGCCGTGTGTGCTATCGTAGCAATTGCTACCGCAGGAACAGGTGCAGCATGTATTGGAATGTCCATGCTGGTAGGTGCTGCAAAAGGTGCAGCGATTGGAGCAATACAGGGAGCAGTATCCGGTGCCATTATGGGAGCAATTACAGAAGGTATTAAAACTGGAACTTGGGAAGGCGCATTAAAAGGTGCTATATCTGGAGCAGTAAATGGAGCAGCAGATGGATTTATGCTTGGTGCAATCGGAGGAGCAATCTCAGGTGCATTAAATCCTAAATTCTGTTTTATTGGTGGAACACTTGTCATGACAAAACAAGGATTAAAAGTCATTGAGGAAATACAAGTTGGGGACCAAGTATTAGCATATAATGATAATTTAGGTATATTTGATTATAAAGATGTTGTAGAAGTATACAAAAATGAAACAACTGAATTATGTCATATTCATACTGAAAATGAAGAAATTATCTGTACACCAAATCATAGTATTTTAACTGAAAAAGGTTGGAAAGAGGCAAAGGATTTAGTTACATCTGATTCAATTAAAACGGAAAGTGGATTTGAAAAGGTAGACTTTATAAAAAAAGAAGAGTTAGCAACACCTATAGCAGTTTACAATTTTAACGTTTTAGGTTACCATACTTATATAGCTTAGTTGTTCATAATAGTTGTAAAAAGATTGATAAAAAATTTGATTCTATGGATGATGCAATTAAATATGCCGACGATGTAATTAGTCCAAATTCCACGGTTATTAATAAAAATGGAGTTGATTTTCATGTATCTGCTGATGGAAAGTGGACTTGGAGATTCGATCAGGGGCATGGGGTTGGTAAATACTCAGGTCCACATATTAATTTAGAAAGGTGGAAAAATCCATTTGGTCCAGGAGGAAATAAGATATTAGAAAATATCCATTTATTATGGTAAGAAAGGAGAAAAATGAAAATAATCAATAGAAATTCAAAATTATCAGATAATTTTAAAGAATTTGACGATGAAAGATTGATATGGTTTGATAATCAATATATTCAATTTCAATTCAAAAATAATGAACCTACCTTTGAAGTGAACGAAGAAGGATTAAAATCTTTGATAGAGGTTTTAAGCAGATTTTCAAGAACAAGGAATCATACCATGTTATTTCTAAATAATTGTAATTGGGGGAATGGTGAATTTGTTAATTACACCCCATTTTGGTATTTAGATTCTCCATCAGATGGATTGGATTTTTTCAAATCTATTGATAAAGATAATTATTTATCATTTGGATTTATAAAAGATGATTGCAATGTATATTTTGAAGGTACATATAAAGGTTTTAAAAAACTAATATCTCATTTTCAATATGTTCTTGAAACTAAACAAGATGATAGTTTTATTGTTGATAATTCAGGAAATACAAATGATGAAAACTTTAAAGTAAATATAAGATTTGTTAATAAAAAAGGAAGAGTTCATTCAATAAGGAAAAAATAATTAGTTCTAAAGGAACGGTTAAAGGAGTAGATTATGCTTCTAAATTAGGAATTGACACTGGTGGGAAAACGGTTAGAAATTGGTTGAATGGTCAGTCTTTTGAAGCACAATTAGAATTTGGAAAAAGAGTATTACGACTATTTGGATTTAAGATTTAGAGGAAAAGAGGATAAATGAAATGAACAAACAAGATTTATATTATTACTTATATGATAATTTTTGTAAAATATTTAAAAAAGGATATTATAATACCAGTCTTTATCATAATCGACTCGGTGATGCTTGCAAATTGTTTGCTTATATTAACCCTAAAGCAGTAGAATCTGCTATGTATCAAATAATCGAACAAGAAAAAAATGGTGAATATTATGATTCTGCAATTATTAAAGCTGTACAAACATTACTTTTTTATGAGATTAATGTTCCTAAGACACTTTCTTTCATTCATTCAGTGAAAAAAGAATATGGACAAGTCAATCCAAAATTAGTAAAGACATGTCAGTTCTATCTTGACATATATGAAAAAGGAAATACTTATAAAAATAATTTTTCACCAAGTCTTTTATTCACAAAAGAACATGTTCGTGATTATAAAACCTTCGTATATTATTTGGGTGGAAACATAGAATACACAACTCGTATGCCAAGTATCTTTGGAAAATTGTATATTCTTTCTAATTTTTATATTCATTTAGAAAGAAAAAATAAGTTCAAAGAATATTGTGAAAAGCTAAAGAAGCAAGAGCAACAAGTGTTGTTAAAAGAATTTCGTGTTGATAAAGATATTGAAGAAACTTTTAAGAATATTTTAAATTGTGATAATGAAGAAGAATTTATTAGTCTAAGTAATCATCTTTTATTAAAATTAAAAGATATACATTTCGAAGAAACGTTAAATAAAAGAGTCACCGACTTATTAAAAGAAATGCAAGAAGAATAAATAGTCAAGAAACAATTGACAAATTTGATTTTAGTCGTTTATAAACAATTTAGTAAATAAATCTATTGCTTATGATGAGTTACATCCAAATGAAAAAAGTGTAGATAATGGAAACTAGAAAAAACTATAATAGACAGGCAAAAGGAGTAAGAACAGGCGATATAGTAAAAAAGATAAGATGATAGTTAATTTTGATTTATCTTCAAAAATATCTTTAAAGTATAGTTAACATTGAATTAATGATTAAAGAAATATAAAATTCCAAATAAAATACTACCAATTGCAACGAAAAAAAGAATTAAACTTATCCAACTCCATCCTTTTTTGTTTAATTTAAATTGAAACACTAAGGCAATTATTGACCAAATTAAAAGACCAATAGTCCCAAATAAAAAAATTATACCTATTACTAATGTAAAAATAAATAAGATGGATTCAAAACTTAATGTAATCAACCAAGCACCAACTATTCCAGTACAAATAGCCAATAAAGAATAAATCATACTTGAAATAGCAAAAGATGCATTATTTGTTCGCCTTTGTTCATCATTTTTTATTTTTTCATATTTTCTTTTCATATTCGAATATTGATTTATGGCTCTTAAGATTCTTGATGAATTATTTTTCATATCTTTATTACCTCTTTCTTATTTAAGTGTTATCTTATTTTAAAAATACAAACTTACATTGTGCTTTAAATTTTTTTAAGCAAAAATGAAAATAATTTTTTTTTATAATTGTGTAATCAAAAAAAATATTTTATTATATGTATAGAATGGAGGAAAACAATGGGAAAAAATCAATATTTAGAAAATCATTCATCAACTAGAAAAAAATTAAGAATTATTGGTATTACTTTGATTATCATTGGAGTTATTCTTTTCGTTTTGAGTATAATTTTTATGGCTAATGATAATAAACAGGGATTTTTATTATCTTTTATTGGCATACCAGTTTTATTTATAGGGGGTGTTTGTACCCTATTTGGATTTATGGGCGCAGTTTCGCGTTATAGTGTTTCTGAATCCGCTCCTATAATTTCCAATACAAAAAATTTTATGGAAGAACAAACGCGTTTAGAAAAAGTTAAAACGATTTCAGAAGTATCCAATCAACTCCATAATGAAAGAAAAATAAATTGTTTTTATTGTAAAGCAGAAGTTCCTAGCGACGCAAAATATTGCACGAGTTGTGGAAAAATGCTGGTAAAAGTATGTTCATGTGGAACAGAAAATCCTTCAGATGCTTCTTTTTGTAAGTCTTGTGGAAAATCATTAAAAAGCGAATAATAGAAAAATTTTTATAAAAATCATAAAACAAAACTTCACAATTTAAAAAAGGAGTGTAGTCCAATGGCTTTTGATTATAAAAAAGAATATAAAGAATTTTATATGCCCAAAAATAAGCCTAGTATTATAGAAATTCCTCAAATGAATTTTATAGCAGTAAGAGGTAAAGGAAATCCAAATGATGAAAATGGAGAATATAAAAATTCAATAGGTTTACTATATAGTATTGCTTATACTATTAAAATGAGCTATAAAGGAAATTATAAAATGAATGGCTATTTTGATTATGTTGTACCACCATTAGAAGGTTTTTGGTGGCAAGAAGGTCTAGCCGGAATGGATTATAATCGAAAAGAGGATATGGTATTTATTTCGATTATCCGACTGCCCGATTTTGTAAGTAAAAAAGATTTTGATTGGGCAATAATAGAGGCAACAAAGAAAAAGAAACAAGATTTTTCTAGTGTTGAATTTTTAAGTTATGAAGAAGGCTTAGTTGTTCAATGTATGCATATAGGTAGTTATGATGAAGAACCAGCTACAGTTTATTTAATGCATGAATTTATTCGAAAAAATGGATATGAATTAGATATAAATAAAACTCGCTTCCATCATGAAATTTATTTAAGTGATCCAAGAAAATGTACAATGAATAACTTGAAAACTGTAATTAGACATCCCATTAAAAAAATAAATAATGGATAATTCGATTGGCCATTTTTTTTGATATAAATATTAAGCTTTGGTGATGATTTTAAATACTCCTTTTTTGTACATAAATGTTCTTCAAGCAATAAGAATTTTTTACTATTCATGTCTAAGTAGAATGGAAATTTTTAGGATAATAGAAAACGCTAGAAATAGATTAAACAAATACAATACAGATGAGGCTTATGGAGGTAAAAATAATAAAAAAAATTATTCATCTATTTGGTGCTTCTGGCTCAGGGACTTCTACCCTTGGAAAATATATTCGTGAAAAATTAGGGTATTTTTTTATGGATACAGACGATTATTTTTGAAAACCTACTAATCCACCTTATACAACAATCCGGAATCTTTCTACTAGAATAAAATTAATGAGAGAAGATATACAACAACATGATAATGTAGTTAACTCTGATTCTATAGCCGATTGGGGTAATGAATTAATTCCTTTATTTACATTAGCCATCCGTGTGGAAACCGATACGAATATTCGACTCGAAAGATTAAAAAAAAGAGAGAAAGAAAAGTATAGTTCTTTAATTGATATCGGTGGGGATATGTATGAAAATCATATAGAATTCATTAACTGGGTAGCTTCTTATGATGATGGTGGAATAAATAAAAGAAGTAAAGTAAAACATGATGAATGGCAAAAACAATTGACATGTCCTTTAATATTTGTGGATGGAAGTATGCCGATAAAAGAAAATTTTAAGTTCATAAAAGTAAAATTAAAAATGTAAGTTAATCTTTAAGGAATAACTATTTTCAAAAAGCAAAAATGATTGTAAATTTAGTAGACAAAAACGAATAATATTTTTTTTGAATGTCATTGCTAGCAGGAGTTAAGCTACTTTAATCCATAGCACAATGAGATAAATATTCGCTCAAATTATGGGATATTATTTTTAGATGTTTAAGAATGAAATAAAAAAACAACTTCTGCGAATACATTAAAAAATGTGAAATAACTTTGATTTTAGGAATTTACTAATCTATTTTATATACACGTGCAAAGACTTATAAGATGATTTTACCTACTCGATATAAGTTTTTTTGTTTTTTATGGAAGTTACAATGTTCAAGAAAATATTGTATAATTTATATATCCAAGGATAAAAGGAGGTCTATAAATGTTAAATGACGAAAATGAACTGCTTCATTTTGTTGAAAAATGTTATGCTGAATCAAATTATAAAGAAGGATTCGATGCGATCGAAGAAAATAATCCTTTAATCTATAAAAAATATTATGAAATAACGAAGTATAAACTTTTATTTTTAATTGCTATGGAAAAACTTATTGAAGCGTTAGTATTAATAAAAGAAGAACTTTCTGTACCTTATGTTCCTAGAGATTTTGAATCATTTTTAAAGGATAAACAACAAGAAATTAATTTCCTTTTAAGAGATAAGCAACACCATTCTTTAACGATAGAAGAACTTGAAAATATCGATAAACTGGATAATGAAAACCTTCTTTCTCTTTTACCCCACTTAAAAGATTTTAATTTAAATTTACTCATTCAACAATTTCAAAATATTTTTAATAATTTTAAAATTACAAACGTTACAAAATCATTATTAATTGCTTTATTATCGGATTATCAACTCGATTATACTTTTGAAATGGTAAAAGAAAATACAAAAATAAAGTTTAATCCAAAAAGTGTTTTTGATATTCGTGATTCAGAAAATTTTATTTATATTGAAAATGAATTGGAGAAATTACAATTTATCGAAATAAATCTTCAAGAATTGATTCACCGTTTAATCGTTATGTATTTACTAGATATTTATCCATTAGTAATCACACAACAAAATTGTGATGAAATCATTGCCGTTTCCATAAAAATGGCAAATGAGATGTCCAATGGAAATCTATATGTTGAAAAATATGAAAAAATTTATATGGAAAACGTGGAAAAATCCAAAAAAATATATAAAAAATTGAATAATTTGTTAGAAAGTATTTAAAAAAAATATTAATTATTGTATAATTAATCACGTTACCGAAAAATTAAAAGGAGAATATAGAGATGCAAATTAAAATTGAAAATTTAAAGGAGAAGTGTGAAATTCATTTTCATGCAACTGTTGAAGGCGATGAATGGAAAGACGCTCAACAAAAGGCGATGATTGACCTTGCAAAAAATGTTACTGTAAAGGGATTTCGAAAAGGTAAAGCGCCTCTTGCTCAAGCAGTTCGTCAAATTCCTGCAAGAGATATTATGGATAAAGCAGCTGATAAGGCAGTTCAAAAAGCTTATAGTGAGATGATTGAGAAGAATAATATTCGTCCATTTATGCAACCAGAACTCATTGTTGATGATTTTAAAGCAGATAAATTATCATTTACTTTTATTGTCTTAATGTTACCTGAAGTTACACTTGGCGATTATAAAGGTTTAACGATTGAAAAGAAAAAAATTAGTGTCACGAAAAAAGATGTGGATGATGAGTTAACTACATTAGCTAATAAAAATGCTGAAATGGTTGTTGCTGAATTGGATGCTGTTGCTGAAAAAGGTGATACAGTAGTGATTGATTTTAAAGGTTATGTAGATGGTGAAGCATTTGATGGTGGAGAAGCAAGTTCATTTGAACTTGAACTTGGTTCAAATGTTTTTGTCCCAGGTTTTGAAGAACAATTAATTGGTGTAAAAACAAATGAAGACAAAGATGTTATGATTACTTTCCCAGAAAATTATGTTGCCAATTTATCAAACAAAGAAGCAACTTTTAAAGTTCATGTTAATTCCATTAAAAAGAAAGTTGTTCCAGAGATTAACGATGATTTAGCAAAAGATTTAGATATTGAAGGTGTTGACAATTTAGAACAATTAAAAGAGCATTTAAAAAAGCAAATTAAAGATAAGAAAGTCAAACAAGCTGAACAAGATTCTATAAATGCTTTATTGGATCAAGTTAGTGAGAATGCAACCTTTAGTTGTCATGATAAGATTTTAAAAGAAGATGCAAACCGAATCGTAAAAGATTTTGAAGCCCGTTTAAGTCAACAAGGTTTTAATGTTGATGATTATTTGAAAATGACTGGCAAGACAAGAGAAAGTCTAGATGCTGAAGCAATGGAAGAAGCAAGAAGAAATACAAAAAAGGCTTATCTATTTGAAAAAATTGCTGAAGTAGAAAATTTGACAGTATCGGAAGAAGAAATCGATACAAAATTAGATGAAATTGCTAAGCAATATAACCAAACATTAGAGGACGTTAAAAAGCAATTAGGAAATCGTATTAATTCATTTGCATTTAATATGAAACAAGAAAAAGTTATTGATTTCTTAAAAAATAACAATAATATATAGGAAGAGATTTTTTTGAAAGGAGGAATAGAAATGGATAATACAAAGTTAGTGGAAAGAGATTATCCTGTTTTAGCAACAAAAGGCGTTGCTTTATTCCCTCATAATGAAATAAATATAGAGGCAGGACGTGTTTTTTCAAAACGCGCAATTCGTAAATCCAATGAAAATTTTGAAGGTTATATTCTTGTGATTCCACAAAAATATCCTTATGAAGATGTATTAGCATTAAAAAACTTAAATACAATAGGTACTATTGCCAAAATCAAAAATGTACGAAATTATGAAAATGGTCTTGTGAAAGTTGCCGTAATTGGATTACATAGAGCAGAGATTAAATCTATTTATATGGAAGATGGTTCTTATTTTGCTTCATTTGAAGTATTAAATGATATCCAACCATCGAGTGAAACCGAAGAAGCTTATGTAAGAGTTACAGCTAAAGCCATAGAAGATTTAATTACTGTAAATCAAAATATTCGTAAAAATATCGCTGAGAAATTGTCTAAAGGTGTTGGAGCAGCGGAATTATCTGATTTAATAGCTCAAATATTGATTAAAGATAGTTTAAAACAATTAGAAGTATTAAATGAACTTCATATCGATAAAAGATTAGAATTATGCATTACTGCTTTAAATAATGAACGTCAAATTGATCAGATTGAAAATGAAATTTCTGAAAAGGTACGTCAAAAACTTGATAGTAATCAACGTGAGTATATTTTAAGAGAAAAATTAAGAGCCATTAAAGAAGAATTAGGCGATGTTACACCAACAGATAAAGATTGTGATGAGTTACGAGAACAAATTCAAAATAAACCTTATCCGGATTATGTTAAAGCAAAAGCATTAACAGAAATTAAGCGCTTAGAAATGATGAGTAGTGCAAGCGCTGAATATTCAATGGAAAAAAGTTATGTGGATTGGTTACTTTCAATTCCTTGGTATGAAAAAACAGAGGATACATCGGATATTCATAAGGTTGAGCAAATTCTTAATGAAGATCACTATGGGTTAGATAAAATTAAAGAACGTATTTTAGAATATTTAGCTGTCAAAACGGTAACCAATTCATTAAAAGCTCCTATTATTTGTTTTTCAGGTCCTCCAGGAGTTGGAAAAACATCTTTGGCGAAGTCTATCGCACGTGCTCTTGATCGTAAATTTGTCAAAATGTCTTTAGGTGGTTTAAAGGATGAATCCGAAATTCGTGGACACCGTCGTACTTATTTAGGATCTTTGCCTGGAAGAATCATCCAAAATATGAAAAAAGCTGGAGTAGTTAATCCTGTTTTCTTACTCGATGAAATCGATAAAATGGGTAGTGATTATAAAGGTGATCCTACAAGTGCCATGTTGGAATTACTGGATCCAGAACAAAATAAATATTTTAGTGATAATTATATTGAAGAACCTTATGATTTATCAAATGTTTTATTTATTTGTACAGCAAATTATCTTGAAAATATACCGGCCCCATTAGTCGACCGATTAGAGATTATTGATATTTCATCTTATACTGAAATGGAGAAAGTGAATATTGCTACAAAGCATTTAGTGGCTAAACAATTAATTGCACATGGTATAGAAGATGAACATATTTTGTTTAACGAAGATGCTATTATGTATATTATTCGTTATTATACACGTGAAGCTGGGGTAAGAAATCTTGAAAGGGCTATTGCCAAAATTTGCCGTAAATTGGTCATACGTAAATTGAAAAATAAAGATCAAATTTTAGATATTAAAGAAATTAACATTTCGATAGTAAAAGAATTCCTTGGTAAAGAAATCTATGATTATTCTAAAAAAGAAAAAGAAGATCAAGTTGGAGTAGTGACAGGATTAGCCTATACACAATTTGGAGGAGATATTTTACCAATAGAAGTCAATTATTTTGCTGGAAAAGGTGCATTAATTTTAACAGGGAAATTAGGAGATGTTATGAAGGAATCTGCTTCGATTGCTTTTGACTATGTGAAAGCAAATGCGGCCAAATATGATATTAATACCTCTGTTTTTGATAAAATTGATGTTCATATTCATGTTCCTGAAGGTGCTGTACCAAAAGATGGACCATCAGCTGGTATTACTTTGACGACGGCTATTGTATCTGTTTTAACTAATCGAAGCGTTCGTTCTGACCTTGCCATGACTGGAGAAGTAACTTTGCGTGGAAATGTTTTACCAATTGGTGGATTAAAGGAAAAATCCATTAGTGCACATCGATCGGGAATTAAAACAGTATTGATTCCAAAAGATAATGAAAAAGACTTAGATGAATTACCAAAAACCATTTTAGATGAGGTCAAGTTTATTCCAGTATCTTATGTAGATGAGGTATTAGATATAGCTTTGAATGCCAAGCATGTTTCTTAAAAATGTAAAATATATTTTATCCGCACCAAGTAAAGAATTTTGGATTGATGGAAATCGAAAAGAAATTTGTATTGTAGGCAGAAGTAATGTAGGAAAATCTACTTTCATAAATAAAATTTGTAATCAAAATTCCCTCGCTAAAGTATCGGGAACGCCAGGTTACACGAAATACATCAACTTTTTTGATGTCAACCAAACTTTTTATATGGTCGATACACCAGGTTATGGCTATGCAAAGGCTTCTTGGAAAAGAGATGAATCTTTTGCCAAAATGATGCATGAATATATTTATGAACGCCAAAATCTAATTTGTGTGGTTATGATAGTTGATGCGAAAGTTGGTTTCACAAAAGATGATGTTTTACTATTAAACATGCTTCATGAAGCTAACAAAAATATTCAAATTATCGCGTCGAAAACGGATAAGACCAATCAATCGCTTCGTAGTTCATTTTTAAAAAATGCTAAGACGATTTTAACTTTAGATGAATGGAATCATTTACTATTTTATTCATCTTTAGATCAAGTTAGTATTACGAAAGCTGTAGAAAGAATATTAAATATTTTTAACAGTTAGAGAGTTGTTCTAACTGTTTTTTTGTTCTATGTAGAAAGAGAAAATCATATATATAAATTAGGTGATAATATGGAAACGATAACTATAGAAAAAATCATTAAATTCGATAATGTCATTGATTCAATTGACGCTGTTCAAGTAAATAATGATTTAAGATACCAATTGCTAGATGATAATACACATGCGCAAGGTGTCATTAATTTAAAAGGAAGTGTAAACACAGTTTTAGGACAAAAAGATTTTTTAGAAGACGTGGATATAGACATTTATGCACCTTTTGAAAAAATCATTGATAAAGATCATTTTAAAATTCATGTTCAGGATTATTCCTATATGATAAACCAACAAAATCTAATCATTTATTTAGTACTTAGTTTAGAAGGAATTATGAATAAGCCTGAAGAAACTTTACCAGAAGAAAATTCTGCAAAATTAGATCAAGTTGAAAATGAAAACATAGCCGATTCGATGAATAATTTAAATGAAATCAAAGCGGAAGATGGTAACACACGTGAAGAACAAGTTATCCTACAAGAAAGTGAAACTCCTACTTCATCAAGCGATACTGTAACGAATGAAAGTGTTGAAGAAGTTCCATTAGAAAATGAAATCAAAAAAGAATCTTGCAATGTAACGATTAAAGAAAACAATCAAAATGAGACGATGAATCAAACGTGGGCTACAGATTTGTTTAAATTATCCGATAACTATACAGTGTTTATGAAGATTCATGTAGAATAAAGTGAAAAAGACATTAAAAACTTTATACAATATTGACACAAAAGCATTAATTAAGTATACCGATAAAGTTTATAAAATCAAAAGCGATAACGAGGAAGAATATTGTTTAAAATATGTAGATTGCCTAAGCAATAATTCATTAATTGAAAAAGTAAATACTTTAAAGTTATCCGATTCTTTTGTAATGCCTATAAAAACTTGTATTCGAACTCCTCAAGGTCAAAAAAATAATCGCTTATTTTATGTAACCCCTTGGGTAGATGATGATTTAATTGAAAGTAAAGATTTAAAAGTAAAATATTATCTTTTACAAATTGGCCAAATGCATGCTAAGACATCGTATACTTTAAATGTTTCAGCTTCTTACTTCCATGAAATTTCGATGAAACTTGAAGAAAATATTGAAGAATGTTATCAAAAATATGAAAGTATCGTCTATGTTGTTGAAAGAAAAGAATATAGAAGTCCTTTTGAATGGTATTTTCTAGAACATTTTAAAGATGTTATTGCAAGTTTAGATAAAAGTCGAAATTATTTAAATAAATTTAAAGAACTTGTAAAAAACAAAGCGACATTACGACAAGTCATCACGCATCAAAATTTCTCCTATGATCATGTTTTTTTATCTAAAGATAAGATTATAGGTAACGATAAAATGAAACTCAATTCGCCAATCTTCGATATAAAATCTTTATTTGATGTCATCGATTTTGGCACAATTGATATTTCAGGTATGTTTGATGAATATAGTAAAAATATGCACTTAGAAGATTATGAGTTATATTGGATGCTGACGCTACTATTTATTGTTAAAGATTTAAAAGTCACGCATAATGATTTTGACAATTTAAGTCAATTTATGCATATTTTGTTTCGATATAAAAGTGTTTGCGAACTTGAAAATAAATTAGAAATAAAAAATAGCACTGCTTAGGGCTATATGAATGTTTGACAAAAAAGTCATAATTAACAAAAAAGTTAGTTATGGCTTTTTCAATTGATAAAAATAGAAAATAAAAGAAAAATTCGAAAGATATGTCAGGTGTGTAAATAATTGTTTAAAATAGTTTCATTATCACTTAGATAATTAAAAATATTCATTATTTTCCTTTAAAACAAAAAATACAACAATTTCTATGTTGTATTTGTCAATTCTTGAATAGCACTGCTCAGTGTTATTTTTGTGTAATATGTACATCTACTTGATCATAAGGGACCGTAATGTTATTTTGATCAAAGATGTCTTTCACTTCTTTTATTAATGCAAAATAAACATTCCAATAGTTTTCTTGTTTTACCCATACTCTAGAAGTAATCTCAATGCTACTATTTGCACATTTTGACATTTTTATAAATGGTTCTGGATTTTGTAAGATTTCATCATGTTTTAAAATAACCTCATGAATTAAATCCATTGCTTTAACGACATCATCGTTATAAGAAATTTGAAAGACATGTTCCACTCTTCTTGTTTTCTTTATGGAATAATTTATAATATTTCCGTTTGCAAGTGCACCATTTGGTATCATCACAACTTTATTATCTGGTGTTTTTAGATAAGTATAAAATAATTTTATGTCTTCAACCGTCCCTTCAACATCTTGACATTGAACATAATCTCCAAATTTAAAAGGTCTCATAAATATAATAATAAACCATCCAGCAATATTCGCTAATGAACCTTGAAGAGCTAAACCTACAGCAACGGCACAAGAAGCAATAATTGAACCGATTCCAGCAGTATCAATTCCGATATAACCTAAGAAAATGATAAATAAAATCACTTTTGATACTTTACGAGCAGCTTCATAAACAACATTCGTTATTGTTTCATCCCGATGCTTAGCAAGCATTTTCTTTTTGATTTTTCTAGCAATATAATTAATAATTTTAAAAAGTATAAATAATACAATAAGACCGATAACCAAACGAAGACCACTTGTTTGACACCAATTAATCACCTTGTTATAAAAACTTTCCCAATTCGATATTGGTGTTTCATTCTCCTCAGCAAATAAAAATAAATTCATTCTTTCATCACCCAATTAATTATTATACATTATTTTATTGGATATGTAAAATTTAAAAAAATAATGCTATAATGAATAAGGGTACGAAAATGGAAAAAGTGATTGAATTTGCACATAATATAATTAAAAATAAAGTAGAGAATACAGATATTTGCATTGATATGACGATTGGCAATGGAAAAGATACATTATTTCTATGTTCATTGGCCCGATTTGTTTATGGATTTGATATTCAATCGAAAGCGATTTTAAATACAGAAAAATTGTTAAGAGATAATCATCTAAACAATTTTCAATTATGGATGACATCACATGAAAACATTGATCAGTTTGTTCATGAAAAAGTAAAAGCAATCGTTTATAATCTTGGGTATTTACCTACAGGGGATAAAAGCATTACTACTTTAACGAACTCTACAATGATTTCTTTAAAAAAATCTTTATTACTTTTGAAAACTGGTGGAATAATAGTATTGGTTGTATATCCTGGGCACCTTGAAGGGAAAAAGGAATCGGACGCTTTATTGGCATACGTGAATACTTTAGACCAAAAAGAGTTTGATGTCATTCAATATCAATTTTTAAATCAAATTCATCAGCCACCTTATGTTATAGCTATTGAAAGGAAATTAGAAAATGGAAATTGTAATTGCAACGAATAATGAACATAAAGTTCAAGAATATAGAGAACTTTTAAAAAATATGGATATTCATTGTTATTCTTTAAAAGATTTAAATATCCATTGTGAAGCAGAAGAAACTGGAAAAACATTTCATGAAAACTCATTCATCAAGGCAAACGCTATTGCTAAATATACTACTAAAACGATTATAGCAGATGATTCAGGACTCATTATTGATGCTTATCCTGAATTGCTTGGTATCTATTCGCATCGTTTTTTAAAAGAAGCAAGTTATGAGGAAAAATGTAAGGAAATTTTAAAACGGCTAAAAAATAAAGTAAGAACAGCTCGCTTTGTATGTAGTATTACTCTTTTAAATTTTGAAAAACAACCTGTTCAATTTGAAGGTATTTGTGAAGGAGTTATAGCGGATGAATATAAAGGGCAAAATGGTTTTGGTTATGATCCAATTTTTATTCCAAATGGATACAAATTGACAATGGGCGAATTATCTTTTGATGAAAAAAATAAAATTTCTCATCGAGGAATAGCAAGTAATCAATTAATTCAATATTTAAATGAATTCTTAAAGTGAGGTAATTATGAAAATATTACTAACAAATGATGATGGTATTTCATCAAACGGAATAAAAAAAATGGAAGATGTTTTAAAAAAATATGGTGATGTTTATGTTGTAGCTCCTCGTCTAGAACAATCGGGTAAAAGTTGTTCGATTCAAGCACATAAAGGAGTAAATGTGGATATCATGGATGAAAGACATATCCAAGTAGAGGGCTCTCCTGTTGATTGTGTGGAAGTGGGATTTGCATTAACCAACCTTTCCTTTGATATCGTTGTATCGGGTTGTAATAATGGTCATAATTTAGCAAATGATGTCATGTATTCAGGTACTTGCGGTGCATGTATTCAAGCATTATTTACCAATACCAAAGCAATTGCCTTTTCTTGTTTTAATGAAAATTATTTTTATCAAATTGATGAAGAAGTGCCTAAAGTAATGGATTTTATTTTAAAAAACAAAATTTTATCGAGTAAATATTTTTTAAATGTAAATTTTCCTACTACAAAGCAAAGTAAAGGAATCAAAATTACAAAAATTGAAGAACCTATTTATGAAAAATATCGTTCAGTCTTAATTGATAGACAATGTATTGTCAATCGTAAGAATATAACAAAAAATATGGATGAAGATAGTGATGTATATGCAATAAACAATGGATATATTTCCATCACACCTTTATCGCAAACAAATTATAAAGACCAATATTATGAATTTTTAAAAAATAGAGTAAAATAATATTTTTTTTGTTTAAAAAGTGTTATGATTAATATAATAAAGTAATAAAGAAGAGGTGATGGAAAGAATGGACACGTCTGGTACAGTGAGTAAGTTTCAAAATACAAGTAGCAAAAAGATGTGTCTTTTCTTTTAAGTCATATTTCTTTTGCTACGAACGAAATTCAATTTTGGAGGAGTAGCAATGGAAAATGAAAAAATTAAAGAATTAATTATCAATAAAAAAGCACGCGATTTTAAAATCGCCATTGAGGATTTAGAGTTTGTAGATATTGCAGCGATAATCGATGAACTTGATGATCAATATCAGGTTTTAGCCTTTCGAATGTTACCAAAAGATTGTGCAGCTGATGTTTTTTCTTATTTGCCTGTTCATACACAAGAACAAATCATTTCACATATTACAGATCGTGAAATAGCAAGTATCATTGAGGATTTGTATGTAGATGACGCAGTAGATTTATTAGATGAATTACCTGCCAATATTGTTGCGAAAGTATTAAAAAATGCAAAGCCGGAAACAAGAGCTATATTAAATCAATTTTTACACTATAATGAGTCTTCAGCAGGCTCAATTATGACGAGTGAATATATTGCTTTAAAAAAGAATATGACGGTAGAACAAGCCATAAAAAGAATTCGAAAAGTAGGCCAAGATAAAGAAGATATTTATACTTGTTATGTTATCGATTCTTCAAGACATTTAGAAGGGGTCATTTCTGCTAAAACACTTCTTCTAGCAGAGGATAATGCTATCATTGAAAATTTAATGGATAATTCTTTTATTTTTTGTAAAACATCGGATGATCAAGAAAGTGTTACAAAATTATTACAAAAATATGACCTACTTGCTTTACCTGTTGTCGACAATGAAAATCGTTTAGTAGGTATTATTACGATTGATGATGCTGTTGATATTATTCAAGAAGAAGCAGAAGAAGATTTTGAAAAGATGGCTGCGATGCTTCCTTCGGATAAACCTTATCTAGAAATGTCTGTTTTTTCATTATATAAAAATAGAATTATTTGGCTTTCCATTTTAATGATTACAGGTATGATAACTGGAGCGATTTTGGAAAGTTTTGAAGCGGCAATAGCTTCTTTACCTTTACTGGTTGCTTTTTTACCAATGTTAAATGATACAGGAGGTAATTCAGGTTCACAAGCAGCTACGATGTGTATTCGTGGATTAACCACTGGAGAAGTCACACCTAAGCAATGGTATAAAATCTGGTGGAAAGAATTTAGAGTTTCTTTATTAGTATCTATTTCTTTAGCTTTATTTAATTTTGCACGTATTTTGATTTTTCAAGATGAACCTATGGAAATTCGGCTCAAATATGCGTTAGTTGTATGTATAACGTTAATTTTAACAGTTATCCTTGCAAAATCAATTGGCGCATTATTACCATTATTAGCAAAAAAATTAAGATTAGATCCAGCGGTTTGCGCCGCTCCTATGATTACAACAATTGTGGATTGTTGTACTATATTAATCTATTTTGGTATAGCCTGCAGTGTTTTTTCAAATCTATTAGGCTAATTCATTATTCGACTTTATTTTGCATATTATAGTATGGGTGAATTTTATGGATAAATTAGATGAGTTTAAAGCTTTCATTAAAGACAAACCATATTTAGCAAATAAAGTGAAAGATGGCACTTTTACATGGCAAACTTTGTATGAAACTTATGATATGTTTGGCGCCGACCATGAATTTTTTAAAGATGAGAGTAAAGAAAGTAAAACAGAACAAATAAATAATGAAACTACAGAGTCAGGAACAGGAGACAATATCAATCGTTTTTTTAAACAATTACAAAAAGTAGATACAAAAAAAATTAGTGATGGATTAGAGAATGTTAAAAAAATTGTAGGATTAATTGATGAATTTCGTCCAAATATTTCAAGTAGTAGCAAATTAGCTTCAAGTAGAATTAAACCATTTAGAAAGTATAATGATTAAGTATGAGAAGTGAAATTATCTATCAATTAAATAGTGATGAAGATTATTATTATTACATGCGTGAAAATCCGATATGGCATAAAATATTGTCTATCTATCCTGACCGATTAAAAGATTTTTTAAGTGATTATAAAGTAGCAAGAAAGAAAAGACCTATCGATAAGATAGATGATATTAATGCCATGTTAAATTTGGCAGAAACATTTTTGAAAAAATAAAGGAAGAAATATGGAAAAAATACAACAATTAGCTTTTGACTTACATGATCAATTAATGAATAGTGCTGAATTTCTTTTATTAAAAGAAAAAGAACAAATAATGTTTCAAAATGAAACCAGTAAAAATTTAATAGAATCTTATCAGTATTCTGTTCAAGAATATGGATGTCAACGAAATGAAGAAAATTTAAAAAAAATGCATTTAGCTAAATTAGCTATGGATAACAATTCTATGATTCAAGAATATAAAAAAGCTTATAAAAATTATCAGATTTTGGTTGGTGAAATAACAGATATTTTATTTGATGGCTTTTCAACTTCTTCTTTAATTGATAAAATAATAAGAGCCAAATGATTTGGCTCTTAATGAAGAAGCAATTGCGGGGGAAAATTAATTACTTCACAGATAGTATTGCTCATTTTATGATATTTATACGGAGAAAAATATGAGAATTGTTTCGGGAAAATTTAAAAGTCGTATTCTAAAAGCTCCTATAGGTTTTCAAACTAGACCAAGTAGTGATAAAACACGGGAGTCTATTTTTAATATGTTAGCACCTTATTTATATAAAGCAAATATTTTAGATTTATTTTCAGGTAGTGGTGCATTAGGGATTGAAGCGATCTCTCGTGGGGCAGACAAAGTAACTTTTATCGATTGTGATGTCCATGCCATTCAATGCATTAAAGAAAATATTTCATCTTTAAAAATAGAGGATCAATGTGAAATCATACAAGATGACTTTTCAATAATTTCATCATTAAAAGGAAAAAAATTTCATATCATTTTATTGGATCCACCATATGCTATGGATATTTTTTATGAAGTATTACACCTTATTGAAGAAAATCAACTTTTAGCATCAAATGGGATAATCGTCTATGAATCCAATGAGCAACATTATTTAAAAAACGAAATAAAAGGCTATCGTTTAAAAGTAAAAAAATATGGTATAGCTTATGTAAGTGTTTTATTTAAAATCCAATAAAAACTGCATAGAATATCGTATAAATTATGGAAGAAATTATACAAATTGTTATTCTTGAGGATAACAATTTTTTCATTTTTATTTTCGTATCTTTAAGATAATAATAAGATTGAAATAAAATAGAAAGTGAACTAAAACTTAAAATGTTCATTAACAAAAGATAATCCCAAAAGCTTTTATGATCTTGACTTAATATTTCAATGGACGAACTAGAAAATTCTAAAAGGCCACTGATGACTGTAATAATTTGGGGGTTTTTAATAAAAATTTGCATATTTGCAGAAATCAATCTAAAAAACAAAATACAAAAAGAAATCGAAAAAATAGAGGATATAGAATTTTGCATAACCGTAAAATAAATGGATGTAAATTGATTTTCTTTGATAATGGTAGGGGCAATCATTTTTTCTTCATCTTGATATTTTTTTAAAAATGAAGTAAAAAATAAAACTAAAAAGGAAGATAAGTATAAAGCAATGATATTTAATATAAAAAGTTTATCTAAGGATTTTAAAGAAATAAAAAGAAAACTAAAAGAAGGGAAAAAAGTTGAAATAATTAAACGTTCAGCTTCTTTTAAACTAATTTTATTTTCTTTTAAAAAACTTGCGGTTAAAATAGCACTATATGGAAATCCTCCCAGTAAGGAAGCGATGACACAAGTGATGCCATAACCAGAAAGTTTAAATAATTTACCTATAGGTTTAAATAAAAGAGAAAGATAATCAATACAGTTACTTAATAAAATAAAGTTAATAAAAATCATAAAAGGAAATAAAGATGGCAATATAACTTTTAAAATAAATAAAAGAGTTTCATTAAAAGTATTTGTAGTTATTGATGAATAGTAAAAGATTAAAAATGTAAAGAATAAAATACCACTATTTAAAAGTATGTTATTAATATTTTTTTTCATAGTAAAGATTATGCAAAGTCAAAAAAAAATAGCACAAGCTATTTCTTTGTTTGATATAATTCTTTTAAATTACTAGTTCTTTCGATTTTAGAAAGTCTTTCATAGTTTTTTATTAAAGATAATTCATAAGGACCTGATTGATAATTTGGTTTATAAAATTTCATGTTTTTAATTAAAGAAGGTAAATATTGAATTTTTTCTACCACATCTAAACGATCATAATCATATTGTTCATCCTTTGCCAAACCAACAGGTGTTAATTTTAAATATTCAGGTACTGAAAAATCATGTGTGTGAACTAAGTCCACCGCTGCATGAATCGCATTATTGGCTGTTTTTGATTTGGGTGATAAAGCCAAATCCACTACTGCAAATCCTAATGGTATACTTCCCTCAGGAAAGCCAACGATTTTAGCTGTTTGGATAGCATTATAGGTTCGATCGACAGCAGCAGGATTGGCTAAGCCTATATCTTCATAAGCGGTTACTAATAGACGTCTTTCAATGGAATCCATATCTTCAGCAGCAATGAGTCTTGCTAAGTAAAATAATGCAGCATCGACATCGGAACCACGAATGGATTTTTGAAGAGCACTCACTGCATCGTAATGTCCATCTTCATTTTTGTCAATTGTGGTATTCGCTTTTTGTACTACATTTTTAATCGTATCAAGAGTAATTAATTTGTCTTGTGCAGTTGAAAAAGCAGCAATTTCCAATTTATTTAATGCAAAACGTAAATCGCCCCCAGAATAATTTGCTAATGCTTCTATGGCTTCTGTAGTTATCTTAAATTGGTTGTTTAATCCCTCTTTGATTACTAAAGCGCGATTTAAGGCCTGAATAATATCTTCTTTTTTTAAAGGCTTAATTTCAATTAGTTGACAACGACTACGTATAGCACTATTAATAGAATGATAGGGATTACTGGTTGTAGCACCAATTAAAATGATTGTTCCATTTTCAATATGTGGGAGTAATATATCTTGTATATTTTTATTTAAGCGATGAACTTCATCAATTATTAAAATAAAGGATTCATGCAACGAAGCTTCAAATATAGCTGCTTCAATATCTTTTTTAGAACAAATGACAGCATTTAGCATTGTATATTTGATTTTTAAAGTATTTGCAATGATTGTCGCAATCGTTGTTTTACCAGTACCTGGTTGCCCATAAAAAATCATGGAGCATAGGACATTACTATTTAACATGTTGGTTATGAATCGATCTTTCCCTAATATATGGGATTGACCTAAGACATCCTCAAGTTGTGTTGGACGAACACGATAAGCTAAAGGTTCTTTCATATTCAAGCCCTCCTTTTGCTAACACTTATTTTAATTGAAAAAAAGTTTCTTAGCAACCTATAAATATGATAATATAATAAATAATAAATTCTATAGGTAAGGAGGTAATTATGAAAGTAGTCATACAAGTAGTAGATCATGCAAGCGTATCCGTATTATCAAAAAAAATTAATGAAATAAAAAAAGGTTATTTAATATTGATAGGCATTGATAAGGAAGATAATGAAACGATTGTTCAGAAAATGGCTAAAAAGATTTATGAATTACGAATTAATAAAGATGAAAATGATAAAACAAATCTTTCTATTCAGGATGTAGATGGAGAAATATTATCTATATCCCAATTTACTTTATGTGCCAACTTAGAATCTAGACGACCAAGTTTCTCTCATGCTGCAGATGCTATAACTGCTAAAAATCTTTATGAATTGTTCAATAAAGAGTTGAAAAGTTATGGAATAAATGTCAAAGAAGGTGTATTTGGTGCCGAGATGGAAATTTGCTTAACGAATCATGGCCCTTTTACAATCGTATTAACTGAAAAAGATATTGAAAAAAGAAAATAAAAAAAATAAAAAAAAGGTGTTGACAATTTATGCACACTTGTTGTATTATAAATAAGCAGTCGGATGAAACCGACGCACGAGAGATCTTTGAAAACTAGACAGAAAGAAAACGTCAAAAAGGAAAAAA
>CABUID010000024.1 GCA_902491575.1 uncultured Bacillota bacterium
ATAGGTTTTTACCTTATTTTTGGCATAATTTATCGGAATTCAAATTCCGATTTTTTATAAAATAATTATAATTTTTTATCCACAAAGATCTAATTGAAGGCAAACTAACTCATTCTTTATAATACAAAATTCCAGTTTAATTTAAATAAAACGAGTGCCTTAAAGATTGGATACAACTTTTCTACTTTTGTTTGACTAGTACAATTTGAATCAAATCCTAAATTTCTAGATGCGTTTATGCTACTATTTTAATACAAAGGGACACCTAATTTATTTTATGCGACACACCCTAGTAAAAAATGGACACCTTTGTGTATTACTATCTTATGCATAATTTTTTTTATTCCTTATCTAAGATAATCTTCCACTTTAGTGCTCGTGATTTAAAGCATATAAAACAATCTTCAATTTTTGAAACATCATCAATTGCTTCGTCAACGAAATAAACATATCCATCATGAAGCAATATAGTACCCTCATTGAATTCATATGACATATTTGAATCAAATGGAAAATGGATTAACGCCACATCTTCAAAAAATAATTCAATTGAACATTCCCAACAATCCTTAAATAGAACTTGAAGATAATTTTCTACAAAGCCTTCTTTATTATAAGATTTATTAATAAAGTTCATTGAATAAATATAACTATCATGAAATCCCCATGAAGCTTCTAATAAGCTATCAACATCTTTTTCATTATTAACATAATTCCATTCTGTAAAATGAATTTTATTATCTAATTCTATAGCTTTTTTTATATCTTCTTCGTCAAAATTCTTTGATAAAACTTTATTTATTATCCAATCATATCCTTTTACATTTACAGTATGTTTGAACACTTTTCTTTTAATTCTATATTTTTTTTCACACCAATCAGTAGTAT
Source organism: uncultured Bacillota bacterium (assembly GCA_902491575.1). Lineage (GTDB taxonomy): Bacteria > Bacillota_I > Bacilli_A > RFN20 > CAG-631 > CAKPXW01. Next base: position 889 of record CABUID010000024.1, read on the forward strand.
CCTTTTCCACTATAAATACTTTTCTTTTTATTGAAGGAGATATCTTATATATATATCTTTCATAATGATATTTTCTTTTTTAGAATCTAATATGAATACTTTACTATAAAATCCATTCTCAATTATTGCTAAAACAATTGAAGTATATTCGATATTATTTTCTTCTAACACTTTACAAATCATATATTATTACCCTTTCAATTTTAATTATTTTATTCTTCATCAATAAAAAGTTTATTCCCAACAATAAGTGATCTTTATAGCATCCATATAAATTTCTAAGCCCCAATACTTATACTTGTGATATTTTCCTTTAATTCTCTTTCTTATGGAAAAATCCAGCATCAATTCATTAAAGCTATCCACTGAAAACTTAAAGGATTGAAGCAAACAATTTCTAACTATTTTATCAAATTTACTATAATTCTCTATCATATCGATCAAAAAATACTTATTTTTAGAATAGTAAATTTTAGCATCACAAAAGGAATCAAAATTATATTTTATAGTCAACTTTTTATTTTTATAATAAGGCTGACCATCTTGTGATAATACACCTTCATCGAGTTTATCATATATTATTGTTAAAGTTGTATTATCTAATTTTATTTCACTAGCATATGAATCGTGCATTGAATCCATGTTTTTAAAAGTTTCTATATTAAATTCTTTGATTGTCATTTTACTACCTCCATTTAATTCTTATTAATGGTCTTCCTCTAACATAAGCACCGATTTCGTATTTTCTATTATCATTCCATGTAGCAGAAAATTCAATAATAATGCATATTCAGGGCCATTATTTTCTAATAATTCACTTAAATATAATAATTTCTTTGATTATTTATTTTAATTTTCCTATCCAATTCATCAAAAAGTATCATATCGTCCATGTAACTTTCATTATTCAAACAAATAAGTAACAACTTATTATAAACATCATTTGTAGATTCATAATTTACATACTTATCTTCAAAAATTTTTTTCTAATATTGCACCTTTTAAAATTGTTATCGTAAAATTTCTTTTATTGAAATTTACGTATATTGCTTTAGTAGGGTCATTAGTTTCAGTTTTTTTTATATATCCTATTATATCCTACTCTTAAAAACTTTCCTAGTTTTTTAACAATTTCATACACATTTTTGATATATAAAAGATATATCTTTTCACTTATTATTTTAATATACAATATTTTGTATTTTTAATAACACAAGCTCATCAATTGACTAAAGAAATTAATTTCAGCATCAACACTATACGTAAGTTAAAACGATAGTTAAAATACACAACGTGCACTAAAGCAAAATAAATAGATAATAATATGTACTATTAAAAAATCGCAGAGTTTTCTGCGATTTTATTTTATTTCTTTATAATAACAAGGTCGTAATAAATTTAATCACATCTGCAACGAAATTTAAAAAAACATAATGTAATAAATTGGAATATATATTACTTTACCTTCTTGTGTTACATTTCTTTCGTTAGAAACAACATAGGCCTTTTTAATATTATAATCTTCATTCTTAATGAAAGTGTTTAAAGCACTATGAATTGTATAATCTTTACCAGATTTTACTTCAATAGGTACAACAGATAATGAATCATAATCATCAATTAAATAATCTACTTCACCTTTATTTCTGTTGTCATAATAAAACAATTTATGATTATGAGATATTAATTCACTAGCCACTACTGTTTCATAGACTGAACCTAAATTGATGCTTTTTTCATCGTCTAAGACGGCTCTAATATTATTTTTATAGAGAACATTTGTTAAAATACCAACATCATTAAAATATAACTTTAAAAGATTTTTACTTTCTGTTTCAATTAATGGAAATGTCGGGTTTGAGATTGCTTGTACATTCAATGCAATTCCAGCGCTGATTAAATATTCAAATTCATTAGAATAATCCTTGAATGTTTTACCTCTTTTGTTTTCTATTTCCTGAATAGTAACACGTTTTTTCTTATTTTCCATATTGGAAGGAATAAGATCATATATTTTACGAATTTTTAATTTTCTTTCATTATCATATTTAGAAGCATCCGTTTTATAATATTCTTGGATTTCTGTTTGAATATTTCTTACAGATTGAATATTCTTTTCTGCTAAATAGGAATTAACAGCATCAGGTAAACCACCAACTAAAAGATATTTGTGAAATAAATCCATCATTTTATTATGCATGTTAGTATCTAGTGATTCTAATCTTTCAAATTTATTTTTCATTGATGTAATTACAATTTCATTCATACCATTAGCATATAAAAACTCTTCAAAATCTAAAGGAAACATTCTAACTTTACGAATACTTCCCATAGGAATAGATATTGTTTCGGATAATGTTACTCCTAACAATGAACCACTTGCCACATATGTGTAGCGATTATCTTTAACTAAAAATTTTAATAGCGTCAATAAATGAGGATAAGCTTGAATCTCGTCAATAAAAATTAATGTATTTTCTTTTTCCTTCATTTTATCTCCATGCAACATACTTACTTGAAGATAAAAGTCTTCAATTGTTCTAGTATTTTCAAATAATCTATCACCCAATGAATCTTGAATCATATCAATTTCGATATAGTTTTCAAATAACTTTCTACCCACATGACGAATAATGTATGATTTACCAATTTGACGTGCTCCATCAATTAATAAAACTTTTTCAGAATTAGATGTCAAATGATCATGAATTAAACTTTCAATTTTTCTATACAACACAGACTTTTACTCCTGACTTTTCAATAATATTATATATTATATTTATGACATTTCAAATATATTGTTTTGAATTATAATGACTTTTCAATATGGTGATAATAGAGTTTAAATAAATATAGTGTTTTTAATCATATTACACAAAGTCTTTATTATCTAAAACAAACTCAATTATATTCTCGTGCTTAATTCCATTTCTTCGTTGTAATAAATAATCTAGTGTTAATACATATTAAGGATAGTAATCCTTAATACTTTCTAATGGTTTATAAAGTCTATCTTCAATAACAGGTATTTCTCTATCATTTACTATTCCATTATCAATTGTTTTAGCAACTTGTATATAAGCATAATTATTATTTATGATAGATCTATACTAAAAAAGTAGACAAGAGAGTTAAAATAATAGACAAGAAAGGTAGGAAATAAAATGGATGATGAAACGATTATTACTGCTGAGCAAATTAAAGCACTTCAAAAAGCAATGCACAATTAATAATATCTACAACAGTAGAAATTCTTATTAACTTTTAGACATGCATCAGAGCGAACAATATCTTTTATCTACAACAGTAGAAATTCTTATTAACTTTTAGACCGCTATTTTAATTGCTTTTGTTTCGTATCTACAACAGTAGAAATTCTTATTAACTTTTAGACCTTTAAAGCAGTTAATTTATTCTCTAAAATCTACAACAGTAGAAATTCTTATTAACTTTTAGACCTGGATCTTTTGAATAGAAGAAAACTCATCTACAACAGTAGAAATTCTTATTAACTTTTAGACCTCGCCGTGTTTAGTAACTCTTTCGTTATCTACAACAGTAGAAATTCTTATTAACTTTTAGACCGAATAATGAGTAATATAAATAATATATCTACAACAGTAGAAATTCTTATTAACTTTTAGACACCTTCATCTTAAAAGTATCACCAGGATCTACAACAGTAGAAATTCTTATTAACTTTTAGACCCTAATGTTATATATATAAGGGGTAAAAGCTATATTTTTGATATTATTTTACACTTTTTTGTCTGAAAAGTTAATAAGTTTATAAATAAAGACTGAGGTTTGTTATTTTACAATAATATAATCTTTAATTTCATTTTCAGCATAACCAAATCTTTGAATTTTAGAATCATTGATATGAAAAATATAAATACTATCTGAGTTATCAAATTCCTTTTGAAACTTATTTACGATGTCGTGGTTAATAATTCCCAAAATTCTTTCGCTATTGTTAATTTGAAATACAGAATATTGTAGTCTATGTCCAAACTTCTTTAAATACTTATAAAAACGGCTTCTTTTTTTGTCATCTTCAATATCATAACTAATTATTATCATACTTCCTCCAATAAAAACATTTTAAATTTAGGAATACTTTTTTTATTCATAAAAAACCTATAATACTTTTGAATAAATATAAATATTTTTTCTTTATAAGCAATAATAGACTCTAAAAACACTTTTGTATAATCAATTGATTTTTCCCATTTTAATATAAATTGATGATTTTTATAATTAAAATCTTCCTCCTTAAATTGCTTTAAATTAATTGATTTTCTAACCTGATAGTCTATGATGCATCTAAAAGGTTCTACTAGGTCACATACCAGCGATTTTCTCATATAAAATTGTTTATGATGTACGCCAATATAAACATCAAAGCCAAATAGTTCAAGTAATGCATTGACAAAATTAAAGAGAATTGTATAGCCTATATCTAGCGTTGCATTGATATAGTCGTTTTTTACTCTAGGCAATCGACCTGTCCATGATACATTATTAAACATTCTTTTAAAATAAACTTTTGAAACAATTCCTTCCATTCCCATCAATTCATTCGTATCTTTTGCCTGATGGATTGAGTCAAGGTAAGATTGCATTATGTTGAATGCTTCTTTAAACTCTGAAGAATGTTCTCGGATTCTTTTCAAGTTTGCAATCTGATTGATAATTTTATTAGAAACGATATTTTTAGCAATTTCCATCGATGAGTATTCATATTGCTTTTTTCTTAACAAATAATTGCCGATATTGTGATTACATATTATTTCATATATCTTAAAAGTCGACGTTGCCAAAATGATGGAAATATGATAAGAGGCCGCTTTGCGAATCAGTGAGGTTGTAAGGGTTGCATCACCAATTATCATGATAGTAAAAATATTATAGCAAGAAACTTGCATTTTTATTTTATCATCTTTACTTTTTACAACTACATTATCATTTACAAAAGATAGCTTATCACCATCTAGTGAAAAAACCATGATAATGTGTTTGTATGCAAAATCTTTTCTTTCAATCATCAAGACATTCCTCTTTTACAGTACAAAGTGGTGCATAAATACAATTTTGACATTTTAAGATATTTTTTTGGATGAAAGTTTCCGGACTAAATTCATTCATCGATTTAACCACATCAAAAAATTTTGCTTTCATTGATAAGTCATCTTCTGGCAGTTTAACAACATATGTTTTATTATCATCATAACTATAAATTTGTAAATTATCTATTAAGTAGCCCATTTCAATAAGACAATAATATTGTGCATAAAGTTGAAAAATATAACCATCATAAATCTTTACAATTTTTTTCTTTCGTTCAATCAGTGTTTTAGTTGTCAAATTGAGAATGTCAATTTTTCCATACAATTTATATTGATTTGAATAAACTTCCAAGGACTGTAATATTTGTAATGAAGAACTATATTTTTTGTTGTCAATGGATATATGAATCGATTTTCCATCAATTTGTTTGACCCCACTAAATGCTATTGAAATATTATTTCCAAACAAATTTTTTATATAAATAGAATATGGACAAAAAATAAAATCATTTAAGTGTGTAATCAGTATATAATCATTCATTTATGATCCTGATAAATTCAAGCCAATTTTTATTTGTAATCTTAAAGTCAGTTTCTTGTTTTTTTATTGAATTGACTAGCATCAATCCTTTTAAGGCAATACTATATGCCCCATTAGCATCGGCATTGATCGGTAATGTTTTATCTCCCTCCCGGCTATCAAAAAATTTTCCATGCTTATTCCTCACCGGTGAAACAATATAATCTTCTTTATCAGAACTATTTCTCAACTGGAAGGTAAGTTTTAATAAATACAATAATTCTTCAAAAAATGATTTTGCATTTTGTTGCAAGATTTGTTCTTTTAAATTTTTATTTATGTTGATTCCAAAATTAGAAAATAGCAAATTGAATTCTTCAGTGATTTGAATAGACTTATAACTTTTTTTATTTTTATCATAGATTAGTCTATTACTATAAGAATATACTTTCCAGGTTTTATCAGTTTCTTCTTTTTTGTTAAAATCCTTATCATTTATTTCAAAACAATACATCCCTGATTGATGTTCAAAATAAATATCCCTGAAATTTTCAATTAATTCTTTTGATGCATCGATTGAAAAATAATGAAAATTAATGTTACTTGTAAACCCAGTAGTTGGATCTATTTTACTTGTTTTCCAGGCAGGGACATAGAAAATAAAACCATTTTGCCTACTTTTGTTTGCTTTGCCATCTGGTTTATTGACTAATTGAAGAGGTCTATATAATCCTCCGTTTTGCTGATATGAATAGTTTTTATTAATATATAAGCTTAGTTTGTTTACCAATGCATTTTCAAAAGTTTGATAAATTTGTTTTTCAATTTTTAATCTAGAATTTTTGAAACCTGTATTTAAATCTTCTAAAACAATTATTGCATTATATTTTATCATTAAGTTGACAACCACATTGATCACTTGACTCATATAGCCACTCTTTAATTCTTTAATATTTTCAATTGAAGTCCAACTTTTTCTTTCTTTTTGTCTGTTTTCTTGAATTTTATTCAATAATTGTTGATAATCTGTTGTATATTTCATTTCATGATATTCATTTACTATTTCATTTAAAGAGTATTGTTCCTTAATATTACCTTGTAAATCAATGATTGAAACGTATAAAAGATTTCTTTCGCCTCTATCAATACCAATAATATGAATGTTCTTTTCATCTGCAATTTGTCTTTTTACATTTTCATTTATTCTGCTTGGTTTAAAAGCATTAGGATTGATTGTTATCGGAACATGGAATTCAAACTGATCTACTGTATAGCGCTTGTTTTTTATCAAATCGTAAGGAAACGAACTTGTTTTCGTTTCATCTCTTCTTTTATTAATCGGATGGTTCGCTTTATGAATGTCATTTTCTTTTAAAACATAACTTTTTGCTCGATAAAACACTTCTCCACCACCATTGAGCTGATACGTTACGTTTTCTATATTTTCCTTTTCAAATAATGCTTTCCAATATAATGTGTGAAGATTTGGTTTTCCTTTACTATAGGATGAAAAATCTTTATTATAAATTTCAAACAAGTATAATTTGCCTTCTTCAACTAAAGAATGGATATACTTTGCATCGACATCTTTAAAATAAATGCTATAAGATTGTCTATCCAAGTCCTTACAAAAATCGTTCCATGAATCATATTCTTCATAAGGTTTGAACTGATAATTAAAATAACATTTTCCGGTTTCATCATGCAATGGTTTATAATTTGGAATAAAATCTTCAGCTACGTACTTGATTAATTCAACTAATTGACTTGGGGTCATTTTTTTCTTATCAAATTCTTTGCTCAAGTATTTTTTGATATTCTCAGGCGGATTTTGAGGAAAAATCTGTTTACTGCTATAGTATTTGGAGCAACTCGGAATTTGCTTATATACCATCTTTTGATAATTATCTTCACCTGCTTGAAACTCTCTAAAAGATTGTTTTGCATTTGTATCCTTATCCATGATTCCCAAATAGTATTTATTATCTTTTATAAATAATAATCCAAGATTATCTTCTTCTTTGTTCTTATCCCAACCACCTAAAAGATTATAATTATTAAAATTTAATTTTACCTTTTTTGTAGAATAAGGCTTTTTCGTTACATAATTCCGGATTCTGTTATACAAAATCAAAACATCTTGAAAAAAAAGAGTGATTTTTCCTAACGTATCATAAAAATTATTATCTCTTTCTATTGCTATCTTTTCTGAATCAAACATTTTAAAGATTTTATCTTCAGAAAGCAAAATATCTAAAGTTGCCTTGATTGATGCAACGATTTTATTATCATCCACAATAGATAATGAACTTTTTTATGTTCTTGAATATCCTTGTTTAAAACGTTAAAACTCTTTTTACATTCTTCATGTAATTGTTTAATAACATCAGCTAAAAATTCAAATTGATCAACATAATTTTCTTCATCTTTGATTACTTCATCAATGTAACCTACCGACAAATTGTTTTTGTCTTTTATTTCCTTTTCTATGCGATTATTAATAAAATTATATTCTTTAAACATTTTAAAAGATAATAATTTGACCATTTTATCATTTGCGTAATAAATGAAGTTTCTATTATATGGTAATGTAAAAAAAGATAAAATAGTTGCTTCTAAACTTTCATACTTTTCTTTGATTTCATTGAGGCTTTCAAAAACTTGGGCATCATCAATAAACTTTTCATCGACAAATGAAAGAGAACTTTGATCGCTTAAAATTTGTTTAAACAAAAGTTTAAATAGCGGCTTATTATATTTATTGACTTGGTTATACTCATTGATATACTCATTCAATCCTTTTATTTTTCTTCCGTCATCTTTCGTAGTAAAGCCACTAATCAATGTATTATATTTATCAATACCAGATTGAGGAAGACATTGATTATAAGCTTGTAAGGTAAATACATTAGCAATATCATCAATATCCAGTGATGATTTTAATTCCTCTAAATCTTCATTTTCTAAAATCATCTTATTTGTTTCATAAATTCGTTCATTTTCAATAAATTTGACCAGATTTTCATTGAATGCACGATAAGAAATAGAACTATGTTTTTCTTCATCCATGTACATATTTTTTCTGTTTTCATTGAAAAGAGTAAAATAAGTAGTAAATCCAGAAAATTGTCCAATCAATTCTTTTTCTTCATCAGGATTACTTTCAAGAAGAAGATTGATTAAATCTTTCCCAAAAATTCTATCATATAATTTTTTTAATTCACCTTCATTTAGATTTTTGATGAGTTCTTTTCTTAATCGATTAGAAGCGTCTTTCATGGCTTCTTTGTCTACTTTCAAATAAGCATCTTTAAAACACTGTAATTGTTCTAATGAAGCAGAAGAATTTCTTAATAATTGATCAATTAATTTTTTATGTTCTTGATCAATTAATTTCTTCATTTTTACATAGTCATTTGCTCTTTTCAGATCGTTTTGTAAGATGCTTGCTTTTCTGATATTTTCTTCTGTCTTTCCGATTGGAATAAGTTTGAATTTCAATGTTTTAGAAACTGGATATAAGTTTAGAAATTTTTCATACATGGTTTTATCTTTCCCCCTCAAAATGTCTTTCTATTTATATTTTACAATGTTAAATCTACATTTTACATTCTTTTTTCATATAATTTAATACAATTTTTAATTGATTGTCAATAATATGAATATATGCTATGTTTTTTAAACTTTTGTCGAAAACTTTTTTATGTTCTAATGGTGATCACATGTAAAAGAACTTTTTTGTGCTACCTTTTCGTAAGTTTCCTTTCTGTTCCTCGAGTTATATTTTATTTGTATTTTTTTAATTCTTTCTTTATCAAATAGTTTATTATTGATTTCAGTTTGTTCAACATTATATTATTTTGTGAAAAAGCCATTATATAATTCTCTTATTTCATTTTCTATTTTAACTATCAAATATATTTTGTACTTTTTAGTATAAATTTTGTTGAAAACGATAGAAAAGCTGAAACTATAAAAGTTTATTCCCCATTAATAATGCTGTTCATGATTTTTATATACAATAAAAGAGGAAAAGCAAAATACGATTTGTAACGAAAAATAAATTTTCATCATTTAGGTATTCTAGAATTCAATTTTCTTCTTTCTAAAAAAGTACAAAAAAATTAGATAAGGAAAATCAAGTATTAATTTAATAATTTTCCAATGAATAAATATATAAACTTTAATCCACGACGAAAAAGCCTCAAAATGAGATAATTTTTAAAAATATAGTGTATATTAGAGATGGTTATTTAAACAAACGACCATTTTTACACAATGAATAAATAATTCGAACCAGCTTATTCATTGATGCTACTAAGGCAGACTTGGGCGGTAATCCGACTGCCTTTTTCTTTTTATAAAAGTCTACTATAATTGTTTCTCTTGATGTTTTAATCATACAATGCTATTTGTCTCATACTTGTTCCAGCTTTATTTCTTTTTATTGCCTCTAATTTTTCTCCTCTGGTATATGTTCTTATCTTCTCATTCTCAAAAGCTTTAGGTCCATATCTCTGTTAAGTTACAATACATGTGAGACTTTCTGAAACAGTTTAGACGAAATAATAAA
>CABUID010000025.1 GCA_902491575.1 uncultured Bacillota bacterium
GTGATTACATAAAATTGAAAAATGCACCATCTTGTTTCAATTATGGTGAAAGAGGATTTGTTGATATAGATGGAAATTATGTAAAAAATGCAAATATGATGGTTACCTATCAAATTGATATTGAAAAATGTAAGTTACTTTTTTCCAATATTGACAATGTTTATATCAATATTTCATTAAAACATTCTACTCAATGTACATTTCCAGAGGGAAAAGGGTTATTTGATAGTTATACCATTTCGAATACGGACGAATATTTAAATACAAATTATTCTTTTGAATCATCTATTACCATTGAAAATGTTTCAATACCTATATCTAGCGATGAAATTTTAATTTCTCAAAATGAATATAATTTAAATTTTAAAATTGGTGAACACTATAGTATAACAGAAGAAACACCAAGTATGATTGAATTAAGCATTTCTTATCAATGGACACTTGAAGATTCAACTGATTATTTTAAGGATTATATTTATCCTATAATTTATGATAAAACGAATGAAAGTAACAAATTAAATTTTGTATTAAATGCTTCCATTACTGGAAATTAATAAGTGGAGAGTGAAATGATGAAAAAGAAAAAATTATTAATACTATTATGTACTTTAATTCCTTTATTTATTATGACGATTTCAGCTACTTGGATTATTTTAAGCCAAACTGTTTTTGCTCCTTCTTATAATCCTGATAGCAATAGCATATTGTTTAATGCGTATGCAAATCAAGATCCAGTTTATTATAATGGAAGCGAGCAAGGACCAACGAGTAAGAATTCAAAAATATCGGATTCAGATGTAACTTTTAAATATAGGAAATCGGGTTCAAATTCTTTTTATAGTAAAGGTTTACCCATTAATGCTGGAACTTATGATATTCTTATAAGTGATAACACAAATACATATATGAATGATGTTGTACAATTTACTATTAATAAAGCTATTCCTGTATTAGATAGTGAAATTCAATTGTCCGCTAATAGTATTTATGAGGATGAAAATGTTTTATTATTAAATCCTGATCAAATTGATTTTATAAATCAAATAAATGAAACAACCACTTTAATAATTGCTGGAGAAACAACATTAAGTGAAATTTTATTTTTAGATTCATACTCAAATGCAAATGATAATCCTGTAGATATTAAAATCAAATTTACACCAGATGATACAAATAATTATGAAGAAACAATAATAACCATTTCTAATTTATTAAATATAAAATGTGTTGCTTATATCAATTCAACTTATTATGGTAGTATCGAAAAGGCTTTAAATGCTGCAGTGAATGGTAATATTGTTTGCTTAATTCCTGCGACTTTACCTAATTATCATGATACGAATAATAAAGTTACACCTGACAAAGTCGTTTATAATGTTTATAACGATTGTGAGATTAAAGAAGGCGTTAGTTTAGTCATTCCTACTGATCAATCTACTTTATCAACAGTTAAAGATAGTTCAACTTTGAACACTTATATTAAAAGTATGCAAGAAGACGATAGAAGTAGAGGTTCGTCATCTTCTTATAGTAATTTTGCCACAGCATCTGAAAGCAACTACTTAAGAACAACCGTTATTCTAAATGATGGGATTACTTTAACAAATAACGGCAATCTTATTGTAAGTGGGTATTTAAGTGGAGGAATAAGTGGCGCTAGTACAATGGGACAAACTTCACATAGTTACTCAAGAATACTTCTAGGAAATAGTACTCAAATCATTCAAAATAATACAAATGCAAAAATTTATTGTTTTGGATATATTCAAGAAAAAACAGTAAACAATTCAAGTCAAGTAATAGTTGATAATGGAATTTTGTATATACCTTTTATTGTAGACGACTATAAAGGATTTCAATTTTCATGGGCAATGACTGACGGCGCAATTGATAATGAAAGATGCTCGCCTTTTAATCAATTCGAAATGAGGAATATTGATTCAAATGTCCAAATTAATTATAATGCAATAGTTTATGGAATAATAAACGTATATGTAACTTATTCAACATTAAATGTTGATCAAGTTTTTTCTAAAACATTAAATATACTTGGAAATAGTGATAGTTTTTTCTTTCAATTTTCTGATTCAGCTTATTCATCAGTTAATTATAAATTTGATAGAACTACTGCGATTTCTAAAGTAAAAGCATATGGTGGTCTGAAATTAAATAATTTTCAACTTGAATTAAAAGCGACTGGATTGACCGTTAATTTAAGCACAACTAATGCTTTTTTTCCTTTTTCTTATCGATTTGATATTGAATTATTTGCATGCGAAGGTCAATCTATTGCTAACTTTGATGTCACAAGTCAAAGAATTAAATTATTACCTGGTGCAAGTTTAACAATTAATGATAATTGTTTATTGAAAGCCAATGAACTAGTAATTTATAGTGCTTTTTATGATGGTACAATCGGAAATGGACAAAACAGTCAGATAGGTAGTAGTAAGGCATACCCTTTAAAAAAAGGAGCGACATTAAAAGTTTTAAATAATGGAAGAATTGAATCCAATTCTTTGGCAGGAACAATATATGGAAATAATGCAAATATCACTTATACTAGTGATAGTATCATATCAAAAGAAGCTTGGTCTATAGGCAGTTCAGGTAAATTAACTCCTGCTTGGAATATAAAAGATTATTTGGAAATTCGTGAAAAATTAAATATTTGTCCTCTTAACTATTTGGATACAAAAGTAAAATTATATGTAGGTATGAATACTTTTACCAATTATAATTCTTATTTGCCAGCATTAAATGTATGGGTAAATAATGGAAGTGAAGTAGTTAATGTAAATACATTTCAGGAAGTATTATTTTTTGACACTTTAAATGATTATCAATTTGAATTTGTAAGCAATATTTATAAAGCATTTTATAATTCGAAACTATATACAAAAAGTGAAAAAGTTACTTATAATGATAATAACTCCATTATAGGTGTTATTAATAGTGTATTGTCCATATCGAATAATAATAATGGCATTAATGAATTTAATGTACAAGAAGTAAGGATTAATTGTATTACTCCTCCTGTAAATGGACAAATCCCTCTTTATATTGATTCAACAATATCTTTAGAAGCAGAAGTAGACGATATCACAAAATCATATAGTAAAACAATAACTTGGAAAAGTTTAGATACAAGTATTGCAACAGTTGATAATAATGGCAAAGTAAAAGGAGTGGCATTAGGTAAAACGATTATTCAGGCGATTTGCGACGGTGTAATTGGTGAATTTGAAGTAGAAGTTATTGAAGAAATAGCAGTTGATGAAATAGAGTCTATATATATTACGGATAATAGTGGGAATTCATCAGAAAAAGTGGCAGGTAGTGATACATTTGGTGGTAGTACTAGTAGTGATTATCATGGTGCATATGCTAATAATAAGCAAATTGTTTTTACGATTAATATTAATCCTTCTAGTGCTCCATATAGTTCAATTGAATGGACATTTAATGCTTCAGCTGCTGGAAGGCAATATATGAATGATAGCACTCAAGCGATAAATAAAGAAAATAATGTGACTTCTGTCACTATTAATACAGTTAGTGGCACAGGAGCTAGTGCAGATAAAGCTACTTTAAATTGTGTTGTTACAGGTTTAAATAGTCAAAAATATACTGCTACATTTGTGTTAAAACATAATGCTGATACTGTTTGCATCGTTGAAGAAACACTAATCAGTATGGCAGATGGTACACAAAAGAAAGTAGAAGATCTTAAAGTTGGAGACAGTGTATTAGTTTTTAATCATGCAACAGGCCAACTAGATGTGTCACAAATCGTTGTAAATGTTCATGAATCACAAAAAGCTGTAGAATGTTCAGTTATAAATTTAATCTTTAATAATGGACAAAAAACACGAATTAGTTTTGAACACGGATTTTTTGATGTAGATTTAAATGAATATGTTTATATAAATGAAAGTAATTATCAATCCATGATAGGACATCGTTTCTATATGATTGATGGTTCTGCAGGAATATTGACTGATGCTTATATAACAAATGAAGTTGTTAGAGTTTATTCTCCAGTAACTTATAAACATTTAAATATTTTTTCGGATAATCTTTTATCTATTGGAGGAGATTTAAGAGGATTATTTAATATATTTGAATTGGATGAAGAAATGAAGATTAATATTGAAAAAATGAACGAAGATATTGAAAAATATGGATTATTTACCTATGATGAATGGGATGAATACTTATCATATGAACAATTTATCGCTTTTAATGTTAAATACTTAAAGGTATCCATAGGAAAAGGATTGGTTACGAAAGAAGAGATAATAAGATACATTGAAAGTTACTTATAAGATTGCATTTTTCATTATATAAAACATATTTATACATATAAAAGGTACTATGGAATAACCAACTTTTAATAACTTGGTTTCTACAGCACCTTTTTATTTGTATTTAATTCTTCTTTATTACAAGAATTTATAAATTAATAATTACTTTTTCAAAAATTTTTAAAATTTAAACACTAATATTTTTACCGATATTAACCAGTAATCTTTTTTTAGTACTTCACTTTAAAATAATCATATAAGGTTTGAATTTATCTTTCGCCATAAGACAAGTGTCATATAACCAAAAATAATTATCCATTCTATTAAGACACGATAATAGACCAATTTTTGTTTTTTATCTATAATAAATGGTATGATATTATACTTTAAGCATTCTTTAAATAAAACACTCAAATTTGTAATGAAAATCTAAAAGGTCATCGAATGTTTTTCTTTTTTTGCATTATATTGCAAAAAGAAATGTCTTAATTTCTTTATCGACTTCTTCTGGCTGACCTGTAAATGATTTAGCAACTATGTTTGGCAATCTTTCATTGCATCCGTTTCCCGCTTTTTAATGTGCGATGCAACTATAAATGTTTCAGTAATTGGTCTTTTTGCGTTTTCAATAATTAAGTCAATACATTTAAAGTGATTTGCTATTTCTACAATATCCTCAACCTTGATTGTGGTACTATTAATCATTAGTATTTGTTTCAAAAATATAATGCGTTTACTCATGTAATAAACGACTTTCTTCAATATGATAAGAATTGTATATAATTTAAAAAGACTTAAAATGTTAGATTTTTTTCCAACAACATTAAATTCTAATCATTTTTAAGCCTTTATCCATATGATTAATATCAAGACAAATTTGCTTTAACTCTAAAGTGTATAAATATCTTAAATGTTTTAATGTGTAATTCTAGTTGTTTATTTACATTTAAATTTTTAATTTAATTATATTATAAATTTATAACCTTTTAAGAAATCACTATTGAAATACTATATGCTGGCATATCAAATGATTCCTCAGCAGAAGAATAGATACCATTTTTTATGTCGTCTATAAATTGAACACCTTTATCAGTACTAACTTTTACTGTTGTCGTGCCGCCAAAAAGGGTTCCTCTTCCTATTTGAATAGTTATTTTCGTTCCATATTCAATGTAATCACCATTGTTTATCGTTTGTCCATTAGCTGTAATAGTTACAGTTTGATTACCAGAGCCACTAATAGATATTTTATAAGAATTAACACTATATTTTGCATAAACATCCATATTTTCTGTGATAGTAATAGATGTAGCTAAAGCAGTACCAGAATAAGATTCATTATCATACCATGAATTAAAAGTATGTCCTTCTTTATTTGTATCAAATAGATTAAGATTGACACTAGTATTTGGCATATAATAAAACGTTGATGTATTGTTAGTATGAACGTTTAAACTATATTTATTATCCCATTTTGCATATAAAGTAATAACATTATTTGCATTAGCATAAGTTCCATCTACCAATGTAGAAGCGTCAAATAAACTATTTTCATCATAATTTGCTGTAGCATACCAACCAACAAAATATTTATTATATTGTTCATCATTATTAAAATCACGATCCAATGAAGGTAATGTGATAGTATTTCCTCCTATAATGGTAGTAGATTGTGGATCACTATTTTCATCATTATTATCTACAAATTGAATGGTATATTCAATTTCATCTGAAAAATAACAATACAAAGGTATTGACATTGTATCTCCAAATTCTTCAACAAACATTTCTAGTTGACTAATAGTAATTTCTGAAAATTTAATTCCCGTTGAATTATCTATACCTATATACCACCCATTAAAATTTTTTCCATTATAATTAGCTAAAGTTGAAATGGAAAGCTTACCATTTGAAAAATCTTCAATTGTAAAGTTTTCTAATTTATTTTGGAAAATAACATTATCTGTTATATAATTGATATTTCCATCTGAAGTAGTCCCATATCCTGCAGTATAAGAGAAACTATAGGTATGAGGTGTCCAATTTGCATATAAAGTTATTGAGTTTTTATCATTTGTGAGTGTTGTGTTTGTAAAAATATTTGTTAAGGATTCATCCGTATACCACCCAACAAAATCATAATGAAGTTTTTTAGGAGTAGATATCATCGAATTATTTACTTCATAAGTGTCATTGAAGGAACGCAATAAAGTAGCAGCCATTTCACCTCCTCCATTTGTAACATAATTAATGGTAAAAGTATTAATATTTGTCCCTGCTACAAAGTAGAACTGCTGATCGGTTGCTTTCTCAGAATAATACAAATTTCCAGTAGTAAATAAACTATTTTGGTATACTCCATTATTACCTATATTTCCAGTTGCATCAACAGAATATGATTGTGACGTGGTTGAACTTGTTTTTAAAATGACATTATTTATACCATAAGTTGATATAGAAAGCATAGCTTCTTCTAGATTACTTTGTATAATTCCTCCAATTGATCCTGTTCCACTTAAAGTACCATTAACTATTAGTGTACTTCCATTCATGAAAGCGATATAAGCTGATCCATTAATGGATAAATTTGCATTATTTTCAATAGTAATATTTGCTGTTTGATCTTTTAATACATAAGAGGAAGCAGAAAATGACATATTGCTATTTTCTTTTATATTAATATTAAAATACCCAATGGGAATCGCCATAGTTGTTGATGTCTCAAATGAATAATTAAAGAAAAGATATTTTATATTTAATTTAACAACAGCGTCCATATAACTACCATAAATATCGATAATATTTGTAGTAGCATAAGTTTGATTTGTTTTTACAATTGAGTCATCTAAAATATTAGCTGATTTTTGTATAAAATTATTTTTTGAATTATTAGATGTAGGTTTAAACAAACAATTTTGCGTTGTTTGATCTCCAATAATATAAACATCATTTATTTCTATTTTTCCAAGACCACTTGCTACTACTACATAAGAAAATGAATTATATTTTGCATTATGATATACATTCGCAATACAGGATATATTATAAGCACTCCACTGTAAAACTGGAAATGCATTTGCATTTTTTAAATTAAGTGCTTCATCTGCTCCAGGCCAATCATAAATTCTAAAAATATCCAATGCTTCAGAACCCTCATATAAATTTAATATTCCTGTTCCTTTTGTAAACCCATATGATTTATAATAGCAACCTGAATATACATTAATTATTCCATTATTTACCACTACTCCTCTTCTTGTAACATTAGCACTAGCCTTAATTAATGAAGAAACGACCATAGTTGCATTATTTTTAATGTTTAACGTTATATCTAATGGTATTTCAAGTGCAGAATATACTACATTACTTGATGAATCATCCGTGTAATCTGTTTTATAATCATATGCAGAAGCATTGTTTGGAACTGTCAATTTCCTATTTTGTAATTCATAAGTATTTGTGGACAAGATTTTTGAGAAGCAAGTTAAAACAAACTGGTTAGTAGCAGTTGTTTCCGTTCCACATAATACAATATTAGCACTTGTATTTATCAAAGCATCTTCAATAGTATAATAAGTTCCATTAACTATAGCAGTTTGATACTTAATAATACATGTTGGCGTTCTTAAAAACTCATAATTATTTACTAAATCTTCATGTAATTCTACTTGTGCTGTATATGTACTTCCTATAATATGAGAAGTAAAATTCTTTTTATCACTGGCATTTATTAATCCTGTAGTATCCTTTAAAGTACCATAATAATATACTCCATTATGCATCCCGTTGATTTTATAATCACCTGTTACAAGTTCATTAGCGACTACATTATTTTCATCAACAAAAGAAATCATGTTATTGAGATCTAATTGCATTTGCGCCCATGAAGTATATTTCTCATCATAAGGAATTTCAAATGTAGAAGATTGCAATCTAATTTTTTTTGGATGAATTGTAAATAAGACTTTGCATTCTCCTAAGTTTTCTACAATAACTTTTACATCATAAACACCTGCATCAATTGGCTTTCCTTCTACATAATTATTTTCATTTGTATCACTTTTAAGTTTATATTGATAAGTGATTAAAGATGTATCAATGGGGTCACCACTTTGTTGAGTCGGTACTTGTTCTTCGCTATTATAAATTGTTTCTTGTGTGATTCCAAAATAATCACTAATAGGAGAAGTAGATACTCTTGAAGGTGTAATTATTACTTCATAAATAATAATCCATGTTGAAAAGCCTATAGCAATCAGCAAAGGAAATACGATGAAGAATATAGATAAAAGTGATTTCTTTTTCATAATAAATTTCCTCCTTAATTACTACCTTTAATCGTCACATTTAATGCAAATGATATATTATCACCATACAAATATCGATAAATATAATCATAAAAATAATTTCCTGTTTGAGCAAAAAATTTATATCTTACCTGAAATTGTAAATTTGAACTACTTTGATTTAATATATTATGAAAGGTTAAAGGTAAACTATATTGTTTATTATTAATTCCACTTATTGTTCCTTTTGTGATCGTAATTGAATCATCACAAATAATTTCTGTTTCACATACTTTTCGATAGCCTGAGGATTGATTATCGTCTTCAAAAATATTAAAAGTTGTTGGATTATTATTAGCATATTTTAATGTTAATAAAACATCTATAGAATTATATTCTGTGAATAAAGTTTTACATTTTTCTAAATCGATAATAAAGTAAGCATCAATATAACCAGTGTCAGTAATAGTATCTGATTCATTTAAGTAGCCAGTGTCCGTATAATTAAAACATGTAATACCCGATCCATTATCGCCCTTAGAAGTATCAAGATAAACATAATCTT
>CABUID010000026.1 GCA_902491575.1 uncultured Bacillota bacterium
TGTTCATGTGGTCATCACCATCACCACGAATAAATAATTAAGCAATATAAGTGAGAAAAACAAATCTTACTTATATTGCTTTTTTAATGCTTATATTTTGATTTTAATATATTAATTTTTGATGTAACTATAAGAAAAATAGATCAAGGATAATTTATAACAAAATGGGTAATGAGAATTTTATAAAATAAGTACATAATAAATAATTTTGTAATTTTTGAGGCAGAAATTTGCCTCTTTTTTAATAAAATTATAAAAATTTTCACTTTTTTGAGCAAAAACATATGAAAACTTACGGTTTTATAAGTGAAAGGAGGTATTTCAAATGAATGAAATAAGTGTTGCTATTAGCGTTATTGGATTCTTATGTTCTATTTCTAGTATTGTTTTTGCTTATTTAGCTTTAAAGAGAAATGAAAAAAATGATACGAAGATTGATGGCGAAAGATTTGGGCTAATTCAAGCTGATATCAAATATATTGTTAAGACACTTTCTACTTTGGAAGAAAAGTTTATTATGCTTGATAATATCGATAGAGAAATGCTTGAAAGATTAGCTAAAGTTGAACAAAGCCTAAACATGGAAAAAGAATAAGGAGAAAATAGCTATGGAGTTTTCAAGCGTACCTATTATAGTCTTGTGCTGCTATATTATAGGTGAAATTTATAAAATTGTTTTTAAAAATAAAAAAGAAAGTTACAAGTTAATTCCATTAATACTTTCTATTTTTGGTGGAATTATTGGTATAGTTATTTTTTATACAAATCCAGAAATGATTTTAGATGCACACAATGTTTGGGTTGCTTTAGGTGTTGGAATTGTTAGCGGTGCAAGTTCAACAGGTGCAAATCAAATTATTAAACAAGTATTTAGTAAGGATAAAAATGTCAAATAAACTACCAATGTTTAAAGATATTTACAATCAAAAAATAGATTTTAGATTTATAGCTTATTCAAATATTGGTAAATATGTCTACGAGTGTACATATGATGATTTTATGGTTTATTTAGGTAAAAATGAGTCAGTAAATGAAATTCAAAATGATATAGTTAAAACAAAGAAAATGTTTGAACTATTAAAGTCTAATGGAATAAATATAGAGACAATTGATAGTTGTGTTCTTCCATTTTCGCTATGTTTTTCAATTGATAAAAGAGATAAACTTCAAAACTTTTTATCAAAATTAAACTATATTAATCCATTTGAAGATGCATGTGAGCTATTTATGTTTATTGTGAAGAATAAAATATTTGGAGAATACACTTATAAATTTGCAATAGTGATATTTAATGCGATTTTATTCTCTAATAATATTTTACCTATAATTTTCCCACTCTCTTATACTTTCTATTTATGTGAATTAATAGAGTCAGGATTATCTTTAGACTCATTTGAAGATATAGTCATGGCTAGGTTTGAAAATAGTATTATCTATAACACTCCTCATGAACTAATTGATGATAATGAAGCAGTGAAAAGAATAATGAGTTTAAAGAGAGATTTAGTTGAAAAATATGGTGTTAAACACATTTTTATAACAGGTTCTTTTGCTAAGAAACTATATACAAAATTCAGCGATTTAGACTTAATTATTGAAATGGATAATTACGATAAAATCGATGAAATTGAAAAGTATATTGCAAATATGACTGCTATTCCAGTCGATGCGATTAGAAGTGATGATCCATTTACAAAACTTTATGATTTACAAAAATATAGAATTAAGGTTTTCTAATGAATAATATTACATTTTTAATTACTAAATGTATGGATTCATCAGTTCAAAAAGTTAAGGCAAAAAACATTATACTTAATAAAGAATATCCGACTAATAAGAGCGAATATTTAATTAGATCAATAAATGATTGTAGATTATTCTTACAAGATAATATTTCATATCTTATAGATAGAAACTTATTTATTAAATCTTACTTTTTACTAACAGGTAAAAGAATTTCTAACAAAAAAGCTGAACGTTTAGTTTATGTTTATTATCAATATAAAGATGAAGACTTTATTGTTGAACTAATATATGAATTAAATAGTGTTATTAAATATAAAAAAGTAGAGTACGCTTTATTGTTACTTAATTATTTCTTTGTTAGAAGAAATGGATATGAAATTAGAATACCGCAAAGTAAATTTAAAGAACTTAAAATGATGTTTAAAGATAAAGAGCGTATTTCTAAAAACATCGAATTTATTAAGTCAGTCTCAAAAAAGATAGATAGAAGAAATAAAAGACTTTCATTAAATAAAATAATTAAGTTCTTTAATATAAATAAAGAAAAAATATTAAATACGTATTCAATTAAAAATATATTCTTATTTGGATCGTATGCTGAAAGAACAAATAATTTTTATAGTGATTTAGATTTGCTTGTTATTTTTAATAAAGAAGTAATGAGTATGGATGCTATAGATTTAAGAAATAAATTTATTTGTTTTTTAGAAAACAAACTTGATATAGGTGTTGATGTACTTTTATTTGAAGATTCAATAAAGGTAATTGATCCTATGTCTTTAAACAAAACAATAAAAATAATTTAAGGAGAAAAAAATGTTTATTAATTCAAATAATTTGACTGGTACTGTCAAATTTGCTTTAGAGACGAAATATTTATCGCCAACAGGAAATATTTTAACTGATAGTACTGGAAAAAGAACAGTTACAAAAGATGGACTTGTCCTTTTTCAAATTGAAATTTCACAATTAAATATCGCAGCAAAAGTTGTCAATTCTAAACTTAGACTTAAAGTTAAAAGTGTCGAAGAGAATGCTAGATATGATCTTTATCTTATAAATGAATCTAGTTATAAAAAGAAAAATAGTGCAGATATTGACTTGTCTTCATTTACTATTATCGACTCGATTTTTTATAATGGTAAACCAAATTTATACGATAGGGTCGATGAACTTTTAGAATTTGATCTAACAAAGTATTTATATGATACAAAACGTAGAACTAGGTTTATTTGGTTCGCTTTAAAATCTTCTGCAAAAGATTTTAATATTTACGATATTGATGAGCTTTTTAAAAAGGAAATTGTTTTAACAATCGATGAAAATAATATTAGAGGACTTGATGATATTTATGAATTTACTCAAGAAGATGTTGGATTTGCTGGTATTAGCAGTATCAATTTAGCTAGTGGTAAATTAATTCATAAAGTAGAACCTATCAAGACTTCAAATTCAAAAAATCCTGCTGCTTTCCACGCTTTCTTTAATATTGAAAATCCAACTTATAATCAAGTTTTAGGTAAATATTGGAGGTTTAGCGGTGATTACACTATCACTCGAGATGATGAAGATGGTGTTATCGAATTAATCGATCCTAGTAATAAATCGTTAGTTTTGTATTCGTGTAGACCAGATGACATTAAGGATTTATATAATCTTGATCCAATTTCACCTTTTAATGGTGAGTACTTTGTATGCTTTGGTGAGACTGTGTATTGTCTTGCAAGTTATAACGACTTAAAAACTTTTATTTTTGTCGATAGATACAACAATAAAATGTACTTTGAAACTGATAGACAATTATTGACTAAAATTGAATTGGGTACAGGTAAAACCATCACTTATGAATACGATAGTAATGGACGACCAAAAAAGATTACGGATGGTGATGGAGAATATTTGGCAATCACTTATTCAATAGGCAAAGTATATGTAAAACAATTTAGTTTTAAAGATGTTTTGCTTTATAAAGTTGAATTTGATGTTACTAATGAAACAGTTAATTCAATTAAGTCTTCTATCGGTGATTCTTCAATTGTTGTAAACGAAGCATTATTTACTTATGACGATAAAAAAAGATTAGTTAGAATTGTCGATAAAACAAATGGTATTGGAAGTAGAATTTCTTATAGTAACCAAAACCAAGTAACAAAAGTTGTTCACGAATTTATCGGTGATATCGACGAACAAAAATACACTACTTACGATTATTATACTTTCCAAACTAGAGTTACAGATTATACTGGTTTTTATTCTGATTATTACTTTGATTATTTAGGTAGATGTAGAAGTGTAATTGACTGTGAAGCAAAATCAATAGTTAAAAACTATAAAGATATTAGTAATGGTATTTCTGGTGGTTTAATTAGTGAATCTAAAGTTCAGGTTAATGAAAGAAATATTATTGATAATAACTCTTTTGATTCAGGTGATTTATTTACTTCAGAGTTGCCATGGAAATTAGTATATGGCTCTAAAAACTATTTTAAAGTTGTCGATGGTGGTGTCTATGGACAAAAGTGTTTAAAAGTTGAAAAAGGTGTTGGTAGTTTAGAAATTAAGCAGGATTTATATTTGCCACTACCAGGGACTTATACTTTTAAAACTTTCTTTAAAGCTATTTGTAATCCTAGAAGTATATTAGCAAGCGGTGATATTAAAGCTATTGTTAAAGTTAAGTATTTAGAAGAAATTGATAGTTCAAATCCTGCTACAAATAAATCTAAATATGGATCTAGCGCTATTGAACCAGGCATTTATCAAAAAGAGAAAGAATATGTTGTCTCTAATACTTTAGGTGGTACTTTCGATTGGAATGCATATGAAAAAACAGGTGTTGTTATTCCAGGAGGAGAGAATATTTCAAATGTTACGGTTACTGTTCATTTAGTTTTTGGTGGCTCTAGATATGTTGCTTATGTTGATGACTTGTCTTTAACTTTTGGTGATCATAACGTTCGTTATAACTATATCAATAACGGATATTTTGAAGGAAAAAATTTAAGTTGGATTTGTAGTAACATAGGAGCTAATGATTTTATTGAATATACTGGCTTAGACCATCCTTTAGTTTTAGGAAGCACTGTTTTAAGAATGAAGTCAGACTTAAATAAGTGCAAAGTGATTTATAAGAAAATTGCTATTAGTGGTAATGCTGGAGAAAGCTTATTGTTAACACTTTTTGGTAAAGGTAACGTATCCAAAAATGACACATTCCAAGCATATCTTAAAATTCATTATTTAGATAAAAGTGAAATAGTAATGCATACTTTTGACTTTGATCCTAACTATGAAAATTGGCAAGTATTGACAAGAAACGTTATAGCTGAAAGATCGTTTGATTATGTTGAAGTAGGTGTTAAAGCTAGGGCGAAATCTGATGTATATGTCGATGCTATTCAACTATACAAAGATGATTTTGGCAAAGAATATTCATATACTGAACAAAATAATTTATCAGAAGTAGTTAATTCTGATGGCTCATTTTCAAACATTAGTTACGATAGTAACTCTAGAGTAACTGAAATGACAGATGTTTCTGGTGATACTTTTAGATTTACTTATGGAAACGCTACTAATAGAAAAGTTGCTCAGATTACTAACAACCAAAATTCCAAAATTATGTATAAGTATTCTGGAGAAAACAAGACAGAAACTAAAATAATCACTAGTACAGGAGAAACTTTATGTACGAAAGATGAGTACGATGAGGGAAATAAATTAATCAGTCAAACTGATGACACAGGGGCTAAGACACTCTTTAATTACGATGAAATTGATAGATTAAATAAACAAGTAAATGCTAATGGGCTTGTCACAACTTTTAAATATGATGTATATGGTAAGTTAAGAGAAAAAATTGCTGAATTAGGTGGGGCTAGAAATGGTTGTATTTATATCTATGATTCAAAAGGCAACATTTCTTCAATTACTGCATGTAACGGAACTAAATATACTTTTTCATATACTATCGATCAACAACTTCACACTGTTGCAGTTAATGGTAAAACTATTGTTAAAAATTTCTATACCAAAATAATTAACGGCATTAACACAAATCTATTAACTAAACAAATTCTAGGAGATAGTGAAGCGTGTGGTTTTTATAATTTTGAATATGATAAAAAAGAAAGATTGACAAAAGTTAGATTTAATAATGTAGTTCAAGTCGAATATAAGTACAACGAAAATAATCAACCTTCTGAAATATATGATTGTATCAACGATAATCATCTTTTCTTATCTTACAATTCAAATGGAGATGTAGTATCAGCATTAGATAGTAGTGGTAATCAATTTGCTTATGACTATGACAATTTGAAAAATGTACAAAAGGAAATTACAAGCATTGATGGTTTATTAAGAAGTTTTGATTACGAATATAAATATGAGTACAACGACTATACTCCTTCAGGATATTTTGCTCGATTAGAACGTGCTTTCCCAGATGAAATTATTAAAGGTGGTAGTGGTTTTGAAGGTGTTTATGGTGGTAGATCACGTTTAAATACTATTAGAAGAAAAAGAATGACTACACTTAATGAAAATCCATTAGACGATAGTGTGGCTTCATTAGTATTTAAGGATGACAATGCGGTTATTGCTTATGATACTTCAACTTTTAATAGAGAAAGAAAAGGTAAATCTACAAGTAATAAGAACTTTGATTTAAAGAATTGGCAAGATAACTTTAATCATAGAAAAACGATTTATGCCTGGATTAAACCTATTGAAACTATTAAAGGTGCACAAAGAGTTTTTGCTTTAGCTGAAAAAGAAGCTTCTAAAATTAGATTTACTTTAAGTGCATTGGCAGATGGAAAAATAGAAATTAAAGACAATTTAACAAATAATGTTGTTACAAGTAGAACAACATTAAAAATGGATAGTTGGAACTTAGTTGGTATGAAACTAAGTTACTCAGTTAGAACTAATAAAAGAACGATTAAACTCATTTTAAATGATGAAATAACATCTATTGATTATTTTGATAAATCTTATATTACAAATTTAAAGTACTTTATTTTAGGTGCACCATCAGATGATTTAAGTATGCCTAATTTGTATTCACTAGATAAAAACGGATATTTAACTGATGGTAAAAAATATCCATTAAATATGAAGTTTAAAGTATCTTTTGTATCAGTTGGTTCAAGTGATATAACTGATGAAAACTTTAAGGGGATTTATTTTGAAGGTTTAGATTATTTATGTAATAAACCTAACTATGGAGCTAGTGGTGTTACTTATTTTAACGATGAGGCATATGAAGGTTATGATGTTATTTCTTTAAATGGATCATTGACTTCTTTAAAGAAAATGAAACCTAAAGTCTATGCTTTTTCTGAAACTTCATTTAGAAACGAAAAACAAAAGATGTTTAAGTTTGATAGAACAGGTGTTAATCCTCTCTATCGTCACGTTTATGCAAGTTATGATGGAGTTCATAACTTAAATAATGGAAGTAAATCAAAATTGGCTTATGATTTGTTAATTAAAGATCAAGGAAATATCAATTTAAGATTTAAAGTTGATGATGTTGAAGAAACTGATGATAAGGTAGTCTTATATTCGGTAAAAGATGGAAAACAAGTTTTAAAGATATTTGTTTATGGCGAAGATATTTATCTTAGAACAGATAGCAATGAGATTGAAGATACATGCATGATAGGTTATGTCAATCCAGGTGAGTGGATTAACTTGTCATTAATATTTGATGCTAATGGTCATGCTTATGTTAAAACTGATTATGATGAATTCCCAGTTGATAATATTTATATCAATTTAGAGGGAGCTTTAACATATTTTGGTTGTGCAGTAGATAGTAATAATAATCCTTGTTATCACTTAAACGGTTGTATGGAAATGATATCGTTTAAAGATAGCTATGCAACTTTAGATGAGATTAATAGAATTATAGATGATGGTCAATCAATTTCAGTCAGAACTTATTTTGATGAAATGGGAAGAACTGAAGTTAAGAAAATTCATTATAAAAATAAAGAACTAGCTAAGAAGTATGCTTATAAAAAATATCTTACTAATACAACTACTAAAGTTGAATCAGAACAATTGTTTAATGGTGAATCATTAAATTACGAGTATGATTCTTTAGGAAATATTACTTCTATAAAAAGATTAGACTCTTCAAATAGTGAAATAGATAAAAAAGAATACACATATGATGGTTTATCAAGGTTAACTAAATCAAATATAAATGGTCTTGTTCACACATATAGTTATGACTCAAATAACAATATCAAAACAAAAGATGGTCTTACTTATACATACGATAGCGTTGATAAAGATAAGTTAATAAGTCGAAGTGATGG
>CABUID010000027.1 GCA_902491575.1 uncultured Bacillota bacterium
GATCATAGTATCTTGATTTTAAATAATACATTTTTATTTCAAAATCATAGAAATACCCTTTATACATAAATGGATTTAATCTTGCAAGTTCATTTCCTATAGTAGTTCCATTTGAAGTGATTGTTGGCATACCCCAGTCATCATAATTATAAGACACAAGTACACGACCTGTTTTATCGATAATATAACTTATTTCACTAGTAATTGTTCTATCATAAAAATACTCATTACCATCATAAGTAAAACCAACAAGCATTTGTGCTTCATCATATATAAAGTTTAATACTTTTTCGCTATTTTCTTCATTTCTTTTAAGAACAGCAATTCTATCTCCTTCTAAAATATAGACTTCTTTGTATTCATCTTCAACTTCTTTTGCAGTTCGAATTCCATTTGCATTATAATCAAAGTACAATACTTTTGATGATGTATTATCACGACAGCTCGTTAATCTTCTTCCTTTCCATGTTAAATCCAAATATTGATAAGGTTTATAAATCATTGTTGGATTTCCAATAAAACCAGCAGTATCATATGCAATCATTGTACCATCACTTCTACTGGTCAACTGATCTTTTAGGGCACCTTCATAATAATATGTGACTCCATTTTTCTTGGTAATATTATTGTTTGAATCATATTCATAAGTAGTTGTAACACCATTTATTCTTGAAGATTTTAGTCTTGATAAACCATCATATTGATAAAATTTATCCGTTACATATCCATCTTGGTCATTTTCCATTCTGGCAATGTTTCCGACAGCATCATAATCATAAGAAATGTAATCAATACCATTATAAGATTCTTCTGTCAATACTTTAGATGATGTACAACCATTTTTCTTAACATATTTATATGATTTGCTCAAAACATTATCCTTAGAATGTATTTTCTTAATCGATGTTCGACCTAATTCATCATAATATGTTCTTACGGAGAATGTTTCCCCATTATCTTTAA
Source organism: uncultured Bacillota bacterium (assembly GCA_902491575.1). Classification (GTDB taxonomy): domain Bacteria; phylum Bacillota_I; class Bacilli_A; order RFN20; family CAG-631; genus CAKPXW01. Next base: position 964 of record CABUID010000027.1, read on the forward strand.
TGGATTCTATTTCCACATCTGTGGCTACACTATCTTTAAATGCCAACATTTCCATGCAACCATTTAAATGTTCAATAGGTTTTTCATTTGCATCAATACTACATCCAATATAGGTAAATGTATTATATAAATTAATACTTACTGGAAGATTCGTATAAGTATTTTCATCTATATTAATAGTGACCATTGTTCCATTGAACCTTATAGATAGGAAATGCCATGTATCCAAGGTAACTGAACATAATTGTTGGATTGGACCTGTATGATTTTCTAAGCAAAGTACATTATTTTCATCAACATATAATTTTAGTCTTTGAGTCGTTCCATTACCTGTATATAAGATTACTCTATTTTCGCTCGTTTCCATTATACTATCTAGTTTCAATCTTAATGTAATCGTACCAATATTTTTTAACAATAAATCATAAGCTAATTTTGAATGATTTCCTTTGTTCAAATTAATATCTGCATTGTAACTTGCATATACATGTCGATATAATGGATTTTCACCTGTATTATCGAATTTGAACATTCTTGATTTTTCTACCTTAAAAGAAGCTTCTGTATAGGAATGTACTTTCGGTTGCATTCTCTTTAAAGAACTTAATGAACCGTTTAAGGTAATGACATCAAATCCTTTATAGGTATTTTCATTAAAGAAAGTCACACCACTTGCACCATAGTTAGGTTCTGATAATAAATATTTTTTACCTTGAATATAAATGCCAGTGAAATCAGCATTTTCAATATTAGATCCACCAATAGAAGCAAAGGCTAATCGAAATGGCATACTGATTGGAACTGTTTCAACGGCACTTTGTGATGAAGTTATTGTTTTATAATTTGGATTTACAAGAGATGGTGAAGCTTCTCCAATGACAAAATATTGTAAAGAATCCATGGATAATTCATCCACATAAGATCCATTTAAAATTTCATCATTTAATACGAGCGTAACGGATTTTAACTTAGAAGAATAATCAAAATCCACTTTAAATCCTACTAGATTCCATTTTCCTATTATTAACTTACTTGTTGATGTTAGTTTAAAACAAGTATTATTTCCAATATTGGAGTTTGAATCAACAAAAGTAATCGTTTTATCTTGATTTGCGGTCAAAGTAAATCGAAAACCGAATGAGTCAAATGTTGCAAGTCCAAAGATTCTTTGTTTATCACTTGGCTCTTCAGTAGGTTTAATCCAGCCATAGATGGTTTTTCTATTTCTAAACTCTTTTTTCCACCCATCGTAAGTATAGGTTTTATTTGTTGTGGATTCAGCTTTTCTTTCTTTATTTAAAGTATCCAAACGATAGGATAAAATGGCATTATCTTTTTTAAATGCTAGCGAAGCAACACTATCACCTAAAGGACTATTATCATCTACATCGATTATATCGCCATTAATCGTTTTTAACTTTGCTTTTGAACCATAAACACCATTAAATCCACTTCCACCTTTAATAATTTCATCTGGAAAAGCTCTTTGAAGTCTTGCAAAATATCCTGAAGGAGTATAATCATTATATTCACATTTATACTCATAATCAAAACTTCTTAAGATTCCATCTATATTTAATGTGGTTTTTTGAAGATTATCTATATTATCATAATCATATACAATGGAATTACCTTTTTCATTGGTTATAGTAACTAATTGTCCTTTACCATCATAAGAGAAGTATTCTATTGTATCAGCACATTTATCTATTAATTTACATACTCTATTATGTTCATCATACTCATATTGAATTTGTAATATTCCATTAAAATATAGGTGAGTTAATCTTTGTTTGTTATCATAAGTAAAGGTATAATAGCCGTGAGAATCATCATTACCTAAGATTTGTTTTGTGAGTAAATCCGTGTTAATACCATTAATAAATTTTGTGTAATGGTTTCTTGCAAAAACTTTTCCATCAACTTCTATTGACGCCACTTTGTGGTCAACAGTATAAATAAATTCATATTTTGCTCCATTATTGCATGTAATTGTTTGAATATTTCCATATGCATCATAGGTATAAGTACATTTAGATTGGTCATCTCCTAGTTTAGATAATTGTTCTTGTAATAGATTATTAGCATCATATTTCCATGTTGTTACGAGTCCATTGGCGGATGTTTCTCTTGTCTTTCTATCATAATTATCATAACTAAATAAAGTCACATTCCCTAAATCATCTGTTTGGGAAACCACTCGTCCTTGTGAATCAAAATCTTGACTTGTTTTTAATACTTCTCCCTTGCTTGAAACCAGTTTTGTTTCTTTTTTCTCGCCAGAATTTTCATCATATTTAAATAGTACTTTCGTATTTTGATTGTTTGAAATTTGAGTGACTTTTTTATTGCTATCATATACATAACGATAAGTATCACCAGATTCATCCGTTGCTTCGGTTACATTTGATTTTTCATCATAAGATATGTTTGCACACGTTCCATCTGAATTTACCATTTCGGACATGTTTTTCTTTTCTGTATAGGAATACTCTTTACCAAATGAATCTTTATATAATTGAATAGCATCAATATATACTGTTGATTTTGCTCTTACTTTAACGCCTATTTTAACATAATCATACGCTCTATCTGCAATAATTTTTCTAGTTAATACTTGCCAATATTCATAATTTGAATCAAAATCGAATTCAAAGTTTTCGATTAAATTTGTATCAATGTAGTGAACTTGAACATACGCTTTAAAAATTTCATTGGCAGTGATATTACCTTTTCCAAACATATTTAATAATAATTCATCACCAGAACTGCCACGCATATAAATTTTTCGATAGATTGTTTTAACTTTTTCTAAATTACTTGTAATTTTGAAAACATTATCCCCTAATACAGCAGGATGTCCTTCAACAGTTCCAATCGATTCAATTTTATCTTCAGATGTTGTATTTAATAATGACCAACCATTTTTCTCATTTTCAAAGTAACCATTATTAACAAAATTATGTCTAACAATATGATCTCCATAAGTCAATGATATATCATCAATATACGCCGTGTAATATTGACCCGTTAGTTCAATCGTTAAAACAACACTTAAATCAGAAATTGTAGAGCCTCCTGGAATATTCACTGAATTTTTTTCATACTCATTCCAGTCAAATGTTCCAATTAATGTATTACTTAATTCATAAACATTTTCGATAGCGCAGACTTGTGTTTCCGTGTCTGAATCATCATCATTTTCAGTTGTTTCAATCGCTTTATTATAATTGACAGTTAATTTTACTTTGATGGAACCACTTTCTAAAGTACTTTCAGCACCGGCAATGGCTTTTAAAAATCCTTTTAAAGTATAGGTACCTTGTGGAACATTTTTCAATATTTGCTTTAATTTAATGTTCGTAGCAGTATTTTTTTCAATTCTTAAACATTTTTGACCAAATACACCTCCATCAACTATTTTAATATTGGACATGCTACCACTTAATAATGACCAATTTGAACCATTTTCAAATAAATTATCTGCACTATCAAATGAGTAATTATTAATGACATTTCTTTCATTAATTTGTAGATTGGATTCACTCTTTAAATTGCCAGGATTTCCTTCGACTACTTCATCATAATTTCTTGTAATGGATTTGGCTTCACAATCTATAATATTTTTACATCTACCAAAAATATCAAAGTAGTAATCGCTGTAAAATCCTGTATAATCGGTGACTCTCGTTTGAAAAGTAAAGTAATCATATGTAGTAAATTTTTGATCATCAGGGTCACGTAAATACATATGCTCTACTTTCACAACTTGATCTGAATTACTATATTGGAATGTACTTCCGATGTCTGCTGTAACATCATTTATTTGACTCAATCGATTTGAACTATCATACGTAAATGTTGCTTCATTGATTACTGTAAAATCTGTTCCAAAATAAGATTTAATGGATGAAATTCTTTCATTTGCATAGGTAAAAATAATTCTTCCTAATTGGGTATCATCCTTTTTATACATATTTACAGATAAAACTCTTTTTGAAGAAGAATAATAATTAATTAATAAATACTCTCCATCACTATTTAAAATTTTTGTAGGGTGCCCGTAGACATTATAATTATATTCAATATGCTTTCCATTGCTTAATTCGATTTTTGTCATACGAATCGTATTATAAATTTTATCAAAAATCATTTTGTTCTCTGACTTATCCACAAAAATACAATGACTTGTTTTTTGAGAATTGACAACCGCATACATTGGCTCGCTTAAACAAATATAAAACTCTGGCTCTTCAATATCTTCAATTAATTTTTCTAAACCATATGCTTCTTTAATGGTTTCTTCATCACATTTTTGAAGGATTATCGTTTTTTGTGTAGGATCTATAAGTTTGATGATTCCATAACCATTATCCAATTTATAATCATAGTCTCCACTATATGTCCAGTTTTCACCTAAAATTTTTATTCGTGGTGTTTGCTCTTTATTAAAAAACAAATGAAATACAGCTGGATTATCTTCACTAGATGTTTGAATCGCTTCCACTTTATGAATCATTTTACCATTTGCCAGATTAATCGAACTTGTACCAGCAAACCCCATTTCTTCTTGGTCATATTCATACATCGTCTCTAATCCTTTTAATGAATTTAATTGTAAACTTAATAATATTTCTTTTTCCTTCAAATCTGCTACAGAGAATACTCTATAAGTTGATGAATCACATGTAATAGCAAAATATAAAGTATGAGTTGAAGATTTAATCTTATTATAAAAATATTTCGATAAATCAAACTCAATCACATCCTCTATCCTACTTCCATATTTTGACGCTTTGCCATCATAATGAATTACATCAAGCAATGCACCTAATGCCACATCGACCGATTGAGATTTTGCATAACTAGCAGAGTTGATTTCATATAATTTGAACATCGCTCCACCTTCTTGTATATTGGTAATTTTCATTCTCAGTTTTGCATTTGCTACTAATAATGCATTATCAAAATTTGTTATATCTATTTTTAATAGGGTTATGCCACTTGAAAAAAGAATATAATTCTTATTTTCGCTATCATATGTTGCATTTCCCGTATTACTTAAATATTTCCCAGTTAACTGAATTTTTGGCTCAGTTGAACCCAAATTATTAACATTTATAATCATATATATTTTCCTCCTTAGTATATTGTTAATATTTTATTTAACGACATAAAATCCATAGATGTTATTGCATATTCAAAATGAATTACATCTGCTTTAATGTTTAATTTTTCTTCTATAAATTTTTCTAATTTTCTACTTAATAAGATTTTTTCACCGCATGTAATACTGTCGTTAAATATTACAATTAGATTTAAATCACTTTGATTGTGGTAAGTGTTCTCAGCAAACGAACCAAATAAGAACAATCTTTTAATAAGAAATTTATGGATGATATTTGCTTTATGAATATGAAAGAAATTTAATATTTCTTCTTTAGAAACCTCTTTAAATGATTTTTCCTCTTGATAAGTTAAACTTTTTTTTAACATCCATAATGAAGCTATTTGATTTTCTTTATTACTGAACATTTTTTTTAATGATTGAAACATGGATGGATAAATTTCCATTTCACTATCTTCATTTTTTTTAAAGAAATAATTGATTAAAAGTAAACTATATTCAATTTTTTTATATCTTATAAAATTATTTATTTCTTCGAGTAAAAAGGATAATAATTCGATTATATTACAATCTTTATATTGATAATAAATCGAAATTAATTTGAATGCATTCCTTTTACTCATTCTTTTATTGGTTAATAAAAAATAAGATTTTATAAAAATGGAAATATCCAGGTTGTTTTTTAAATTATTCATCAAAAATAGATAACAATCATCCATTTCTTTATAATGCATTTCTTTATATGAATTGGGAGTTTCCTTGTTTAAAATAATATCTTTAAATCGAACTTTTTGAATCTTTTGATCAAAAGTTTTTAAAATATAAAAAGGTAAGTTATATTCATTATTTTTCATTAGAATATCCTCAATTGATATTTCTTTAAGTCAGTTGTTTTTGCAAATTCTTCCTCACTTAATACTACATCGACTGGCATGTTTAATTGTTTTACTAAATAATTGATTAATTCTTTCTTTTTTTCTTTGTTTTTTAATGTGACAATAAAATCAACATCACTATATTCTGTATACAATCCGTTTGCATAAGATCCAGTTAGAGCGATGTGTTCTACATCATATAATTCTTCTAACTTGTTTTTATGAAATAATAGCATTTCAATCACTTCATCTCTTGTAACAAATTGATGTGGTGTGTTATAGATACTACTGATGTTAAAAAGATGATTCAGTATTTTTTTTAAACTTTCTAAACTTAGTCCAGAATGAATCAATTCAGTTAAACTTTTCATATTATGTGTATAAAAAATAATCGGTAATGTTTTATTCTTCCACATGATGGTGTTAAACATAAGAATAGCCAGTTTATTTGTGATTGAATCAAATAATGATTTTTTTATAATAAACATAAATACTTTACAAGCGTAATCATAATAATCACTTTTATCTAATTTATTAATATAATTAAGCAGCATTTGAACTTTAGAATTGGATACAATAACATTAAATGAAGTTAGACACTTTTCAATTGTTTCCTTACTAAATCCTTCTTTTTTAAACATTTCAAAAGATTCTTTTGTCTTTATCATATCAATTTGATTATTCGTAGTAGCTTTTATTTCACCATCAAATACCTTTCTTAAATCATAAGTACTTTCAAATGGATCAATTTTGCTATTTGCAAATGCTAAGAATCTAAAATCAATTTTTGGGTTATAGTTTTCTTTAAATTTATTCATGATTCAATTCTCCTTTCTTAAAGAATTGTTTAACAATTTGATTGGTTCCTGTTGCACTTGCACCACTCACGATTCCGATTCCTAATGCTATCCAGATATTACTGGCATTTAGTATCATCTCTTTATTTGTTAAATA
>CABUID010000028.1 GCA_902491575.1 uncultured Bacillota bacterium
CATCAAAAAAGAATTATTCCCATATAATTATTATACATATACCCAGCTTGCGGAGGGAGAAACAGAAGAGGGAATAGTTACAGGTATAATTGAGGATGCTGGAAAATATGAAATTGTTCCATGGGGCGAAAAAGAATACAAAGAATTCGAAGAAAACATAAATCAAATCGGTGCAAGAATTGATGAAAAACGATTTGATATGTATAAATATGCCGAATTCTATTGTCAACAAGATGTACGCATTCTAAGGGAAAGCTTCAATGTGTTCAGGAAAGGATTCTTAGAAGACTTTAAAATAGATGTAATCCATTTTATATCTATTTCAAGTTTAGCCAATGAAGTCTTCAACCAAAATGTTTATTATCCAAATAAGCATTTATATAAAGTAGGTGGACATCTTCGTCATTTCTTATCCAAAGCAGTGTACGGTGGAAGATGTATGTGTGCCTATAATAAAAAATGGCACGTTCATGAAAACTTATGTGACTATGATGCTGTTTCATTGTATCCATCTGCCATGTCTCGTTTATGGACAGTTGAAGGCAAACCAAAGGTGATTGAAGATGACCAACTTAATATGGATTTCCTATCTCAACAATCTGCCTATATTGTTGAGATAAAAATCACCGCTGTTCATAAACATTATCCATTTCCATTAATCCTCCAAAAAATAGATGGGATAAATGTCAACGATGATAAAATCATTGAACCCAAAACAATGATTGTTGACAATATCTATTTAGAAGATCTGATCAACTTCCAAAAAATCGAATTCGAACTTATCAAAGGTTACTACTGGGACGGGAAAAGGGATTATCGAATTCGTGAAGAAATCAAAAAAATATTCGATAAAAGAGTCGAATATAAAAAACAAAAGAATCCCTTACAACAATTATACAAACTTATCATGAATAGTTGTTATGGTAAGACAATTGAAAAGCCAGTAGAAAAGGATATTGTTTATATCCAAGGAGGTGAAAAAGTTGATAAGTTTGTAGCTAAAAACTACAACAAAATTGTAGAAATCATAGATATTAGGAATTCTGATATCTATGGGATCAAAGAGATTGTTCCGATTGATCACCACTTTAACTTCAGCTTACTCGGTGTTCAAGTTTTATCAATGAGTAAGAGAATCATGAATGAAGTTATGTGCCTTGCATATGATATCGGATGCAGAATCTATTATCAAGATACTGATAGTATGCACATTGTTAAAGAAGATCTTGATAAGTTAGAAAAAGCATTCGAAGAAAAATACAATCGCCCATTAAAAGGCACAAACTTAGGTCAGTTTCATACTGACTTTTCATCATTTACAGGTCGTGAGGATGTTGAACATGCTATTGAAAGCATCTTCTTAATGAAGAAGATGTATATAGACAAACTTCTCATGAAAGATGGAACAGTTGAGTTCATGTTCCGAGGTAAAGGACTCACAACAAAATCAATCCTAGCGTTAGCTAGAGAATCTTTCAACAATGACTTAATGGCATTGTATGAAGACTTGTTCAAAGGTAACACTTTGACATTTGATCTTACCCAAGGTCAACCTTGCTTCAGGATGGCAAAAGATCTTTCTGTCGTAAACATTGAAGAATTCAAGAGAAAGATCAAAACCGAATATGAAGAAGGAAAAGAAGATGAATACTTTAAATAAGTAAAACATTTTCAATAATTACTTCATTTTTTATAAATGACTTTTATTGAAGATCCTTTAAATTTTTATCCAGATTTTGATCCTAATGTTGAACCGAGAATTTTAGCTTGGATAGAAGAATTAATCCCTCCTCAAAATATTTATCGGATGACATATGTACCTAATAAAGATGAGATGAAAGAAAAAGAAATCAATGAAAATGATTATGATATATTTTCTGCCCCTTCTGTTTTTCATAAAGCCGCAGCTCCAAAATTATATATTCCAAAGGAAACAAAAAATAATTTAAATAAGTAAAAAATTTTTAATTATTTTTACTTTTATTTATGGAAGCTTGGAATATCACACACATTCTCTACACTCAACGTAGTGAAAACTCAAATCCTCGAATCACTTTTTACGTATTAAACAAAAATAATAAAACAATAACCTATGAAATGGACTGGTATGATATACCAAGAAATGAATTTAGATTATGGCTTTATGATATTATTCAAAAAGATTACGAAGCTGCTCTTGAATTCATCGAATGGTATTATTGTTATAATTATCGTAAATCAGATGAAGAGAAAAAATTATTTTTTAAAAAATATGGTTGTAAAGTCGTAAACTTTGATAAATAAAAATATAATTAATTAATTGTTTATTAAAAGAGTTTAAACTCAAAATGTTCCCATTTTTCTAGAAATTCGCCCAATGTGATGTCCATGTCGATTAGCTTGTTCATTGAATCTTGTACTTCTTCAAAGTGTTTATCCGAAACTTTTACGTCTTTTAACCATTCGTCATCGCAAGAAATATAATCTGATGCGTTGTCGAAGACGATGTCATGGATAAAATCTTTGAGATTTTTTTCTTCATCGAGAACATCATCTATAGTATAAATACAGATGATTTCACGATTTTTTTCATCCCTTAGTTTTATATAAACTTCAGGGAATGAAGAGGGTTTCCTTTGAACACCCCAGCACTTAAAGATAAAAATCATATTAGATTTAAGAACGGCCATGTATTTGAAAAAGTTGTGGTTCTTTTGAATAAATTAGAGCCTTATGTCTATAAGAACTTTACGTTCAAAGAGCAGGATAATATCCTTTATTCTTCTTGAAAATGAAGCAATATTCATTTGGGAAAGAAGTGACGGTATTTTGCGTAAGGTGAGTGCACTAAAAAGTAATATTGATGCACATTCAATGTGTATTTATATTACGAAAATACACCGAGACGCAAAAACCAAAAGATTAGGTGAGGAAGCAGGAAATGTCTTCAAAGTCTGGGTACGAGGCGAAACAAATGAAACAATTTATTTCGATCTCAAAAAAGATATTGAAGAAGGATTTCATGATATTCGAATTCGAATTCCGTTTATTCACTTAATTGAATAAAAATTAATTAATATATTATTTATTCATTTTGCGCTTGTTCTTGATTATTACTTAGTTCGATAAAAGCATTTAGTTTTTCAAGTTTATCGGAAATATTTAAATATTTTTTGCCATAATCATTATAAATTTCTTTTATAATATCAGGCTTCGCTAATAAATAAGCAGATTCTAAATTTTCGACACTTACGTTGTCAAGTTTTTTAACTGGCGTAATTTTATACTTATCATTAATAAATCTTATAATCTTTTTACCCACATTTTGATGATAACTATTGTAAACAGTAATTGTTAAAGTTATAATATTTTCTAATTTTCCATTTTTTGTATAGTTTACTGTGTGAGAAGGATTAATATTCATTGATGTAAAACCAACATCACCAAATTCCTTACCTAAGCACTCGAACAACGCTTCCATTTATGAAAAATGAATCAAACGTTCTTTTAAAATATTTATTATTATATATGAGACCTAGTAATCTTGATTTATCACGATTAGATGAAATGATAAATTATTGTTTAGAATCTAATCTAAATAAATTAGAAGATGAATTAATTAGAGAAATTCATCCACAAATTAATGTTCAATATAATTCTTTAAATATTGCTGTAGGAAGACAAAGAAGTGGTAAAACATATTCAATCATTCGTGAAATTATTAAAATATCAAATGTTTGTCCTCGTACACATTTATTAGTTTATATAAATAAAGAAGGTGCAGCATCAGATCCAACATTTGAATCTTTAAAAAGTTTAATTAGAATTCCTATTAAATATGTACCAGAAAATAAAGCAGAAGAATATATTCAAGAATTACTTAAATGGAAAATGTTATATAACTATATTAAGGATAAAAGTGCTGAAAATAAAATTCAAGAATCTCAAATAAGACAGATGTTTGATTTTTTAAAAATTAATAATTTTGATAATACAACTTTACATACTTTAATATTTTTTGAAGATGCAGCAAACAGTAAATTATTTAATAAGACAACTAATTATTTTAATCAGTTATTTACTCGTTTAGCTCATGTACAGTGTTCTGTTTTTATTGCTGTTCAATTTTGGAAATCTCTCCCTACAGAAATTAAATCAAATGCTTCAACAATTTTTATTTTTCCTAGATTCTCAAAAGAACAATTAAGATATATATTAAGACAAGTTCCTTTACCCTATACATTTGAACAAATATTAGATGTTTATACGAAATTAAATGAAAATGAAAAATTAATTGTTAATATCAATGAGCAAGACGTTAAAATTGAATAAAAAAATTTTTGTATAAAAACGGTTGTTTACTTACTTCACTTCGCAAGATGTTCTTCTGCGCAAAAGCCTTTAGGTCTTTCGTTAACGAGCACGACGGCGTTAACGGTGATGTCGTAATAATCTACGACCCTGGCGATGTGTTCCGGACCAAGTATAACACCATCGCCTTGAAACCGTTAGGTGTCGTCGTGTATGACCAAAGCGGGAATCCGGAGGTGTCAACACATTCAACTGTGTTGACTTTATGCCAAGGCAAACAACCAATTGTTTGTCTGCCTCCGAGTATGGTGCATTTTTCACCAAATGCTCGGTTGCAAGGTATAATCCTCAAGCCGAATCGGACTTCCAAGGAAGGACGAGAATACGCTCCTTGTGTCGGAATCGTTACTGAATAAGTTCAATAAAAAATTAATTTCTTGAAATTTTTATTCTTGTTGTTTTTTCTTCTTCTCCAGTTCTTGTGTTTCTTATAATGTATAAATTATTGTGATTTTTAACTACTTCATATGGATCAATTTTAGTCATTCTTCTTCTTTTTCCAAGAGCATCTGTATCATTCATTACTTTAACTATTGTTCCTGGAGGAAGCTGCCATCCTACTTTTTCTTTTATTTTATTATTCTCATAAATTAATCTTTCGATAATTTGTATTTCTAATTTTATATCATTATGAACCATTTCAGGACTTGTTTTATTATTTAATAATTTAGTTAATGTTTTATGAGGTCTTTTATTATATTCTGAAACAAATTTATATAATTCTTTTTGAGGTATTAATTTTCCATAACCTTCGTCATAAAAATGATCTTTAATTGTTCGAATTACTCTATCAACAATAGCAAGACTACTATGATTTGGACTTGTTCCTTCATCAGTTTTAATTCTAAAAACAGGTTCATATATAATTTTTCGTTTATCATAAATAAATCTTTTAATAAAATTACTATTAAAAGCTGCTTCTGAATCAGATCTAATAATACTTGGATTCCAACCTTGTTCAAATAAATTTTGCATCGCTAAAAATATTGGTAATGTTGACTTTTTTTCGATTTTATTTTTACCTTTTATTTTTACATTAATATTTGTTCTAGTTATAAATAAATATCTTGTATTAACTTCAATCGCAATTAAATAACAATTATTTTTGGAATAAAATAAATCAATTTGATAACTACCTGGAAATGAAACATGATGTAAGGCATATAATTTTTTATTCTTTTTATAATCAAAATTTCGATCTGTTTTTTCTGTTCTTTTAATTGGTTGAATATCATCTTTATCTTCAACATTTATTTCTTCAACAATTTTTTCATCTTTTTTATCTAATAATGCTATCTTTTGTGAAATATAAGTTGCATACCAGTCATCAATTGTTCTATTTCCAAAACGAAGTTTAGAAATTATTGGATTTTTTAGATTATTTAAATAATAATTTTTAATATTTATATCAGGAATATTATTAATTAAATGAAATTTAAATTGCGTTTTATCAAGACAATCAGGTATTAAAAATATTTGATTTATAACATTAAATAAATTATCAAACTCAATATTGTTAAAATCCATGATAAAAAATAAATGAATTAAAAATGATTTATTAACTATAAGTGTTTTCTTGTTGTTCAATTGATGCTAGTGATTGTTTTGAAAGATCCTTATCTTCTGAAAGACAGCAACAATTTTCAATTAAGGTAATAAACCCACATGTAATAATTGCACCGAAACCAAAAATAGCAAGATACAAACATATATCGATTGTTTCAAAGGTCATTGTTTAAAGTGTTTCGGTTATTTTCTACATAAACCGTAAAAATTGGTCTTTTATTAGGTTGATAACCGATTTCATCGTCTGAGTAAATACCAAGGTCTTCAAGAGTTAATGACTCTGAAAAATATTTTGGTGTTGAAGGACGTTCAATATTCATTAATAAAAATGAAATGATTTTTTAAAAATTTTTTATTAATCTTTAAAAATAGCAACTGTGTCTGGATCAATAATTGCTGTAACTACACCAACTATCATTCTCTGAATTCTAGTTGTTATCGGTTGAGATTCTCTAACAATATTGCCATCATATAAAATAATGTCACCTGGTTGATAAGGCCATGAATCTCTAACTTTAAAGTAAAAATCACCATGTGTTGCAAAATCTATCGTATCTTGTTGTATAATTATATCTCTCTTAACCACATCACCTATTGTTATTTTATCTCCTTTTTTATGCTTTGCAACAACAATACCTAAAAATTCTTTATAATACCCTGTGGGTTTAACTGATGGAATACAGTTTATACTGTCAGTTTCATTTATGTATTTTCCATCTTCTAATTTATATACCTTTCCACTCATAAATACAGGTGCACCAATTTCGTATTTATCCAAGTCTTCAGTAAGTGGTGCGTTGTGAGTAATTGTTGTGTTCATCTGCTTATTTGAAGTACAATCAATATAACCAGCTCTTTTACCTTGATAATTATAAAAATCTAAATTATGATTTGAAAGTGAATAAATTCTCCATTCATATGATGTAGTTGAATCACTTCGATTAAACTCTAAATATGTATCTACTGCTTGCGTATCAGGTCTATTTTTATCTTCTCCAAAACTAAATAATTTAGTATCATCTTGTTTTCTTATTGATAATGAAGTTTCATTATCACCATAAAAGCCTAATGAATTTCCAAAATTTAAAAAAGTGTGTTTTTCTCCTTTGACTGCTTTATCACCCAAAGACATGA
>CABUID010000029.1 GCA_902491575.1 uncultured Bacillota bacterium
GCACTTCTGGGTCGGTGCTGTTCATAGCTTCATCAATCGTCGCTTCAATATCAGCCCGAACATCAGCCAATGATACACCGCCAGCTTTTGCACCAGCTTTCAATGCTTTTTTTATATCACGTTTTTTTAGCCCTATCATGGTATCACTCCTAAATTCAATCGTCTATTACTGTAAAAAATAGTGTTCTATTAGGTGGAATTTGATTGCAAAGAATTGTACTTAAAGCTTTCCATAATGCAAGCCCACTTAAAGCACCGTATCAATGTTGGCATGGTTTTCAAATTACTCTGAAAAATTATGAACTGTTCCTTTTGGAAATGTAATGGTCAGTCTTGTATATTCTTTTTCCGTAGAAGCAATATCCAATTTCAAGCCCAACCTATCGCATAATTTTTTCGATAGATACAGTCCCATACCCGTTGCATTTGCCTTGTTTCTATTTGAACCCGTAAAACCTTTTTCAAATACACGGGATAAATCAGACGCTTTTATTCCACAACCATTATCTTCAATCACAAGCAATATATTTGTACCATTGTCTTGACTGTATATCGTCAGCTTATTTTCTTGCTTATCAAAATACTTAATCGCATTTTGCACGATTTGAGATAGAATGAATGTCAGCCATTTTTCATCAGTATAAATGACATTTTCTATGTCATGGATATTGATAATTGCTTTTCTTTCCATAAGCGAATGACGGAATTTCAGAATGACATTATGTATCACTTCGTCTAACTGCAACTGTTTTACAAAATAGTCCTTTTCCGTATTTTCGCTTCTTGCATAGTAGAGCATTTGTTCCACTAACTGAAATATTTTGTCTGTTTCTTTTTTTAATGTGTAATTTTTTGTATTGTCAAACGTCAAAGACAATGCTCCTATCGGTATTTTAATTTCATGGACGAAACTTTCCACATATTCTTGATAGTCCTGCTTTTCCTCTGTGATTTTGCCGATTTCATCATTCATAGATTTGCAGGCTTTTTTTAGTGCGTAGTAATAGGCTTCATTTTGAAATTCTTTTGGCTTTGGTAAAACGTCTGCAATATAATAGGTTTCTTCCAGTCCGTCTACTAAATCAATAATATGTTGTGAAGCGTTACGTTTCTTCCGATACAAACACCATTGAAAAAGCCCTTGTATGCTGATGAACAGAATTACCAGCAATACAACAAATAGCGTATCTACACCGTAGAAAATCAAGAGAAATGCTACTAAGGCAAGAAAGAAAAGCTGAAACAATATCTCTGTTATTTTTTCTTCTAAGAATGTAAAAAAACTCACAGTTTCCAACCCTTTCCTCGTATATTTTCCAATAAATGAACAATACCGATTTCTTTCATTTTCTTTTTTAGACGAGTCATATTAACCAGTAATACATTTTCGTCTAAATAATATTTGTCGTTCCACAGCTTTTCCAATAGTTCTTCTTTGCTAATAACTTTATCTTCGTTCATAAAGAAGTAGTACAAAATACGAAATTCATTTCTTGTCAGTTCAATGCTTTGCTCTTGATATTTCAAAATGGATAAGTGTAAATCAAGGGTACAATCTTTTTTGACAAGCTCACGGAAATTGTTTGGGTTTGACAACTGCAATGCACGCTTGATCTTCTCAAGAAGAATAAGCGTATCATATGGCTTTGTGATAAAATCAATCCCACCCACTTGAATACTTTTCAATTCGTCAGCATTTGTATCTCTGCTTGTTACAAAGATAATCGGTACTGGCATGACTTGTTTTATTTTCCTGCATACTTCATAGCCATTCTCATACGGCAGGTTAATATCAAGCAGAACCAGTTCTATGGAATATTGCTTTAATTCATCTGTCAGGTTTCCAAAGTCAGTCAATAAAACTGTTTCATATCCTTGTGTGTTCAATAATTTAGAAAGCTCCAAACGAGTGATTTCATCATCTTCGATAATTGCTATTCTCATTTCAACACCCCCTTGATTTACCATTATAATAATTCCACAGCAGGAGAGCTAGAAAAATCTAACTCGCCTCATTGATATTTCGTTTGAAACCGATATACGTTGCTATCCAGTAAATACTATAAATTAGGAAGAAGATAATTAAATTCAAGCCAAAGTACATTAGATAAAGGTGTTTATCTCCCAAAATTTGTTGATACACATTATTCAATGACGACATCATCACAAAAGAACATAATATTGCTGATATTGCAGGGACACAAAATAATATCAATAATTGTTTTCTGATTGTCTTAAATAGCGACTTGTCATTTATTCCTAATCTTCGCAAGGTCAGGTAGCGATATTTGTATTTAGTAGAGTCGCTCAATGATTGAACTGCCAAAATTGTCCCTACTGCGGAAATCAAGATAAATGCAATATACATAAACAGACTGACTACTATTGCAACCATTGCTTTTTGTTGTTCTATTTCTGCACCTCTTACGTTTACTCTATACGATTCGTCATTTATTTCTCCATTTTCATCAACCTTTACTAATTGATGTTGCATATCTTCTTTTATCTTATTTTCTAATTCTGCGTCTGTATCTTCTTTTGTATCTATAATCAAATGATTTTCTGATACTTCAAGTCCTTGAACATATTTATCTGGAAGTACAACAACAAATCTGCCAGTATTAGTTATAGAGTTCCAATAAGACTTAGTGTCATATCCTTTTAATTTCAAATTTTTATTTGCTACTGTTATGGTTTCAATGTCTTTGTTATCTTCAACCTCATATGCAAACTTGCTATTTGTAACTATATAGTATTCGTTATCATTTAAAGAAAGCAACGGCATCTTTCTTAATTCTAGTAATCTATTATAATCACTTAACTTCAAGACTGGGTCAAAATCATAATATTCTGATTGGAAGAAATTTTGTACCTGATGATTCGGCTCTTTATAAATGTCGTACTCAATGGTATTATCAATCGTATATTCTTCTTCAATTACTCGAATATATTCATCAAATACCTGCTTATCATCAAAGAGTTGTACATCATATGGTGCATTTAAATTCACGCTGATATCATACGAAGCTTTGTTGATACTAGAATAATTCAGAGCCAGCAGTGAAGTTAAAATCAACATAGACAATGTACCAAATGTGAAGCTCATTGTTCTTGCTTTAGAAGCAAATGTTCTTGCTACAAACAGATTGTCATTTTGATATTTCATTTTTTTATTCTTTAACAAAACAGTCAAGAACATATCTGCACAAGTTGTAGATATACCATAAATGCTGATAATCAACATGATTACGCTTACCATCAAATAGGTAAGTGTTTCTTGCTTATTAAAATTATCCATAGTACAACGTGAATTCCAGAGAAAAAGAGAAATCGCACCAAGAATAATACTTAAAACAAAAATGACATTTCTTTTTTTACTGTCACGGAACATTTTCTTTTCATTTTGTTTATCAAAGTAAAGAAAATCACGTATCGTCATTTTACTTATTCTTCTTAATAGATTAAGTAAAACCAAAACATAAATAGTTAAAAAATAAATTATCAATAGTCCAATAGAAACAAAATTCAAAGAAATAAAGAGAGTTTTTGGAATACCCAGTAAGTTTACAATTACTAACGACACAAACTGGCTGAATAAAAAGCCAATAGGAATAGCTAATACAAATGCTAAAATTCCCAACAGTATATTTTCAATTATAACTAAGTGGGCAATTTCTTTTTTCTTAATGCCAAGAAGCATATATGTTCCTAATTCTTTACTTCTTTTTTCAAACATAAATTTCGTTGTATAGTTGATCAAAAAGCATATCACAAAAATAATAAGGATATTTACAGCGAACAATGAATTCTTAAATGCATCCATACTGGAACATAACTTTACAATTTCATCAGAACTTGCCACCAAATTAAAAGCAAATATAAGAGAAAAGGATGCAGTAACGGTTATCAGATAAATCAAATAATCTTTAATATTTCTTTTTGTATTTCTATACGCTAACTTACCTAACATTTCCCACTTCACCTCCAAGCAAGGTTAATATATCCAGTATTTCATTGAAGAAATCTTTTCTGCTTTTTTCCCCTCTGAAAATTTCATTGAATATTTTACCGTCTTTCAAGAACAAAATACGTTCACAGAAAGACGCACTAAACGGGTCATGTGTTACCATTAAAATAGTAGCCTGCATTTTCTTGTTGATTTCAGACATTGTTTCCAGTAATAATCTGGAAGCTTTTGAGTCCAAAGCTCCCGTCGGTTCATCAGCTAAAATCAGTTTCGGTTCATTGATTAAGGCTCTAGCACAAGCACAACGCTGTTTTTGTCCGCCAGAAACTTCATAAGGAAATTTCGATAAAATATCACGAATACCCAATTTATCGGCGATAGCATGAACTCTTTTCTCAATATCAGTAGGGTTCTGTTTGTTGATAACCAATGATAAAGAAATGTTTTCTCCAATCGTTAAAGTATCTAAAAGGTTGAAATCTTGAAAAATGAACCCTAGATTTTCACGTCTGAAATCAGCAAAATCTTTATCCTTGATTTTGGTAATATCTTGATTATTGACTGTAATGTGTCCGCTGGTTACAGTATCAATCGTAGAGATACAGTTTAATAGGGTAGTCTTTCCAGAACCACTAGCTCCCATGATTGCGACAAATTCGCCCTTATCTACATACATAGAAATACCGTCTACTGCCTTTGTGATATTTCCAGAGTTACCCCCGTAGTATTTTTTTACTTGCTCTAAATTTAAAATGTGTTCCATTAAAAATCGCTCCTTTCTTCCTGCCACATTTATTTGTTTTGGAATACAATTAAATTATAGCAAGGGCAGTATTCAATTACACTTACAGTTTTGAAAGTAAACAGAGAGTAAAAGAGCCGTGATAATGCAGATCACAATTTTGTGAAGCATTTCCACGACCCTTTTATTATAATTTTGCCTTTGTCTTTTTCGTAATGATATAAATATATTCTTCTGGTGTAGGGCGTTTATTCCCAAAATACTTTTTGAAATTTGCCTGCACCTCTGGGTCGGTGCTATTCATAGCTTCATCAATCGTTGCTTCAATATTTTCCCGTACATCAGCTAATGACATACCGCCAGCCTTTGCACCAGCCTTTAATGCTTTTTTAATATCTCGTTTTTTTAACCCTATCATTCGAACCAACTCCCTAAAATGAGTTAATCTTCTTTTTCAAAAATTAAATCAATCTTTCGCATACAACCTTTTGCGTCAATTTCTGTAGGTATAAAACCAACATAGCGATACCCATTTTCTGCATAGCTATTTATAACTTCCTTATGTTTATCGGTGCAAAGGAACACAACACCTTTCGCAGTATAATCAATTTCTAAATATTTATATTTTTTCATTTTTCCTCATTTCCTTTCTCTTTCATATTTTCTCTACGCTTTTTGATTGCCTTATTTCTTAAAGGAATACCAACGCCCAATATCAATCCTACTACCAAAATAGTCAAGTCCATAAGCACACCTCTCTTTTCTAAAACTCTTTTTTCTTTAGTATTGTTAAGCTAATAAGATAGGAGATACCTAAAATAACAACTGAAAGCAATAAAAATAATATTATATATACTAGTGGTTCAAATTTAGGTAATTTATTTATTAAGACATATAAATCTATTCCTAAATATTCAGTAGTTTTTATAAGAAGCAGTCCTATAACAAATATAAATCCCATTACACCTATGATAGCAATTCTTCCTTTTTCTCCACCAAATTTCAAGATAAAAGGAAGCATGATTGATAAAATCAATAAAATAGTAGGAAATAAAGAACCTGCTGTTAAAAAAATTTCATTAAAACTGCCTGTTTTTGTAATACCAATAACAACTAAACTAATAACAGTTCCCAACAACAAAAACATTATTCCTGAAATCAAGTACATAATCTTTTCGTGTTATCGGTAAAGAAAATAAAAAAGCATTTCCATTATCAAATTCATCATAGCTAATTGAACTCAATGAGAATAATGCCCCCACAAAACCTAAGAAACCAATCGGAAACGAAGTCCCCGGAGATACTATTATCATTATTATAGATATAGCAGTAATAGTCATAAAGAAGTTTTTCTGTCCTTTCAGCAATTTAAAATCTTTAATCAATAAACCTTTCATTATTCAACACCTCTAATCATCATTGTTATTACTTCGTCTATATTTCCTTTTTCAATCGCCATTTGAGGATAATTTTCAGCATAATATTGTTTTTGATTAGTTAAACAACTATATCCATAGCTTTCTTTTTTTGTACGTAAAATATATTGTCTATCTAATTTGGAATATTCTTCTTCATCAACTTTAAGTAGTGCATAATCGCTTAGTAAAACATCAGTATCTTCGTGCATAATTACTTTTCCTTGATGTATCATATAAAGGTCATCACATAAAGTTTCTAAATCACTGGAAATGTGAGAACTAATTAAAATAGAGCGTTCTTCGTCTTTTTCTATAAAATCTCTTAGCATTTCTAACAATTCATCTCTAGCTATTACATCTAATCCCGCCGTTGGTTCATCAAGAATTAACAACTTTGCATTGTGTGAAACAGCAACTAAGACTT
>CABUID010000030.1 GCA_902491575.1 uncultured Bacillota bacterium
TGTGAAGTTTTGGGCTGGTGTTTCTTCTTCTTGTTCTCCATCCACTACTTTTTCACTGTCTATTCTTTCTCTTATCGATAATTGATGGTCTTCATTGATAGATACATAGAATTTGTCTAATGATTTCGATTTAGTGTGTTCTAAAGAGCCATTGGTAATTTGAGGTAGAGATGTTTGACCTGTAACTTCTTTCCAAAAACTCTTCATATTGGTTTCATTATAATAACCTTTTATTACAAATCCACCTTCTGGAATAATGAAGTCGTATAATGTCCATGGATAAACCAATTTTCCATTAACTTCTACTTTTCCTAGTCCTGCTGACCATGGTTGATATTTTGAATGTAATGACCAATATGGTGCTTCAAAAATATCTTTTGTTTCTTGATTATAATAATAATCATCATGTGGTGCTCCATAGTTTGTACCAAGTCCATATGCCCCATAAACGATATAACCATTGGCATCGACTGCAAAGAAATAAATACCACAATCATTGCCACCACTTGCTAAAGGTGCTGTGCGTCTTTCTTCGATATCTGGATTTTCAGAAATATTATTGGTAATTGGTGCGATAGTTTGATCAATTGCAAAATCTGTCCATACTGTCAAATTTGACTTTGGTTCATCATAATTAAATGTGACATCATAAGTAGTTGTTTCTGGTAAATCGATTCCACTTGATTCGCTTGCGCTCTCACTTGGTGTTGTTGATTCTTCTACTGATGTTGTATCACTTGGTGTCTCACTTGGCTTTTCGCTTGGTGTTTCACTTGGTTTTTCACTTGGTTTTTCACTTGGTGTTGTAGATGGTTCTGTTGATGGCTCTACACTTGAACTATCTGAATTCTTCTTCTCACATCCTGTTAAAACTAGTGAAAATGCTCCTAGACTTACTAAAAGCATTGATAATAGCTTCTTTGAATTCATATTTTTCTTCCTTTCATTTTGTAATATCTGATAATATTATAACTTTTAAAATTTATTTAATCAATATTTATATTGAAATTAAAAAAAGCAAAAGATTACTCCATTGCTTCTTTCATAAAACAAATAAAATATAGAACTATATACTAATTTTTCTTAATTTGTATTTGATTATTTTCATCCATACTTAAATAACATTCATAAAACTCTTTCATTGCTTTCACCATATATTCATTATCGATTGTTCCACTGGTTTCACATGCTGAATGCATCGCGAGTTGTGCTAAACCGATGTCTACACTTAAAATGGATACATGCGTTGCAGATATATTTCCTAATGTACTTCCTCCTCGCGTTCCACTTTTATTTGTAAAAGATTGAACAGGAACTTTAACATTATGACAAATCATTTTAAAAATAGAACTGCTTATGGCATCAGAAGTATAAGACTGAGAAGCATTAAATTTTATGACAATTCCTTGATTTATAGATACTTTATTCAGTTGATCTGTCAATTCAGGATGATTAGGATGTATCGCATGAGCATTATCAGCAGAAATCATCAAAGATAGGGCTAATGCTTTATAAAAATCTTCTTTCTTTTGATTCAATGATAAAGAAATTCGGTTTAAAACATCCTCTAAAAAGGTTGAATTTGCTCCTTGTCTTGTCGTGGAACCCACCTCTTCATTGTCAAAACAACAATAAACGGAGATGTTAGGATTCTTTTCACTTTTAATAAAACCAAGCAATGTTGTATAAGCACATTGCAAATCATCTAATTTTGGAGAAGAAATAAATTCATCTTGTTGACCCCAAAAATAACCATCTTGATGATTATATACATATAAGTCATAATTCATGATATCTTTTTCTTCTATTTTAAGATAATTCGCTAAAATTTGATTAAAACTTTCTTTTTCTTGTCCAATCGTTGGAAACATATCCACAGCCATACTATAAGTAGCATTTTCATTTGCTTGACGATTAAAATGAATCGGAACAGAAGGTAAAGATAATATGTTTTTGTCAAAATTTACGAATTCACTAACGATTTTGTTTTCTTTTTGTACCATTACTCTACCAGCAATCGATAAAGGGCGATCAAACCATGTAGAACAAAGCATACCCCCATAACCTTCTACATTTAATTTATGATATCCATCCACATAAAAATCTGCAAAAGGTTTAATTTTAAATGAAGGACTATCGGAATGACTTGCAACAATGTGAAAAGAAAAATGGTCTAAATTAGATGGCAGTTTAAAGGCGATAATCGATGAATCATTACGTACAACATAATACTTTCCATTTAATTTTAAAGCAAAATCATTTTGCTCTTTTAATTCTTGAAAACCTTCTCGATTTAAAATTTTTTTAATCGAAAGAATACTATGAAAAGCAGAAGGTGAATTTTTAATGAATGATAAGAGATTCTTACTAATTGTGTTCATCATTGTTTAGCACCTAGCATTTTTTCTAGTTCATTCACTAATTCATCCATTCGACGAACGACAGCCATAAAAGTCTCTTTTGAAGTTAAATCAATACCCGCTTCTTTGGTTTGATCAATCGGATATTGACTACCACCAGATTTTAGTAAATTGATATACTTTTCGAAAGCATGTTCTTTACCTTGCTTTACATTTTCATATAAAGCAAAACTAGCTGCAAAACTTGTAGCATATTGATAGACATAAAATGGTGTATGGAACAAGTGTGGAATATATGCCCAAACATATTGTTTTACTTTCTCTTTTTGAATATTCATTCCATAGTATTGTTTATAAAGTTTAATCATAATATTCGATAAAACTTCATGATTAATTGGTTGCTCTTTTTCAATTAGATGAGAAACTTCTAATTCATAATGAGCAAATAGGGTTTGACGATAAAAAGTAGAAGTAATTTCATCAATTTCTTTTTGTAAGAGCATTATTTTTTCATCATGGGTTAAACTACTTGAACTCATTAAATAATCTAATAGCATATGTTCATTAAAAGTAGAAGCAATTTCAGCTACGAAAATCGTATAGCCTTGTAAATTAGCAGGTTGTGCCTCTTGTGCATACAAAGAATGAATGGAATGACCAGCTTCATGGGCTACTGTAAATACATCGTCTAAAGTATTCGAATAATTTAATAAAATATAAGGATGTAAATTCGGTTGTGAAGAAGAGTATGCACCACTTCTTTTACCATCGGATTCATAAACATCAACAAAACCTTCTTTTAATACTTCATGTGCCTTCTCTTGAAAATCTTTAGGGCAAGAAATAATGGAAGAATAAAATAAATTTTGTGCTTCTTCATAACTATATTTTTTATCAGAATGAGCTAAAGGTAAAAAACGATCGTAAGAATAATAAGACGGAAGATGTAAGTATTTTTTTCTTAATTGAATATATTTTTTCAAAGATTTATTTTCTTTAGAAGCAACATCCACAAGGGTTTCATAAACAGAGGTAGGAATATTATTTTTAAAAAGATGAGATTGCAAAATAGAATCAAATTTACGCGATTTTACATTCGCCAAATCCATTTGATAGGTAAATTGATAAATTTTAGCAAAAGTGTTTTTATTTTCTTCATAATAATCAAATATCGCTCTAAATATTTTTTTACGATCATTTGCAGAAGTACTATCTGCTATGAGCGAACGCCAATTTCCTTGTGTAACCAAAACTTTTTGACCAGAAGATAATCTTATCGTTTTTGCTTTACAATCTGCCATAGCTAAAGCATCATATAAATCACTTCCTGTTTCACTACATGAGGAATAATAGGAAAGAATTTGCTCTTTTGAAGCATCTAAAACATGTTCATTCATATGAAATAATTTTTCCATAGAAAAGCGATGTGAGTTGACCTCTGGATGATGGTCGATAAATTCCATTACTTTTTCATAACCAATCGCTAATATTTCTGGCGATTCAAAAGAGGTGGCTTGTATTAAACGATTAAAGAAAAAATAAACTTTTTGGAAAGTAGTTGCCGCTTCAACATCTTTTTTATTTAAGTCACTTTTTAAATGAGCATATTGAAAAACTCGGCATAAAATCTCATCTACTTTATCACTTAACAATAAATATTCTACAAAATCCTTTTCATTTTTTAACTTGCCTTGATAAGAAGACAATTGTTCAGGATATTGATTTAAATCATTTAACGATGCATTAAATTGTTCTTCATTTTCAAATAAATATTTTAAATTCCATTTCATATTCAACACTCCTTCTTTCATAATATATTCATTATACACGTTTTTCTTAAATAGTTAACTATTTATTTTATAATTCATTCCGAAAATTAAATTTATTTAAAACTTCTACTTTTCGATTTGCTGTTACTTCTGTATAGATTTGTGTTGTCGAAATGTTGGTATGACCTAATAATTCTTGTACACTTCGAATATCCGCACCATTACTTAATAAATTAGTAGCAAAGGTATGTCTTAAAAAGTGAGGAGTGGATTGAGGATTGATATTCGAAAGTTTTTTATATTTCCGGTAAATATTATCGATTCCATTTATCGATAGCTTATTTCCATATTTATTAATAAATAATATATCATGATTGCATTTTCTTTCCTTACGAATAAAAATATATTGATTTAAATTTTGCCAAGTTTTATCACTAGATATATAAATCATTCTTTGTTTTCTTCCTTTCCCATGAATTAAGATAGTTTTATCTTTTTGAATATCCAAAAGAGTTATTTTGCAAGCTTCTCCAATACGAATTCCTGTTGAAATCAATAAATCAATTAAAGCTAAATCTCGATAAGATTCAAATTTTTGGTAAGTATTTTTATCATTTAACGCATTATATAAAACTTCAAGTATTTTTTTTATTTCTTCTCGTGTTAGTATTTTAGGCAATTTTTTTTCTTTTTTAAATTTAATCTTAATTTTATAAAATGGATTTTTATAGTTATGACAATCTTCTAAAAATGAATAATACATTTTTAAAGTCGTCATTTTTCTTATAATCGTGCTATCCTTTAATTTTTTTTGATTTTGTAGATAATCTAAATATTGATAGATCATTTCTTGATGAAAAAAAAATCTTTTTTTTCTTTGTATAAAATTAAAATAATCTTCTAAATCTGAATGATAAGCAATGATGCTTTTTTCCGATAAATTCTTTGTCGTTTTCATTATAGATAAAAATTCATTATTCCATTTTTTTGTTTTCATATTGTTTCTCCCTTTTATTAATATTGCTCCATTATAACATAATCAAAATTGTACAATTTACTATGAATATAAGAGTGTAATTAAGAGAATCAATGCTTAAAACTAGAATATATAAAATAAATATGATATATTATATACAAGTATAATTTAAAAAGGTGATACGATGACTTACAAAAATCAAAAAAAATTAATTAAAATCAATCAAAAAGTTGATTCTTTACAATATCGAATGGATGCTTTAAAAGCAAAACAAAATGAATTAGAAGAAAATATAAATAATCAGCACGAAAACTTCACAAAGAAACAGGAAAAAAAGATTTTAAAACTTCAAAAAAATCAAGAAAATAAACAAGAACATTTTCTTAAAAAAAAGGAAGCAAAACAACTTCATCGTCAAATGAATGAGCCACCAAAATTAACTACTCTAGAAGAAATTGGAAATGCTATCACCCATGGATGTGGCGCTATTTTTGCAATGATAGCTTTCATTTTATTACTTTTAAAATCAAATACCAATTTAAAAATAATTGCTTCTTTTGTTTATGGTATCAGTATGTTTTTAATGATGTTATCAAGTTGTTTATATCATTCCTTTAAAAGTGAAAGTACAATTAAAAGAATATTTCGAAGATTTGATTACTCTTCTATCTATTTGTTAATTGGAGGAACATTTGCTCCTTTTTTCCTTGTAGACTGGGGAAATAAATTAGGAATTATTCTGTTTATCGTCCAATGGATTGCAATCATTGTAGGTATTACTATGGTTTGTATCTTTGGTCCAGGAAGGTTAAAATGGTTGCATTTTCCTTTGTATTTCATTATTGGTTGGAGCGGAATTATGTTTATTCCAGGATGGATAAAAAACAATCTGGGATTACTCTTTTGTATATTAGGTGGTGGAATTGTTTATACATTTGGTATGATTCCCTTTGCAAGGAAAAATACTAAGGCCACTCATTTTATTTGGCATTTCTTTGTTTTAGTAGGTTCTATTGTCCAATTTTTAGGAATTTATCTATTTGTTTATTAATTTAAAACAAACTCAAATGACATATATTTAAAAAGGAATGACATCTATGTTCAATAGGTGACATTCTTTTTTTATTTTAAGTTAAAGTGGTTATAAAAACGATATGTTCTTCAGTCTTTTTTTTAGAATTCATAGATTTTTCTTCCAATAAGTCACCATTATTGGAAGAAACTTTCAATAAAGCACCAAGTGTCGA
>CABUID010000031.1 GCA_902491575.1 uncultured Bacillota bacterium
TTAATTTTTATTATTTTTTACAACAACAATACAGTCTTCATATTCATTTGTAAAATCACTATGTTGTTTATCATATTCATCATCATTAACTATATCGTCAATTTTTTTATATTTTTCGTAACACATAGCTAGAAACATTCCTGCATCGCGATTTATTTTTTGAATTTTCTCAACCCATTTGTATAATTCTTTTTTATCTATATTGTTTAAGTTTCGTTTATGATCTATGCGGCATGAAAAATATTCAGTGTGAAATATAACAATTGGCTCCAAAGTTTTTCCATCTATGTAAATATTATAGCAGACCACCTCCCCAAGGCTCATAAATAAAAATGATTATTTATTTTGATCTTTATTAAATTCTTTAACAACTTTTTCAACTTCCTCTAAACTCTTAAATGGTGTATATATTTTAGACTCCTTTAGAACATATAATTTTATATTTGTTGGTTCACCAGATGGAGAGAGAGCAGGAAATACATCATAATTATCTTCGTTGATTTCTTTTTCTCTTTCTTCCATTTCTTCTTTAGTAGGAACATTTGTCATCCAATAAATATTTTCAGGTGGGATTAATTCTTCATCCCAATCTGGATAATAATTTAAAGGATCATCAACATCCAGAAAATCCATTATAAAATGAAGTGATTAATTATATTTTATTTTTGCGCGCAATAACTTTCCAGTTTTTGAATCTTGCCCACAATTGTATTGTATTTAATTGAATAGTCTTCAAAAATTTCTTGGACTATTGAATCTTTTGAAAGCATGAAAGCAGAATCCAAATCCTCAGGTAAAACATGATCTAACTTTTTCGAAGGTGAAACTTTAAATTTATCATTAATAAATTTAAAAACTTTTTTGCCTACTAATTTATGTATTTGATTATAAGCAGTTACCGTTAAAGTGATTACATGTTCTTCAGTACCATTTTTGGAAAAAGTTACGCTATGAGAAGGATTAATGTTCATGGATGAAAATTCAACATCTGCAAATTCCTTACCTAGGCAGTTAAATATGTGCTCCATAAATAAAAATGAAGTGAAATTTATAATTATTAATGTCGCAACAAGATCTGGATTTAGGTATGTTGGATAAAATGATTAATTATTGTTTACATAAAAATAAATCCAAATTAGATGATGAATTAATTTCAAAAATTCATAATCAAGTTTATGTTCAATATAATACATTAAATATAGCGGTTGGTAGACAAAGAAGTGGGAAAACTCATACAATTATAAAAGAAATTATAAAAATATCTGCAGTTTCAAAAAGAACACATTTATTAATTTATATAAATAAGAATGGAGCCCCCTCAGATCCCACTTTTGAATCATTGAAAGGATTAATTACAATGCCTATTGAATATGTTTCTGAAGATAATGCAGAGAAATTTGTACAAGATATTTTAAAATGGAAAATGTTATATAATTATATTAAAGAAAATCATATAGAAGATCAAATTCAAGATAAACAAATGCAAACAATGTTTCAGAAATTACATATAGATAATTTAGATTTTACAACATTACACACATTAATATTTTTTGAAGATGCCGCTAATTGTAAATTATTCAATAGAAGTACTAATTATTTTAATCAATTATTCACTAGATTAGCACACGTTCAATGTTCAGTTTTCATAGCAGTTCAATTTTGGAAATCTTTACCTACAGAAATTAAATCTAACGCTGGAACAGTATTCATTTTTCCCAATTTTTCAAAAGAACAATTGAGATATATACTAAGGCAAGTTCCTCTTCCTGAGGAATTTGAAAGGATCTATGAAAAATATCAACAATTGAGAGATCAACAAAAGTTGATCGTAGATATCAATAACCAACAACTTTTCATTGAATAAAACATCGTCTTTGTTTATATCACTTATTAGAATGTTCTTTGGTGCCCAGAAGTTCCGTGACTTTATGCTCAACAGCGATCCGATGATCAAGGGTGACATAATCATATGCTTCAAACCAACAGATACCTTCAATGTCCAGTTCCAACAAGTTGCTGCCAAGGTTATAGGAGTCATAGCATTCACTGAGGAAGGAAAAGAAGAATTAGCGTCCCATCGAGAATTGCTTCAAATGTGTCAAGGTGTTCAGCCATTTGTTTGTATTAAACCAGGTTACGCGATGATTAATAAAAATAAAAGGTTACAAGCGCTAAGACTAGAAGAACCAATTAAATCGTTCAGAGGATTCACTTATTGTCCTTATTCCACT
Organism: uncultured Bacillota bacterium; assembly: GCA_902491575.1. Lineage (GTDB taxonomy): Bacteria > Bacillota_I > Bacilli_A > RFN20 > CAG-631 > CAKPXW01. The sequence goes on from CABUID010000031.1 coordinate 2,232, forward strand.
TATTACGACCTCAAAGAGTCCACTATTGATACAATACTAAAGGCAGAAGTAGTGGAAACTGAAAATAATAAACAAAATTAATAAATTATTCTTTTTTATAATCTATCAATCCAAATACGAGGAACTTTCTCTTCTGGTGCATCTTTTACATTATCATTATGTACTGTATAAATATTATTATTACTACTAACAACGCGATATGGATCAATTTTGGTAACTCTTGTACGTTTTAGAAGAGGAACAGGTGGATTATATAATTTAACTAATGTACCATTAGGAATATACATACCTCTTGTCCACTGAGATGAACGAATTTTTCTGTTTTCTCCTAATATATGTTGCATAACATACATTTCCATTTCCATATTATCATGAACCATTTGAGGTGTTATTTCTTTACTTTTAAATATTTTACATAAGGTACTATGAGGTCGCTTATTATAATATTTAACAAATTCATTAATTAGTTCAGTAGTAAATGCATCAGCTTCATATCCTCTATCTGTAAACCATCTTCTACATGAACGAATAACTCTATCAACTATTGCAAGACTTGTGTGACTTGAATGTAAATTTCCTTTTTCATCTGTAAATAAGAATACTGGTTTAAATGTAATATTATGCGGATTATAAATATTAAGATACATTTCATCTGAAACAAAAGCTTTTTCCGCATCACCAATTAATGTTGAAGGATTCCATCCTCTATCTAAACAGAAACTCATTGCTTGAGCAACTGCATATGTTGATTTATGTTCAATTTTCCATGTGCCAGTTCTTTTATCTATTTTACGAATTTCATTTCCATTTTCATCAAATCCAATAACACGATATGTTGTTGTTTTTTCCATAAATAAATATCTTGTATTAACTTCTATTGCAACTAAAAAAGCAATTTGCTTTCCATTATTTTGCCCAAACATTATATCTATTTGCCAAGTTCCAGGAAAACCAACATGATGTAAAGAATATTTCTTTTTATTAAATTTTAATGGAAAAGAATCTGGAACTTTAATTTTGGATAAAGTTTTTGGAATTGGAGTTTCTTCTGGAACTTTATTATTCTTTGAGAATACAAATTGCATAATAAATTTTTAATCATCTTCTTCAATAACAAAGAAATTACTTGAAAAAACTTTATACCATTCTTCCAAAGTCTTATTACCAAAAATTGCTGTTCTTATTTTCTTATGATTAAAATATTCCATAAAATATTCTTGTTGTTGTTGTTCAGCACAAGCTATTATGGAAAATTTAAAATCTGTGAAATCTAAAAATGTGTTCCTTTTAATCTGATCATGAAGAAAAGTCCTGACCTTTTCTTGTTCCGTAACACGAGCTGGTGAATTAGCATAAATTCCTTCTGGATTAAAATCATCACGACTATTTTTACTGTTAGCTATTTTAAGATATAATTCAAACCATTCATTTACCTTTTTGTTTCCAAATTCCATATCATTTGTTATGCCTTTAAGATTTATAACATAATCTTTTAAATCTGGATAATTAATGCCTATTTGTTCTAAAAATAATGCTCTAAATCTCTCTATACCATCAGGGCCAATATCGTGAGGGATCTTATGCAGAATAATATCTTGTAATCTTTTTTCAACATTATTTTTAAGTACCTCATCTTTAATTTCAAGTTTTTTTTCTTTTTCTTTAAGTTCATTTACTTTATCTTCTATTTGTTTATCAGATTCTAATTTCGTCTTTTCAAATTCTTTCATTTTTTGATTAAATTTATCTGTTAATTCTTTAGCTTGTTGTTCTTTTTCTTTAACAATTTCCTTTAATCTATTAACTTCTTTCTGAAGATTTTCTCTCAGTTCCTCACTTTTTTGTACTTGTTCATGATTTACAAAATATTCTTGTGCTGCTTGTTTTGCTTTTTCAATTTCTTGTTTCAAATTTTTAATTTTTTCTTTTTTATCATTAATTTTTTGTTCTTTTTCATTAATTGATTGATCTTTTTCATTAATTGATTGATCTTTATCTTTTCCTTCTTGTAATATTTTATTAATATATTCTTGATTTGATTGAATTAAAGGGAAAATATGTTCTTCAATAATTTGTCCAACTCTATTAATAGCATATTCAGATCCTTTATCAATTTCTTGATTAATTATGTCCTTCATATTAGGTATATCAAACTTTTTTCCAATTTCTTCTAAAATTAAATATGCTCTTTCTTCTTTTTGTTTTCCTGAAGTAGCAATAGAAGCACAATTAGCAATGGCTTTTTCATAAACAACTTCAAATGCATCAATTGCCTCTTTACCAAAAGAATTTTTATAATTTTCTCTATAATTTTTTAGACTTTGAAGGAATTCATTAGTTAAATTTTCTTTTCCAAGAAAATCTACAAGTTTATAAATATAATGTCTATGCACCTCGGGCAATTCTTTCCATAAATAATCAAATGTTTCTTTTAAATCTTTATAATCTTTTTCAATCTTTTGAAAATATGCAAATTTTTCATTTTCAATATATTGATCAAGAGGTACATATTGTTTGATTAATATTGTTATAAATTTTACAAAATTTGTGTCTTTAATATCAAAACCACTTAAATCTGCAAATTTAAGATATTCATTGATGAGCCATTGTGATTTATCAATTGCATAAAATTCTGTATCTTGATTAAAAAATATATGCCCAAACCATTCGATTATAGAACGTCCTCCAATTCTCGCTGTCATTTTTTTAATATTATATTTTTGATTTTGAAAATATTTCTTTCTAACTGGATCTTCAACAAAACTGAATAAGAGATCAGCAAAATCAGATAAAGAAGGCATTTCAGTAACAGTAAGAGTGCGAATATATTTATCTATTTTATAATATTCAGCAGTTTCCATATCAAAAAGTACAGTAAATTGTTTATACCATTCACGAAATATAACACTCCACATTTTTCTCATCCATTTACTTGTTGTTTTTGCAATTATTTGCAAATTTTTATATATTGATGACGCAATATCAACAGCAAGTTTAATCTCTTCTTTAGTTGCATCAAGACCCGCTGCTGGATTTATAAGACGTAAACCTGAATAATTAAATTTAAAGCCATTATAAGGTGTAAAATCTCGTATAGAGTCAAGGAAATAATTATATTCTCTATTTAATTGTTCATCCAATTCATCTGGAACACTGATAAAAGGTGTTAAATTCTTGTACCAATATTCCTGGTATTCTCTTATTAAATCAAAAACATCTTCACATTGACTAATATCAAGTCCATCTATTTGAATAATTTTAAGTTCAGTTGTCACTCTTAAAGTTTCATCTTCCCATAAATCATGTGCAAATGATTCTAATGTTAATTTTCTTAAAAATTTTGTAAATTCATTAAAACATTTTGCAATTTTTTGATTAGCATTTTCTTGATGCGCTTGATCATTTCCATAATCATCTGGTTCTAAATCTTTTAAGAATTTGTATAATAATACGTTTTTGAAAGATACAATACTTGAATATCGATTGAACGGAAGGTAGCCGATAGGATCAAACGTAATATAATCATACGCTGTCATTTATAAAAATGAAATGACAAATTCATTTTTATAAATGTCTGAAACCAACG
>CABUID010000032.1 GCA_902491575.1 uncultured Bacillota bacterium
TGATTCAGACACTAATGTAGCAGGCTTCGCTCCTGGTATGGATGATATTGGTCATATTATTTTAGATAACAAGAAAGATGTAAAGTTCAATCGTAATTTAGTTACATCTGCAGGTGCAAATTATTGGGTTTCAAAGAAAAATGCAAACATTAGAGATCCTGGTAAATATTGGGAAACTGCTGTCCAAGATATCAACGGTGATGGAATTCCAGAAGTTTTAATCAGAGATGGAAAGAAAGATATTAGATATATCAACGGATATTACTTAGGTAAATCTAAAAAAGGAATTGTTCAAGCATATCAAAATTATATTGATAATAAAGCACCACCGGAAAAAAGACAAGTCATGAAAGCTAGAAATGAATTCGCTCCAGGTGAATTATCTTATAATTACTTCTTACAACAAAATCTTTCCCAAGATGAAAATAATCTTGACGGTAAATTAATTCCTTCACCTTATCTGGCTAAAGCTGGTTATAAAGCTAGAGCTCCTTCAGCTTCAAATTTGTTACTTAAGTACAAAACAGCACGTTGTTATGAAGCTGCTTTGAATAGCTTTAATATCAATGAAGAAACAAAGAAATTCGTGAAAAAAGTATTTGGTGTTATCATGGCAAACGCTAATTTATATAAAAAATATGTCTCAGGCAAAGCAATCGAATACTTCCAAAAACAACGTATTAGTGAAAAGGAAGCAAAGAAGAAGCACAGCGGACAAGTTGTTTCACCTTATACAGAATATTGTCTTAATTTAGTTAAAGATTTATGTGAAGATGAAGATGATTTATTTATTCAGGATATTAGACAACAGATTCAATTTGTTATGGGAAATATCGGAGATCCATTACCTAAGAAACAAGAAGTTGGTAAAGTTCCAATTAGAACGAAGTTATCAGGCAAATCTCCAAATATAAACGCAATTCTTAACGCAAGAGCAGGTGATCCAGTTAATCCAATTATAAGGGATGATCAAAGACAAGCAGCAACAGTTGTTAAACCAACCGGTCCAAAAAATTATAGAGAATTCCTTAATAGTCTAAACGATCCAGAGATTCTTAATAATAATGTCATGAGGAACTTCATCGTAGATTTACAAAACGAGGCAGCAACAGATAGGAATACTGGCGAAATAATACACCTGAAAACTTTGTATAATCGAATCGTTAATGCTAGATACCTTCCAGCCTCTAATGATCCAAATGATTATCAAAGTCCTGATGCTCCAGTTAATGTTCAAAAAATCGGTAATGTTCCTGTTTATTCACCAGATTAATAAAAAAATTTTATATTTAATTATGTCTTGGGGCTTTTTTAACAAGATCAAAAAAGGAATACGAAAGTTTATAAAATGGATTAAAACAAATTTCACTTTAAACGATGAAGGAAAAATTGTTCTTATTAAAGATGTAGTTCAGAAAGAACCTACTTTATTAGATAAAATTTATGCAGGTTTAAGAAAGCTTAAAGTTCCTTCTTTTAAAGATTTTAGTACAAAATATTTAGATTCTAATCTCCGATCTTTCTATCCTTCATATATTCACTTTGGTGTTAATGGCGAAATTTACGACAGCGGTAACCTAATTAGTCTAGAAAAATTATACAGCACAATGCTTAGAATGATATTTTTGGGGAAATTTGATTTGTTAGGTTTTCCTAATCATAAAAAATTTGATATATATTATAAAGATAAAGATATAGTTCCGCTATATCCAAAGGACATATCAATTGACGAAAATGGGAAAATATTTAAAGGAAATAGAGCGATATCTCCAGTAGCTGCATTCAGCTATCTACTTACGAACATAATTGATATAATAAAAAATAATTATTAATTGTTTATTTAGTTCTTCTATATTTCTCAGTCCATGATTCTACTAGAGGTGCAGCACCGGTTATTGCTTTTCCAATTAACCCTGCTTTCCCAGGCATTGACGCTAACATAGGCCCATACTGAGCCATTATCTCAGGCGCATGTTTTAATAAAGGTTTTATTACTTTATTTTTAATGAATTTAAATACTTTTTTGAAGCCTTTCTTTATCTTGTTAAATATACCCCAAGCCATAATATAAAATGAATTTAATTAATGTTTATTTAAATAAAGGTTTAATCATTCCTGCTGTTTGATAACTATAATCATCATCACCATCAAAATCTGTATCATCATCCGGCGGATAATAACTATTATAACCAGCAGGATCATACTCACAAGTTTCGATAGGGTCGTCACTAAGAGATTTTTTAGGTTTTGCTTTTAACAACCCTTTCTTTATTTTATTCCAAGAGCCGAAAGTCATTGAAAAAATATGAAAATATTTTTCATTTTTATAAATGTTGTACAACAATGCGCAATACAAGAATGAAACAACTGATCAAGGTTGTGTGGTCGAGTATTATGAAAAATTAAGAGACTTGATTTCAAAAAATGATGGAACAAGATCTTTCATAATTAGAACAGAAGATTGTCATGATCAAAATGCTCCTTTCAATCAATCACAAGAAACAAGATTAAGAATTACTCATAATGATCATATGATTTCACAAATTACAGAAGGCTTTATTAACTTTAAGATCAAATTAACACTTCAATTATCTAAAGATATTCAAGCAACACATGTTAATGATACTAATCATTTAGGTAAATTATTTGTTGGATTTAAATCTTCAAATCAATTATTAGATCAATTACAAATTTATTCTAATAATGTTTCAACAGGTTATCAACAAAATGAATGTTGTCGTGAAGGTTATTGTTATTCAACAATTAAACCATATAGTGAAAAGAAAACAAGAAAATATACACATTCATTATATGAAAATGTATCAGATTATTCTCAAAGTGTTTGTGGTACATATATTGATTTATCTGACTTTAGAGATGGACAAAAACATGATGTTGAATTTGAAATGAACTTACCATTTGAAGATATATTAGCATTTCAAGCATTTGACTTATATCCAAATAGAGTTGTTGGTGATATTGAAATTAGATTCTATGTTAAACCAGTTGGTTTAGTTTATTGTCAAGTTGATCCAAGAACAATTAAAGAAGTTAAAGAATATATGGAAGATACTATAATTGATTCAACATTTAAATCAGCACCAGTATTCAAGCATGGATTTACTCAAATTGGTAATGAAAGTAAAATTGCTGCATTAAACGTTGGTAGTGATAAATCTATTACACCAACAACAGAATCAATTACATTATCTTGTTTAGGTTTAACTGTTACATCATGTAAATCTAATATGTTTGGTTTTTGTGTTAAAGAACATTCATTACAATCTATTGCTCAAATGTTATCTCGTCCATTACCAATTCCATCACAACAATTAGATTATAATGCTTTCCCATTAGCAGCTACAAGATCTGGTATTCAATCAACAATTAATATGCCATTGTTCAACACAACATCTATAACTGTAGTATTTCCAAAACATGCAAATGATTATACTTGTTTCGATAATCCAATTTATCATAATGTTCAATTAACAATTAATGGTCAAAATTATCCAGATGAACCTGTTTCAACATTAGGTGCTAGATTTTTACAATATCAATTAGTCGCATCAGAATTAGATGGCGGTATTCAATGTACTAAAGAATTTGAAGATTCTTTAACAATGGATAGAAATAAGGCAGATGGCGGAAAATATAAGAATACTTTATCAGACGCTTCTTCATTTATGTTAAATATTCAAACAGAAAGATCAAGAGGTGGTTATTTATTCGATGGTTTAGATTCTAATGGTCAAAACATTCCAATCCAAATTAGAGGTCAACCAATTTATCCAGATGTTAATGATACCTATTATAATTTCGATGAAACTGGTGAAAATCATCCTCCTCCTCCTCAGTTGTTTGTCTGCAGAGATACTTATTTCACAGTGGATATCAACGATGGTTTGGTTTATCATCCTACTGGTTCTCCAGAAGGTTCTCAAGTTTAAATAAAATTAATTTCAATTATCATTTTGTTTATCATACCGAGGGTTACTAAAACATATTTTTATTCATCGGAAAAACATAACAAATTCCCATGTGAGTTTATTCAATCAAAAAATCCGAAAATAATTAAAGTTATATCATGTAAATTAATTTATAATAAATATCTTGTAGGTGATGTAAAAGTTCATGCTTCATTTATTGAAAGAGATCATTACGATGATTATTTTTGTATATTCGCTAATCAAAATAATAACTATGTTAAAAAATATGAATATACATCTTTAAAACAAGATTTTGATATTTGGTTTACAGATTTAGAAAATAATGAAATTGAACCAGATTCGTTTTTATTAGAATTACTTTTAATTTATTAAAAAATTTTTATTTTTATTTTATATTATATGATAAGTATTCAACCAACAACAAAATTTGTTGAAGAAAGTCCAATTGTAAATACAGATAATTTTGTTTTAAAAAAGGATCTAGTAACTGAATTAGCTAAAAAAGCTGATAAAAGTGCTTTAGATACAAAAACAGATAGTAAGGACGTTGAAAGAATATCAACAAATTTAATTACATCTAATTTAACAGATTATTGTAAAAAAGATGAACTTACTAAAGGATTAGAAAATAAGTCAAACACAAATCACACTCATACTACTATCAATAATGATTTAACTATAAACTCTAATGGATTAAAATTATATTCATCTAAGGGTGCTTATACTACTTTTGTCTTTGGTAAAAATGGAAAAGATGGGGAATCCGCAGTACTGGGTTTCGGTGATGATCGTATTGGAAAATATGCCTATTTAAGAATAAATGGAGGAAAACAATTATCAATATTTAATGATAAAGCAACATTTCCTAGCGAATTTACAGTGTCAACATTAAATGGAATTGATCCTTCAACTATATCATTAAACACACATAATCATGATGATAAATATGCTTTATTGTCTCATTCACATACAACAAATGATATTACAGACATAGATACTTTAGCAAAAGCTGATCATAACCATGATGCAGTTTACGCTACATTAACTCACGCACACTCATATAATTCATTAACTGACATTCCAGAAACTTTTACTCCATCTGAGCATAACCATGATGATAAATATGCTTCAAAAGAACATACTCACTCATTTAACGATTTAGAAGATAAACCAGAACTCGCACTTGCAAATCACACACATACAGAATTTAACAATAACATAGTTATTAAAGGTAATTTAGATGTGGAAAAAATTAGTGATATTTGTGTCCCGCCTCTATCTGATGGTTCGATGTACTGGTACGCTGAAGAACCATTTTATCCTTACGTTGATTCAAAAGGTAATTGTAATATAGGTAATTCATTAACATTTATATCAGATGAAGGAACATATAAATGTATAAAATTCGACGTAGAACGTGATGGTGGAAACGGGAAATTAAATATGTATGATAATAATGATTATAAATTCATGTCATTGGGCGATAAACAAGTCACTGGAGAAAAACACACCTTTTTAAATTTTGGAAATTCATTAGGCTTTTATGGTGATAATGAAACTTCATTA
>CABUID010000033.1 GCA_902491575.1 uncultured Bacillota bacterium
GATGACCTTGCCAAGTATAAGAATCCTCACCGATAGAAGAAGGAGTAAGAGAAATTCAGTAAAATCTTTAGAAACTTATAAATTGAAATATTTTATTTGTAGTGTTTTATCCCATGTCATATCAGGATTCAAAGTAAATAATTCGTTTAAATATCTTAATTGGCACTCTTTTTTATAGTTTAATTGATCAACTTTAAAACTTGTTGTCCCAATACTCCAACAATAACTTTTAAATCCCATATTATCTTCATCACTACTTTCTACTTTTTTCGATTAATTATATTAAAATAATATCATAATTTTTTCAAAAAATATATAAATTAACATAAATATATTCTCATTTAAATCATATTTTATAAAAAAAGGTAAGTCTACTCATAGAGTAAACCTACCTAGTTTTTTGCTTGTGAAAGTAATTTGCTATTTGTTTTTATTAATGCTTATTTCGCTCAAACGATTTTTTACTTGTGTTATGCCTGAATCATAAAATTTTGTTTCAAGTTGGATTAACTTATTCTTTGATTTTATCTTGATAAAGTATCCTTCTTCTATACTTCTTATTTCTCTTGTTTTAATAATTGTTTTACCAAAGAAACTATTTTTAATTATTTCATCATTTGTAATTACTATGTTAATTCTAGATGAAAAGAATGCTATTAACACCATTACCAAAGCTATCAAAGTAATACCAACACATAGTTCAACGCTCTCACCAATTATTAAATTAATTATCATAAAGAATGTCATAAAAATAAATGATATACAATAGATAGTAGTAATGCCTTTACCATCAAATCTTGACTTTGGATAAACAATACTGTTCCATTTCTTATTTCTTTTGATTTCAATAATAAAACATAATATGAATAATGGAAAATAAATTAAAGAACTTATAAGACTAGTCATTGTTTTCCTCCTTGAAATGTTGTTACATTACAGCTGTTCTCCATGATGTACCTAGTGTTACAACACTTGATTTATAAATAGACCAAGTAATAGAACTTAACATCTTCGCATATGCACTGCTATACATTAAGAATGCAGCACCACATCTAGCGGTTGCTTTATTCATATGAATGGCTGCCATGCCAGCAGTTTTATAGTAACCAGAAGCTACTTTAGCGTCTGTTGCTACCATATCATCATATGCAGATACAAAATTTTGTTGTAAAGCACTTAAATTCATTCCACGTTGCGCACCTGCACCACCAATAACACCGATGCCCAAACCGATAAGTGTACTTATTCCAATATCTGTCCAGTATTCACCCGCGTTTGCTCCAAATAAATCATGCCCTTGAATTAAATGCCCACCAACAGAACCTACAAATCCTAATGCAGTGTTTGCGGCAATCATTGCTCCCCATCCTAGTGGAGACATTGATAAAGCTCCGCCAATTCCAGCAATTCCAGCATCCCAAATAACTTGTAACACATTAATATTTTGCCAATCTGTTGCGATTCCTTGGCTTATGACACTAGCAGTAGCTCCAACTAATGCTGAAACACCGAACGCTATCCATACCAATGCAGTAGCAGTTAAAGCAAAATGCCTTGTAGGATCGTACTTATTAACGGGATCATTTCCACAGTACGCATATAAGTTTAATCCATTAATTGTTTCAGGATCAAGATAATCCACAGAATCAGGAGAAATCCAACGACAAAGTTCAGGAGAAAAATATCTAGAGTTGCAATAATAAAACTCCGTTTCTTCATCGATGACACGAATATCCACGAAAGGACACTATGGTTATCTGTGGCAAAATTCAAGAATTTGCAGGCAGGATAAGGAGATTGCCACAATGGGCAATCTCGCATACCTTACAAGTGGGAAACCCACTTTAATTATTAATTAAGTTAGTCTAAATTCGCTAACTATTAATATATATTTTTAACTCTTCCTCCATTCCAAACCGATCCCATAATTTATGTATTATTGTTACATATCTAAATTTCCACTTATATTCTTTATTAACTCCTTTAAATTTTTCTAATAACATATTTCTGCTGGACTCACCGAAAAAGTTTTCCAATACTAATTGATGAGTATTGAAAATATTAGCGATTTCTGATTCGGACCAATATTTTTCATTATTAAACAAGTCAATTTCTGAAAGTCTTTCTTTTTTAAAATGAAGTCCAGCACAATTAATAAAAGATATCCCTGACAAAACTATTCTTAACGTATAGTAGTTTTCATTTACAATATTAATGCAGTTAATCTTATCAAAAACATCCTTTTTTTGCAAACTCCAAGGCAATAAAATTTTAGGTTCTTCAATAATTAAACCGTTGTTTATTTCCTCTAAATAATCTACCATAAAGCAAGCCTCCAATTATACAATAATAAGCCACCCTTTCTTCAATAAGGTTTTTATAGAGTAACGCAAAACATATTGAACTCCACCTCCAGTACCTCCAAATCCATCAGCAACTATACCCGTAAAAACCCTGAAATTCTTCGTTGCTTGCAATGTCATTTTTACGCCAGAATTTGTAGCTGGTAACGCGAGTTTACTTGCGGGAGTGCCAAAATCTGTTATAAATTTGCCATATTCGCTTCCAAATCTGTCAAATGTTTGCCCTTTTTTGATAGTTGTCATTTTAGTCGTTCCTGATATCGCTCCTTGCCCGTCTTTAACCGCATATTTTATAGCTCCGATAGTAGCTCCGGCTAAAGCAAATACACCGACCCAAAGCATTCCATCCGAAAAGCCATCAAAAGCCCCTTTCCCAAATTGACTCCAATCTCCTCCTGATGAAATTACTGCGCCGAATCCGCCTATCAAAGTTCCAGATGCTAAACCTATTCCTAGTGTTATAAACATAGGGCTAATGCTCCACCTGTTGCGATGGTTAAAGCAACTGCACCAATAAAAGCAACTGCACCAATAAAAGCAACTGCACCAATTATTATTTTTCCTATGTTACTTACATTGTCAAACCAACTGAACGGATTCCACCATACAGGGCTATGCCCATTAGGATCAACATACATAACGGGGTTATTTAGGCAATAGGCATACAGATTAAGTCCACCAATCGTTTCAGGATCAAGATAACTGATATCGTCAGGGCTAATAAACCGTCCCGTTTCAGGATCATAATAGCGTGAGGATACTAGAAACAGCCCTGTCTCATCGTCAAAATAATAACCCTTATAACGAAAAGAATTCACTGCACCTTTAGTATCATTCATTTCATCGAAAATGTCAATCCTCTTTCCAAAAGCATTGTAAACGTATTCGTGAATTTAATGAGTCCCTCACTAGCATTAAATTCTAAAACACCAGCAATTCGATCATGAAAATGATGCCAGAGCTGAATTAATAATTCTGCTAATAATAAATTAAATCGCTTTATAATATTAAAATGTTCTAACAACATTAATAATAAATCTAAATCGTTCTCATTTTTATTTAAAATAGAATCATTTAACAATATTTTTATTAAATTTTCATCTACCTTATCTTTATGAAAAAATGATTTACAAAATTTTACATCTATAATAGTACTAGAAAGTTAAACGTGCTTTTATGGGCCTATTTTTAAAAATTAATATAAAAAATTATCCTCTCAATAGTTACAGACACTTGAAATGTCAAATTACCACCCTTTATTTTAAAAAATAAAAAAGAATCCTCAAAATTATGAGTTCAATAAATTAATATGCTTAAGTTAAATTATTATTTAAAAATTCAATGTAATCTACAAATGGAGGTAATGCATCTCCTCTTTGTTTATCAACTGGATGAGCAGCTTCATGATTTTTCAATATAAAATTATAGTAATGCAAAACTTTATCTAGCAGTAAAAGTATTGAATTCAATAAATCTTCAAATGTGAATTCTACATTACACTTCAGGTTAAACGTATTTTTATTAACTTCGTTAGCAGTTGCATATAATTGATATATACTATATTCAATTTCATCAGTTGTTAGAGAAATATTCGCTACAATATTTTGATATGTCAAACACATTTCAATTGAATTTCCATTTTTTGATATTTGTGGAAAAATTTCTACATTTGTAAACTTATATTTAGATAATAATTGAGACAATTCATCATTACAATATTTTTCTAATAAAATATCTAAATAATTATATTCATTATTTTTTTTACTATTTAAATATTGAATTATCTTATTTTTATTCATAATTTACCTCATTTCCATATTAATTATTCATCATATCCAAAGAAATTAAACTATGTTTAATATAAAAAGGTTACCCATTCAGTAAACTTATCTAGTTTTTGCTTGTGAAAGTAATTTGCTATTATTTATAATATTTTATTTAATTTTAAAAATTCAATGTATGTTTCTACTTCTTGTTTTTCACAATTGTTTTTATTTTTCAAAAGTTCCAAAGAATCTTTAATTTTATCAATACCTAGTAGTTCTTTATTCATCATAATTTCTCTATAATATATTTTACCTATTTGTTTTTTGGTATCTATTATAAATAAATTCGTGATATGTTCTCTTAAATCTTCTTGGAAGATTATTTTCATATTATCTTTTACATATGTAATTTCATCTATCGAACCGTCATTGAAATATTTTTTTTCCCATTGTTCAAATAATGAAGTATAGTTATCTAAAATTTTATTTAAAATGGACTTTGTTCTTTTGAAAATCATAACAATTCTCTTCTCCTTAAAATAGAAAATAATTAAAATAATTAGCTACTTCTAATAATTCCATGCCGTACCACGCACCTGCTTCTCTGATTCCGCCAAGGCCAATATCATAAATCGGTTTCTTTAAACGCATTACTCTATTAATCCACGCTTTATTGTGTGCAATACTTAACTTATCAGCTAAGTTAACTCTCCATGTTGATTTGCCACTACCTCTAATAAAATTATAACCTTTCATAGGACTATATTTAGAAAGTGCAGCTTGATCGGCAACAAATCCAACACGATCCATTCCTTTGCCAATAACAACACCTCTAGATTTAATTAGGCCTAGATTTTTCACAAAACTAACTGTGGAGCTTGCTAATGCAAAGATTCCTCCCCACATAGCACCATCGGCGGCTCCATCTGCAAGTCCAGACCAGAATCCTTCTCCGTTATAAGCACTAATAGCTCCCTCAATTAAAGCACTGGATGCAATGCTAACCCCCATACCAATAAATACAGGAGCAAGAGAACCTCCGGATATAATAGTCAATGCTACGGCTCCAGCAAAAGCAACACCACCAATAACCCATTTGGACCAGTTAGGTAAAGTGAAATGTCCTGTTGGGTCATAATTGTTGATTGGATCATTTCCACAGTACGCATATAAGTTCAATCCATTAACACTTTCAGGATCTAAATATTCGATTGAATCAGGCGAAATCCAACGACAAAGTTCAGGAGAATAATATCTAGAGTTGCAAT
>CABUID010000034.1 GCA_902491575.1 uncultured Bacillota bacterium
TTTCAAAAAAAACAGAATGCCCATTTAAGCATTTCTAGTACAAACCAGAAATGCCCATTTAGCGGTTTCTAATTTTAATTATAAAACGCTATGGGCGATTCCATCGAGGCTCGCTTTGCTCGGCTGCCTTCGGCAATTTTATTTTGAGTTTTAAGATAAATAAAAGCATGGACTATTTGATATGTACCCATTTCCCTGGACACATATTATTTCATGACGTACTATGATGATATTGTATTTACTTTCTTAATGGAGGATCTATATGATAAAAAAATTTTTTTGTCTGAACTTGCTATTTTATATATTTTTATTTAGTAATAATATTTCACATGCCTCTGATATAGCTAGTGAAGGACGAATTATTATTTCTAATCCAGATGTTTTATATACTATATATCTAGGTATGCCACGTGATTATGTTGATATTAATTTTTCAGGAGTAAAAGGTTGGGATAAATCTGTTTCAAACTTCTCTAATGCCTATAATTTTACGCGTAAAATTACAACTAAAATTGAACAAGATTTTACAGTTCAATTTGATGCCAATAATAATGTAAAAGAAATAAAAAACACATTTATATTTACTGATTCAACGGATTTAGAAAATGTATTTTTAGATATGTTGAATTCTTTAAATAAAAAATATGGAAGTCCGCAAAAGGCTAAAATGACAGGAGTTCGTTATAGAGGTGGCGGCATTTGGTATGCAAACGGACACAAATATGAATTATCAAGATATTATTGGGGGAAAACCTCAACAATTTCATTTACAGTTACAACAAATTAAAAAGACAAAGCGCTAAAGCGTCTTAGATAAAATCTAAGGCGCTTTAGCTTTTCTAAATTACTAATCAATAACTTATGTAATCCATACTAAACACATAAAAAAATATAACTCCTATTTGAATAATTTATACAGTATTATATCTTAATGTTTCCATCATTCCATATACCATTTTCATAAAATCCATAACCACCATCTATAAATTGTCGCACATATTCTGCACTGATTTACTCTCCATTTTGTAGTCCAAATAAAGATTTAAAGCATCAATCCAATCATCACCAAATTCTTTTTCTATTAGTTTCTGAAACGTAACACTATCTTCTACATAAATTTCATGTTGATTTTCTAGTTGCTCAAAGCTTATCCCTAATCGATTTAGCTCTAAAACTGTATCTGGATTCTTCCTCATTTCTGTAATCTCTTCTGAAGTATTAGGATATAGAACTTCAGGAGTTTCATTTAATTGTATTGTCTTATTTCTGATAAACTCAATCTTATTTATTATTTGTTGTCGTTTTAATTCTTCCGTCGATATATTCCACCATTTATTAATCGTCATTCGTGATAATCCAGTATCTCGATGACAATCAATTTTCTTACCACTAGGATGATCTAAACACCATTGCTTTACAATCTCAGCTTTAGGATAATCGGAATTTTTACGTCCTTTTGGTCGACCATTGCCTTCACGCCAATTAGGTTTAACTATATCCCTAATAGCACTAATAACTTTCATATGCTCTTCTTGTGTACGATAATTTCGCTTATTAACGGGTAAAGGAATAGCAGATATCAGAGTAATTTTATCTCGTCCCCACATCTTAAACTCATTTCTATATCCATGTAATGCTGCATCTACATCTTCTTTGGTAAATCGTGAACTTTCATTATTATCCTTAGACAAAGCATCTAATATAGGTATTAGTGAATACGCATCTTTTCTCAATTCATCTTCCGAAATATCACATTTAATCGCAAATATAGCTAAACACATAACACAAAAGTAACGATGTCCATACGTAGCCCCTTCCTTAATTTTATTTAACCACCAATCATATAAAGCACGATTAATATGCCATTTATTATCTTCTTGCTTCACTATTTTTCTTTCATACCAATCTGGCCAGATTTCTTTCGCTTTTGCTAAAGGAACAGTAGAACGTTCAGTTAGATTAATTCGATACTCATCCCATTCTTTTAATTTAGGAATCCATGAAACTAACTCTTTAATTGTAGTACGTTCACCAGTCTTATAGGCTCTAACTGGATAATTAGCTCCCATTTTACTCGCAGAACCAACCATTCTAAATCCTTGCAAACAGTACTGATATTGTAGTTTTTCAATAGTTGATGTATATCGATTCCAAATCAATTTAGTCATACCTTCTTTTAACTTATTTAACTGACGAATCGTATCTTGCGTCGCTCGAATAGGTTTATCCAATAAATAATATAAATGAAGTCCATGACCACTTAATACAACATACGTTGCCATTGGTACATTCGTTCCATTACGCATAAACTGCATAATCATATGTAACTCATCCATACCTTGACCATCTAAGTCAAATGTCAATGCATAAATCATACTCGCATTTTCATTCTTAACTCGTTTACCTATAAATGAACCACCTCTAACAAATATATCCTCTTTTCCAATCCAATTCTTAATCTCCTCTAAATCATCAAATATATATCTATGCTTAAATTTACCTTCATTCCTATACAATAAAATCCCGTTACCACATTTACGACTATAATCTCCTTTAACTTGAAATGATCCTATTGGATATAAATCTCTATAAAAAGCTAATGGTTCTACTTCTACATAATCATGCTCCTTAAACCAATTAACCTTAGCATCATATAACTCTGTATCTGTCATCACAATATCACTCATAAATACCTCTAACTTAACTTAATTATTTAAGAGCCCCTACGGGGCTCATAGGGGACTTATATTATCAATGAATTTTTTTTGTACATTTTACTGCAAAAAAATATCTTCATAAATCCCATCATAAAATAACCACATTTAAAAGAGGCCCACGGGCCTCATAGGGGACTTATATTATCAATGAATTTTTTTTGTACATTTTTAGTATATTAAAAATGGTCTATTTTGACAATCACTTTTTAATCATTATTCATGAGCCCCTACAGGGCTCATAGAGGACTTGGTACTTATATTATCAATGAATTTTTTCCCTATTTTAAGCAACAATATAATCAATAAGTTTTTTTTACATTTTTCATGACAAATTTAGAAAATTACTTTAACATACTAAAGCAATTCTCTAATTTACATATATGCTATAATTTAATCGTTGCCTACCCTAGACTGGTAACAGGAAGGGGGTGCTAATTTTGAATTTACTATTATCTTTCTTACTGTCTATCATGGCAAGTATAGCCGCTTACTATATTTGCAAATGGATTGATAGGCACTTCTAGGCAACAATCCTCGCTCTAACGTTTGCGTAATAACGTTAAAAACCCCTAGGGACTGATCCTCCCTAGGGGTTTTGTGCTAATTTGAATTAGCTATTATCTTTCATTGCTTAATAAAATTGTAACATGTTTTTATTGTCAAAACAACTCAATCGCCCAATTTTACAATGTCTGCAAAAAGTAATCTGCACTTATGAAATCTTGATTCCACATCATCATGATAATGTCCAAAATACCATTTTTTATAGTGTAATTGTTTACATAACTCTGTTAAATAAGATTGTGTAGGACAATTTAAAAGCTCTTTTCCAAAGCTAGCATGCTGATATACTGAAAAAAATTGTTCTGGTGCTGCATGAGTAATGACATAATCCACCTTCCAATAAGCAGATTCCAATGTATTTACTCCATAATCCATTTCTGATTTTGATGCATTTTCTGCTTTCCACCAAGAAATATTTTCTGTCCGATACATTTTATCTATACTCGTAGCACCACCAAAAGTAAATATAGAATGTCCTTCCATTATATATATTTCTCCTCGGCACAAATGGTAAACGTGATTAGAAATACGTTGTACTCGTCCATTCCATTTTTCTTCATATGGAAAATTATCTAGTAAATCAAAATTCTCATGATTGCCATCTACAAAAGCTATATTAAATGGTTGATCATCAAACCATTTAATAATTTCTCTATCAATCCGCCATCGTTTGATATTGTCGATAGACCATGGCACTCCAAAATCACCAGCTACAATTAATGTATCACCAGGTTGTATAGAACAGCGTTTCGGAATCGTATAAATGACCTTTATATCTCCGTGCAAATCACCTGTAACAAAAACACTCATAATATGCCTGTTTCATGTAATCTAACACTATCAGCAAAATAGCTCCTAATATATCTAAAAGATACAGGATAATAGTTATTAGCATCTACACCTACATCATAACGAAGAATGCCATTCATTCTATTTTCTTCATTGTATACCCCATTAGAATGAATATGTCCATGCAAGTGAATACTACCACCATGTCTACTACCATTCCATTCCATAAGAGGATAATGCATGAGAACGTACTTTATCTTCTCATGTTTAAATTCTTTATAGTCGTAAATTTCTTCAAATAGACTTTTATCATAATGTCCGTCATGATTACCACGAATTAATATTTTTCGTCCATTTATTCGTTTAATTAATTCGTTAGCCTGTGATTCTGGTATTCTATATGACAAATCACCTAAAATATATAAAATATCGTCTCTACGCACTACAGAATTAAAGTTATGAATAATTCCCCTATTCATCTCTTCAACGCTCTCAAAAGGGCGATTTTGAAATCCAATGACACTTCTATGACCCAGATGTAAATCACTTGAAAAATATATTTCCATTTCATACTCCTTTCTTAATACTTATTATAGTGACCTCCCATTTTTCAAAAATTAATTTTCGTCTTACGTCAAATTTTTTTGGACGTAGTACAAAAAAATATTTCAAAGGCAAAAATAATTTTTCAAAATTTATATTACATTCTTTTCAATTCTTAATTTGAAATTTGAAATTAAAATTTGAAATTGAAATTTTGAGTTTTAAGCTTATGTAAAATTACATCAATTAAAACCCCAAATTAAAATTAAAAATTCAATACAACGCAAATTTCGAAAATTTAGAAACATTCTAGTTTTTAATCAGCATAATTTTATTTCAAAAAAAACAGAATGCCCATTTAAGCATTT
>CABUID010000035.1 GCA_902491575.1 uncultured Bacillota bacterium
ATGAAACGTAAAGAGGTTAAAGCTATAGTTAAAGGTTACATGAGAAAATTAGAGGTAACTTATCAAAAAGAGAAATATATAACTAAAGAGCTTTGGAAAAGAAAAAAAGATTATTATGAAAAAAGAGGATTATCTATTGGTGATTTAGAACCGAATTATGATACTTGCAATCCTCATTTTCATGTAGTTATAGCAGTAGATAGAAGTTATTTTAAATCTAGGAACTATATTTCTCGTGAGAGATGGCTTGAATTATGGAAATTATCAACTGGAGATAAATTAATAACTCAAGTTGATGTTAGAAAAGCTAAATCTAATAATCATAAAGAAGTTTATGAATTAGCAAAATACTCTGCCAAAGATAGTGATTATTTAGTATCAAGACCAGTATTTGAAACATTTTATAAAGCATTGAAAGGGAAACAAGTATTAGTATTTAGTGGTTTGTTTAAAGATGCTCATAAAATGTACAAGCTAGGAGAATTGGATATTTATAAAAAGCAAAGTGATATAGAGTATGTTTATAAATTATATTATAATTGGCACAAAAATGAGTATGAAAATACTAAATGTATAGAGCTTACTGAAGAAGAAAAGAAATCTATAAATAAAAAATTAATAGATACAATTGAAATAGATTAGGGCATATGCCCTAATTTTTTTGTCTAAATTTATGTTTTGAAAGTAGGGCATATGCCCTAAAGTGCGACCATTTTTTCATATAGAGCTGTGCTATTGTAATTACAAGTATTACAAATTAGCGTTGGAGATGTGGATAAATGAGTAAAAAAGAATTAATACAGATAAGAGTTTCAGAAGATGAAAAGTTAAAAATAAAAACTATAGCAAGAAAAAAAGGAATGACTGTAAGTGAATTTATTTTATATTCTCTTATGCGTACTATAAGTGAATATGAGATATATGAGTTAATAAAAAAATGAAAATTTATAAGTAATTTTCTATGTAGCAACTTGGGAGGTTTTGTGGCGTTTTTATGGCGTAAACTGGGCGTTTTGGGAATTGTTTTGTCCCCAAGGAAACACTAGGCTTTGCCTAGTCCTCCAATTAGTTAGGGGGCAGTTTCCCCTTATGCTCTTATAAAATATCTACAGATGTAATTTCCATTAAAATTTGTATTCGCATTTTTCATTAATATAACGCAAAATACGACAAAATTTTGATTTATTGTCTGATATAATATTTTTTTGAAATTTATAAAAGAGGTATTAATTGGTATATGAATGAATGTAAAAATAAAAATTTTGTTTTATCGAAAGTTGATGTTAAGCGTTTAAGAGAAGCATATGATAATTATAATATTTCAATTTATTATTTGAATGATGAAGTAAAAAATCTTATGAATTGTGAGAATTTAAGCAAAGAAGATGCAATAGAGAAAATATTTAAAATAATATATTTATAACCTAGATAAATACATTGTTTTAAATATTAGTTCTTTTTTCTTTTAATATGAATTATGAGTGGACTTTGAAATTCGTAGTGGAATCAAGGTGGAGATTTTAAAAATTTTATGAGTGCTGCAAAGCAGATCCGAAATAAAAATTTTAAAATACTACCTTGATGGAATGAAGAATTATAAGCTAGGAACAGAAAGGGGCATATGCCCCTTTTCGGCTAGTGCCGAGCGACAGAAAAAATTTTTGGTTAAGCTTTTTATAAAAAGCTTATGGGTGAAACGGTAGTGAGGGCAAAGCCCTGGGTCCAGGAACTCCTGGCACGATAACTTTATAACATAAAGTATATTGTGCTATACTTTACGTGGAAGATTTGCCGTTTTATATCCCAAGTTGGGAGGTATTTATGGTGATTTGCCGTATGTGTTCCGGTAGATTACCGTATTGCATTAAGGTTTTCAATATTAGGTATTGATAACTTCAATATGTGAATCTTCCATGTAGAGTATGTCTTTGTTTGAAGGGAGTTAGTAAAGAATGAGTTATATGGTGTGCCATTTTGGAAAATATAAATCAGGAAATGTATTTGGATTGCAAAAACATAATCAAAGAGAGAATGAAAATTACAGCAATATAGATATAGATAAAGCGAGAACGCCCTTAAATTACGATTTAGTTAATCAAGGCAATATAAACTACCTGAAAAGGGTAAAATCGATTATAGAGGCAAATAGAGCCTCTGAGAGGGCGATAAGAAAAGATGCAACTGTTTATTGTGAATGTATTATATCTTCAGATAGTGATTTTTTCGAAAATTTAACTGAAGATAAACAAAAAGAATTTTTTAAGAGTTCTTTAGATTATTTAAAGAGTAAGATTGGAGAAGAGTTTATTGTATCGGCTAATGTTCATCTTGATGAAACTACACCTCATATGCATGTTGGATTTGTTCCAATAATCGAAAATTCACTTTCTGCTAAAAAATTGATAGACAGAAAATTTCTTATGGAAGTGCAGGATCAGTTACCTGCATATTTAAAAAATCTTGGTTTTGATATTCAAAGAGGAATTAAAGGGTCGAAAAGAAAACATAAAGATACTAAGGAACTAAAAAAAGAGCTTGATAGAGAGGTTGAAAATAAGTACAAGGATATAAATGCTATAGAAAGCTATAAAAATGAATTAGAGGGCAAAATAGAGCAATTAGAGACGCATTTAAATCAAAAGACAATTGAGTATGATAATATAACTAAAACTTTACATAAAAACAGTCTTGTTATGTGTCAAATACAAGAAATGAAAGTTGAACCAATAATGTTTTCTTCTGATAAGGTTAAGATAGATAAAAATGATTTTGAAAGGTTGAAGGATAGTGCTTTAAAAGCATATACTCAGCATAATTTGTATGCTACAGTATTACATCAGTTAGAAGAATTGAAAGAAGAAAAACAATATTATAAGAGTGAATTAGAAGAATCAAGAAGATATAGGGCTGATGATTATAATAATTTTAGATATGAATTAAAGTCTTTGAAAAAGGAAAATGAAAGGCTTGGTTCTGAAATAAACAAAGTTAATGAAATTCTTAGGAGCATGAGCAAAGAATCTCAAGTTGAATTTTTAAAAGTGAAAAAGGAAATTGAATTGAAAAAGGAAATTGAAAAAGAAAATATAAATTTTTCAAGAGAAAAAAATAAATCACATGAAATGAGTTTATAAAAATATTTTTTGTTTTGTATAATATAAAATTTTCTCAGAAAATTTTATAAAAAAACAGGGGTATTTTACCCCTGTTTTTTAACGAATTTTTTTGCAAAAAAAATGAGTTTCTTCTTTTCTTGATACTATAGGTAACTATTCGAATTTAATAAAAAACCATAGAACCGTTGAAAATTCTAGGGTTAAGCTAAAAAAATTTGCTTTTTTTTGTATACTAATTTATAATTTTAGTTGTCCAGAAAAAAATTATAATTTAATACAGAAAGGAGCAAATTCTTTTAGTGCCTAAATAGGACTTTTTATATTTAATTTTAAAATCCTTTTGTTAGCCACAAAAGAATAATATTCACTATGAATAATGGTAACAAAAATAATCGAAAAAATCAAGAAACAAATATTGACATATTAGAAAGATGTACTGATAAGAAATTAAAAAATCCCAAGTTCAGTAATTATATAGAGCCATTAATTTCAAAAAAAATGTTTAATTTAATAAGTGATTGTGGGAGTTTTTTAGAGTTTTTAGGAGACTTTGAGATGGAAAATAAAAAATTACATAAGGGCAGTTTTTGTAAAAATAGATTCTGTCCAATGTGCAGTTGGAGATTAGCTTGTAAAGATAGTTTAGAAATATCAATTCTTATGGAACATTTAAGATGTGAAGAAAATAAGGAATTTATATTTTTAACTTTAACAACTCCTAACGTAAAAGGTGATAGCCTTGAAGAAGAAATAAAAAAATATAATAAATCTTTTGAAAAACTTATGAAACGTAAAGAAGTTAAATCTATAGTTAAAGGTTACATAAGAAAATTAGAGGTAACTTATCAAAAAGAAAAATATATAACTAAAGAGCTATGGAAAAGAAAAAAAGATTATTATACAAAAAAAGGATTGTCTATTGGAGATTTAGAGCCTAATTATGATACTTACAATCCTCATTTTCATGTAGTGATAGCAGTAAATAAAAGTTATTTTAAAAAAAGTGATTTATATATATCTCGTGAAAGATGGCTTGAATTATGGCAAGAAGCAACTGGTGATAGTTCCATAACACAAGTTGATGTTAGAAAGAGTAAGATTAATAATTTAAAGGAAGTTTATGAGTTAGCTAAATATTCAGCTAAAGATTGCGATTATTTAGTATCAAGACCAGTATTTGAAACATTTTATAAGGCTTTAAAAGGTAAACAAGTATTAGTATTTAGTGGTTTGTTTAAAGATGCTCATAAAATGTACAAG
>CABUID010000036.1 GCA_902491575.1 uncultured Bacillota bacterium
TGATATTATTGATGTAAGTACATTAGCAAAGGCTGATCATAATCATAATTATAATGATATTCAAAATAATTATTTTAAAATAAAAACAGAAACGAAACAAGAACTTGTAGACGACATATATTATATTGTCTACGATGCCTCTGAATTACTGAATAAGGAACAAAATGGAGCACATATAAGTGAATGGGTTAAGTTAAAAATAAAATTTTTAGATAACATTGAGATGATAGTTGATAAAAACGGATTAACTATAAAAGTTGGAAAGAAAGAATTCATTTTTTCTGAGTCAGGTTTTTTCGACGGAACAGAAAAAGCTTAATAAATGTTCATTTCATTTTTATAAATGAATTTTCCACGTCCATGCACTCCTATTAAGTATGATGGTACAAAGGAGTTATTGATGATGAATATTCAAACAATTATTATTCCAGCAGAATTTGATCTTGATGATTTAGATTTAGATGATGAAATAGGACTCCAACCTAATAAAAAACCAATATCAACAATTGACAAAAATATAAAAAGAAAAAATGAACACCTACCATATAAAAAGCCTACACCAATAACCGCTAAATATAAGTTCATTGAAAAATTAACAAAAACTACTAAATAAACTTCACTTTTAATGTATATGTTTTCTTATTGGTACGCGATCGGTTTTATGGTAATAGTGTTTCTAGTAGGTGGTGGACTTACACTTAGTGGTATCACTGAAAGGGATATGCAAGAAGAAAATCAAAATGTTCCTTCTCAAGAATCGATTATGTCGATTGATAATCAAAATGAACCATACACAAGATCTAAATAAACATTTTCATATTTATTTTTTATTATGACACAAAAGATCGAATGGCTTTATCCATCGAATGGAAATCCACCTGATATTCCTAAAAAATATAAAGAAAAAGATAAAATTTCAACTATAGGGGTGGTGTTATTTCAAAGTAAAACACCATTATTTAACGACATTCTTGATAATATTGAATTATTTTATAAAGACTTTTATGTTATTAGTGATTCTGAAACAGCTTTAAATGTAATTAAAAATAATTTATTATTTGACATTAATCATTTTGAAGAAATACGGCAAAGTTTAAGTGATTATTATTTAAAAACATATAATATAAAGCTTAATGGTGTTCCACAATGGGATGATAAATTAGAAAATTGGATACGTGATGTGTATGTCGGAGATGTTAAAATTACTATTACAAATTGTGAAAATCCTAATATTTATTTATATACAGATATTGAAGTTAAAAAATATTTTAATGATTTTTTAGAATATAAGTTAAAACCAAAATATAATCGAGATGATTTTTACCAACAATTAAAAATACAATTTGATTCAGATAAAAGTTTTAATGAACTATATAACTATTTTTATAGTTATATTTTTAATGCGTATGCATTAGCAGCGATTATTAAGTCAGAAGAAACTGACAATATGAGAAGATTATTTAAACAATTTAATGAAGTTTTAACAAAAGATATATTTAAACAAAAGATTATTGAAGCAGTAAATTATAAACCAAAACTTGAATATTTAAAATCAAAATTTAATCATCCTAACTTTGATGAAATTTATATTGGTGATAAAACTATTGATGAATGGTATATTAAACATGCAGTCGAATTTGTTTATAGAGATATGCTTAATTCTGCACAATTTATAGGTAGAAGAAATTATATTAATTATGTAAATAAATCAAAACCCATTGATATGATTATAGAACCATCAGATGAAGATGAAAAAATTCAACCAGTTCAAATTAAAGAAATAGCAACAGATTCATTTAATCTAAAATATAATAAGAAATATTATGGTTTACATCATGTAGCATTTCCAGGTACATATCAAATGGATTTATTCTTTTCAGCAAAAAATAAGAATTGTTATTTACTTGCTATTGAAGTTAATACAAGATATTTATATGTAGCAAGAACAAATATTGCACTTGTTTCATATGAAAATGGAAGAGAAATAAAAGAAATGCAACAGAAAACAGATTTAGCAATATATTTAGCAATGGAGAAATTATTTGAACAAGGTTGGAAACCAAGTATTATTAAATCAGATTCAGAACCTGCTTTTGATAGTAAATTTATTAAAGAAAAGGTATATAAAAAAAGATTTATAACACATCAAACAGTGTATAGAACAACAAAAGAAGATGGAAAAACATTACCAAATCATACAAGTCTTGCTATTGCTGATAGAGTAATTAAAACAATTAAGAAGACTTTTAAAAATAGAGGATATATTAATGGACAACTTCCTTATAAAGAAGTATATAAATTTGTTGAACATTATAATAATCGTAAACATCGAACTTTAAGTTCTATTTTAAAAAGACCAACAACACCAGCAGAAGTTCATAATGATTTTAAATTAGAAGTTGCAATTATTAAAAATCGTATCGAAGAAAATAAGAAAATTAAACAAAGAGATGGTTGGTTGATTCCTAAAAATACTACTGTTAAAGTTTATAAAGATATCGATATGAGTAAAAATAATAGAACTACAAGAATAGATAAATATATTGTTAATCGAAATATAGGTAATATTTATGAAATTATTAACAAAAGAACAGGTGAACCAGAATTTATTAGTAGAATAAAAATTTCAAGAGATTAATTTTTTATTAGAAAAAAACTTTCCCATGAAGTACTTTGCAGTACACTTCTGGACTGATTGTCTTGAAGCTTTCAGTTGGAATGAACATGTTTCCTGAGGCTGATTCCTTTGGCTCTTTGAGAACAAGACCTTGTAACCTTTGGTATGGATTAACGTCAACGAATGCTGGATTGAACGTCACTATTGGTTGGTTTCCTTTGAACATTGAGAGAAGCGTGTTGTGGACCGATAATTCTTCTTTACCTTCCTTATCATGAACAATGAGGCCGATGGGTTTGATTGCCATTTGGAAAAACCTGGTTAAAAATACCTTGGAAGGCTCGAACAAGATGACGACGTCGCCAGCGACACCGTCCTCCTTTTGCACCACAGATCGAAAGTCAGCTGCTGAATAGAACATTGACTAAATGAAATAAAAAACTATACGGACAAACTCTTTATTCAATTTTGACATCTTGATTGTTTACGTCAACAATTAATTTTTCTTTGTCTCTCAATTTGGAGTAAACATCCCAAATTTCATCGAATGAATAGGGTAGTGGTATTTGTCTTAACATATAACGTAATTGTTCTTTTGAGAATCTTGAGAAAATAAATATAGTTGAGGTGTTAGATTTTATTTCCGTTGGTAAAGATTTCCAAAATTGAACTGCAATAAATACTGAACATTGTACGTGTGCTAATCTAGTAAATAATTGATTAAAGAAATTGGTATTTTTCTTAAATAATTTGTTATTTGCAGCATCTTCAAAAAATATTAAAGTATGCAATGTTACATTGGCGAAATTATCAATCTTTAAAAAATCAAACATCTTTTCAACCTGATCTTCTTGAATCCTATCTTCATAATGTTTTTCTTTTATATAATTATATAACATTTTCCATTTTAATAATTCTTGAATATAATTTTCAGCTTTATCTTCAGGTAAATATTTGATAGGAATTCTTATTAGTTGCTTTAATGATTCAAATGTTGGGTCGTTAGGTCCTCCTGTTTTGTTAATATAAACTAATAAATGTGTACGTGGACAAACATTTGATATCTTAATAATTTCTCTAATAATTGTATGTGTCTTTCCACTTCTTTGTCTACCTACTGCAATATTTAATGAATTATATTGAACATTTATTTGTGGATGAATTTCTTTAATTAATTCATCATCTAATTTTGGTTTATTACTTTGTAAACATTCATCAATCATATAATCTAATTCGTTTAAATCAATATCCATATTTAACATCTAAAAAAATGATTTTTTACTTAACAATACATTTTTATAAAATGGATCCGCTAGCGTGGGTAGCAATAAATTGGGATAC
>CABUID010000037.1 GCA_902491575.1 uncultured Bacillota bacterium
TGTTAAAAATTATGGAAAAAAAACTCGTTAGAATAATCTATTCTTATGATGTGAAATTATTTTTTTATATTGATTTTTTGATTGTTGAATGGTATACTTTAACAAAAATTAAGATATGTTCTTTAATTTATTATAGTGAGGGGTAATATGCAAAGACAAAAATAATTCTTTGTACCAATAAGGTAATTCAATCTATTGTATTAAGTAATGAAATGGTTTACATCTTAATATAATCTTAATAAATGTTTTAGAAGATTTTATAGTTAATAATTGTTTTATTAAATATTAATATTATCTTTCTACCGTTAAATCTTTTATTGAACATTAAGATTTGTATTTATAAATAAAAACATATTCTTTTTTTTAAATATACTTTTGATTTCATATTTTTAAAGTAAATATGTATTTCTAGATTAAAAGGAGGTCAAAACAATGAATATTTGTGTTTTTAAGCGATATGAATTAAAATACTTGCTTACTTTAACACAATATTATAATGTTTTGAAAGAAGCAAAAGATAATTTAATAATGGATAGGCATGGCGAATCAACTATTCAAAGTTTATATTATGATACAGATGATTTTAGATTAATACGTCGCTCTTTAGAAAAACCTGAATATAAAGAAAAATTACGATTAAGAAGTTATGGTTTAGCAAATGAAAATGACACTATTTTTATGGAATTAAAAAGGAAGTGCTCAGGTGTTGTATATAAACGTCGTATAGAAATCAGTAGCAATGCCATAAAAGATAATGATTTAGGTAATAATCAAATTTCAAAAGAAATAGTTTATTTTATGAATTTTTATAAAAATTTAAGACCAAAGATGCTACTATTATATGATCGAATTGCCTATTTTGGTGAAGGAGATTTAAGAATTACCTTTGACCGAAATATTCGCTATCGGACGGATCGATTATCTCTTTCAGCAGGATTAGATGGTACACCTATATTTGATAATGAAAAAATTCTCATGGAAATTAAAACTGGCACATCAATACCTTTATGGCTAGTACAAATTTTAAGTAAAGAACAAATAACAAAAACATCTTTTTCTAAATATGGAGAAGCTTATAAAATACAAAAATCTTCAATAAATATAAAGGAGGAAAATAAAGTTGGATAAATTTTTTGAAAGCGTGTTTAGTGATGGTACAACATCAGCTGGTCATTTCTTTTTAAGTATTGCTGTGGCTCTTGTGATAGGATTTATTTTTTCATTTATGTGTTATTTTAAAACGAAATCATCAAAAAGTTTTTTTATTACAACGGCTTTATTGCCTGCAACTGTTGCCGTAGTTATTATACTTGTTAATGGCAATATTGGTGCAGGAGTAGCTGTTGCCGGTGCTTTTTCGCTAGTTCGTTTTCGTTCTGCTCCTGGAACAGCTAAAGAAATTTGTATTATTTTTGTAGCTATGGCAGCTGGATTGGCTTTTGGAATGGGCTATCTTGCATATGGTGCTATATTTGCTCTTATAGCAGGAGGAGTATTGATAGCATTTTCAACAACAAAAATTTGGGAAAAAAAGCCCGATATTAAAGAAAAAAAATTAATAATAACAATTCCAGAAGATCTTGATTATGGTTCTGTATTTGATGATTTATTAAATAAATATACTGTTAAATATGATCTTATTAAAGTGAAATCTATTAATATGGGTAGCATGTTTCGTATTACTTATAACATTATTTTAAAAGATATAACATTAGAAAAACAATTTATCGATGAACTTCGTTGCCGTAATGGAAATTTAGAAATATCTATTGAAAGAACTGATTTTGAAATAGCTGAATTATAAATTTTATATGAAAATCATATAATTTAAAGAAACAAAACAAAATTATTGCCTAAAAGGAGAAAGTTATTCAGTAATTAAATTAGGCTCAACTGAATAATCGAATTAATTATGAAAAAAATAAATGAATTTATTAAAACAATATTACTTTCTTTTTCTATAACTATTCTTTCTAGTTGTGGTTCATTAAATGGTAGTAATTCATTAAATCATCCATCATCTAGTGATAAACCTTTAGAAATAATAGTACCTAGTAATAGTGATATGTTTACTGAAACAGATAAAAATGCTTCTTATGATATAATGGACTCCAATACTATTTTTCTTTCAGGAAGTTCTGCTAATGTGTCATCTTCGTCGATTACTGTATCTAATAATCTTATAACTATAAATGCAGAAGGTACTTATATGATAAAAGGAAATAGTACCAACCAATCGATAATCGTTAATACAGCAAATGAAAAAGTTAAATTGGTTTTATCAGATGTAACAATGATAAATGATAATTTTGCTGCTTTATATATTAAAAATGCCGACAAAGTATTTATTATTTTAGAAGGAAATAATACACTTTCGGTAATGAATGATTTTGTTACCATAGATGAAAATTCTGTTGATGGTACAATTTTTGCAAAAGATGATATAACGATTCAAGGAGACGGAAATTTAATTCTTAATAGTTCTAAACATGGAATTGTCGGTAAAGATGATATTAAAATTACAGGTGGAACTATTACTATTTCTGCTGTTTCACATGGCATTCAAGCTAATGATAGTGTTCGTATCAGTGATGCTAATTTAAACATCAATGCTGGTAAAGATGGTATACAAGTTGAAAATACTGATGATGAGACAAAAGGATATGTTTACTTCGAAAGTGGTTTTGCAGAAATTATAGCAGGATATGATGGCATAGATGCAAGCAGTACTGTTCAAATTACCAATGGCGTATTGAATATAACTTCAGGTGGCGGAAGTAACAAAACAGTGTCATCAACAAATTCAACAAAAGGTATAAAAGCACAAAAAGATATTCTCATAACAGATGGAAGTATTACTATTGATAGTTCTGATGATAGTATTCATTCAAATGGTTCTATTGAGATTACAGGTGGAATTTTTACTTTATCAAGTAATGATGACGGAATACATGCAGATAGTTCGTTAATTATTTCTAATGGAAGTATTACTATTACTAAAAGTTATGAAGGTTTGGAAGCTCAAAACGTTAATATTTCCGGTGGAAAAATAGCAATTAAAGCAAGTGATGATGGGATTAATGCTGCAGGTGGAAATGATAACTCCTCGATTGGTGGAAGACCAGGACAGAATTCATTTAACACAAATATAAATGCTTTTATTACAATTTCAGGTGGTGAAATCTATGTCAATTCAGAAGGAGATGGTATTGACTCTAATGGCAATTTAACTATAAGTGGTGGTTTGACTATTGTTGAAGGTCCAACAAATAACGGCAATGGAGCCTTAGATTACGATGGAACAGGAACAGTTACTGGTGGCACATTGATTGCCATAGGTTCTTCAGGAATGGCAATGAATTTTTCATCTGCTACTCAAGGGAGCATCCTATTAAATATAAATTCTCAAAAAGCAGGAACAACCATTTCTTTAAATGATAGTAATGGAAATGAAATTTTATCGATGACAGCTACAAAAGCTTATTCGTCTGTTCTAATTACTTCTGAAAGCCTTATCCAAGGTAATAGTTATAATATAACTGCTGGTTCATCCACTAATACAGTGATATTAACTACTTTAATTTATGGTAAAGGTTCAAGTATGGGTGGCGGCCAACCTGGTGGTAGATGGTAATAAAACAATCCAAACATATGTTTGGATTGTTTTTTTTATAATTTTCATTTTAAAATAAAATGT
>CABUID010000038.1 GCA_902491575.1 uncultured Bacillota bacterium
TTTATTATTTCGTCTAAACTGTTTCAGAAAGTCTCACATGTATTGTAACTTAACAATTTACCTAAGTTTATATATAAAAGAGTATTGGTAAAATTTGGAAAATATGATAAAATTTAAATAGAAGTTAAGCATTATAAATATCTAAAAAGGGAGGGAGTACATATAGTTTTGAATATTCATAGGTTATATCAAATTTTTTGTGCACTCCTTTTGAGCATTAATTCTATTTATTCTACTTGAAAAATTAAATTTTTATAGAAAGGGAAAATAAAATGAAAAAGATATTTAATCCATTATTATTTTTATTAATTTTATGTAGTTGTTCAACTTCAAGGGAAGGTTTTATCCATAAATCAGAACAACCTTATTATTTAGATTGCAAAATTCAAGATGAATATGACATAGAAAATATTTTAATAAAAATATATTTAGGACTTTGGCATAGCAATTCAACATTTGAAGCATATAGTAAAGATATGAAAGTTTACCTTTTTATAAACGAATCAACAGAAAATGGTTATGATATTACTTATGAAACAACATCTATACTACTTAAAGAATTTGACTATGATAGTGTTGCAAATAGTAATTATGTATTTACAAAAAATAAGAAAGGACAAAATTATTATATTTCTTATAACAGTTACGAAAATGTTGAAATTCCATCAAATATTTTCAACGAGGATAAAGGCTATTTTTCATTAGCTTTTTCGTTTATGACATTAGTAGATAATGAATTTAAATATTCTGGTGGAACTGGGCTCAAGTTAGAATATCAAAAAAAAGATAATTTTAAAATAAAATTAATGACTACAAATACCAAATAACTACAAGGGAGAAATATTATGAAATTTAAATTATTATTTATAGCAGCAACACTAACATTTGGTTCTTTTTCAGTTTTTGCTAAAAACTTAGATAATATAAATGTGAATAATGAATCAAAAACGATTTCTAAATTTGATCGCAACAATTCCTTAAACAAAGAATATTTAGATACTGATATCGAAGATACTCCATATGATGAAAGTAATATAAATTTTACTCTTTATTTACAAACAAATAGTGAAATTAAGAATACTAGTGTTACAAATAATGGAATGATACTGAATAAAGATATAAGTTTTAATGAAAATAATGAATCAAATATGAATTATACAATATCTTCTGAAAAAGGGTCTTCTACAATCGAAGTCAATTTATATAACGGAAATACTTTATCATTATCTATTTACTCATTTAGTACTCAATATGGTGTATTTTTAAATAGTGAATCAATAGACTTAGCTGAAGATAATTACTATGCTTACCTTCTTTATAATGATTATATTACTGAAGATGAATATACAAACTATGTAAATCCACTATCTGTTCCTAGTATAGAAGTGGAAGAAGAAACTGTTGAAACTGTTGAAAATACAAGTAATTCTGAAATAAAGAAAAGAAAAAATACTACAACTTTTTTAGAAGGAACGATATCTTGGATTGATGATGAATATAATAAGTCACACCCATTGAGTGGTATTCTAGTTGAAATTTATGATAAAGATTTGATTGGAAGTCAATATTTAGGTTATACATATACAAATGAAAATGGTTTTTATTCATTTAGTTTTCAAAATCAAACCTTACTTGAAAATGGTGGTTATGACATCTTTATAAAAATTATTTCTGAAAGTGAAAAAACAAAAGTTGTAAAAAGTCTTTTTTTTGACAATCCATACTTTATTAAATCTGAAGTTACGGAGAATGTTAAAACAGGTTATTATTATGATAAAAGTTTGACTATCAACATGGATACAAATACTGGAAAAGCTATGCAAATAGCACAAGCACTTTCAATAGGAAATGAATATGTTAAAGCAATGAATGGCACTTCTGCCCCTTTTGTAAGTGCAAAATATCCAGCATCGGGGTCATATCAGAATTTTTTAGGCTTACATTATGAAAAAATGGATTATAAATTTTGGGATATTTTACTTCATGAATATGGTCATCATCTGCAAGAGTGGATGGGAATTACAGATTCTCCAGGAGGAACACATTATATCGGTGGTGATTGTATAGAATTAAGGAACAAATCAAAAGGTATTAGATTGGCTTGGGGAGAAGCGTGGCCAACTGTATTTGCTTTGCAAGTTACAGATTATTTTTCATATAGATTGGAAAATATTAAGTATATTTCGGATACAAAATACGATTCTTCTGGCGATAATGGACCATGGGCATACGATTTAGAAAATGTAAATTCAAGTTATGGCGAAGGATGCGAAGGTACAATCATGGCTGTGCTCTATGATTTATATGATGGTAAGAACGAAAGTTTTGATGATATATTTATGGGTCATCAAGAATTATGGAATATTATGAGTTCTTGTAAATCTAAAACTTTTTCACAATTTGCTAATTATATATATGAAAACTCTTTAATTGATAAAAATTTGTTTGGTAAATTACTATCAAAATATGGAATGTCTGCAAGAAATTTGTTTATAGAAAAAATAGATAATTCTACAAATATTCCTTCGTTTAAGTGGAGCGAAGGTGGTAATTATAATGAACCAGCATCAAAATCAAACAAATTTAATTTAGAATTTTATGATTACTACGGAAATACTATATTAACAACGTCTGATATTTTCGATAATAACTATACACTTTCATTTGATGAGTGGAATAAAATTATTAATTCTCCAGGAAATATCTATTATGTTTCAATAAAAACTTATCAAACTGCAAAACCAACTACAGGAGTATATTACTCGGAATACTATACATATGTAAAACCAAATTATGATAAAAATCGCTATATACTATATCCTTCTTCATATCAATACACTGAGTCGTATGGTGATACAAATACTAAACCAATAAATATTAATAATCTTGTTATCACTACTGAACGAAAGAGATGTGGTTTTATTGAAGGCGAATGTATCAATCTTTCTCCAAGAAAGCAGGGCCAAGGCGAAGCATATATCGCTTATCACTTAAATAAAACTATATATAAAATAGAGGTAAATTTATCATTATGGGGAGAATCAGAATATTTAAAGATTCATCAAAGCAAAATAGCTATTCAAACACTAGATGAATCAGGAAATTACCAAGATAAATATTTAGTTGACATAAATAGTTTGACAACAGACAGAACTTCTCCAAACTTGTATACATTTACATTTGAATCTGGAATAACCGACTTTAGAATTTATGTAAGTACAGCTCCCATTGGAACCGCAAATAAAGGCAGAGTTTCAATAGGAAATATGTCTTTATATTACTGATTTTAAAAAAAATAATATTGTAATAGAACGAAAGTTTTAAGTTAATGATAGAGTAAAGAATGCAAATTTTCAGTAATAAATTTAACTGTAATACTATGGCTCACATGAAAATGTGGGCTTTTCTTTTACTCAAAAATACCTTTGCAAATGACTTGATAAATTTTTGCGTTAGAGTGATTAATTAGATGAACTAATTTCAGTTCAGGATGAATTAATCAAAATGGAGCAAAAAGAACAAATATCTCTGGGCATTCTTGATAGTATTCATTGGTTAAATAAGCTTTCATTTGAAGATTTAAATCCTTTAAAGAAAAGAATTTTCAATAAGAATAGAAACGTTCTTGATCATTTCGATGGCTACGTTCTACCTTACCATTATGTCGAGGTGTTCTAGGTTTAA
>CABUID010000039.1 GCA_902491575.1 uncultured Bacillota bacterium
ATTTCTTAAAAAACTATCAAGGTTATTAATTCCACTTAAAGTTTATCAAATATAAAACATTATTTCAATAAATTTATAATTAATCTACTATTCAATCTTTACTCATCATAGGCAAAATAAATCTTCTTCGTACCTAAAATAGAAAGTAAACGATGACCTTGCCAAGTATAAGAATCCTCACCGGTAGAAGAAGGAGTAAGAGAAATCCAGTAAAATCTTTAGAAACTTATAAATTGAAATATTTTGTTTGTAGTGTTTTATCCCATGTCATATCAGGATTCAAAAAGTAAATAATTCGTTTAAATATCTTAATTGGCACTCTTTTTTATAGTTTAATTGATCAACTTTAAAACTTGTTGTCCCAATACTCCAACAATAACTTTTAAATCCCATATTATCTTCATCACTACTTTCTACTTTTTTCGATTAATTGTATTAAAATAATATAATTTTCTCAAAAAATATATAAATTAACATAAATATATTCTCAATTAAATCATATTTTATAAAAAGAAAAGGTAAGTCTACTCATAGAGTAAACCTACCTAGTTTTGCTTGTGAAAGTAATTTGCAAATTTGTGTTTTTTATTATTTTTGAATTGTGTTTAATTTTAACTCTATTACTTCTAATAATTTTTGAGGAGTTTTTTTGTTTTCTTTTCTTAAATACTCATAGTCACATAATAATTCGCTATTACAATAGATTTCTCCTCTATCAGTAACAAAATTTAATTCCTTTTCTTCTTTTTTTATTCTCAAAACTATATTTCCAAATATCTTCTTATAATAATTGAATTCTATTACTTCAAAATTATATTTATCCATTAGTTTCGATAATTGTAACTTGAATTTTTTCATATTGCATCTCCTCTTTATTACATTAGAGCATTTCCCATGGAATTCCATTTTCGATTAAATATTGGATTTCTTTCCAAAATGTTCCACCTTCTCTTACGACGAAATCAGGAGCTAGCGCAAAACGTTAACCTAAAGAATTAGCATCTTTTAGATATGTCATATTATTAGTCCATTCTACGCCTTTTTGCACCATTTTATCATAAGTTCCATTAGAAACAAGATAGTAACCAGACCCAGTAGCTTGAGCGGCTCCAATATATCCAGGCATATGCCCAAAAACTGTAGTATCTTTAATAGGAATAATAGAATATTTGGTTATAGATAATCCGATAACTCCAGTAGCTTTAGTAACTAGTGCTCCGACTCCAGCGCCCAAGGCACCACCAATTACTCCTCCACCTACAATACCAACCATAGTCCATCCGAACAATTCCCAACCTTCGACGCCATTGTTTTTGCGATATTATAAGCAGCAATTCCTCCGGCAGTAACACCAATAGCCACCCCTATAATTAAGCCTAGCATTGTCAACGAAATTGCGAAGTGTCCTGTAGGATCGTAATACATGATCGGATTATTCATGCAGTAGCAATATAAGTTCAACCCATTAATACTTTCAGAATCTAAATATTCAATCGAATCAGGAGAAATCCAACGACAAAACTCTGAAGAATAATATCTAGAATTGCAATAATAAAGCTCCGTTTCGACAGGTCTATTACGAGTATCCTCATATATTTTAATGTGTAAGTACTAATTTAATCTGTGTATCCCAGTTAAAACAGTAGCTATGTACTACTATGTTACAAAGTGTTACATAGCTTATCCTGTTTACAATAATAATCAATTATATTTTGAAATTTTATGATTTTGCTATATTATATCTCCTTTAACTAAAGTTTAAATTAGAATTTAGTGTAAATGGTTGTATATTCTATGAACACACTTTACAATTAAGAAATGTGTTTGTTATTACTGACACACTTCTAAGTTCTTCAATAGTAACAGACATTTAGAGTCCTAAGTGAGATGGTCAAAATTTAAAAAAGTTTTATTTTTTTAAATATTATTTCTAATATTTATAAAATGAAAGTAATTTGCTATTTATTTTCTTTTTTTTTATTATAGATTGAGTAATCTTTTCGTTCCAATAATTCATAAGATAAATTCAAGCCAACTTTATCATTGATTAAACCAAGCATTTGTTTTCTTTGATTTTTTGAAAAACATTCAATATAAATCCATTTTGTTTCATTATTTTTTAATATTATTTCATAGAAAACGAATGGCCTCAAAGATGAATAACCCGCTTTTTTAATTCTTTTTTTTAAAGAATTAGCATTCGCACAAATTATAGATACATCTTTTATTTCACAATACTCTATTTCATCTGGAAATTGTAACCCCTCGTTTTTGATAATCCAATGACCTGTAATAATAATTTTTTTATCATGAAAAATAATTCTATTGTGTAAATTATAGATTAAAATGAACAAGAATAAAGCAACAATAATTAAACCAGATACAATAAGAATTAATAATTTGTATTGTCCATAAACT
Organism: uncultured Bacillota bacterium; assembly: GCA_902491575.1. Taxonomy (GTDB): domain Bacteria; phylum Bacillota_I; class Bacilli_A; order RFN20; family CAG-631; genus CAKPXW01. The sequence continues at coordinate 2,419 of CABUID010000039.1, forward strand.
AATAAAGCATGTAATCCAATTATAGTCATATATATGCCAAAGCTCGCAATAAGTATACACATTAAATATATAACTAAATGCCAAAAATTTAATGGTAAGAATGTTTTTTTCATTTATCTTTCTCCTTGTATTAGAACCAATTTAATACCCAATCATCAATGCCTGAATAATCATATGCATCTTCAAATATAGCCCCCGCTATACCACTATATGCTTCTGCGGCAAGCATTTTTCCAAAAGTTCTCATAGTAATTCTACTAATAGTTTGATTTCTAAACTTTGTATACATCTGACTACTAACAGCAGAATAATTTCCTCTACCGGCATTTAGACCTGGAATTCGAATTCTACTCATAACGCCAACAGATACTGCAGAGAAAACACCAGTTATTGCTGAACTAAACAAAATATCCATAGCGGAATAACCAGCATTATATGTGATATTTTGACCAACCATAGTACCTGTAGTAGTAGCAGCTCCGCTAAAAAAAGCTCCTACGGCGACACTTCCGATACCAATATAAGGTAATACATATGCAATCATTCCACCAACTGCTCCACCAATTGTCGAACCAAAGAACCCTCCCCAAGACCATTCAAAGTCACCAGTTATTGCATAATCAATAAGTTGTCCAGCTGTATATGAAACTGCTCCTATTACTGCACCGATAAGCGCAGCAATACCAAGTCCAACTAATACCGAAATAAATGCATGACCGCTAGAATCAGCATACATAATCGGTGTTATGTGTTTCTAAGGACCCTATACCATAAACTTATATAGAATCTCTATCTTTTGAACTCTTTTAAATAAATGGATTAAGTTCATTAATATTATAATACTTTTTAACTATATTAGCAAATTTTACTCCTTTCCATTAAACACCTCATTAACAGCATCATTATACCATTTAGTTTTCGTTACATCCATCATAACGTTAATTTCATTTAGAATCATATTAATAATTACTTCATTTAAATCTTTTTCACTTACACTTTT
>CABUID010000040.1 GCA_902491575.1 uncultured Bacillota bacterium
CACCTAAAGTAGAAATTGGTTCATCTGGATAATTTTGACCATTAATTGTTAATTGTACATTATGATAAATTGGATTATCAAAACATGTATAATCATTAGAATGCTTTGGAAACATAACTGAAATTGATGTTGTATTATTTAATGGAGCATTAATTGTTGATTGAACGCCAGCCCTTGTTGGAGCTAAAGGAAATGCATTATAATCTAATTGTTGTGATGGAATTGATACTGGTTCTGAAAACATTGAAGCAATTGCTTGTAATGTTGATTCCTTAACACCAAAACCAAACATATTAGATTTACATGATGTAACTGTTAAACCATGACATGATAATGTAACTGCTTTTGTAGTTGATGTAACATTACCACTAGAAATCTTTAAAGCAGCAATTTTAGATTCATTACCAATTTGTGTAAATTGATGTAAGAATACTGGAGTTTCAGTAAATGTTGCTGCAATTGATTCATCTTCCATAAATTCTTTAACTTCTTTGATCTTTCTTGGATCAACTTGACAATAAACTAAACCAACTGGTTTAACATAGAATCTAATTTCAATATCACCAACAATTCTATTTGGATATAAATCAAATGCTTGAAATGCTAACATATCTTCAAATGGAAGATTCATTTCAAATTCAACATCATGCTTTTGTCCATCCATAAGTGTATTTAAATCAACATATGTACCACAAACACTTTGAGAATAATCTGATACATTTTCATATAATGAATGAGTATACTTTCTTGTTTTCTTTTCACTATATGGCTTAATTGTTGAATAACAAAAACCTTCACGACAACATTCATTTTGTTGATAACCTGATGAAATATTATTTGAATAAATTTGTAATTGATCTAATAATTGATTTGAAGATTTAAAACCAACAAATATCTTACCTAATTGCTTTTCATCACCTGAATGAATATCTGTAATAACCTCTGATAATTGAAGTGTTAACTTAATATTGAAATTAATAAATCCTTCAGTAATTTGAGAAATCATATGATCATTGTGAGTGATTCTGAGTCTTGTTTCTTGAGATTGATTGAATGGAGCATTTTGATCATGACAATCTTCTGTTCTGATAATGAAAGATCTTGTGCCATCGTTTGTTGAAATAATATCTTTCAATTTCTTATAATATTCAACCACTGAACCTTGATCCATAGATTCGTTCTTGTACTGCGCGTTGTTGTACAACATTAAAAATGAAATGAAAAATATTTTCATTATTTTAAATGACGTGGGGTATATGGAATAAAATCAAGAAAGGATTTGAGAAAGTAAAGTCGAAAGCTATACCTGCTATAAATAAGGGTGTTAATTTCGTTAAGAATAATAAAGATTTAATTGATGCTGGTATAGATTTTATAGCTCCAAAGATAGGAAAGAGTGGTAATTTTGCTCATGGAATAGTAGACACAATTTCTAAGGGACCTTCAATGCGTGAATTAAAATTATTACACTCAAATATAAATGATGAAGATGATGAAGGTTACGATGAAAGCGGAGGTATGATTAAGCCTTTATATAAGTAAAAACTATTTTCATTATTTTTTATGGCCTGGGGTTTTTGGAATAAAATTAAAAAAGGTTTGAGTTCAGCCGGTAGATGGTTTAAAAACAAGATATTTAAACCTCTTGGAAGAACTATTAAAAAAGTAGGTAAACCAATGTTAAATACTGCAGTAAAATTAGCTCCTGTAATTGGTACAGCAGTAGGCGCAAAATTTGGTAATCCTCAAATAGGCGCGCAAATAGGAGGAATAGTGCAACAAGTAGGAGGAGCTTTAGGATATGGTAAATAAAATATTTAATTAATTAATTTGTTTTTATTTTCCTTAATTTGTTTGAACACCGTGACGCCATTTATTATAATTAAAGCTCTCTTCATCAACACGACGGTCGTCCCAATCCTTAGGAGCTACAAATTTCTTTCGGCCATAATTTCCTTCGATGGCTTTGTTTGTTTTATCGAGATAATCTGCAATTTCGAGGCCTATATCATTAGCCTTACTATCGTCTGAAGCAATTTCGTTAATCTTTTGTGCACATAAATCAGTAAATGGTGAAATATTCGTACCTTTATATTTCTTTTTCATTTCTTTATCCGACAAGTTCATGGCTTTAAGCTCGTTATAAGCTGGTCCTGAGATGTGTTTTGTGTATAACAAAGCATTAATCTTTATAATGCTTCCAGCTGATTTTAATACCTTTAATCTCAAAGGATCTTTAGGATAAGTTGCTTCAAATTGAGCCATTGCAGCATCATATTGTGGTTTGGTTACATATTTCATAAACAAATTGCATGTATTTGGAGCTCTTGCTTTATAACCAGTATTTGCTAAATCAGGTTTAACAATTAATGGTCCATAAGGATCAGATGGATTCACCGAAGTTTGAGTATAAATCCATTTTTTAAGAGACATATCATTTGGACCAATTTCTCCTCTTCTTCTTTTAGAAGCAATTTCCCATGGTTTACCAACTTGTGTATCAATATAATTTTGATGGGCTGTATTTAACAATGTCTTTGATTTAGATAAGTGCCAACCATTAACATACCTAACATCGCCATTAGCATCACAAATTACAATTTCTGGAACACCATCTTCGTTTAAATCTGTTACAATACACTTCCATTGTTTGTTAGCGGGAAGATTTTTATTCTTTTGTGCAACCCAATATTGAGCACCTAATTCTGTCGTAAGTCTTTTATTAAACTTTACGTCTGATTTTGCATCAAGTATAACACGAGAAAGATCGTCCATACCTGATGCAAAGCCTGGTTCATTAACATCTTTTCCTAACTTCCATTTATGAGGAATATATTCTGCACCTGAATAAGCTTTATTTCTATCTTTGAATATATCGTCAACATAATTGGTAGGAACCTCGAGAGTAGATTTTCTCACATTTTTTAAAAGATTCTTCTGATAATGACGAGATGCACCTGAGGGGGGCTTAACTGGCTCTTGTCCATTTTGAATTGCTTCTATATTATTTATGGATCTGAGTATCTTGTTTGCATCTTCAATGCTTATTTGTTTTTGCGACATAAATAAAAATGAAGTGAAAATTTCAATAATTTTTACTTTTGTTAGGTTTACATCTCTATCGTTTTGGCGATATTCACCAATTTTCACTATATAATACGTCAAAAACTATAATAATTAAACGTGCGCGCGAAGCGCGTACGTTTAATCGTAAGGGA
>CABUID010000041.1 GCA_902491575.1 uncultured Bacillota bacterium
GCTCCAGATTGATAGGAAACTCGAACTTTTCGAGTTTAAGTAATAAATGCTAACTAGAAATAGTTAGTTTTTTTGTTATTTAAGAAAGGAAAGTGATGAGTTATGACAATAGAAACTAAAAAACTTGTAATAAGTGAAGAATTAAAAAGAAAGATTGAAATGATATGTAAGTTTGCTTATGTGGAATATTCCTTTACTAATGGATATATTATAAATCTTAAAAATACTAATATAGCCTATGTAAAACCCCATATTTTGAAAGTTAAAGGCAATGACTACTTAATATTTGAAGATAGTGAAAATGTCTTTATAAACGGTTATAATAACAAAATTAAGTTTAAAGATTTAGAACAATACTTAAAAATGAACTAATATGGTTTGACAAACTAAAAATAAATGATACAATATAAAACCAATAAAGGAAGCAGTATCTAGTCTTTTATTAGAAAGTGAGGTACTACATGAAAAAGCAAACAAAATATTATATTGAATTTTATAGGAAGTTAAAGATATTAGTTTAAACTAGTGTTTTTAGCTTCTTTTTTTATTAGAAAAGGAGTTGATATGAATATGGATGAAAAAATCAAAAGTGCTGGTATATATATTAGAGTTTCTACTTTTGACCAAGCAAGAGAAGGATTTAGTTTGAGAGAACAAGAAGAAAGATTAAAAGAGTTTTGTAAATTTAAAAGATATAATATTTATAAAGTGTATCAAGATGCAGGAATAAGTGCTAAAAATGACAAAAGACCTGCTTATCAAGAAATGATCGAAGATGTTAAAAAAGGTAATATTAATGTTATTGTTGCTTTAAAACTAGACAGATTAACTCGTTCTGTATATGACATTGAAAAATTAATGAAATTTGTTAATGACTATGAATGTGATATAGATTGTATGGCTGATGAATCAAACACTACTACATCCAATGGTCGTATGGTTATGAGAATAATGACTAGTGTTTCTCAAAATGAAATTGAAAAGTGTTCTGAAAGAACTAAATTTGGTATGGCAGGTGCAATTAAAAACGGTCATATTCCTAATAGAACTGGATTAGGTTTTAAAAGAGAAAACAAAAAGTTAGTACCTGATCCACTAACTAAAGATATAATAGTTAGAATATTTGATTTATATTTAGAAGGTAAAAGTCATCAAGCAATTGCTAATATCTATAATAAAGAAAAAGTATTAGGAAAAACTAATTGGTACGATTCTACAATACAAAAGATATTATCTAATGAACTTTATAAAGGCGATTATGTAAATGGCAAAAGAACAAAACACCCAACTTATTATGAAAATGTTATTGAACCTATTGTTTCAAAAGAAAAATGGGAAAGTTGTCAGTATCAAAAATTAAGAAATGCTAGACATTATGAAAGAACAGCAACTTATTTATTTACTAATAAGTTAAAATGTTCTAAATGTGGTAATTTTCTAGGTGGTCATGCTACTACAAAAACTAATGGTAAAAAATACTATTACTATAAATGTAATACTTGTAAAACTTATTTCAATGAAATAGATATTGAAAAAGAATTAAAAGCATTTATGTTAGAACTTGCTAAACAAGATGACCTTATTAATAATTACTATACGCCATTTATTAAATCAAAATTAGAAGATAAAACAGAAGATTATAAAAAAGAAATTAAAGATTTAGATAAACAACTAGATAGAATTAAAACAGCTTATATTAAAGGTGTTGTAAAACTAGAAGATTTTGATAAAGAAATAAAACATATCGAATATCAAAAATCTGATTTAGAAAAAAGGCAAAAAGGACAAAAACAATATGAGGATTTAAGTTTCACCCTTAATGATTTATTAATTATACAAGATATACAAGAAATAGAATTTTATACTAACCCAGATGTTTTAAATAATTGGTCTAATAAATCAAAAGAAGATAAACAAAAAATAATTGGTAAATATATTGATAATATAACTATTGAAAAGAAAAACAATAAATTTGAAATATCTAATATTGAATTTAGAAAAAATTATTTAGAGGATATGATATATAATCACTATAAATTTAATACACCTTGTAATGTGTATATGTATGAAGATGAATATGGAATACCACTAAAACTAAATCATGAACTTAAAACTATGAAAGAAGCAGAAAATTATTTTAAAAGATTAGAAAAATATGTTGGAGATTATAAATTAAACTATTATATAAGTGAAATTGATGAAAAAGAAAATAGATTTAATTATACTCAAAATAACGATGTTGAAAAAATAATTAGATTAATTGGTATTGGAGATAAGAGAAAAAAAGATGATTTTAAATTAGGCGTTATTACTTTAGACTTATCTATGTTTAAAGATAAAGATGGGAAAGAAATTTATAAGAAACTATTTGATAAATTAGAAAAAGAAAGACTAACATAGCCAAAATTATGTTAGTCTTTAATCATCCTATAAATTTTACAAAAAATAATCAAGTAGGATGATTTAATAAATATTAAATGCTTTATTTTATAAGGTTTAACTTTCATATCAACCTAATATCAACCTACCTCGTAGGTTGAATTTCGTAAGTACGAAATCAGTATTGTGTAACACTAAACCCTTATGAAATAAGGAAAAGTTTAGTATAGTTGCACAAGTTTCTTATCCTGCTTTTTCACATATACTAATATTTATATATGAAATCATCCTATTTATAAAAAGTAAAAAAGATCAACTATTAAAGTTGATCTCAACGATAAATTGTAATTTATATGTTTTGAAAATTTATTTTATTGAAAAATAAGCGGTTCAA
>CABUID010000042.1 GCA_902491575.1 uncultured Bacillota bacterium
TAGAAAGGAGGACTTTTTTCATGCTTGAATTTAAAGTAATTGAAAATCTAAAACCTAATAAAGATTTAACCGATATTTTAAAAAAATTTAAATATAAGGTTAAATTAGGACAAACAAAAACTATCTTGCACACCAACTTACAAGTAGTAATACCTACTGAATACCAGATTACATATCCTACTACTCTTACAATACTTGAATACAAAGTTAATGAAATATCAAATAAGCCTTTTTATATTAAAGAACATAATAAAAAGTACAATATTAAAGAAATTACACAATTTTTGAAAAAGTTTTAATTTTAGACTATACATTTTGCTTATTTGTGAGGAAACATATAGAGAAATATATTAAATTTAACTTCGTAAAACTCACTCTAATTGAGAAAATTAATAAAAAATATTAAAAATTTTCAATTTAGTGTCTGATATTTTGCGTTTGAGTGAGGAAACATATGAGAAGTATTTTAATATTTCTCGAAATTTAATGAAAGGAGGAAAACTATGAGATGTGGTATTTATGTAAGAGTATCTACTGATGACCAAAGAGATAATGGTTATTCTATTGATTCACAACTTAGAATGATTAAAGAATATTGTGAAAAGAATGAATATGATATTGTTGATGTTTATAATGATGCTGGACATTCTGGAAAAGATTTGATGAGACCCGAAATGCAAAGATTACTAAAAGATATTAAATCTAAAAAGATTGATAAATTAGTTGCAATTAAAGTTGATAGACTTACTCGTAATAATTATGATGGCTTTTGGCTACTTAATTATTGTGAGGAACATGATGTAAAAATAGAACTAATGCTCGAACCTTATGATGTATCTACTGCTAATGGTGAAATGATTTTTGGAATGAATTTAGTATTTGGTCAAAGAGAAAGAAAAGAAATTGGAGCAAGAACTAAACGTGCTATGGAAGAAATGGCATTAGAACGTATTCATCCTAGTAAAGCACCTTATGGCTATATTAGAAATAAGGAAACTGGTCATTTAGAAATAGAACCTATTGAAGCAGAAGTTGTAAAAGAAATATTTGAATTATGCAAACAAGGCAATTCTACAAGAGGTATTGCTACTATTATGAAAGATAATAATGCGTATCTAAAACAAGGAAAATGGAAATCTGATAGAGTTTATAAAATACTTACTAATTCTATTTATATTGGTATCTTTGAATATGGAAAGTACAAAAGAAAATCACAAGATATTTTAAGAGTTGAAAATTATTGTGAACCAATTATTAATGAAGTAACATGGAATGCTACTAGAAATGTTTTAGTAAAAAACAAACATTCTAACTATGGAGAATATATTCATTTGTTTTCTGGTTTAGTAAAATGTCCTATTTGTGGTGAGATAATGTCATCATCAGAATCTTTTAAATATCCTAGCGGAAAGCAAAAAGTTTATTACCATTTAAGATGTAAAAATCATAATTGTAGTGGATTTGGACTTCATTATAATACTGAAAAAATAGAAACAAAATTAAAACAAGTATTAGAAGAATTAACACTATTTATGCTTTCTATGGATAATGAAATTATAACTTGTAATTCTACCAAAAGTGATGATGTAAAAGATATAGAAAAAGCAATTGAAAAATTAAAATTACAGGAAAAAAGATTAGTAGATTTATATTTAAGTTCTAATTTAGATGTCGAAACAATTAATCATAAAAATGATGTTATCAAAAAGGAAATTGATAAACTAAATCAAAAGAAAGAAAGACTTGATCCAGATAATAATTCTAAGGAATATACAATAGAACTTGTTAAAAAATTAGATTGTACTGAGAATAATAACACTTTATTTTTTACTAATATTAAAAATATTGGATTTGCTTTTCTTTATGATTTGTTATCAAGAGAAGCTAAAAGAGATATGATTCATAGACTTATATCTATGATAGAAATTAAACGTGGTAAAAACTACAATATTGAAATTAAAGATATAAAATTCACAGATGAATTTATAACTAAAAGCAGTAAAGAATACTTAAAATATCTTAGTTCTATTATGAATGACAATAATATTGGAATTAAATTTCATAAAGAAATTGATGAAATTGAGTTAAAAAATATGGAATCGAATTATGATATTTTATCAATTATGAAAATGAAAAACAAAGAATATTCTAATAAATTTTTAGAAGAATTTATTACTAAATCGCAAGAGCATTTATATATAGATGGCATTGTCAGTTGTCCATATACTGAAAAAAATGTTATTAAAGATGTTTTAATATTAGTGCCAAAAAATGAATTAATTAACACTATTTAAAGAAGAAAGGAATGATAAAAATGAAAGTTACTTATACAAGAAAAGGAGATTATTTATTACCAGATTTATATTTAGAAAAAGGCGAAAATTATGGAAGGCTTGGAAGATATGGAATATTAAGATTACACTTTATTGCACAAAACAAGCAAGCACTTTATGAGACATTATTGATGACAAATAAATTAACTCATCATCTTCTTTTAGTCAGTGATTCTTGTGAAAATTATTATAAAGAACTAATGGAAAATTATATTAAGAATGATGAAAGACTGTCTGAAAAAAGCAAAGAATTAAATCCGTTAGAATGGACAAAATTAATGAACAACTATAAAAATACAGCAGAAGAAATTGTCTTAAATGAATATGTTTTTATATAAATAATCTTTAAAAAAGAGGAAAAAATTATCAAAATAATTTAATCCTCTTTTT
>CABUID010000043.1 GCA_902491575.1 uncultured Bacillota bacterium
TTTCAAAAAAAACAGAATGCCCATTTAAGCATTTCTAGTACAAACCAGAAATGCCTATTTAGCGGTTTCTAATTTTAGTTATAAAACGCTATGGGCGATTCCATCGAGGCTCGCTTTGCTCAGCTGCCTTCGGCAATTTTATTTTGAGTTTTAAGATAAATAAAATCATTGACTATAATTCATCCGTGCTTTTGTTTATCACAATATCAAATTTACTTTTTATCCGATTGATAAAATCAGCCAGTGATTTATCAGACAATGAACTTACTTGACCTGTTGAACCAGTTGCTTTAAAATCCAGTCCCAATATATAAATTATTGCTTTAAGTTGTTCAGGAGAAATTGGATATTTAAGTTCTTCACCTTTATCATTTTCAATAACTAAATAAACCATAGATACAGGTGAATTTGCATCATAATCCCAATACAATGTATTCATTCAAATCACCTCTATTAAATTTTATGTTCATTTTGTTCAATCATTTCATAAATATTTGTTTGGCTTTCTGTTGGCTTTATATTGATTTGTTCTCTTTTAGTTCTATTCATTGTAATTTGATTAATCGGTTCATCACTTTGGTAATAACTTAACAAAATTTGACGTTTTCTATCGTCACCTTTCATCAAAATATTAGGATTAACTTGCCATACGCCATTTTGAACTTTCTTAATAAAATTATTTTCTTGCATTTTCTTCATCATTCTTGAGATAGTTGGTTCACTAACGCCAACATCTTTAGATATTTTTTTATATGTGCCAATGAACATATTATTACTAGGATTCGTATTTTCAGCAATATAAACAAAAATATCAACTTGTTTACTATCTATTATGCCCAATATAGCTAAGAAGTCCATGAGATAGCATTTCCAAAAATTTTTACTACCATACACCATTTTATTAATTTGATCAACAGTAATAATTTCACCTGTTTCTTGGTTTATAAAATCAACTTTTTTACTGCTAATTAATGTTTTAGTATTTTTATTGTAATCAACTACTGTTTTTGCCATTTTTTATTTCCTCAATACTTAAATTTAAAATTAGTATAGGTTTCGTATTTGTATTGTATACTAATATCATTTTATTGTAAACACTTAAATATATTTTAAGTAAGTACTAACGAATACTTAAGTGTTTACTTACAAATAGTTAAGTGTCCAAAACCACTATAAAGCCATATAATTACTGTATTTTCAGAGGTTTTTCAAAAAAAATGCTCTTATTCTAATATATAGCAACAAAATTAAGTTAATTTTATCCAGATCAACCCCCTACCGCCGACCCCCAATCTTGGGGGTGTTGGTAACTTTATATTTAGCTAGCACAGACTCGCTACGCTCCCTAGTACCACGCTAAACATAAAGTCATCTTTCATCAGCGTATTTATGCAGTCACTCTGTCATTGTCAATGTAACGGAACGAGCTTTGCGAGTGAGTATAAGAATTGACAATGTGTATTATAAATATACTAGTAAAACGGTGGACGATGTAATATAGTTATCTCGTCCGCCTTGTTAATATATACATGATATAATGGTTGCGTTGCTTGCCCCATACTGGCAACAGAAAGGGGGTGCATGAATGTTAGTCGATATTTTCACTTCTTTTATGATATCTATCATAGCAGGTATAATTTGCCACTATATCTGTAAATGGCTCGATAGATAATTAGCCAAGCAATGAGCCGAAAATAAAAAAGCACGGAGCTAGGGACTCCGTGCTTTTTTTTGCGTGCATACATGTTAGATGTATCTTCACTTCTTTTGCCTAATTACAGTATATCATAATTTTTATTTAATCTAATACTATCAGCAAAATAACTTCTAATATATTTAAGAGATACAGGGTAATAGTTATTAGCATCTACACCTACATCATAACGAAGAATACCATTTATTCTGTTTTCTTCATTGTATATCCCATTAGAATGAATATGTCCATGCAAGTGAATACTACTACTATTTCTACTACCATTCCATTCCATAATAGGATAATGCATGAGAACGTATTTTATTTTTTCATGTTTAAATTCTTTATAGTCGTAAATTTCTTCAAATAAATTTTTATCGTAATGCCCGTCATGGTTACCACGAATTAATATTTTTCGTCCATTTATTCGTTTAATCAGTTCATTAGCTTTTGATTCAGGTATTCTATATGACAAATCACCTAGAATATACAAAAGATCGTTTTTATGAATTACAGAATTAAAGTTATGAATAATTTCATTATCCATTTTTTCAACGTTCTCAAAAGGTCGATTTTGAAATCCAATGACACTTCTATGTCCTAGATGTAAGTCACTTGAAAAATATATTTCCATTTTACATTCCTTTTTTATGCTTGTCATATTACTAACTAATTTTTTATTTTTCGTATTCCGTCACATATTTTTTTTGGACGTAGTACAAAAAAATATTTCAAAGGCAAAAATAATTTTCCAAAATTTATATTACGTTCTTTTCAATTCTTAATTTGAAATTTGAAATTTTGAGTTTTAAGCTTATGTAAAATTACATCAATCTAAAACCCAAAATTAAAATTTAAAATTCAATACGACGCAAATTTCGAAATTTTAGAGCCATTCTAATTTTTAATCAGCATAATTTTATTTCAAAAAAAACAGAATGCCCATTTAAGCATTT
>CABUID010000044.1 GCA_902491575.1 uncultured Bacillota bacterium
TTTGATTTACATGATAATTGACCATCAATATGATCTTTATCATAATAGTTATCTAATGCATTTGTAATTAAATTTTTAGATATTGATACTACTGTATCATTTGTTGGAATATTGCTTAATTGTTTATCCAAATCAACTTTTTTAACATAATATTCTGGATTTGTTGAAGGTCCATTTTTATCGATATATTTTGTTGTAGGTTGAATATTGATTAAATTTATTTTATTAACTTCAGATAAAGAAGTAGACATTAATTAAAATGAATTTTTTTAGTAAACTAAAAGTAATTCTAAGATGAATGAAACTTTATCAGGATCAATTTTAACACCTTCCATATCAGTGAACCATATTTCGAAATCTTGTTTAAGTGAAGTATAATCATATTTTTTAACATAACTAACAGGGTCATTAGCAATTACACAGAAATAATCGTCATAGTGATCTCTTTCAATGAAAGAAGCATGAACCTTAACATCACTAACTGTAAAACCTTCATAAGTTAACTTACATGAAATAACTTTAATTTTTCTTTCATTTTTAGATTGAATAAATTCACTAGGAAATCTATTCTTAGTTTTTGTTGTATAAAAATAAGTTTTAGTAACCCTTGGAATAATATACATAATAATAATAAAATTTTTTATTTAAACTTGAGAACCAGGAGGACAACCTTTAAGATGATAAACCAAACCATCATGGATATCAACAGTGAAATAAGTATCTCTGCAGAAAAATACTTGAGGTGGAGGTGGATGATTTTGACCTGTTTCATCACAATTGAAATAAGTATCACCATCACCTGAATGAATTGGTTGACCTCTAATTTGGATTGGAACATTTTGACCATTAGAATCTAAACCATCAAATAAATAACCACCTCTTGATCTTTCTGTTTGTATATTTAACATAAATGAAGAAGCATCTGATAATGTATTCTTATATCTAGTACCATCATCTTTATTCTTAGGCATTGTTAATGAATCTTCAAATTCTTTAGTACATTGAATACCACCATCTAATTCTGATGCAACTAATTGATATTGTAAAAATCTAGCACCTAATGTTGAAACAGGTTCATCTGGGTAATTTTTACCATTAATAGTTAATTGTAAGTTGTGATAAATTGGATTATCAAAACAAGTATAATCATTTGCATGTTTTGGAAATACTACTGTTATAGATGTTATATTACTTAATGGAGAGTTCATTGTACCTTGAACACCTGCTGCTGTAGGTGCTGTTGGAAATGCATTATAATCTAATTGTTGTGATGGAATTGATACTGGTTCTGAAAACATTTGTTCAATTGCTTGTAATGTTGATTCTTTAACACCAAAACCAAACATATTTGATTTACAAGCTGTAACAGTTAAACCTAAACATGATAATGTAATTGATTCTGTTGTTGGTGTAATAGATTTATCACTACCAACATTTAATGCAGCAATTTTAGAATCATTACCTATTTGAGTAAAACCATGTTTAAATATTGGAATTGATTTAAATGTTGAAGCAATAGTTGAATCTTCCATAAATTCTTTAACTTCTTTAATCTTTCTTGGATCAACTTGACAATAAACTAAACCTGCTGGTTTAACATAAAATCTTATTTCAATATCGCCAACAATTCTATTAGGATATAAATCAAATGCTTGTAAAGCTAACATATCTTCAAATGGTAAATTCATTTCAAATTCAACATCATGTTTTTGTCCATCCATAATATCTACTAAATCAACATAAGTACCACAAACACTTTGAGAATAATCTGAAACATTTTCATATAAAGAATGTGTATACTTTCTAGTTTTCTTTTCACTATATGGTTTAATTGTTGAATAACAAAAACCTTCACGACAACATTCATTTTGTTGATAACCTGTTGATAAATTATTTGAATAAATTTGTAATTGATCTAATAATTGATTAGATGATTTAAATCCAACAAATATCTTACCTAATTTTTCAGTATCATTAACATGTGTTGTTTGAATATCTTTAGATAATTGAATCGTTAACTTAATTTTAAAATTGATAAATCCTTCAGTAATTTGTGAAATCATATGATCACTATGTGTAATTCTTAATCTTGTTTCTTGTGATTGATTAAAAGGAGCATTTTGATCGTGACAATCTTCTGTTCTAATTATAAATGATCTAGTACCATCATTAGTTGAAATAATATCTTTCAACTTTTTGTAATACTCAACAACTGAACCTTGATCCATGGTTTCATTCTTGTACTGCGCATTGTTGTACAACATAAATAAAAATGAAATAAAATCATTATTTTTCATGTCATTTGGTGTTTGGAATAAAATCAAAAAAGGTTTTAGCAAAGTCAAATCAAAAGTAGCTCCATTAGTAAAGAAAGGGATTAATTATGTTAAAGATCATCCTGAAATTATTAGTAAGGCTGTTAATTATTTCGCCAATCCTGAAAGTGTTGAAGGTTATTATCCTGACGATGATGATGATAATTTTGAAACAGCAGGAATGATTCAACCTAGATTTAAATAAAAATTTAATTAACTAATTTTATTATTTTT
>CABUID010000045.1 GCA_902491575.1 uncultured Bacillota bacterium
TTGGTAAATTTTCCATATAATGTATGTCACACGCCGATACGACTTTTTCAATGCGATAAAGCATTGAAAAAGTCGTAATTTTTTTTTAATTATAATAAATATAAATTAGATAATTTTTTTTATTTTTTTATGGTATTCAAAAAGCGGTGACTTTTTGATAGGAAAATATTATATATACGAGATTGAATAAATGAATTTGCTATGAAAATATTTGTATCTGCATAGAATAAGTTGAGAGTGTATTGAATAATAATTGAGTATTTTTTTCGGTTTTACCTCAATTTACTTTTTCAATTAATTAACATAAATGGCAATCGTGGTCAAAGGAATGGATACAAAGCTTACGATTTAAAGACAATGTCGACCTTTTTAAGCACTTACAGATTGAAGCGTTAAAGTCCGGATTTGAACTTAGCTCAAAACAAGCATTGATATCTCCATATGGAAAATTTTATTGTAGTAATGGTGATAGAACTTATGGTAAGAAATCAAATATAACAAATTGTCAATTTCAATTTACATCAACAACAGAACAAACGTCAGATGGAACATTTGTCAGAATAAAAACAGATCAAAGTTTAGTCCTTGAACATCCAGCAATTTAAAAACCAAAGTAACGATCTAATAAATTATATGAAATCATGTGGAGGATATAGAGGATGTTTTGATTTAGATGATGAAGGAATAACAAAAAGATTGGCTGTTTTAACAATACATAAGAATGAACTAGAAAACTAAAAAAATTATGGTGATGTATTATTTATAGATGGAACACATGCCCAATTACAGTTAAAATGGGAAGTTATACCTATTACAGCAATTACAAAAGATTTAACTATATGTTCTTGTGGAATCCTATATACTGCAATTTCAAATGAGGAAATATTGAAATGGTTATTATCTAAAATCTGCTCATTTGAAGAAGTAGAGATATTCTATATTTTTTAAATTCGGATACATGTATTTGTAATCAAGTAACAATTTGCTGGATATCCATGCTCACATTTAATTAAATTACATGAATATTTAGGTAATGGTTTTCCTATGTTTTTAATTAATTCAAGATGGATAAAAAAGGAACTAGATGGTGATATTCATAATTTTACAGAACTTAATACAGAAATTAATAGTTTTAATGATGATGATATAGAAGTTGAAATTGATTAAGAAATTGCAAATCTAACATTTACATCAGAAATGGAGGCTTATAGAAAGCTTTTTTATGCAGCTAAATGTCTTATTTCTATTGGATGTAAATCACCAGATGATACAAAACAATTAATAACATATTTTAAAAAGAAAACAAATGAATTACTTGGAATTCCTATAGAAACATTTTTAACAGATACAGAAGATGAAGAAGAATAATTTAAAAATGATTATGATAATAACAAAACAAATGTTGATGATGCTATTACAAATCCAAAAGGAAGGGAAAAAGCTAGCAAAGAAAAACATATCAAAAACATTAAAACAGCAAATTGTATGATATGCACAAACCATCATAAAACAGAAGATTGTTACTTTTATTCACAGTTAAATGAATTAATCGAACAAAACAATAAATCCAATGATGAAAGCAGAAGATGTAGTCTATGTTACGGACATGGACACTATATAAATACATGCGATCTGAGGAAAAAGGCAAAAGAATTCTATAAAAGTAAAAACTATATGTAATATGCATTTTTTCTAGTTTTTATTTGTTTTTTAGCTACTTTCAAGTAACTCTTGTTATACAAATAAAATAATATCATGGATCGATTTTAATATTGATATCGAAATATATGAAATTTCTATTTTTATTTCTATTTTATTTTTGATCATAACTGTTAATTCTATTACTATGTGTATACGGTATTTTTAAAATTTTGACTTATATTGCACGATATTGTTGTTTATTATAAGAAACTACTTTTATTTGAATTATAATTAATTGATAAAGCACATAGAAATTATTTCAGAGACCATTCATTTATTTCTATTGCGCCTCAATTATTTCAAAAGATATTCAAAATGTTTTTTTGTTTTTTACGGTTATTATATACAAAAAGTTGACTGTGCAACATCACTGTGCTGAAAT
>CABUID010000046.1 GCA_902491575.1 uncultured Bacillota bacterium
AATTTAGCAAATATGCCATTTAGTGGTGCGAATATTGCTAAAACAATAGGACAAGTTGCAAGAAATTATAATAATGCATATTCAGCATATATTTTAGCAAAAGGTACATATGTCATTGTAAATACAACTGCTAAAGTATTATATTTTGTACTTGAAAATTTAACTAGTAATTTAATTGGATCAATGTTTTAAGAGAGAAGAATGGTGAATCATGTGGAAATAGAATTTAAAAGAGCGATATTTTCTACCAATCAAATAATAATTAAAAAAAGAAAACAAAATATTATTATTCCATTAGTTAAAGTGGATAAACTTCTTTATGCAAAGTTTTCTATTAAAAACTATTTATCTTTAGGGCTTGGTGATTGGAGAACTACTAGTGCATTGTATATTTATTTGAATGAGAAAATAAATAATAAAAAGATGTATTGTTTCTTTATAAAATATGATAATCTTACAAAAATTCCAGAAAATATTTTTAAGAAAATTAAATTTTATGTTCCAGGAGAACCATGGTAACAAGGTGGTTGGTTGATGGATTGTTTGTAAGTTCCATATATTGACCTGTAGCTTCAAGTCCTATCTTGATTTCTTGAGAACGATCAAGAGAAGATAACAGTTCATTAAAACCTTCTTGAGAGTTTTGTATCGTTTTAGGAGGAACGATAACTAAACCATGTTCATTGATGATTGCAAAGTCATGTTTGTACTTAGCAACATCAATACCAACATAAAACATAAAATACCTCCAATATGTTGTTAGTGACTGTTATGATTCCATAGCTTTTACTTCTTGTAGCCTTTTTCTACATCAATCGTCTAAGCGATATTTAACTAATTAACAATAGAAAATAAAAGTTGTGGTAGGAGACTCCTAGAACTAGTCTAAGCTAGAAACAAATAGATGCAAATCCACAGTCACGATTTAATGATAACAATTGGCCGGCTGTTATCATTAAACACTTAGTTCTCAAAGAAAGGAAAAGTTATAAAGTTATTCATATCTTTGAGTAATTTTATAATACATGGTAAATATGAAAACATTTTGGGCGAATAGTTTTTATTCTTATATTAGTAGAATAGTTATATATTTTCCTATTGTTTTAGGACTATTATTATTATTTGATAATTTCCAAATTGGCATTGTTTTTCTAATTGGTGGAATTGTTGTATCGTATTTATTATATTATTGTAATTTTTGTTGGTATCTAGGTTTCTTGAAATTTACAAAGGAGTTTATTTATACTCCGAGTGATTTTGTGCCTAAGATTACTAGATTACAATATAAGGAGAAAATATATTATAAAGATATTTGTGCGATTGAATTTAAAGATAGAGATGGAAATTCTATTGGCAAACCACTTTGAAAAGCGGATAGCGTTAGTTATTTAGAAATAATAACAAATGATAATTGTATCCATAGAATAGCTATTGGAAAATATTCTCATAGACAATGGAAAAAGATTGAAAGAGAAATTATTAATATTGTACCAAATGTTTTAATATTAAAAAGTGCAGATGAATTAATAAAATTTAGAAAATATTAAGAAATTTAAACATTTCATTAGCTAGATGCATTTACTACATTAATGTGGTAGGTGCATCTTTTTTTGCGTTTAGATAAAATTTAAAAATATTTTTAACTTGAACCCTCGCATTTGACACTTCAAATGTCTGTTACTATTGAAGAGATATAAAAAAGTTTTTATTGATACCCCGACACTTTGATGTTCTTGTGTCCGTAACTATTGAAGGAATACTTTCAAAAAGATTAAAAAGATTTATAAAACATCCTCTCAAAATGGAGTTGAAATCTCCTGTAATAGTGTAGGGATGTGTTCTACTATCTCTTCAATTAACAAGTAATGGAGGTGGAAATACGATGTTAAATATTAACTAAAATGATGAAAATATATTATTTTCGGAAACTGGATAAGACGTTCGTCACTTTGCTTCACAAGT
>CABUID010000047.1 GCA_902491575.1 uncultured Bacillota bacterium
ACGACTATCACCGTCGTGATATTGCAGCCAATGAGGTGGATTATCTCAATGTGGAAGATCCTGATGTTTTCTCCCATCGTGCATGGGAACTTGAATATCAGAGGAAACAAGAGATGCGACGAAATCAGCCTGCCAGAGCTAAGAAAAGGTCATATGATATGGAATTATAATCATCATCGAGTAGATAATATGCTCTTACAACTCTCTTGTTTAAAAGGCGTATGGATTTAAAAGTTCCATACGCCCAATTCACTTTAACCAGTTACAATCTGCCATGTTTTCTTGTATAAAACCACATTCATTATAATGCTGAGATTCTTTGTTGCATATCAATAACTTGAACTTTACTATTTTTAAGAACTAATCCATACGAAAAATGAATCGTATTTCCTCCCACTGGTTCAAATTTAACATATTGTCCACATATATTTCTATTACGTTCACCAAATATTTTCTTTATCTTTTCTGGCAATACACTATATATCGGACATGACACATCTATAGTATAAAATCCATTTTTCATAGGATTACCTCTGTCACTAAACCATTCACTTATTGAAATTCTATTACCTGCTACAGATTTACATTGAGCTGTATATTCTTTGCCACGTAATGTAAACATTAATGGGGTTTCCTCTGGAATATTAGAAGATACTTGAAATCTTATCTTTCCATCATTCATTTTCCAGCTCAATGAAGCTTCAATCTTCAATTCCTTTCCATTAATAGGTTGTTTAGGTTCTAATTCCTCGGGCAATGGCAATAAATCTCCCATCTCAACGTAATGATTTTTATAATACCATCTACCATATTTCTGTATAAATCCCCATGATGACAAATAATTGCTGTTTAACTGATCTATAGTAGCATCCGAAAACTGAAATCCTCTTTTTGAATAATCTACTCTTGAATATGCACGTAAAATTTTAATAATTGGTATATGATATTTATTATAGGCATCTATATATGGCAAACATTCAATATCATAAATATTATCCGAAGCATTCTCATAAGATTTTCGACGAGCACATATGAATTCATATATTTTCTCATCAGTAACCTGTTCATTGACTGGTTGTGGCGTAACAGAAAAATAAAAGTCTCCCACTAACGAAGAATATTCCCATGAAAGCTGTTCTTCTCCGTATTGGCTAATTGATATTTCTGACACTTTATTTCTAACAAATTTAAACATTTCTTCAATTTTCAAATTTGGAATAAGCATAGCATCTTTTAAAACTTGTGTATATAATCCATTACTACATTGTCCATCAAATGCACTACAGTCAGCGCTTGTAGAATAAGCAATCATAGTACCTTTAGGTGGATTATTAAATGGCGCAAAGCCTGTTAAAAATCCCCTCCCCATAGCAAAAGGATTATCTCGACATGCATCCAATATACATATTAATGTTTTTCCCTTATATGAAGATGCACCTTCTAACAGCGAATTTAAACAATAACAAGAGACCATTGTCTTGCTTTTATCACTTAACTTTAAATCAATAGGAACGATAAAATTTTTACCGTCGATTTGCATACCATGCCCTGCATAAAAAAATACCCCTACAGCATATTCATCTAATGCCTGTAAAAAATCATTAACAGATTTTTGAATATCTATTAAATTTGCATCCATTATTTTTGTAACATCAAAATTTAATTTATTCAAAATACTAGCAATATCGTCAGCATCATTCTTAGGATTATTCAATTTCCCTACATTTGAATAATCAGAATTACCGATTACTAATGCAATTCTATCCATTATTCTCACCTCTGAAATTATCTTACGTTTTATTTCATAATTAAAAATTTTAAATTCATTTCTTAATATAAATTTTAATCTGTTATTTTGATCATACCACCTTCTTAGCCCATTTTATATAAACTCTTACAAACACTGAAAAGCTCCCGAAGGAGCTTTCCACGCTTTAAATATACAC
>CABUID010000048.1 GCA_902491575.1 uncultured Bacillota bacterium
AAATTGTAATTTATATGTTTTGAAAATTTATTTTATTGAAAAATAAGCGGTTCAATATTCCAAGCAAACCAAAAAGGATAATATAAGAAAAACATACCCAAAAAGCTTAAAAGTATATACCATATTACATCACTCTTACCTTTTACAGGCTTTTTTAAATGCTCTCCAAAACATAATGAAACTATTTGCCAAATAATATATCCGATTAATGCACCCATTGTATTAGCAATTAAATCATTGACATCAGTTGTACGGTTCGTAATTAATTGAGATATTTCTATCATTAATGAAAAACCTGCCCCTAAAAATAATGTTTTATAAAATTTACGATAGTTCTTCCAAATAAAAGGAACTAAAAATCCAAAAGGAACAAGCATTAAAATATTTAAGTAAAAAGTTTTCTCTATGATGTTAAAAGGGATGAGATTAATATTAGCTTGAATAATTGATGTATTATCTCCACCTTTTGGTGCATAAAATATATTTGTTAAACCTCCTGCACCAGTTAAATCATATACTTTCCAAAGATATAAAACGAAAATTAGCATTGCTAAAATTGATAAATGATACCCTTTCCTTTTTCTTGCTGTAAAGTAAATAGTACACGGTAAAACAGCACATAAAATGCTATATATCACTTCTATAATAATCATCTCCTTTATTTTAACTTACTTTTTCAAATAATCTGATTCATCTATTGTTTTTAAAACATAATTAACATCATCATATCGTGAATAATTAGATTGTGAACCTAAACTACATATCAAAAATTCTTTTCCATGCTTTTTATATAATACTACTAAATTAAAATCATCAGATAAAGAACCTGTTTTTACACCAATTACATTTTTGTTATAATATTCTGATGTAGGATCAAGGAATGTATTTGTATTTTTCCAAGTCTGCATGCTACCATCTGGTAAAGTTGCTGTATATGAAGTTTGAGAAACTATATCCTTAAACCATTCATTCTTTAATAAATCCATTACAACTTCTTCTAAGTCTAATACAGTTGTATGGGCTTCTGTATCAAATCCACTTGGATCATATAAAATAGTATCCTTATAATCATTTTGTTTTAAATATTCATTCAAGTTTTTCATAAAGACTTCTATTCGCTCTTTGCTAGTAGTAGCTTTAGGAGATATAATGCCTCCACAATAATCAGCTAATACATAGGCTGCATCATTCCCTGATGGTACTAACATTGCAGCAAATAAATTTTTAACATAATATTTCTTTTCTTTAATGTTTGCAACAGATGAACCTTGTTTTGTTAATGAAATTGCTTCATTTTTTGCCAAAACTACATCATCTAAATCAACGAGTGTTGTTGCATAGTCAATAACAAATAATTTAGCTAAACTTGCAGGAGTTTGTTGTTCATTTGCTCTTTTAGAAACAAAATCGTTATTATTTGAAAGATCAACCGCTATCAATGATTTTGCATTATATGAATCTGGTATAGTATATCTGTTTATAAAACTATTTATTTTATTTTTTGTATCTCTAAAATTTTCTGGTTCAATCGCCCAAGGTATAAAAAATCTTCCAAGTATTATTATTGCAAAAAAAACTATTACTATATACTTTGCTTTTTTCTTTTTATTACAACCTCTCATTTATAAATTCTCCTTTAGCATATTATAACATATATATATACAAAAACAATTAATTTTTTATTAAATTTATTTCATTTACTAATATAATTTCTTATACAAATTACTATTTGTCTTTCAGTTCCTATTATATCATTTTATTTACTTAAAATATTAAAATGTTGGTTAATTTTACTAAAACCATGTTATACTAATTTTAGTTAGTAGTTATTACTACCTATAAATTGTTGCTTTTAATGGTTGTTTTACCAGAACCATAAGGGCTCCAT
>CABUID010000049.1 GCA_902491575.1 uncultured Bacillota bacterium
AAAAGTTGGACATAAATAAACTATTCAAATGGAACAAAAAAAACAGTTTGGTGTAGAGTACCGGGAAAAAGGGGGTAATGACGGGAAAAAGGGGGTAACGTAAACTATACAAAATCTATTGAAATAAAATTTTTACTAATTCAATTTTAAATACTCTTTTAATTATTCATTTTTCAATATGAATTGAATTTTTGAATGAAAAGACATCAATGATTGCAAGCAAATTAAAAGAAGCTGTATCATTTGAAAAGCTTAATATAGAGGCTTTGAAACCAAATAACAAGGAAAAGTTCTCATCCTTGTTAATAAATGATGAATTTAGAAAGGCTAAAACGTTCAGAGAGCAGGTGAAAATTGCTTTAATAATGCTACGTCCAGAAGATGAAAGATTTAAAGTTACATTTGAAGAATTTGGCATTTTCTTTAATTGTTCTAGTGCTTCAATTTATAAACAGTATCTAAGATTAAAAAAGGATACATTGCCAAATGGAAGACCACCAATCCTTTGTTGTGAAGCTATAGAATTCATCAAGAACATAATAAGAGATAATTTCCTTAATAATAGTCCAGTTACATATGACTTCCTTCTTGATGCAATTCAATATCGTTTTAGCATATCATTAAAACCAGATACATTAAGGCACATATGTCGAGGAATTGACGAAGTAAAAACAGTTAGAGGAATTCCAATGGAGCAGCAACGTGTCAGTGCATCAAATGATGATATTATGAAGTACTATGATCTCCTAAATGCAATGATTCAGCAAATACCTGGTTCATTTATATTCAACGTCGATGAATCAGGATGCTGTGATTGGACAGATGCACACGAAGTTAAAGTACTTGTTCCACAATGGTATGAAGATTCAAACATTAAGATTCCAGTTGACAGAAATTCAAAGAGAGCAACGATTGTTGGATGCATTGCGGCAGATGGTACATGCATGAAACCTTTAGTTTTACTTCCTAGAAAAACAATAGATAGTGACCTAATTCTATATGGTTATAATGATAACCAGGCACTATTTGTTTACCAAAAGAATGCATTCATGACAACAAAATTGTTTGAGAAATGGGCAATTGATGTGTTCTTTCCAGACATTGAGAAACGAAGAAAGAAGTATGATTATGAAGGTCCTGCGGTATTAATTCTTGATGGACTAGGTTCACATTATAGTGATACTTTTCTAGAGGCTTGTAATATATATAATGTATATGTATTATTTCTTGTGCCTCATACTTCTGACCAATGTCAACCTCTTGATCTAGTTACCTTTTCTTTGCTTAAAAGAGCATATTCCAAGATGACATTTGATAAATTTGCTTCGAAGCAATCTAATCAAGTTATCAAGATGCTTGGCGCCTGGTATCAAGCTACTGCTCCACATTTAATAATATCTGCATTTGTTGCTTCAGGAATGAATCCATATCTGAACAACAATCAGATATACTGGAATGTTGATCTTAGAAAAGCTTCACAATTAAGATTATTAAGATCAACACAAAGAGAGATTAATATAATTGATGAATATTCAAGAATAAGAATTGATGAATAAATCATTCATTAATCACTAAATTTTATAAAATTATTCATTATTATTCAAGTTTAATAACTTTAAATAATGATATATTTCTATTTATATCATTAAAAATAATAAAAATAAAATAATAAAAATTTATTTAATCAGGAATCGAACTGCATACATAAAGTAGCACTCCAATCAAAGTGTAACTATAACAATTACACTATCAAAACACCTGAAAACAAATTTTTTTAATTTTTAATATATATAAATATTACCCCCTTTTTCCCGTCATTACCGGGTTTTTCCCGGGACTCTATGTTATTTTTTTAAAATGACTTTTTCTTAAATTTACAAA
>CABUID010000050.1 GCA_902491575.1 uncultured Bacillota bacterium
GCAAGGGGCTGTATCAAAAAAATTTGATATTTGCCGATAAAGAAAAGGAAGTTCGAATTTGAACTTCCTTTTTTGCGCATAGTAATAATATGAAAAACTTCACAAAAAATGTGATTCCTATGCAACAAATAGGATTTGCATTACAGGTTCCTTTTATACCAAGTGAAGATGATTCAGTAAGATTGCTATTTGAAGTTACGGAGGGATTAGATTTTACAGATTTATATAAAACATACTCTACATTAGGTAGAAATCCAGCAATCGACCCTGCCATCTTATTTAAAATATTAATATATGGATGTATGAATAAAATATATTCTTCAAGAGATTTAGAAAAAGCTTGTAAAAGAGATATAAATTTCATTTGGCTTTTGCAAGGGCAAAAGGCTCCGGATCATAATACCATTGCACGATTTAGGAGTAAACACCTACAAGGATGTATATCAGATTTGTTTAATCAACTTATTGCAAAGCTTGGAGAAATGAATGAGATTAGATATGAAAATTTATTTATTGACGGGACTAAAATCGAAGCGAATGCCAATAAATATACTTTTGTATGGAAGAAAGCAACTGATAAGTTTGAATCTAAACTACAAGAAAAAATCAAAAAAACTTTTGAAGAAATACATGAAAATTTAGATATTAGAATTGCTAACATTGATCAAAAAATATCTGTTGATTATGCTAGTAAGATACTTGATAAATTAGAAAATATAAAAAAAGAAAATTCTACTGAATTTGTTTATGGGAAAGGCAAAAGAAAAAGTAAACTTCAAAAATACTATGAGAGTATTCAAGAATTTATTGAAAAGCAAATCAAATATGATAACTATAATAGTATATTTGATGGTCGTAATAGCTTCTCTAAAACAGATAAAGACGCGACTTTCATGCATATGAAAGATGACCATATGCAAAACGGCCAATTAAAACCTGGTTATAATATTCAAATAGGGGTAGAGGGTGAATATATTGTTGGTATAGATATTTCTAGTGAAAGATCAGATCAATTAACTTTTATACCCTTCTTAGATAAACTAGAAAAAGATTTACCAAAGAAATTTGAAAATGTTATCGCTGACGCCGGCTACGAAAGTGAAGAAAATTATATGTACTTATCAAAACATAATCAAAAATCATACATAAAGCCTCAAAACTACGAGAAATCAAAAAATAAAAAGTTTAAAGTTGATATAAGTAAAAGAGAAAATATGATTTATGATGAAGAAAATGATTATTATATATGTGCATATGGCAATAAATTAGTACCTATATCAAGTAAAATAAAAACTTCTAAATCTGGCTATAAATCCAATGTTACAATTTACGAAAGTGAAAACTGTAATGAGTGTCCTTATAAAAGTAAATGTACTAAAGCAAAAGGAAATAAACGCCTACATGTATCAAAAGATTTTGTAAAAAAACGTAAAACTTCATTAGAAAATATCTCGACTGAAAAAGGAAAGTTATTAAGAATGAATAGATCTATTCAGGTCGAAGGAGCTTTTGGAGTATTAAAACAAGATTATGGTTTTAGAAGATTTTTATCAAGAGGAAAAAATAATATTAAAACTGAATTTGCACTTTTGAGCTTTGCTTATAATATTCAAAAACTCTTTAATAAGATGAGTCAAAATAGAAATGGTATATTATTGCATGAAAAGAAAATAGCGTAAAGGTATATTTTTACAGAGAATAGGAGGTTTATAACCTCCTATTTGTCGTGTCAAAAAACTTGTTCATTTAGAAATAATTTCATATAAATATATGAATAAAAAATAAAAAGACCGTCTACTGAAATGATTTTAAAAATCATTTCAGAGACAGCCCCTTTTTAATAATTTTATTTAATATCATATAATGATTTATTTTTTGGC
>CABUID010000051.1 GCA_902491575.1 uncultured Bacillota bacterium
TTATTACAAATCATTATTGTTAAGATATGTATTTTCAATTATGTCATAAATAACGGCTGCGCGGAAGAACGTCCCCCACAAAGCGGTTTTTTTAACGATACAAAAATTGAAAGAAACTAGAAATGCCAAAAATTGTTGAACTTTTTGCTTCAAACAAACTTACTGAATTATCAAAAAAATTCTTCTTATTCAAAAAAGTTCAACTTATTCAATACCGTTTCAATAATTTTGTATGATATCTCATTTATTTGAATATGCACTCAATTCTGGTCAACTTTTTGTTTTGCATATTTTTTAGATTTATAATAATATTTTTTGGCTTATATAAATGTATTTTAAATTAATAAAAATATATTTTTAATCTTTTGTTTATGATTCAATACCTATTATATTGAAAATTAAAGTATATTTGATATCCTGTTATAACAAATTTCATTTTAAATAAACAAATGACACTAAATTTAGAATTTTTTAACAATTATAAAATCAATAATTATATTGAACTTTGCATTATTTATTGTAAAATCTGAAAAATAAAACGTTTAAATTCAGACAATTTTTAAAAAATTATGAACTTTAATTATATACTTCAAGTTGTTGGAAGTTTTAGTGATAGTGATTTTGTAAACTGGGCTTCCGAGCAAAAGATAATTCAGGACATTAATCAACTTCATTTTTGTTCATCTTGTTACAATTTAATGAAGCTTTGTTATTCAGATAGATATCCAGATGGTGCTATATTCAAGTGTATTAACAGAACATGCAGAAATACAATGTCGATACGTTTCAACTCATGGATTTCAGATGCAAAAATATCATTAAAGCAATTTACAGTTATTCTAGCTTGTTGGTCTGAAGGTTTAAATATCAAATCAACATCAAAAATTACAATTGTATCAGAAAGAACAATTAATAATTATTTTGCTATGTTCAGATCAATTGCAGAAAAAGAATACCGTTCAGATATTGATAAACATAAATTAGGAATTGGAATTGTACAAATTGATGAAAGCCATTTTTTCAAAGCAAAATATAATGTTGGTAGTGGATTGAAAAGAGATGCAGTATGGGTTTTTGGTGAAATCGACATTGAAACAAACAGAGTTGTTGCAGAAGTTTGTGATGACAGGTCAGCAGAAACACTTATTCCAATTATTACATCAACTGTTAATTCAAATGCAATTATTTGGTCTGATAAATGGAAGGCATATGATACTTTATATAATTATGGGTTCACTCATCAAACAGTTAACCATTCTGAAAACTTTGTTGATCCAATTACCAAGGTCAACACACAAAAAATAGAATCAACATGGAATTCTATTAAAAAATTTTTAGATAGAAATTGCTATAAAAGTAGGAGTAATTTAGAAAGCTATGTTCATGAATGGTGTTTCCGCCGAAACATTGGTAATACTTTTGAAAAATGCTGGAAGAATATAATAGGTATTGAATCATAAACAAAAGATTAAAAATATATTTTTATTAATTTAAAATACATTTATATAAGCCAAAAAATATTATTATAAATCTAAAAAATATGCAAAACAAAAAGTTGACCAGAATTGAGTGCATATTCAAATAAATGAGATATCATACAAAATTATTGAAACGGTATTGAATAAGTTGAACTTTTTTGAATAAGAAGAATTTTTTTGATAATTCAGTAAGTTTGTTTGAAGCAAAAAGTTCAACAATTTTTGGCATTTCTAGTTTCTTTCAATTTTTGTATCGTTAAAAAAACCGCTTTGTGGGGGACGTTCTTCCGCGCAGCCGTTATTTATGACATAATTGAAAATACATATCTTAACAATAATGATTTGTAATAA
>CABUID010000052.1 GCA_902491575.1 uncultured Bacillota bacterium
AAGCTTTGTATCCATTCCTTTGACCACGATTGCATCGGTAAGCCATTTAGAGTCCCGGGAAAAACCCGTCAAGACGGGAAAAACCCCGTCAAATTAAATTAATAAATTATATTAATATTTTAATTTTATGTAATTTTGGTATGGAATAATTGTTTATATATAAATGAATATAACATTATGTATGCACTTAATGTTCAATTCCCTCTTAGTTTTAATTTTTTAATTTTTGAAATGCAATTAAATAGTAAATAAATATATATTAAAAAATGTTAATATAAATAAATATATTTTAATATAAATGTTTTTTATTTATCATTATTTTTAGTTATTCTTATTCTTTTTGATGCTGAATTATCATTAATTAATCCATCTTCTGAAACTCTCCAATCACGAAGTTTTGTTGCTAATGATAGATCAATTGTATAATAATGCATATTATTTATCAATGTTGGTCTCATCCCTGCTGCCATAAAAGCAATAATAACTTGATGAGGAGGTGTTGCTTGGTACCATGCTCCTAACATTTTAATTAATTGATTTGATTGGTTTGAGATAAGATAGTTAAATGTACTTCTTGAATAATATCTCTTAAACAAGCTAAATGTAACCAAATCCAATGGTTGCGTTTGATCTGAAGAATGTGGGACTAATGTTAATATTTTTATATTGTATCTTTCGCATCCTTCTTTGAAACCAACTGAATCATGAGCACCAAGTCCATCCAGTATTATAAGTGCGTCCCCATTATAATGCAATCTCTTTCTTTTTTCAATAACATATGGAAAGAATATTTCATTTGCCCATTGCTCAAATATTTTGGATGTCATGAAGCTATGTTCTTGATATGCATAACTAACAACATTTGAATTATAACCATACAATGCTAATTCTGATTCTATTGTTTTTCTTGGTATAATTAGCATTGGTTTAAGTGCTTCTCCATCTGCAGCTATGCAACCAACAAGTGAAACTCTTTTGCTATTCCTGTCTTTTGGTATCTTTATTGATGAATTTGCAAAATCTGATGGAACAAGAACTTTAATTGCTTGAGCATCAATCCATTCACTACATCCACTTTCATCAACATTGAAAA
Organism: uncultured Bacillota bacterium; assembly: GCA_902491575.1. Taxonomy (GTDB): domain Bacteria; phylum Bacillota_I; class Bacilli_A; order RFN20; family CAG-631; genus CAKPXW01. The sequence goes on from CABUID010000052.1 coordinate 1,094, forward strand.
CAAATTCACCAGGAATATTTTTGAGATGATTATCTAATTCATTATATTTTTGTTTTAAATCATCAATATTAACTTCAATTCTGTTCTTTTCCATTGGAACCCCATCAACTGATTTTATTTCTTTAATGTTTCTACAAAAATGTCTTAATGTATCTGAAAGCACTGTAATATTATATTGCTTCCATATTGCTTCTTGTAAAAAATCATAGTTGATTGGGTTTTTCTTTTGAAACTGCTCATAAACAATCTGAATAATAAATTCTTTTGTACCTTCTGGAAATATTGAAGGTCTCCCATTTTTATATAAATTGACTGGACTGTTTATATGACGTTTGATAGAATTGACATTACTTTTAAATATTTTGGCAATTGTTGAATAATTAATTCTTGAATTGTCATCAAATAATACTTTTGAGACTAAAATAACTTGCTGTCTCATTGTTTTCGCATGAACAAAATCATTGCTTTCTGATAAATCCATTAATTTGATTTGTTCATTAAGCGATAAACCATCTGTGTTCAATTCGAATGTTGAAATAGGTGGTTTCAAAGGTGACCCATATTTGTCATCACACATTATTAAACACTTTGTATTAACTCATAGAAAATATTGAATAATATAGAATTACATCAAATATTTGATAGAAAATATTTTACTCAATTTTGAATATTTTACTTGACTTTTTCAGAGGGGACCCTTGACGGGGTTTTTCCCG
>CABUID010000053.1 GCA_902491575.1 uncultured Bacillota bacterium
TTCCTCTGGCATGTTCCCCTGGCACCTCCCATGTCTGAAAATCAAGGATCTTTTCCATGGCAAAGGAACTGATAAATTTTAAATCGGAATATTCAATTCTCCTTTGTAATCCTTCTGCCATAAACCTCTCCTATTCTTCCTGACCTAACGAAGCAGGTAAAATATATTAGTATGAGTACCAAGGTCTTACTTCATAAATTGATATTGCTTGGTTCAAATCTTTCATCTTATATGCGTCCCCTTCCGCACTAAAAACACTTTGTCTACCAATTTACCCTCGCTTTGATATAATTTACATTACATAATTTCTCAATCGCTTTAATTTCATTTTTACTACAATCACCATTTTTTCTTATAATATAAACTTCATAAACTGTTCCATCACGTAACATTGGAATATCAGTTGTCACTGGTTCTCCAAACTTATAAACATATCAAAAAATTATTATTCTCTTACGAACTTAAACCTGAAAAACAACTATTATCAATTTTTTTGAATTTATATTAACATCAATAGATCATACTAAATACTTCTTAACTATATTTATTATTTTTTCATTTTTCGTTCTTTCAGCAATATCTAAAACACTACAATTTCTTACATATTCGTTTGAATAAGTTACTATCAAATTCCTGTAATTTTTCATAAGTTCCTCTACAAGAAAGGCATTTGAAAAACGAATCGCACTAACTAAAGGATTATCTTTCATCTCTCTACTGTTAATAACAATACCTTCATCTATTAATTTTTTTGCAATTATATTGTTGTTCTTTTTTATTGCCGTCATAAGTTCCAAACCGTCAAAAGCATTAATATCTATACCATTTTCAATAAGCCAAAGTGCTTCCTTTTCTTTCCCTTCTGTGATTGTATAATTAAGTAACGAACCTTTAGGGACAACTATATTTATCAAATCGTTATTCAAAATATAATCTTTAAAGCCTTCAAAATCTCCTGCCAATTCCAATACCTTAACTATTTTTTTTAAATTTTCTTCGTTTTCTCCCCAAAAGTTTTTTTCCGAATAATTTAAATAAAATTCCTGATATTCTTCAGAATCAAAAGTCGGTCCTGTTAAAACTGCATCGACAAATTCTATTGGCGGTATATATTTTCCATTTAATATATCATCTATAATAACATTTGGCGCCGCATATCTTATTTTCTTTTTTAAATCAATGATGCGTATTTCTCCAAACCCTTTTACATACTTTTTTCCATCAATCTCTGTTTCACGACATACACCATTCAAATCGCTATTTAATGGATTCTCACAATATAAAGTCAGCTTTTCTATGAATATTGAATCAAATGTCTCTTTACTTTCCACTGTACTATCAAAATTTACATTCCACCCAATATTGTATGCATTTTCAAAATGTTGATAACAATACTTTGTCATATCAGAATTCATTATTCTCTCTCCTCGTATACAAATCAGATATTTATATAATTTAACATAAAATAGCACTCACCAAAAGAAAAGTATCTATCATTTCGCATTATAAGCAACCAAGTGCTTCTAATAATAATTTGCTTCTTTCGCTAAAACACCAACCACATATTGTAATGTCACTTGATTTTATAACTGATTTCAATTCTTCTGAGCTCAATTTACTTACATCGTATATTTTTATATTTAGTGAATCCCCCCATACTTTTAAATCTTCGTTCAATAATTGTTTTCCCGA